>CALJOK010000076.1 GCA_937981555.1 uncultured Saprospiraceae bacterium
AAAAAAATAGAATGCTCCTGTCGAGCAAATTCCAGTAAATTGTCTTAGATATATATAATCGTCAAATCCGCTAAAATTCGCTCAATCCGCGGCATCCGTGTTCCATCTCATTACCGATAAATCGCCTCATAAAAAAAATCACCCATCGGCTTCGCTGCCAAATAATGCTCCATGATAATCTTATCCAACTTCGGATCTAGAATTTTATCTGCATCAAATTGTGTCATCACATAAAATTGCTTATTCGCAATCAAGGGTTGAATTTCTACCTCTTCTTTAAATTCTTTAGGAATCCGTTTATTTTTTTCTCCCTGAATTTCGCCCCAGAATTTTTTGAATTTTTTGTTTTTTAAAATCTGCTCAAACTCCTTCGGTTGCGAAGCGATTCCTTCTCGAATGTTTTGTAATTGATTTTTATCAGGTTGATAAACACCACTAAAAATACCGAATTTATCCGCACCCATCTCAAAATAAATTCCAGGTTTCGAATGGTCCTTGCGACCGCCTGCAGAAATTGCCGCAGAGACATTTGTTTTATAAGGTGTCTTATCTTTGGCAAAACGAATGTCTCGATTGATTCTAAAAATTGCATCCTTCGGCAGAATCACCACCGTCGGATCCACCTCTTGCATTTTATCAATGATCAGTTGGACAAAATCCTTAAATGGATTTTTGACATGCGCTTCGTAATCTTTTTTATTTGCATGAAACCACTCGCGTTCATTATTTGTCGCAAGCCCTTGGAAGAATTTTAAAAAATCTTTAGTGAAATGAGCCATTGTTTTTTTAGTTTTATTTAAGTAGAAAATCGGTTGATCATAAATTCGATAAGAAGGAATTAGTTGGTCAACTGATCTGTAGAAACAAGATATCCCTTGTCTTTACTTTGAAAAATGCAACGCAATGTTATTTCCTTTCGTATCTATAAAGATAGCCATAAATCCAATTTCATCAGAGATTTTTGGTTACGGAATTTTTTTGCCAAAGTATACAAAGCACTACATGCGCATTATCCACAGCTTTATTAGAGATAGGATCTCCGATTTTAAACGATAATATCTTGGATTATTTGGAGATAAAGAGTTGATTGGTAGAAAAACTAAGGTAAAAGTGTGCTTTTCGTTAACTTTTGCGTCTAAATGATTGTTCTGACTTTGCAATTATCTCACAAGGATGAATTGGACTGACGGATAAAAAATTATTTTTAAATTAAATAAAAAGCCTTATTTTTAGGCTCAATAAAAAAATATTATTCAATTAAAAACAAAATTATTATGGCTAGAAGAGGAATGTTCGAAAAATCTAATAATCCAATGTTTGGAAAGGATACTTTCCAAAATACAAACTCAAATGGAAGTCAAACATTAGATGGTCATATTTCAGGATATGATACAGTTGCCAGACCGATGACTGTGAATGGAGCAGTTAATAAAACTTTTATATTAGGTGGTGTAATGTTAGCATCAGCGGTGGTGGCATATATGTTTGCTAATCCAATTTTTATGTGGGGTGGATTTATTGGTATTATCGCACTTAGTTTTATTGCTAATCGTGATAAAGAAAGGTCTCACATTTGGGCACCATTATTTTCAGTTGCTGCAGGATTTTCAGCAGGTACAGCTTCATTTGTTTATGGAGCAGTTGCAGGTGGAGTAATTACGCAAGCAATTATTATTACGATGTCTATTTTCTTTGTGATGTTGACTTTATATAAAACTGGAACAATTAAAGTAACCGAGAAATTCAGAAGCATCGTAACTGTTGCTGTTGGAGCAATTATGGTGGTTTATTTAGTTGAATTTGCACTAGGTATGTTTGGAGTAAATATTCCATTTCTTCACGAATCATCTCCAATTGGAATTGGGATTAGTTTAGTGATTATTGGAGTAGCATCATTAAATCTTTTATTAGATTTTGATAATTTCCACAAAGGGGAAGCGATGCGAGCACCTGAATACATGGAATGGTATTTCGGAATGGGATTAGTATTCACACTAGTATGGTTGTACATTGAAATTATTCGTTTAGTAGCAATTTTTGCTGGTGGCGATTAATTTTATTTTAAGATAAAAAAGAAGGGTACGGCGATTTCGTCGTACCCTTTTCTTATTTTACAATAATAGTACAGGCGAATTCATTCGCTTAAGTTTAGTGAAGTTTTATTTTTATAGGCGAATGAATTCGCCTATACTTTATACAAAAGATAGGTTTTATGAAAAAAATATCGACCATTCTAATTTTTGTAATTGCCCTCTTCAGTTGCGCTGAAGAAGCACCAAGAGCTGAGATAAAACAGATTTCATCTGAAACATATCTTCAAATTTTAGGCACGGCGCAAGACGCAGGTTTTCCCCAAATCAACTGCCAAAAAGATTGTTGTAAAGATCTATGGAATGATAAAAGTTTGCGAAAGATGGTTTCTTCTATCGGAGTCGTTGATCAAAAATCAAATCAATGTTTCCTTTTTGATGCCACACCTGATATCAAAGATCAACTGAACATTTTGCAAAAAAATCAATATGACTTAGCGGGCGTATTTTTGACACATGCGCACATGGGACATTATACAGGTTTGATGCATTTGGGAAGAGAGGCAATGGGAGCTGAAAAAGTACCCGTTTTTGCGATGCCGAAAATGCAAGCGATGTTGGAAGAAAATGCGCCTT
The DNA here is from genome assembly GCA_937981555.1 of uncultured Saprospiraceae bacterium. Taxonomy (GTDB): domain Bacteria; phylum Bacteroidota; class Bacteroidia; order Chitinophagales; family Saprospiraceae; genus CAJQQY01. The sequence continues at coordinate 2,667 of CALJOK010000076.1, forward strand.
GGAGTCAATTAGTTAAGTTAGAAAATATAAAAATCCAGCCTCTCCGAAATGATTCGATGACCATTTTGGAAAACATAAAGGTTACTCCATTTCAAGTTCCACATCGAGATGAATTTTCAGAAACAGTTGGTTTTAAGATTTTTGGGAAAAATAAAACGGCACTTTTTATTCCTGATATTGACAAATGGGGAAAATGGAAACAGAGTATTTTAGAAGAAATCAAATCGGTAGATTATGCTTTTTTGGATGGTACTTTTTATCAAAATGGAGAAATCCCTGGGCGAGATATGAGTTTGATTCCACATCCATTTATGGAGGAAAGTATGGAGTTATTTGACTCACTCTCAAAGGAAGAAAAATCAAAAGTATACTTTATTCATTTTAATCATACAAACCCTGTTTTGCAAAAAGAGAGTGAGGCAAGAAATGAGGTGGAAAAACGTGGATTTCACGTAGCTAGAGAAGGACAGATTTTTGAGTTATAAAAAAATAGGCTACTAACTAGAGTTAGTAGCCAACATTAACTTACATTAAAAGATAGAGTTTTGAAACTCTATTCTAAATTGAAACCCCAAAAAATCTTTTGCTCTTTTTTCTAATTTTGCGTGTGTTGAGCTTCTTGGAATAGTGTAATAAATAGTGTTTTGGAATAGCCCTTCAAAAAATAACTAAATTAAAAATTCATAGTGTGAGAGTTTCTCTTATTTGAGTCAAAATTAGGATGATTCTGATTGAAAAAAATGTCATTTTTCATGTAAAAAAAAGACATTCTTATTTTTTATTGAAGGTTATAACCTTTATGCAACAGGTTATCAATTTTTAGGAAAAAATATAAGGAAGGAAGAATTTTAATTTTTTAATAATCGGAAGGTAATTTTCCAAAACGATTTTTATATATTTTGGAAAAGTATTCAGGAGTGGAGAAGCCAACCGAATAGGAAACTTCGGCGATAGTGGTATAAACTTTATTTTCCAAGAGTTGTCTTGCCTTTTGTAATTTGATTTCTTTCAAATAATTTCCAGGTGTAAGTCCTGTCATCTTTTTCAATCTTCTATTAAATTGTCTCTCACCTATCGCCATTTCAAATGCAAGTTGGGCAACATTAAAATTAGGTTTGGTTACATTTTCGAAAGCGATTTCTTCTAGTTGTTTTAACCATTTTAAGTCAGCAGATTCGAGTAGCGGAAGTTCTTTTTCTGTTTCATCCTCATCAATTTTGGCAGGAGTATTTTTTCGTTGTTCGATATTTTGCAATAAGGTATTTACCCGAGCGATTAATTCATCTGCTTCAAAAGGTTTAATTAAATAATCATCTACTCCGATGGTAATGGCTCTTAATTTGTCGGTAGTATTGGATAAGGCAGTCAGCATAATAACTGGAATAAGTTGCCATTTTTTAGAAGCTTTTAATTTTTCCAATAAAGTAAATCCATCCATCTCAGGCATCATCACATCAGAAACAATTAGATGAATATCAACGTCATTCTTCTCTAGAATTTTCAAAGCATCTTTTCCATTGGCAGCCAAGAATGTATTGGCACTCGAGTGCAATAGATCTTGAATAAAAGCCCTCATTTGAATATTATCTTCGACGATGAGAATATTCTTTTTGGAGTTATTCTGATTAGATGAAGGTAAAGGTTCTTCAACGATGATAGGTTGTAGAGGAACAAAAGTATCAATTGGAGCTGTGGAGATTTTTTTAGGGAATTCTAAAGTAAAAGTTGTTCCAGATCCATAAGTGGACTGAACGAAAAGTTGTCCTTCGACTAACGTAGTTAATTCTTTGGACAAGGCTAATCCGATGCCTAGTCCTCCATGTAGATTTGCGTCGGTTTGTTTGGTTTGAAAAAAACGTTTGAAAATGTGTGGCAAATCATCGGGGTGAATTCCCTGTCCAGTATCAATTACTTTTAAAATAATTTTATTTTGTTCTTCAGCAACTTCTAGCGTAATGCTATCACCACTTTGAGTAAATTTAAATGCATTAGAAAGTAAATTCGTGACAACTTTTTTTAATTTTTTATCATCAACGATCAATTGAGCATCAATTGGTAATTGATAAAATAATTGGAAATCAATTCCACGATGTTGTGCTTCCAAATCAAAACCAGTTGCCCACTTTCTGACTTCAGCTAAGAAGTGGACGGACTTTTTATTGACCTCTAATTTATTGGCATCGTACCGGCTAAGATCTAAAATTTCTTCGACCAAATTTTTTAATTGTTCTCCATTTTGAGCGATGGCAGTTAGTGTCCTCATGGTCTGATCATTCAGGTTTTCTGTTTTCATGAGTTGCTTTAAAGGACTGATAATTAAAGTAAGCGGAGTTCGTAATTCATGCGTAACGTTGGCAAAGAAACGAGTTTTGACTTCATCTAATTTTTTTAATTCTTCTGCTTGTTTCTTGATTTCTTTGGTACGACGAACGACTTCTTTTTCTAGCTTTTCTTTTTCCCTCGAAAGATTAGCCGTTCGTCTTCGAATGATAAATGAAATAAAACCAATCAAGCTGAGAATAGATAAAATTTTAAACCACCATTTGGAATAAAAAGGTTGAAGAATTTTTAAAGGAATTTTTAAATGTTGGTTAGACCATTCACCGTTAGAATTTCTGCCTTTGATGACAATGGTATATTGGCCATGAGGTAGATTGTTGAGTCTCAAACTATTGTCATCTAATGAAATCCAATTACTGTTGTAGCCATCAATTTTATATTCAAATTGGTTATCTTCTGGATTCTGAAAATCAAGCAAGGCAAATGAAAGCAGGAAAGATTTGTCATCTGGCTGGAGAATGATTTTTTTATTTTGATTAAAATCATTCCATCGGGAAACCATGGTTTTATTTTTTTCATCAAAAACTTCAAAACTAATCAAATGCGATGGAGCATTTTTTTGAAGGGTTGAGGTGAAATTTTTTGGATGAAAGATGGTGATGCCATCTAGTCCACTCAAATATAATGTTCCCTCTTCATCTTGATAATGAGAGTAATAATTAAACTCGTCGTTAGGTAGTCCATCTTTGGTGGTGTAAGTGACAAGATCATGCGTTTCTTTGTTGAACTGCATTAAGCCAAAATTACTTGGCAACCATAAGTATCCGTGGTCATCTTCATAAACGGTATAAATCAAATTGTCGATTAAACCGTCTTTTTCTGTAAAAACTTCCGTTTTACCAGTTTCTTTATCCCAATGAATTAATCCATCTAATTTAGTTCCAAGCCAAAAGCTTTTGTCCTTTTTATCTTGATGAATGAAAATAATATTATCATAGGGGAGTGTATTATTTTTTGTGCAAAAATGTTGGACAATCCCTTTTTGAGGATCAAGTTGAAAAATTCCTTTTGGTGTAGGAATGAGTATAAATTCATCGTTTTCAAAAAATTGCATCATCTTGGTAGAATCAAATTCACTAAAGTTGTTACTTTTTTCGAAGTTTAAAAAACTATCGGAGAGAGAATCATACTTTAATAAACCAGATTCTGTTCCTACCCACAACTGGTTGGTTTTTTGATCTCTATTAGCGAAGATGCAACTGTATTTGCGGATTTGATTTTGATAAGGAGAATATTCCTTTTGTATTTCAAAATTCGATGTATTTATTTTTTGAATTTTACCAAGAAGGTTAGTTGCCCAAAGCGTATTATTCTTTTCCAAAAAAAGACCTCGCCCGGTATTCCATTTTAGACCTGTTTTAGTTTGAATATTTCCATTGGTTAAATTTATTTTATGAAGGCCTTGATCAGAGGTAACCCAAGCGTTCCTATTTTTATCTGTAACTATTTCTCGAGTATTATTGCCTTGTAAAAAATTGTTGAAACGTTTTTTGATTAATTTAATATGATAGACTCCATCATGAGCCATGAGCCAAATAGAATTTTCATTTTCTACAAAAAAAGAACTAGGAGAAACAATCGTATTTGGATCTCCAAACGGCTCAATATTTATCGTAGTATTTTTTTCTAAATTAATCAACTCTAATTGATATGAAGTTTCACCTTTGTTGTTGAGTATGTAATTAAAATGGAAGTTAGAATTGAGATCAATTAACTTTAGTTGATCTCCTCGATTAAATAATTCTTCAAGTTGGGGAGTTAATTCGTATTGTGAAAATAGAAATGCATTATTGTGAAGATTAAATAAAGGATAATAAGGATATTCAAGAAGTAAATAGGGGATTGTATCTCTTGTTACTAGATCAAGATCAGGTGATAATTTTAAGAGTTCTTTTTGAAAACTGATATGATAATAATTATCGGTTGTCTTTAAAATATTGAAAGTGTGTATTGCTGAAGGAGTATTAGGTATTTGAAATATTCGGATAAATGAATGATTGGCATATTCATATATTTGTCCATCATTATTTAATATATGTATGATGTTTCTTTCTTGAAAAATTAATTTTTGAATATTTTTAGCAAGAAAAGGAGCATTGTTCTCAAAGAAATGTTCAAAGCCTACCAATGAGTCTCGTCCAAAGGGTAATATTGAAATATCACTAGGTATGTTTTCTGTTCCAAATTGGAAAAACCAAATATTACCATCAGCATCTTCCCCTAACTGATTCATCGCAAATGGTTCATCTCGGTTCAACCTTCTTTTATAAGATTTGAATTGATAACCATCAAAACGATAAGCACCTGAATTTGAAGTAAACCAAAGAAAGCCTTGACTATCCTTAAATCCATATCTAATATTACGAGTATTTAAGCCATCTTTTTTATCATAATGACGCACACTCGTCAAGTAGTCTTGGGAGTAGGAAAATAAAGGGCACAATAAAATAATGAATAGTAGTAAATACCTCACGAGAGTATAGTTAGAATATTTCTAATTTATGAATTTGTTGGGGAAACAATTAGGTAATATATAATATAATTAACTCATCGGAATTGGAAATGTAAGTCTTCAAAATTAAGACTTTTTAAAATCAATCTAGTAATAGATTGCGTTTTAATTTTTTAAACATATTTTTCTTTGTTTAATAAAAAAAAGAACTGTAAAAATTACAGTTCTTCGTTTTTTATCTCTACATTTTTTTGAAAAGAATTAATATTTTTAAGCGTGTATAGAGAATGAAAATAGTGGTTTTAGAATAGCCCAACTAACTAATAAAATAAAATAAGGCTATATTCATAGTGCAGGAGCACATGGTGAAGATATCTAAAAAAGTTAAAATAATAGTTTTATCTTTTATTAAAAAAATACAGTTATGATTCGATTACTCATTTTTGCGATTCCGTTATTTTTTATTTACTTATTTATCAATGAATACTTAAAGCAAAAAAAGGCAGCGGAAGAAAATTGGAACAACCAATGGGAAGAAAAAAAGAAAAATTTTCAAAAGGAAAAAGAAATTGTAGCAAAGGAAAAAGAGATTCTTAAATTAAAGCAAAAACTAAAAGAAGGAGAGCAATTGAAAAAACCTAATTCTTCTGACTTTAGTAATAACTAGCTTATGCTTACCTTTTATGAATGAATAAGGTTAATAACTTGTTAACTGGAAAGAATGAGTTTCTTTTTGGGAAATAATCGTTTAATTTTCGACTTCGTTATTTAAAAGTCCCAAATATTATGTTTAAAAACCTTTCAAATATTATCTGGTTATTTCTTGGTTTAGGAATCTTCATGTTGATGAGTGATTCTTTGAGAACTAACATTGTTTTTGCTGATTATTATATTACTTCCCTCAAGGTTTATTTATTTACCATTGGTGCATATTTGGTATTGAAGCGAGTACTTTTTTATCGATTGAGAGGAAATATTAATATTGTCAGTTTGGGAAAGAAGAGTGATTACCAAAATAATTTATTGATTCAAGGTATTGTGTTAGCATTGTTAGGTTTAGTTTTTGTGCAAGCTTATGGGAATTTGAAAAGTGTGGATACATTAGTGATTACTTTGTTAGGATTATATTATTGGGCACAAATTGTATTGAATTCTAATCCGACAATTTACTTGGATGATGATTCTTTTTCTTACGATGATTATTTTATTGATAAATGGAATTGGGCAGATTTAAGTAGAATTGATTTGAAAAATGAAAAGCTTAAATTAGTTGGTTTGAAAAAAGATTTTGAATTAGATTTCGATTTGGTGGACGAAGTAGATTATCATAAACTAACGCAAGAGATGGAACGAGATGTATTAGATGGCGAATTTGGAAAAGATAAAAGCTCAAAATCGTTGGTGGAAATTATTGAAAGCTATGCTAAGAATTTTAATGTTCCTATGGCCTAACCGTATAAGTATTTTGAAAATTCGTTCTATTTAAAACTTCTTCTCCCGAACTTGTTTTTTATTGATTTTAGAAATCGAAGTAGCTCCCGCAAGTTGCATATTTCTCACTAATTCAGTTTGCAAAATATCCAAAACCTTTTCAACTCCTGCCTGTCCATCTGTCGCTAAACCATAAATATAAGGTCGTCCAATTCCAACCGCAGTTGCCCCCAAAGCTAATGCTTTAAAAATATCAGTACCTCGACGAATGCCTCCGTCGATCAAAATTGGAATAGCTCCGTTGATGGTTTTTGAAATTTCTTCTAGCACTTCAATCGTACTCAAATCACTTTCTAACTGTCGTCCACCATGATTCGAAACGATGATTCCATCTACTTCATAATCTAGCGCAAGTGCGGCATCTTCGGCAGTCATGATTCCTTTGAGTAAAAGATTCATGTTGTAATTTTTTTTGAACCAAGGAATAAAATCCCACGTCAATGTTGGATCAAAATCAGCTCCTCCGTCTTTAAAATTACCAAGAGTATTTTCCGTTCGCATACTACCCGTAAGAATTTCAATGTGCTTTTCTCGATTACCAGGAACGGGAACGTCGACGGTCAAAACAATCGTTTTACAATTATTCTTTTGTGCTTGGTCGAGTAGGCGAGTAGTGGTTGTTCTGTCTGAGGTCGTGTATAATTGGAACCATGGTGGCGAGTCAACTGCTTCGCAAATTTCTGAAAATGATTTGCTCGTTACCGTCGAGGCAACGGATAAAATATTTTTTGTAGCAGCAGCTTTGACCGCTGGAATTTCTCCGTCTTTATGAAATAATTCTTGAAATCCTACAGGGGCTAAAAAAATCGGACTAGCATATTTTTTTCCAAACAACTCCATCGAGGTATCTACATTTGTTACATCAATTAATCTTCGAGGACGAATTTGGAAATGTTGATAAGCTTCGATATTTCGCTTAAAAGTTCTTAAATCATCTGCCCCACCAACGAGGTAGTCGAAGGCATGTTGAGTTAAGTTTTCCTTGGAGGTATTTTTAAAATCCCAGATGTTTTGGAAGTTATTCATGATCTCAATTGTATAAAATAGTACTGTTAGTGTTCAATGTGTTAACAGTACTTGTTGTTCAACATTCAAAAGAAAAAAACTAATGTATTAACAAAAGTTAAGTTTTTTACAAAAAAGTCAATTCCTTCTTTTATTTGATTTATTAAAATTAATTTTAATAGACGTAGGGGCAAGCTTAATTATTGTCGTCATAGTTGTAACTAAAGGTTAGAGAAAAACACTAACCGAATAGAACACCTTCGTTTTAACCCAGTTCAAAGATAATTTATACATCATAGTCGAAAAATTGTTTTTACCTTTTTTTATAAAAACTATTTTACGATCATCTTTTTAAGAAACTCTGTTATTTAAAATTTCTAAAACCAATTTCTAATGAAAAAGAATTACTTATTATTCACTCTTCTCATTTTTACTCTTCAAATTTCTACAGCTCAATTAAGTCTTGAGGTTTATAATATTTTCCAAAATAAATGTATGTCTTGCCATAGCAATGCAGATCAGCAAGGTGGTTTGGACTTAGAAGGTGCAGGTGCCAATGTTGCGCTGAAAGCAATCAATGTATATAATAATCTTGTTGGAAAAACGCCTAACACCAATGCTCATGCCATTGCAGAAGGCTACCAATATATTTATAAAGGTCGCCCAGATTTGAGTTATTTATTTCGGAAAATAAATGGAACACTTGAGCCGACGATCGTATTAGATGCAAGTGTGGAAGGCGATCAAATGCCACTCTACCAACCTGAGTTAACTGATATTGAAAAGGAATTAATTCGTCAATGGATTCTTCTCGGAGCGCCTGCTCAAAATAGCGATGCACAACTTGAAACTGCTTACGTTGACCAAATTCCACAATTGATTAACGAGTATTATAATGGAAATGGATTAGCTAGTTTTCCAAATGGAGCACCTCCTGCACCAGATCCATCAGAAGGATTTCAAGTGAAAATGGGACCATTTTATTTAAATCCTGCTGGACAGAATTTTTCAGAAATGGAGTTGTTTCAAAAGTATGCTTTAGACCTTCCTGCAGATGTAGATGTGAATCGAATTGATATGCAAATTTCTTCCTCATCTCATCACTTCATTATTTATAATTTTCCAGTTGCTTTTGCTGCGAATAGTATTGATCCAGGATTTAGGTTAGATCCTGATCATAGTGCGATAAGTTTGACAACAGCGGTTCAAGAGGCAACTGATTTGGTTTTACCAGAGGGAACTGCGTTCATTTGGGATAATGATATTGTGTTGGATTTAAATTCACATTACATTAATTACGATGCCTCGAATACTTATCAAGCGGAAGTTTATTTTAATGTGTACACTCAACCAGTAGGAACTGCCATCCAAGAAATGAAAACGGATTTGCGTTTTAAAGATGATATTTATATTCCGAATAATGGGAACCAATATGATTTTGATAAATCAGAAACTAGTGCAGGTACTCGTTACGTTTGGGGACTCATGGGACATACTCATCAATGGGGAACTGACTATAAAATGTACCTTCGGAATTTTGATGGTAGCAAAGGAGAACTGATTTATGATGCATCCTGCTCTTTGGATGGTGCACCTGGATGCGTTTCGCCATTCTTCGATTATCAACATATTCCAATTTTATATTTCGATAACTTATATCCTTTACCAATGAATCCAGGTTTTATTCATTCGGCAAGTTATGTAAATAATGGACCGAATAATGTCTGGTTTGGACCAACGTCGGATGATGAAATGATGGTTATGGTGATGATGTACACTTCAGATACAACTGGGCTAAATTTGTCGACGAGTTTAGAAGATATAGAAGACCTTAAACAAGACGTTCAAGTTTTTCCAAATCCAATGTATGACGAAGCAACGGTGGTCTTACCAGAAGGAATGACTGATGTTCGGTTTTCTCTTTTTAATGCAACAGGGCAAGAAGTGAAGCGGATGGAAAGTATTTATAACAATACATTTACAATCAAAAAGAATAACCTGCCAAAAGGAATTTATTTTTTCAGAGTGGAAGATGAAAGCGGGAAATATGCTACTGGAAAGATTTCGATAGAGTAGTTTTAAAAGAAACTTATTTTATAAAAAAGGAAAGAACCAATTCATTCAATGAGTTGGTTCTTTTTTTGAGACTGATATGTTAGGGAAATAAACTGTTAAGTATACATTTTAATTTTACTGTGATGCTTGTCGAATTCCAATATTATTCCATAGTTCTTTTTGAAAATCTGCTTTTGGAAAAGCTTCATAATTATTATAAAGTTTGACCATGGAATCAATGGATAAATCCGGCGAATGTTTTTTGAGTAATAATAATTTTTCAATAGTGTCTTCGCATTCTTGAATTACTCGATTTGCTTGTTGATTTTGTTGAGCAATGCTTTTGTAAAAATCAATAGCTTCTTTGAGTGTAGGCGAAATGTTTTCTTCGTCGACAATCGTCTCTTGGTTGAGCATCAATCGAAGTTGTAGTGTTTCTAGTGTATCGCCTATCTTTAAAAGAATACCCTTCTTCAAATTTTCAATCATACAGGGGGTAAATTTTATGTTAAAAATTTTCGATTTTCTCATAATCGAAAGATGTAAAAAAAATCGTGTGACAGGCCTTCCTTTTTTTTTTGATAAAAGTAGAAAACTTGACTTTTATCAAATCAAGCTCTCTCTTTTATCTTTTGGAACAAACGGTTTTGGAATGGCTCTCTATTTAAAAAGAACTCTTTTTTGAAATAGTGTTAGAAAGAAAACTTTCTTTAATGTGTGAAGGGATTCTTCATTGTTGTGTATCGGAAAGGTAAAATTGCAGTTCAGTTTTTTTTTATAAAAAATGCGACTTTTGTGACAATTATATTTAGGTGGAAATGAAAGTAGAAAAATGATATTTATTAAAAGATTTGTTATAAAAAACTAATAGCCAGCTAGTTGTGTAACTAGCTGGCTATTAGTTTTTATTTTTTTTAGAAAAAAGCTAGGTTGTATTTCTTTTAAAAGTGACTAAAACTTGCTTCGAAGCAGGTGTATGACTTTTGCGTGCATATTGATTTATCGGTACTAAAACATTTGCTTCAGGAAAATAAGTTGCCATACATTTTCGAGGAATATCATATTCGACGATCATAAAATGAGGAGCAACTCTTTCTACTCCTTCGTGATGATTGTACAAATCAATAAATTCTCCTGCCTTCAAATTTGCTTCTTTAATATCTTCGACATTCATCATCACAATTCGGCGACCATTGTAAATGCCACGATAGCGATCATCCAATCCATAGATAGTAGTATTAAATTGATCATGCGTACGAATGGTCATCATGATAAATTCACCATTTTTCAAATCATGTTTTGGAACTGGGTTAGTGGTGAAATTTGCTTTACCAGTTTTGGTTTTAAAATCTCCATCACGAGCACCATTCGGCAAATAAAATCCTCCGTCATTTCTTACCCGTCGATTGTAATCATCAAAACCTGGAATCGTATTTTGAATCGCTTCTCGAATGCGATCATAATCTTCGATTAAATGATTCCAATTGGTCTTAGAATTTTTCAAAGTTGCTGTGGCAAGTTTTGCAACGATGGCTGGTTCGCTTAATAAATGTTTGGAGGCAGGCGTCAAACTACCTCGCGAAGCATGCACAATTCCCATGGAGTTTTCAACACTTACAAATTGCTTTTGTCCATTTTGCGAATCTAATTCTGTTCTTCCGAGGCAAGGTAAAATGATAGCAGTTTTTCCAGTTATCAAATGACTTCGATTGAGCTTAGTAGAAACTTGAACAGTCATTTTACAATTCTGCAAAGCCTTGGCAGTAAACTCTGTGTCGGGAGTTGCGGAAAGAAAATTTCCTCCCATTGCAAAAAATATTTTCGCTTTTCCTTTCGACATTGCTTTGATTGCTTCGACGGTATCATAACCATGTTCTCGTGGTGGTTCGAATTGGAAATTCTCTTTTAGCTTATCTAAAAAAGCAGGTTTTGGTTTTTCCCAAATTCCCATCGTTCGATCACCTTGCACATTACTATGTCCTCGAACGGGACAAGTTCCAGCACCAGGTTTTCCAATGCTACCTTTTAATAACAATAGATTTACAACTTCTTGAATATTGTTAACACCGTTTTCATGTTGAGTCAAACCCATGGCCCAACAGACGATGAGTTTTTTATTTTCTAAAATTAATTTAGTTGCCTGATGAATTTGAGAAATACTAATTCCACAATCTTTTGCGAGCGTTTCTACATTTGCTTTTTTTAATTCTTCAATAAAATTTTCAAAGCCATGCGTATTTTGATTGATAAAGTCATGATCGAAAACTGTCCCCGGTTTTTTCTCCTCTTCATCGAGCAATAATTTCATGATCGCTTTAAGCAACGCCACATCACCATTGATATTTACTTGCAAAAATAAATCAGTCAATTGCGTTCCACCTCCAATCCAACCAGATACGTTTTGTGGATTTTTAAATTTGATTAAACCCGTTTCTGGCAATGGATTGATGGTGATAATTTTTGCGCCATTTTGTTTTGCTTTTTGCAAAGCGGAGAGCATTCGAGGATGATTTGTTCCAGGGTTTTGTCCAATGACGATAATTAAATCAGTCACATAAAAATCTTCCAATCGAACACTTCCTTTTCCAATTCCAACTGTTTCTGAAAGTGCAACTCCACTTGACTCATGACACATGTTGGAGCAGTCAGGCATATTATTCGTTCCGTATTCTCGCACGAATAATTGATATAAAAATGCAGCTTCATTACTTGTCCGCCCACTCGTGTAAAAGATGGCTTCGTTCGGCGAATCCAATTGATTTAATTCTGAACCAATGTGTGCAAAAGCATCATCCCAACTGATCTCTTCATAGTGCGAACTTCCTTCTCGCAAGATCATCGGATGCGTCAACCGTCCACTTTTGCCTAATTGGAAATCAGACCATTGAGATAATTCTGCGACGCTATTTTTTTTAAAAAAATCGGAAGTGATTCGTTTGCTGGTTGCTTCCTCTGCAATGGCCTTTGCTCCGTTCTCGCAATACTCTCCAATGCCAGATCGATGATCATCAGGGTCAGGCCAAGCGCAACCAGGGCAATCGAAGCCATTCATTTGGTTGATGGAAAAAACTGTTTTGACGCAATTTCCAATGGTCAATTCTCCAAGCAAATGTTTGACGGAAGAAACGACTGCGGGAATTCCAGCGGCAGTAGTTTTAGGTGCGCCGATTTTTATTTTTTCCTCTTCGATAGGAGGAGTAGGGGAGATTGGTTTTTTCATTCTAATTATTGTTCGATATTGGATATTCTCTAGATTTTCGGATGTGGAAACGAATCACTTTCATCCTCATTAATTCTTACATGCATGCATTTAAAATCCTTTTCTACTAAAATTCTAACTTGATCCTTTTCAGTAGTTGCGTCTAAATGTTCTATGCCGACGAGTTGAGAATCAACCCACATCGTTCCTAATTCTGTTGGAACAAAAATAGTAATGATGCTATCTGAAAAATCGCATTTTAATTTTGTTACTTCAGCGGATTCTAGGACATAAGTAAGTTGACCACCAGCAGTTGCTCCAAACTGAATACTATCTTCCACTCGTCCTTTTTCTCTAAATACTTTTACGTCCTGTTGACTCAATCGCAATCGGATCGAGTTTCCTCTAATTCGTAATTTCATATGTGTGTTTGTTTTGTTCAAAGTTAGGAAAAATATCAAAAAAGCCCTTCTTAAACATCAAGTTTAAAAAGGGCTCAGAACATGTTAAAATTCAAAAATGAATTTAAACGATGGTCTAATTTTTTTTCTACAAAAAACTTACCGTTGTATCGTCACTCGCTCCGTCATCATCTGTTCTTCTGTTTTCACCTGTACAAAATAAATTCCATTCGCAAATCGACTCGTTTGCATTTGAATTAAATCTTGAGAATTTTTCACCATCTTCTCCGCCAATAATTTTCCTTGCACGCTAAAAATTCGAACAATGATTTCTTCATTGATAGGTTTAGTAAAACCAATATTGATTAAATCATTTGCCGGATTTGGGAAAATAGAAATTTCGTTTTGATCCAAAATATCTTCCGTTGCAATCATCACATCTGGATCGAGAACAATATTGAATTGAGGAGTAGCAATTAATCCACCTTCACTATCATCAACAATAAATGTGAAACTATCTTCCGTCGAAGCACCTCCATCATGAGTGTATAAAATATTTCCAGCACTCGATGAATTTTGAGTGAATTTATCACCGACTTCTAACTCACTAGTGATGAAATATAATTTTCCATTTTCTGGAAGAGTGACAATCGTATAAGTGATTTCCTCTGGACCATTATTTGGATCTTGTGTCAATAAAAAATCTGAATCAATTGGTCGAGTGGCTGCAGGAGGAAGTGGCATAGTTTCATTGGTAATTAATTCAGGTGGACTCAAATTAGCTTCAGAGCAAATCTGTAAAGTCCATTCATCTAACTTTCCGCCATTCCCTGCAGTATTGATTACTTCAACTTGAAGTTTCCATTCTCCAAGAGAACTGGTATTGTTAAATGTACTTAAAAGGTTATCTTCTAATTTGTAGCTAATCCCCGTATTCACAGGACAATCTGTACCGATAAAAGAAACAGCTTCATCATCCATTCCAAAATTAAAAGTGTTGGCTTGACAAAAAATAGATGAAAATAACTTGACAGAGACTCCATTAGGATTAACTAAAGTCATGTCAATATCTTTGAAAGCACTATGATTTCCTTTGATATTAGTAATATTTAAATCATTGATTAATCCATCAACTGGAATGTTAATGACTGATTCAATAGTTGGTAATCCGTTACTTGGAATAGTAACTGGACCATCTGAGCTGACTGCATTTGTACATGATAATGACTTAATTGCAAAAGCATTTACTGCAAACCAATCACCAACTTGACATTCGTTCTGAGGTCTAATTCTCCAAAAATAAATACCGCCAAGATCAAGTTGAGCTCCTCCTTGATAGCTTGTCCCTGTAACTACATTAGTTTCAACAATAGAAGCTGGAGAGAATGAAGGATCATTGGCAATCTCGATCATGTAATCATCTGCGGCAATACTTTCGTTCCAAGTATAAGTAGGAATTTCGGGAAATCCTCCAGCGCCATTTAGAGGTGAATCCATAGAGAAATCTATAAAACTTGTGGCTACTGTTTCATAAACTAAATCTTGGTAAACTGTATCCTCTCCTGGTACATACGACATTAATTGGAATGTAAAGATCCCATCAGCAGTTGGAACATTATCAGTATTGATAGTCATGGTTGCATCTTCAGATGGCATAATAGGATTAGCACTAAATTCGGCTGTTGTTCCTACAGGTAAACCGATTGCTTCAAAATAAACCAAGCTGTCATAATCCAATAAAGAAAGCGTATTGATGTTAACGACAGGTAATTCAGGTAAACATACTTTTTGGAAAAATGGTCCTGCTGAAACTGAATATCCAGGAGTAGTAGGTTCAACTATTTTGAAATTCACATTTGAAATATCAAAAAAGATATTGTCTGCTGCTTCAATTTTTACTCTCGCTAATCCAGTAAGAGCATCAGGAATTACAATAGTATAACTTCCTGTGTTAGCGACATTTTGTGCTAACGAAATTGGATATTCATAACCTCCATTAGTTGATAACAATATATTTACATGTTGACAATTGACAAGTGCTGAATCTGTATTGGCAACATCCCAAGTTACTTCTACATAATCTCCCACTTCAAATGTTTGATTAACATTAGGGTGCGTAACTAAAAATGGACCAGCTGATTCTACTGCCTTAAAAGCAATTTGATCCCAAACCGTTCCACCGCCTCCCCACTTGCTATCTCTGACGGTACATCTAAACGTCAAGTCTCTCGCATAAGTTGGAAGAACCTCCGTAATGGAATTTTGATTATTGACAATAGTTCCTATTCTTGGAAAAATACGAGTTGGATTTTCCGTAGGTATATAACTTCTAAAAGCTGGTGCATTACCCATCGGACTTCCGAGAGGGCTAATTGGCCCTAAATCATATTGCTCAAAACAATACGTCAAAGTATCATCTGGATTTACATCACTTGCAACTGCGGTCAATTGAAAAGGAGTACTAATTGGAATTTTTAATCCATGGCCAAAAGGAATATCAACGTCTGGATCAAAATTATCGGAAGGCAATACCATCGCACATGTTCCTGCTCCTTCTCGACTATAACTTTGAATAGACTCGATAGAATTGACATGTAAATAATCATCTCCAGAGTTCTGAACATTATTAGATCCACACGCTCCGACATAAGACATAATTGTGGATCCACTTCCTGGTTCGTAAGCATTTCCATCACTTAGTTGATCATTTCCATTAGGATCCGTTCCATTCCAAAAAGGAGTACAGTTACTCCAAGGATGTGCAGCACTTAATTGATGCCCTACCTCATGTGATAAAGTACCTAAATAAAAATTATCACTTGGATTATTATTACAAGAAATTCCACGAGCTTTAGTATCATCAATACATACATTTCCTCCTGACACACCTCCAATTCCAATTCCATCTAACTGACATGGGAAGGTTTTGAAAAGATGTCCAACATCATAATTCTCAACTCCAACTACTGAATTGATCGTAGTTACACTTTGGTAAAAAGTACCAAATGCGATTATATTTCCATTGATGTCAGTTGTATTAGTGATCTCGTTACCTTCATAAGGATCGGTATCTGGATCTAAAAATACTAGTTCATCATTATTGTCTACTAATTGAAAACGAACCCCTGTTTCTTTTTCAAAAATAAAATTCAATCGACTCATGGCATAAACTAATTCCGCCATTACCGCAGCTACGGTTCCACCTTGTGTTGCTGAAAATTCTCCAGAGGTAGCTAATGCCATCCGATAAACTCTTAACTCAACAGGGTCACCCGCAGTAGTTGATTCAGGAGTTAATTGATTATGAAAAGGGCTATTAGGACCACCATCATTATCTTCAAGTGGTTTTTTAGCATTCAAAACTTCCAAAGGATTATGAGAGGCATGTGCTGCATTCAAAACTGCTGCTTCTTCAGCATTCGGTAACCGATCTTTTTTATAATAAGAAAGGTAGTTATTGTTATTTCCTTCCAAGTATGGATCAATAAAAATTACTCCCTCAGGTGAACCAATCATCGCTCGAAATCCTTTGGCTGCAATTTCAAAACGTACTTGCAATGATTTATTATCAACACCATAGCCTGCATAAGATTTTATGTTCGGATATTTTGCTCCTAAGACAGAAGACATCACAGAAGATTCGACCACTTGAAAAGCGACATCATCTCCATTGGGCATTGGCAAAATTATTTGCGTTGGATTGTGTGTCGCAGCAAAAGTAAATTCGATAGGAGCATTAACTAAACTAGACTTTAGGGCATCCAGATCTAAGGCTAATGTTCTGTACTCTTCAGGAATAATTTTACGCTCTTGGTTGGCTGGGATAAAAATATTAGCTTCATTGGCATCATACCAATGGTCTGTAATATTTTGAGCAAAAAGACTTGAAAATACCAAGCAGGCGCAAAAAAGTAGTATAAACTTTTTCATCTAGGTTGTATTTTTTTTTGTTGAAAAATGAGGGGTGGTTTATATTTTGGGAATATGATCTTAATTGTAAAAATACCTTCTCCTTTTTGATAAAAAAAATGAGAAATGGAAATATGTCAGTTGGCAGCTAACAGTAGGCAGTTTTCAGTAGGTAATGGGACAACTGTTTACTGCCTACTGAAAACTGCTTACTGTTTATTCTTTCACTTGCAGATTTAAAATGTTACCCATCTGGTAACAATTTCTACAACGAGGTTCATATCGATCTTTTTCTCCTAAAACAACGGTACCAGTTTCATCACTCAATCGATAAGAATGAGTCGCAAGGTTTCCGCAATGTTGACAAATTGCATGCACTTTGGTGATATATTCAGCAACGGCTAAAAGATTAGGCATCGGGCCAAAAGGTTTCCCTTTGTAATCCATATCCAAGCCTGCGACGATTACTCGAATTCCTTTCAACGCTAATTTTTCACAAACATCAGTTAACTCACTATCGAAGAATTGTGCTTCGTCAATTCCTACCACAGTTACTCCATCTGCAAAATCTAAAATTTTGGAAGAATGTTCTACAGGAGTTGCCAAAATAGAATTTGCATCATGTGAAACGACATTTTTGATATCATATCGAGTATCAGTTCCAGGCTTAAAAATTTCTACTTTTTGACTAGCAATTTTAGCTCGTTTGAGTCGACGAATCAATTCTTCTGTTTTTCCTGAAAACATGGAACCGCAGATGACTTCTATCCATCCACTTCTTTGTCCTTTAAAATGAGGTTCTAAAAACATTTATGATGTATTTGTGTGTTTAATGTATAGTATGTATTATTGAAATAGGAAGTAATGTGGCTTTTTTCATATTAATAATTATGAACTTACATAAACACATTAATACTTAAAGACATTCCTCCATTATTCCATCAAATTATTTATTTTTACAAAAATTATTGAAATCGCGTTTTGCGAAATTAAAAAAGATATACCGTATGAATGTTAAGCAAGCAAAAATTCTTTTAGAAAAAATTAATCGTTTATTCCAAAGTATGACAATGGACGAGCATATTTCTGAAATTGAAAAGGAGTTAATGCGGAATTATGTAAAATCGCTTTATGAAGAATTTATGCCTGATGGAGGGGCGAAAGTTGCACCTATTCAAAAAGCAGCTCCAATCAAAGTGGCTCCACCGGTGAGAGAAATACCAAAAGTGGTAGAACCTCCTGTGAAAGTTGAACGTGTGGTGGAAACACCGCCACCACCACCGCCGCCAAAAGTGGAAGTTGCTCCACAGCCAGCTCCAGCTCCGAGACCAGAACCAGCACCTCGACCAACAGTTGTAGAAACGCCAAAAATAGAACGGAAAGCACCACCTGTCAGAGTTGCTCCACCACCGCCGCCGCCTGCACCTAAACCTGTCAAGGCAAAAATTAGTGAAGAGCACGAGGAACTTTTTGAGTTTAAAGAAGCTACAGATTTGTCAGAAAGATTAAGTCAAAGTCCTATTAAAGATTTGAATAAAGCAATGGGAATCAATGAAAGAATTTTGACGACCAATGAGTTATTTGACGGAAATGGTGACGCTTTAAAGGATGCTTTATCGACGATTAATAAATTAAGTAATTTTAATGATGCCAAAGATTACTTGGCTAATATTGCTGAAATTTATGATTGGGCTTCGAAGGGAAAAAAGAAGAAGGCAAAGATTTTTGTCAAATTGGTGCGCCGAAGATTTGTATAAAAAAACTAAATCCCGAAACTTTTGTTTGAAATTAAGTTTCGGGATTTTTTTTGAAAAAAACTTTCCTTGATTGTTAACTCCTTAATAATTAACTTTCCTGCTCATTTCTAAAAAAGTAAATATTGAACCCCGAAGAAGAAAAAAATCGTTTTGTTGAAAGTTTGCAATTACCTGTGATTTTAATATTAATCATGTTGGTGATTCATATCATCAAAGAGTTTTCGAGTTTTGAATTTATCTACTGGGGTATTTTTCCAAGAAAATTTTATGGTTTAAAAGGAATTTTGACTGCTCCATTGATTCATGGAAGCTGGAAACATTTGTTATCTAATGCAATTCCATTTTTGAGTTTGTTAGGAGTGAGTATGTATTTTTATAGAATTGTAGCGGTGAGAGGATTGGTGATGATTTGGATTTTGACAGGGGGAGCAGTTTGGTTGTTGGGTAATTTTTTTGACAATGAGATCGGTAATTTTTCCCATATAGGAGCGAGTGGAGTAGTTTATGGATTGGTGGCTTTTGTATTTTGGAATGGCGTATTTGTCAAAAGTAGAGAGTCGATCGTTTTAGCTTTGGCGGTCTTGGTTTTGTATGGTGGAATGTTTGCAGGAATTTTACCAGACCAACCAGGGATCTCTTGGGAGAGTCATTTGTTTGGAGGATTGATCGGGATTTTTACGGCGTATTTTTATAAAGATGATTTGTTGGAAGAAGTGGAAAGATTGAAAAAGGAAAATGAACCTCAAACTTGGGGAGAAGAATTTGAAGCACAAAGTGGAACTGGCCCTTATTTCTTGCCAAGAGATATTTTTGAAAAAACAAAAGAGGAGAGGAGGCGAGAGGAAGAGCAAATGCGGAGAGATAATTATTATGATAGTGATTTGGGGTAAATATATTTTTCTAAGTAGACTTTATTCGATCGACGTTGAACGTTAGACGTTTTACGTTATCCCATGCAACTTCATTTAGAATAAACTCTAGTATGAATTTTAAGTGTAAGATTTTTTTGATAGTTTTTCTTAAGAAATCCTTGCATACTCTACGGTACGGAATTATTTTTTAGGGAAAAATAGCAAAAAAAGATGTGCCTATGTGCTTTAATAGCTATTTTAAAAGCACGAAAATGAAAGCGGTCTTTCAATAGGAAATCCCGAATTTTTAGGTTTGTAAAAATTCGGGATGACTCATGTTTTTTTTCTTAAAAAAGTAGCGTACCTTCTTTTTGGAAATATTAAATATTAGACTTTATTCGATCGACGTTGAACGTTAGGCGCTTTACATTCTCCCATACAACTTCATTTAGAATAAACTCTATTAAATATTAACCCGCTTCAGGATAGGTTCACTCGGTAAAGGCAATCGAGCACCGACTGGATTTGACCAACCACTTTCGCCCGCAGAATTTTTTACTTTCATCTGGACCGAAAGCATAATGCCCGTAGTAATTCCACCGACTAATACTTTGGTAGAAGAACTAAAATTTTCCCAAGGAGAACCTTCTACTCCTTCTGCGATTACTCTTGCGATATAGGAAGTAGCATTCTCGTCGGTGGGACAGCTCACCAATAAAGCAAAAGGATCATTGGTAATAAATACTTCGATACCTTCGGGTGTAGCAGGAACAGGTTTTTTACTATTAGAAGTAGAACTAGTTCGATAACCCGTTGATTTGAGTTTGACTTCGTCGCCTTTGGCAACGCCCATAATCAAATTTCCTAGTGCCACCATCTCCGTCAAAAAAATAGCTTTCTTCGCATCCTTGACAGAAGCATTGACTTGATTTCGCACATTAGGCGCAGGAATCGAATCCACAAATGCTCGGTAAGCCGTCGTAAAAGAAGTAATGGCATCCGTAAGTGTTGTGAAATGAGAATTGTTGGTCATACCTTCTACGACACTTGCACCTTGTTCGATCATCTCAGCTTCACTCATCTTACTGAAGCCTAAAAGTAAGGTCATTTTTTTCATAATAACTTTTGTTTTGGGGAGTAAACATAAAACCATTGAGAGGAGTTCTTTCCAGTTGTTATGATGCCAATAGCTGTATCAGGACAATAAGGTACGCTACCATTTTGTCTGTGCCGACAGCCAGTAAAAAATAAATTAGGAATAATGTTGGGAAAGAAAAAGAAGAGTTGAAGTCTTCGTTCTCAATTGGTTTTTCTCGTTACTCGTTTTTAAGTTCCTATTGATTATATTAAAATAGGAACTTAGTGAAAATAAAATCACGAGTCTTACATGAATTTATGGAAGCTTTATTCGGATGAAAATAAAGGATAGATGATCGCTTATTTTCGCTTAGAATAATTGCTATTATAGAGATTCAATTACTCGTCTACAGTAACAGTTATTTCAAAACTCATGCCAATATATATTAATTTTTTGATATTTGAAAAGAAATATTAGCGTTTATGCGGGAGTTATGTACTGCGAATACATTATTGATACATTATATATTTATATTCCATATTAAAAATGGTGCTGTCCTATAGGAGAATGACAAATGCAACATGGGAAAATGGTTTTGCCATATGGCAAATTGGATTTGCAGCATGGCAGATAGCGGTCGACGCTCCGTGGAGTACTGTCGGCGGAGCGTGGAGTGGACGCTACGGAGCGTAGGGTTGGGAATGCTTATTGGGGGTTTTGTTTTGCGGAGGTACGGTAGGTGTTGGACTATACGCAATTGTAATTGGTAGAGTGGGAAATGAATAGCTGAGTTATTATTTTAGCAAGAGTCCATGCTTAGAAACGAAAATCATATTAGAGGATAGTGAGTTTAATCGAATTTTTTAAAAATTTGTAAATCAATTTTGGTTATAAGGATTTCTTTATTCCTGCTCGCTCCAAGCCTGTATCAATAAAAATATCGTCATTTCGCTAGCGCTGAACCTCTGGACCATCTGAATAGACAGATGGATAAGTTAGTTTAGGTTTATTTTTTTAGCGAAGAAGAAGAAGAAGCTTTATATATGTTGTAATGTAAATATATAGAAGGTTTTTGAACAGTCTCAACTAAAATAGAGGATATTAAAAAATCAGTCGCTTTTCCTTTTGTAAACGGGGCGACTGATTTTTTATTCTCCTACGCTAAATCCTTAATCGCCCGCACAAACCCATTCTGATCATTCTCCTTCATCTTCTTCAACAAGTTAGACGCATCAGATTTTTGGGAAAAAGTACCCACGACAATTTTATAAACCGTTCGACCTTCCAACTCATTGATACTTACGACTACAGGATGACTATATTTTTTTTGCAATTTCTCCGCTTGAATTAAGACATTTCCATATTCTGCAAATGCGCCAATTTGAACGCCGTAACCTTCAGGTGCTTGCCGCTTTACGTTGAATTGGAAAATACCTCGACCTTTTTTTACAGGCTCATCAATAGCTGGTGGTGCAGTTCCCAAGCTCTCATCTTTATACCGAAGTGCTTCTTTGACCGCTTTGTCTGCATTCACTTTTCCAAAACCATACTTGAGGGAATGACCGGAAGAATCGTACTCTAAAGGCGAACCGATTTTATCTGCTGTTTTGATTAAAATTTCTTTTACTTGTTTTGCTGTCAAATCAGGATTTACCGAAAGCATCAAACCGCAAATACCCGCAACTAATGGTGTCGCACTCGAAGTTCCTCCAAAGTGTTTATACATTCCAGCGTTACCTCGTTCCTTGCCATCTCTCCAAAATTTGTAAGCACCTGTTTCCCAATTCACTCCTTCGTCCCACCAAGCACGTGCTGCGATAATCGGCCAATCACCATTGGAAGGTGCACAAACCGTTACCTCTCTTCCTCGGTTGGAATAGCTAGCATGTTCATCTTTACTCGTCGTCGCACCTACTGCAATTACATCAGGATGAGCGGAATAATAATTGACATAATCTTTAGAATCATTTCCTACGGCAAATAAAATAACACAACCTTTTCCACCTCGACCTTTGTTCGCAGCATTGGTTAATACGTCTTCTTTTACGGCACTCAAAGTGAAAGCAGGGTCAGTTGATCCCCAACTACAGCTAATAATATCTGCATTGGTTTTGACACAATACTCAAACATTTCCTCAGTTGCTTTAAGAGAAAATGAAGTTCCGCTCACCGGCATAAATTTCGCATTAGGTGCGGAGCCAATCATGCCGACTCCATTCGAAGCTGCCAAGGCAACGCTTGCGCAAGGTGTTCCATGAGTGAAGCGAGGATCACCATGCTGGATTTGTGTGCTTTGCGACCACAGATCCCAAGGTTTATAAACTTTTGATTTTAAATCTGGATGAGAAAGATCAAATCCATTATCAATTACCGCAATGACTACGTCCCTTGAACCTAAATTTCCAATTCGCTTCCAAGCATCCACCACTTTAGAATCTGCATCTTTTTTTAATCTCCAATTGGTGTCAGCAACAAATCCATAGTTTTTCAAATGCCACATATGCTCCAACAAATCATCAGCAGGTTCGACAAAATCATATTCATCGACCACGGCATCCATATCAGGTTCGACCACTCTGATCAATGAAAACTGCTCTAATTCAGCAGCTACTTTTAAAGGGTTTTTTGAACGGTAAGTTACTTTGGCAACAATAGATTCTTTGCTCCTTCTTCTATCTAATTCCAAATGATATTCATCTAAAACTAATTCTTGTTCTTCTTCACTCACGCCTTCTTGAAAGGTGATATAAATTTCGCCAGTCGGAATTAACATTCGATCACTTCCATCTGCGTAGTAGACATGAGTACCTACTTCCACCTCATCATACGACCGGACTTGATCCAATTTATTATCTAAACTTTTTCCATCTTTCTCAAGACTAACGACATTAAATCCGCCAAGAGAATCATAAATAGAAGTTCTGACAAAAGAAGAGTTTTTAAAATTCTTGTCAGGTTGATTGAATTGAGGTTTTCTTTTTAGTCCAACTAGTTTTTTGCTTTTGGCAAGCGTCATTTCTCGCTTTCCTATTTTGACTTTAATGTTGCTCATAATTTATGGTTAAAGGTTGTTATCTTAAATGAGATTCGATACGGTTTTCTATAAAAAGAAGAAATGCAATATAATAAAAAATCAAAAAGTGAATCTTTTTTTTGGCAAATGTTTTTTTGTATTTATTTGAGAATCAGGAGGTTAGAAATTGACAACAGAGTTGCGCAGCATTTTTTATAAGTAAATCAGGGCTTTGTGCAACTCTGTGGTAATACAAAAAAATCCCACGTTTTGATTTCTCAAAACGTAGGATTTTTTTATAAAAAATAAAAAAGTATCTGCTTAGAAATTTGCAGCTTCTACTTTATAATCTCCAGCTTTTAATCTAACTGCAACTGCAGAAAACGCTTCCAAAGTAATTTGAACATCTTCCAACGTATGTGAAGCAGTAGGAATCAACCGCAATAAAATCATTCCTTGTGGAATAACTGGAGGAACTACGATTGAACAAAAAACGTTGTAATTTTCACGCATATCATAAACTAATGCTTGTGCTTCTGGCACAGAACCTTTCATGTAAACAGGCGTCACACAACTATTCGTATCTCCCAAATCAAATCCTCGTTCTTTCAAACCAGCTTGCAAAGCATTCACGATAGTCCACAATTTGTCTTTTTGTGTAGTATCATTTTTAATCATTGCTAATCGCTTTCGAGCACCAACTACGATAGGCATAGCTAATGATTTTGCATAAATTTGCGAACGCATATTATATTTCATATATCGCATAATAGCAGTATCACCTGCGAAAAATGCACCTACACTTGCCATAGATTTTGCGAAAGTGGCAAAGTAAACATCAATTTGATCCATTACTCCTTGCTCTTCACAAGCACCTGCCCCTGTTTTTCCTAAAACCCCAAATCCATGAGCATCATCAACAAATAATCTAAATTCATATTGTTCTTTCAATGCAACGATTTCTCGTAATTTTCCTTGATCTCCTCGCATTCCAAATACACCCTCAGAAATCACTAAGATTCCTCCTCCTGTTTCTTCGGTTATTTTAGTAGCTCGTTGCAATCGTTTTTCTAAACTTTCAATATTGTTGTGTTCAAAAGCAAATCGTTTTCCAATATGTAATCGAACTCCATCCATGATACAAGCATGACTTTCTGCATCATAAACAATTACATCTCTTCGACCAACCAAACAATCAATTGCTGAAACCACACCTTGGTAACCGAAATTAACCAATGCAGTTGATTCTTTATTAACAAATTCAGCTAATTCAACTTCCAAAGCTTCATGCTCTGAAGTATTCCCAGTCATCAGTCGAGAACCCATAGGATATGCTAATCCCCAATCAGCAGCAGCATCTCCATCTATTTTTCTAATTTCAGGAAGATTAGCTAAACCGAGGTAATTATTCACACTCCAACAAACGCATTCCTTTCCTTGGAACATCATTCTATTGGCAATCGGTCCTTCTAATTTTGGAGCGATAAAATATCCTTCGCCTCCATTCTCTGCGTATTGTCCTAGCGCAGATGCATTGTTTTTAATCTTTGCAAATAAATCCATATTAATAATGTTTATGTCTATTTAAGTGAACAAGTTGTTCGATTCTCGTATAAGTTGTAAGCTATAAAAGTACGGAAAGATGTTTTTGTAGAGATACCTTTTATATATGAAATGGTGGATTGCATTTAAGAAATGGTGAATTATCCTTTTTTTATGGTGAAAAAAATGGAGAAAATGTTCAAATTACCTTTCTTTAGGCTTTGCATTCTTTGTTTTTAAATATATTTGTGAAACAACTTTTACCCTCAAATATGAATGGACAAAAAACTACAGTCGTAGTTCGACTAATTTTAGAGAAAGAGGATAAACTTCTTTTTTTAAAAAAGACCGCACAAAATGGTGGAGGCTTTTCTCTTGTTGGAGGGAAAGTAGATGATGGCGAATCTGCACATGATGCAATTGTACGAGAAAGTCATGAAGAGGCAAATATCGAAATCAAGAGAAAACATTTGCGCTTGCTTCATATTTTTCAGAGACATTCGGGAAGTGAATTGATTTTGTTATTTACTGCAAAAAAGTGGAAAGGCGAACCTGAGTCAAAGGAGTTAGATAAATTTAAAAAAGTGAGTTGGATTGATAAAAAGGATCTGCCTAAAAATGTCTCTCAAGTCACTAAACATTTAGTAGATAAATATTTCTCCCGCAAGTTCTTTTCTGAGGAAAATATACTAAGAGGCATTAATAAATAAAAAAAGGCTTTCAACAATTAAGTTGAAAGCCTTTTTTTGTATGTCAAAAATGGAGATTAGTTTTCCACTTTTGCTTCTTTTGAGCAGCTAGATTTTCCAGCTTTAGAAGCGCAACATGCTTTTTTAGCAGTAGTTTTTACAGTCTTAGCAGTTTTTACAGCTTTCACAGCCTTTACTGCTTTCACAGTTTTAACTTCTTCTGCATTTTGACCACCAACTCCTTGCTCCGCATTCTGAGGAGAAACATTTACAAATTTTTGAGTTGAAGCATCAAATTCAACTGGAGTAGAAGTCATTTTTCCACTTTCAGAGCAAACGTAATTCTTTACGTAAGATACTGATCCAGATGTACTACAAACTTTTGACTCAATTGACTCATCTAAAGATGCAAATTTTGCAGCTGTTTCTGCATTAGCAGCAGCAGTCTTAGAGCAAACTTTAGCACCTGTTTTACTTGCACAACAAGCTTTTTGAGCATTTGCAGAGAATGCGATGCATCCAAAAAATGCTAAGAATAAAAATAATTTCTTCATGTCAAGATTATATTTTAATTGATTTAATAATATTGTTTTTCTAATGTGTCCTAAAATTAAGCCATAGAATCGGCTTTTCCAATTTTTTAACAAGTTGTTGACACATGGGAATAGCGAAAATGAAGGATCCAAGACTTATTGTTTGATGACTTTCATCATCACATTTCCTTCTTCTAGTTGCAATTGAATAAAATAAGTCCCCGCATTCAATTTTTCCAAAGGCAAATCAAAAGTATTTTTCCCTAAAGAAATATCTACACTTTGTTCAAAAACAGATTGACCTAAAAGATTAAAAATTTGGATGATTGTCTTTTCATTTTGTTCGCTATCCAATTCCAAAATCAAATTTTTATCAAATGGATTTGGATAGATTTTTCCATTCAAGTCAGCTAATTTGATTTCATTTGTCGCCACCAAATCTCTTTCTCCAGTTGCAAACCAAACGCCCCATTTTTCAGCAATTGTTCCATTAGGAAAAAGGAAATTTTCAGAAGCAGCATCACCGCTAATTTTATTCGCATTGATATTTATTTTTCCTAGAACGGTCGTGCTTTGGTAGGGTAAATCGAAGATCATTTGTTCATCATTGACTGAGTAGTTTGGGTAAGCCCAGGTTTCTCCTTCGCGAATAACATCGTTGTCTCCCGTTTGAATATTAGCACCAAGAATTTGAAATTGATCACTAAAAAATCCTTCTTCTCTAAAATCAAAAGCTACGATATAAGGAGAGTTTTTGGCAAAAGTTGGATTCCCAATACTTACACCTGATGGCAAACCAGCAAATAGTTTTTCAATATTTCCAGTTGCAAAATTGCCGTTTTCAAAAACATTTAGAAATCCAATATCCCAATATTCTACTGCATTATTTCCTTGTGAACTTGCTACTTGATTAAATGCATCGTACATCAAATATTCTCCAGAAAAATCAAACTCCATTGCATCAGCATATTGAACTTCACCCGTGGTGACAATTCCTCCATTTGGGTCAGAAGTAGTTGGATTATACAATTCGAAATTATTCCATTCCAATAAGTTAAAATCAAAAACCCAAATGATATTTTCTGCAGCAGTTCTCACCGCTGCAATTCGGTTTCCATCTTTCGAAATGGCAATGTTTCGCCATTCTCCAGTAGGATTATTTTCCAAGTAATCTTCGATCACATTTCCAGTTGCCCAATCGATATCAATAAATTTAAGATTGTTTTCATTATCTACAAAAACGATTACTTTTCCATCATCAGTAACACTTGGTTTACTTGAAATATTGGTCAAAGAAAGTTGAGGATCAGCTAAATTTGTACCCGCCAAATCAAATAAATATAAATTATCTAAACCTGCATCAGAGTGCAAAATTCGCTCATCACCATCATTTAAGGTGACATCATTTTGATAAGTTCCACCTGCACCTTGACCAATCCCGACTGCATCAAAAGCAGCATTAGCAGCATTCACTTCAGTACTTCCATAAAGATCATTGGCTGCTTGAACAACTGCATTTCGTAAGTCTACAAATTGAGATGATTTTACCAAATAGGCATCCAACGCTCGGTAATAAATCAACTCTGCTTTGTCTTTCCCGATGTCCGTTGCAAAAAGATAATACGCATAATTTGTGATTCCACTATTAATATGAACTCCTCCATTGTCGCCTTGTGGGGTATTCGGAAGGTTCTGATATTCTGACATCGTTTTTGGTTGCCAACCTGGTGTGCTTAAAGATGAACCCCCATTGTTTGGATCAGAAAGACTTCGCAAAGCTCCTGTCGAAATGTAACTTGTATTGGTAATATCTTCGCCCATTTGCCAATCATCTCGATCAATCATAGCTCCAAATATATCAGCGAAAGATTCATTCATCGCACCTGATTGTCCTTGATATTCGAGATTAGCAGTTCCTTGAATAACACCATGAGACATTTCATGCCCCGCCACATCTAATGCTCTTTGCAATGGAAAATTAAATGCCTGATTTCCATTTCCATAAAACATCGCAGCACCATTCCAAAAGGCATTATCCATATCACTTCCATTTTCATCAGAGATATTAAAAAAGGAAATGATCGTTCCTCCTTCTCCATTGATCGACTCTCGATTGTGCGTAGATTTAAAATATTCATATGCTTCTCCACCATTATAATGTGCAGAAATAGCTGCTGGATAATTCCAAGAATTATTGGTAGAAGTGAGCACCGTATAATCAAAGTTGCTATTGTTTGGATAAGTTCCTAAACCATCAACCGTTACAATCATCCCTTTTGGATCAGATGGCAAATCAGAATTGATATCAAACATCGGTCGAGATCCATCATACATAAAATAAGTGCCGTCCACTTCGTACGTATTAATCGTTCGAGTTATGCCCAACAAATCAGTTGCGTTGGCAGTAAATGGACCGTTGACAAGTGTTGCTGTATTTTCATTTTTTTCCAAGGTAGGATTTGAAATTTCATTTTTATGCGCGGTATGATTTTCAAGGTGTGCATGAAATTTACAAATGCTACTATATTTATTTAATACATTTCCATTCTCCGCATCAATCAAATATTCCCATCTTTCTGTCATATTTGGAATCACCGTTAAGTGATAAGCTAACTTCGGATTCGTTGTGTTTTTTTCTGGAAAAAAAATAACCAACTCACTTTCAAATTGCTCCCCAGCTACATATTTTTTCTCTTCAAAAGAAAGTGTTTTAAAAGTACCGACATCATTTCGAGCGATCTGTTTTGCATTGTTCAAATCAATTGTTGGTGCAATATTTTCCAATTGTGGAGTAGGGTAGTGCCGACCGTTGACGAGGTAAATATCATTGTCTTTTGCGTGAGCAATTATCTCAGAATTATAGATTTTAATTCCTTGAAATTGTTGCTGCATGCGAATGTGTTGTTGCCCTAATTTATCTGTATTTATTTTTTGGATAAAAAACTCTTCAGCAGG
This sequence comes from uncultured Saprospiraceae bacterium, assembly GCA_937981555.1. GTDB lineage: Bacteria > Bacteroidota > Bacteroidia > Chitinophagales > Saprospiraceae > CAJQQY01. The sequence continues at coordinate 31,937 of CALJOK010000076.1, forward strand.
ATTTTCGATTTGCAAAGATTCTTTTATCGCGTCCAAATAATTGATCGTTCGACTTTCAATAGAAGTACTTCTTTGTGCAGGAGCATTTTCCAGTTTTCCATAAATCCAAATTGGTAAACGGGTAGATTCGTCTTTTTTTATTTTTATAAAACGCTGATTATCAGTTCTCTCAGGAAAGACTTTGGTTGCTTTAAAGTTTTTCAAAGGATTTTCCAAAACAGTTTTAGGTTCTTTTGGAATGCTTCGAACATCTTTTAAAGTCGAAGTCGGCGCCGCCAATTGTTCCGATTGTAGATTTTGTAATTCTTTTGTTTTCTGCGTTTGAGAAAATAGGTTTTGAGAAAAAAGTAGTAAAACGCAGCAGGTAAATAGGATTGAATATTTCATATTATAAGTAGAATTTTTTTATGAAAAACGTTAGTTGAAAAAAGATGGTTTTAATTGTTTGACTGCTTTTCAACTGTCGTCAGATGTTTTAATATAGCGTAAAATTTAGTAATTTCTTTTGAAACAGCATCTTGTCCACTCCAAACGATTTGATGGTCAACATCCTTATCTTTTATTCGAATAAAATTATACATGTTTCCAGGTTTGTTAACTTCGGTTTCCTTTAGATTTAGAAACTCTACGTTACTAAAAACTTGTTCTACGACCTGACTTTTTAATGTTTTCAAAGCGACATAATTGGTATCAAGTCCGTTTTTGGAAAACACATTGCCGTTGTCAAAAATAAAAGTTTCATTGACTGCTCCTGTGATTCCACCGCCGCTGCCAAAAATGATTTGACCTTTTGGATAATCGATAGGCGTGTATTCTTGGACTTTACAAAATGAAAAACCGAGAAGGAACATTAAGAGAAAAATTGAGTGAGTTATTTTTTTCATAAAAAAAAATTAGGTTTGAAGGATTTTTAATTAGTGTATTAAGAATACGCTAAAATTTAAGAATCAAAATTATCTATTTTTAACCAAATATTGAATACACTTTTGACGAAAGAAAAAATAAAAAAGGTACTAATTCTAAGATTCAGTTCAATCGGAGACATTGTTTTAACAGTTCCTGTGATTCGATATGCCAAAGAACAATTGAACTATGAAGTACATTTTTTAACCAAAAAATCTTTCGAATCTATTCTCATATTCAATCCTCACCTCGATAAAATTTATACGATCAATAAAAAGGTGTCAGAAGTTTTGCCTCAATTAAAATTGGAAAAATACGATGCTATCATTGATCTCCATAAAAACTTAAGAACCTTGCAAGTTCGTTGGGCATTGCGAGTTCCTTATTATTCATTTAACAAACTGAATTGGGAAAAATGGCTAATGGTTAACTTTAAAATTAATCGTTTGCCAAAAATACATATTGTTGAGAGGTATTTGACCCCCCTGTCCTCTAAAGGGGAGTTATATTTTGCTAGAGGTGAAAGTGATGCCTTGATTGAAAATGATTCTACAGGTCTTTTGAATCCAGCAATAGATTTAACTCATTTAGAAAAAAAAATCCCAGATTTAACAAAATTTCTTTCTTTGAACGAAAAAGAAGAACCTGATAATACGACAGCTTCTTTAAGCTTAGAAATAGAACCATCTAAAATAAAAAAACAAAACTCTCCTCGAGCAAAATCTAACTCCCCTTTAGGGGACAGGGGTTTTTTGTGTTTTGCGATTGGAGGTGCCCACGCAACGAAGCGACTGCCTGTATCCAAAATAATCTCCATCTGCACTAAAATAAAATCACCAATTATTTTACTTGGAGGGAAAGAAGATGCAACTATTGGGAAAGAAATCGTACTAAATATAAGTGAAGATCGAGTGATTAATCTGTGTGGAGAAACCACCTTACAAGAATCGATGCAATTGATCAAAAATGCGAGGAAGGTCATTACTCATGACACCGGAATGATGCATATTGCAGCAGCATTTAAAAAGGAGATTATTTCGATCTGGGGGAATACGATTCCTGAATTTGGAATGACACCTTTTTATGCAGATGGAATAGATCGAAATACAATTGTTCAAGTGGAAAATTTGTCTTGTCGACCGTGCTCTAAAATTGGTTTTGAGAAATGTCCCAAAGGTCATTTTAGATGTATGCAGGAAATAGATGAAGATAAAATTGTGAGATTAGCAGATTCTAAATAAGTTGTGAAGCAGTTTTTTCAAATAGAACTAAGTCAGTTGCTCTGATTAACTACTAAATTCTACCAACTGCCAACTGTTTTGTCGCTTATTAGGTATTAAAAATGCTGATATTTTTGGTCAAAAAATAATTTCAAAATATCTTGCACTTCGACGTATGGTGATTTAAACAAAAAATCCTATCTTTCGACATTCTAATCGCTTGTTTTTAATAAAATAAACCGATCACCACTTTAAACTAAGATTTTAAAACATAAACTATTCGCTTTTATGAAAATTCTAAAAGGTTTACTCTTTTTCTTTTTTATTTCGTTGGCTGGAACTATGAATGCACAAGACATTCACTTCACCCAGTTTTATTTATCTCCCTTGACCACTAACCCTGCATACACAGGTGCTTTCGAAGGTTCATTCCGAATTGGAGGGATTTATCGAGACCAATGGGGTGGTGTCATTAATAGTCCTTATCGAACACCATCTTTTTATGTTGATGCACCTATTTTGATGCTTGGTAAACGAGCTTGGTTAGGAGTAGGAGGAATGCTTTATAGTGACAAAGCAGGAGCTTTAGAATTAAATACTACGCAAGCTATGGGAAGTGTGGCAGTACATATGCCTTTGGATAAAAAATCAAAATCCGTCTTTACATTCGGAGTTCAAGCAGGTTATACTAGTCGAACATTAAATACTACCCAAGGAATATTTGCAGATAATCCAACTGTAGCAGGAGCAAGTGCCGATTTAGGAAATATTAGTGGCGAAACAGATTTTAATACCAATAAATTTGATTTAAATCTTGGTGTTTTATTGAAAACACAAATGAATGATAAAATGCGTCTTGAAATTGGTGCATCTTTGAATCACATTTTAACACCTGATCTTCATGTGAATGAGGGGGGAGGAACAGATACAACCACAACTCCGAATTCTCTTTATTCTGCTTCAGCAGAGGGAAGAGATGCTTATGATCTCCCAGGAGATTTTACTTTGCATGGTCAATTTTTTGTTGACTTAAATGATAAATGGGTAATGAAACCTGCGTTCATGTATAGAACACTTTCAGGTGCGGACAATGTTCAAGTTCAAGCATTAGCTGGATACCACTTGAATGAAACAAAAGATATGACTTTGAATTTCGGTATCGGATACCGATTAAGAGATGCAACTCAGTTAATAGTTGGAATGGATTATAAACAATTCAAAGTAGGAGCTGCTTATGATTTAACTGTTTCTGATTTGTCAGATGCAGCAAGTGGAGCAGGTGGTTTTGAAATAGGTGTAGCTTATACAGCTAGAATTTTCAAGAAACCAACTGTTAAGCCAGTTATTTTCTGTCCACGATTCTAATTTAATGGTGAACTGTTAATTGTGAATGATTAACTCACTATAATAAGGTGAATTTTCGTTTTTTATAAAAAAGGAAAAATCGTTTGCGGTCAAAAAACTAAAATTTAAAATTTAAATTTTTTATTGAATATGAAAAAATTAATTCTCTTTTCTGCAATTTTTATTCTTATGGCAAATGTTGTAATGGCTCAGCCACTCAACAAACAAACTCCAGCCATGATGATTACTACTGGTGATGAGCAAGTAGAATTGCTTAATTTTTATGGAGCATTGGAATGGTATGAAAAGGCATATGAGTCAGATAAAGCTTTGCGAGATAATGATCTGGCTTATAAAATTGCCAATCTACATTATATGTTGCGTGATTATAAAAAAGCGGAACGTTGGTATAAAAAGGTAGTGACTAAAAACTACCGAAAAGGAACAAATCCATATTTGCCAGAAGCAAGATTCATTTATGGTCGAACATTAAAAATGGCTGAAAACTACGATGAAGCAATTGTTCAGTTAGAGATGTACCTCAAAGAATCTAAAAATGCAGCTATCAAACCATTGGCAGAGGCAGAATTGACTGGTGCTCAAATGGCATTAGGTATGACTCCAGTAACTGGAGTTTTTATCGAAAATGCTGGAAAAGCAAATACTAAGTCAACAGAAACATCTCCATTTTTAACAGATGATGGTGTTTTATATTATGCTTCATTTTTGAGTGATGAGTTTACGGTGATTGATGGGAAGGAAGGAGATTACCACTTAAAAGTGGCTACTTCTACTCGAAAAGAAATGAAGAAAAAAAGAGGAAGAGGTAAAAAGAAAAAAGATGCAAAAGAAGAGAAACCTGAGTTGGGAGATTTTCAAAAAGGAAAGGCAGTAACTACAAAGATTAATCGAGAAGGTTACCATACAGGTAATGTTACGATTTCTCCTGATGGAAATACGATGTTTTTCACTCGTATGCAAATGACTTTAGATGGAAGAGGAAATACGGTAGGAGAGAGTAAATTATACTATAGTGAAAAGAATGGAAATAGTTGGAAAGGGGCAAAAGAAGTAGAGGGAGTCAACGGTGAATGGTTAGTAAAACATCCTTCCGTAGGAGAGCATTTTGGAAATGAAGTTTTATTTTTCTCTGCTGATATGCCAGGAGGTGAAGGTGGATATGATATTTATTACGCTACTAAAAAAGGAGAAGGAGTATATGGTGATCCGATCAATTTAGGTGAAGTATTAAATACATCAGGTGATGATGTGACACCACATTATCGAGATGGTAATATCTATTTTAGTTCTACAGGCCATCCTGGAGTGGGAGGATTTGATATTTTCACTTCTCAATGGAATGGATCATATTGGACTAAACCTATCAACTTAGGAAAAGGATATAACTCACCAGTTGATGATTTACATTTTTCATTAGACAAGAGTGGTTATAATGGTGTATTAGTTTCGAATAGAGTAGGAACTAAATCTATTAAAAGTAAAACTTGTTGTGATGACATTTTTACGGTAAGAATTCCAGAAGTTGTTTTGGAATTAATGGCGACTGCATTTGATGAGAAAGATCAAGCATTACCAGGTGTTTCAGTTTCTTTGATTGAAGTATTAGATGGAAATAGAGGTAATACTGAAGCTCAAACTAATGCTAAAGGAAATAACTTTGGATTTACGTTGAATGAAGAAAAATCATATATGATCATTGGGAAAACAGAAGGTTATTACCCTGATACAGCATATTTGAATACTGTTGGATTGACTGAATCTACTGTGATTGAGAGACAGTTGAAATTGAGAGCACTTCCTCCACCTCCTCCAGTAGAAACTGTAACTGAAATTTTCATTGATAAGCCAATCGAGTTAAAGAATATTTTATTTGATTTCAACGAAGCTAAGATTTTACCAGAAGCAGTACCAGATTTGCAATTGGTATTAGACTTGATGAATCAATATCCTGATATGGTAGTTGAGTTAGGTTCACATACTGATGCGCAAGGTAATGATAGTTATAACCAGAAATTATCTCAGCGAAGAGCAACTAGCTCTAAAGCATGGTTGACAGAAAGAGGGGTAGCTTCTAGCCGAATTAAAGCAGTTGGATATGGCGAAACTCAAATTAGAAATCAATGTGTCAATGGCGTAAAATGTCCAGATGATGAGCATAGATATAATCGTAGATCGGAGTTTAAAATTATTGCTGGACCAACTAGTATTAAAGTAAAACAAACTCGTTTAGAAAAAACTAATGGAAACGGTGGAATTGGTGCTGTTGAAAAACAAAGCCAAAAAGGAAACGCAAAATTAGTTTTTGAAAAAACTGATGTTGACTTGGGTGAGTTAGTTCAAGGAGATAAAAGAAAGTTAACTTTCAAATTCACGAACGAAGGAACAGAAGATGTGAAAATTGATTTCGCAACTGGTTCTTGTGGATGTACGGTACCTGACTGGCCTCGAAAAACATTCAAACCAGGAGAATCTGGCGAGATCGAAGTAGAGTATGATAGCAAAGATAAAGAAGGATTGCAAGAGAATACCGTTGATGTTTACTTAATAAATGAAGACGAAAAAGGTTATCCAATGGTCTACATTGCTAAGTTTAAAGCTTTTGTAAAAAAGAAATAATACAGTACAGGCGAATTCATTCGCCTTCAATATCTTTTAGGCGAATAAATTCGCCGGTACTAAAAAGAGCCATTCTATTGAGTTAGGATGGCTCTTTTTGTTAAAAAATTGGTCAAATCTGGTACATCAGAATTACAATTTTGTGTTCCAGATTAACAATTTTGTGTTCCAGAACTACAATTTTGTGTTCCAGATTTACAATCTGGAACACAAGATTTACAATCTGGTACACAAAATTGTTAATCTGGAACACAAGATTTACAATCTGGCAAACAAAATTTACAATCTGGTACACCAGATTGTAAATCCTGTTAGAAAGTGTAGACAAAATCTAAGAAAATCCATTGATAATCTTAGAGATTGTCTACACTTTCTAAGATTATTAATGATTGTGTTTGAAAGTGTGGACAAAATCTAAGAAAATCCGTTGATTGTGTTAGAAAAGAGAGAAGATCTCTGCTAAAAAGATCAATATCGATGGGACTTTTCCTTTTTTTATTTTGGACGGTTGTCCTTTTGTATTATTTAGTAAGAGGATATTCGGATTAACCAAGAGTTATGATATAAGGAAGACTAGTTTAATAGTATGAAGCTACTTTATTGGAAATTAACAAAGACTTTACTCCATATCTTTTAAATAAAAAGCATAGATTTTCTATCTTTGAAGTAATAAGCATTCTTAAAATAATCCGATCTACATTATTTTCAAATAAAACCTTTTCTGAGAGAAATTTGCCACAAAAGTGACCAAATAGATATTGTTATCTGCTTGGGTGATACCGCTATTTTAATACCTTTTTTTATAAACAAAAACACATAATTATGAAAAATTTTTTACTTACGTTTTCGATGTTGTTATTAGCGTTTGTTGGTCTAAAAGCGCAAATTATTAGTGAAATTGATGCTGACCAAACAGGGACTGATTCACAAGAATTTGTTGAACTTTCGGGTACAGCAAATGCATCGTTGAATGGTTATGTTCTTATCTTAATTAATGGATCTAATGACCAAACTTATGAATGTTACGATTTAGATGGTCAATCTTTTGATGCCAATGGTTATTTTACAATAGGTAATGCAACTGGAGTTAATCTTACTGTGTCGCCAAGCACTAACTGGCTTCAAAATGGAGCAGACGCAGTAGCACTTGTTCAAACAGCAAGTTGCCCTACTGATAATTCGGCATGTAGTTCAATTCCTGGAACGATAGTAAGTGCAATAGTTTATGATACAAATGATGCGGATGATTCAGGATTATTGACTTGTTTAGGTGAAACTACACAATATAATGAAGACGGAGAAAATGATAGTGAAGGACAATCTTTGCAATGGAATGGAGTAACCTGGATTCTTGGAGGCCCTACATTAGGTTCACCTCCTCCAGGAGGCCTTCCTATCACTCTAACCTCCTTCGAAGCAAAAACAACTGACAACAAATCAGTAGCCCTTACATGGCAAACAGCTTCCGAAGAAAACAACGACTACTTCTCTATCGAGCACAGTCTTGACGGAACAAGTTTCAGAGAAATAGGAACAAAAGTAGGAAACGGAACAACTGAATTAGTTCAAAACTATTCATTCCTTCACGAGGAAGTAGAAAATGGCTTACACTACTACCGCTTAAAGCAAGTAGATTTTGATGGAAAATTTGAATATTCTAACATTGTAACAGCAAAGATTAGTCGCTCCAATGACGATATATTCTTAACACCTAATCCATCTTCTAATGTGATTTTCGTTCAAACGAAAACACCTTATCAAAGAGATGCTGATTTCCAAATATTAAATATGCAAGGACAGGTGGTATTGTCCAGCGTATTGCAAGAAGGTAATACAGAAATGGAGTTAAATATTTCTGATTTTCCAGTTGGAATTTATTATTTACAATTATTTGTAGATAATGATGTGATGATGAAAAAAATTATCAAGCAGTAATTTCTAATTTTACTAAAAAGAGAAAGCCATTTCGAACACTCGGAATGGCTTTTTTTTACGTAATACCTACGTAATTGATATAATATCACCAAGTAAGAGCACATAATCCCCCATAGCAAATGTTAAAAAAAAGACTTAGACTGTTTTAGAAATTAATTCTTTGTATCTTTAGCATCAAATTAGGTATTCTCAAAATCCAAATGAACCTAGATACTACCTTGTTTTATACCTAATCTAATCAATCATCCACGACTGTTGTTAATTCATCTCTAAACTTGTTCTGCATTTGAGTCTGTAAGGATTTTAATGCATCTATATCCAAATCCGTTTTTTATAAAAAAAAATCTAAGCCTATTATTTATAAGCTGAAAATCAATACGATTGATTTTCTAATGCTTTTATTTATCTATATGCATATATAAAATGCACCTAGGCATATTTGCCAAGAACCCATAAAAAGAAACCTTATTTATTTAATTGAAAACAAATATTTCACCATGAAGAACACTTTACTTACAACACTTTTTTTATTTTTATTTATTTTAACCGCTAAAAGCCAAATTATTATTAATGAAGTTCAAGCCGTCGTCCAGAGTAATAATAATGGTAGTGCCTCAAACAAAGAATTCGTTGAATTAAAAGGACCTGCAGGTACCTCATTGGATGGTTTTGTTTTTGTTCTTATTGATGGAACTACGGGGGAAACTTATGATTGCCACGATCTTGATGGACAGACATTTTCAGGAGCAACAGGATCAGGCGATGGATATTTTTTCATTGGTAATAAGAACGGAGCTTATCAACCAGCTGGTATTCCAAATAAAGACTGGCTTCAAAATGGAGTTGATGGAGTAGCTTTATATGAAATGGCTACTTGTCCATCAAATGGAACAGATTGCGGAGATGTGACGCTTACTTCAAATTTAGTCAGTAGTCTGAAATATTATGAGACTTCTGGAGATATTAACTTATTAACTTGTTTACCGGGGTCTCAACATCTTGATTCAGATGCCCCTAACGTTTCCTTACAAACTGATGGAATAGTTGGTAGTAATGGACTTGTTAATTTTTGGTACCAAGCAAATGAAACAGCAAATGCAGATAACAATCCTCCAGGAGCTCTCCCAGTCGAACTTACCTCTTTCGAATCAAAAGTACTAGACAACAATTCAGTCATCCTTTTTTGGCAAACTGCCTCAGAGGAAAACAATTCTCACTTTGTAATAGAGCACAGTCGAGACGGTCATCGTTTTTCAGAGATAGGACAAAGAACAGGAATGGGTACGACAACAAATGCTCATACTTATAACTTGAGACATGAACGATTGTCAAAAGGACACCATTATTACCGACTTAAGCAAGTGGATTTTGATGGAAAGTATGAATACAGTAATATTATTTCTGCACAGTTAAAATTGACTTTAGCAGATGTATCTATCACTCCAAATCCTGCAATGGAAAAAGTAACGATATTTATTGATACACCAATTTCGATTGCAGCTTCTTACCAATTAGTAAATATGCAGAAAGAAGTGATGATGGAAAAAACTATCGCAGAAGGAAATTCTTCTTTCGAAATAGATATGACCAATCTTCCAGCAGGAGTTTACTTTATGAGATTTTATGTGGATCAGCAAGTGATCGCAAAGAAAATAGTTAAACTTTATTAATCAATAGTTTAATACCTTTTCAACTGAAAAAGCCATCCCGAACTTTCGGGATGGCTTTTCTATTTAGTACAAATTCTAATTTTCTAACTACTTAAGTTTAGTGTGCTCCACCTTCGCCATGAACATGCCCGTGAGATAATTCATCTTCGGTAGCTGCACGTACTTCCTTTACTTCCACTTTGAAGTTCAATACCACTCCAGCTAAAGGGTGATTACCATCTACCATTACTTGTTTTTCATCTACTTTGACGATAGTTACCATAACCGGTCCTTGCTCGCTGTTCGCTTGAAATTGCATACCTGCTTGAAGGTCAGGCACATGTCCAAAATGCTCTCTTGGAACTGTTTGCAACATTTCTTCATTTCGCATACCATAACCTTCTTCTGGTTTGATAGCAACATCCAATTTATCTCCAACAACTTTTCCTTCTAATTCTTTTTCCAATCCAGGAATCAAAGCACCTGTACCATGCAAATATTTCAATGGCTCACGACCAGTTGAAGTATCAATCACAACACCATCATTGTCAGAAAGTGTGTAATCAATTGCTACTACTACATTTTTTTCGATATTCATTTTTCTAAGTTTTAAGACAAAAGTCTATTGATTAAAATAGGCAAAGGTTCCTGCTGATTAAACCTGAAGAAGTTGCTTTTAGAAGAAAAATCAACAAGGAAAAAAAAGTAAAAAGACTTACCTTTTGAAAATTGGCGCAAAGATAGTTTTTTTGTATAAAAATCGAAAATATGCTGTTTTGTCCAACAATTCAAAAGAATTTAAGATTTCTATAAGAGACTTTTCTTTGATTTAAAAGACTTAATAAATAAACCAATTCGTTTAATTAACAGTTACTTTTACAATAGTAAAACTGTTTGATTTTAATAAAAGAGATACATGAAAAAATATAATTTAATTTTATTAGCATTTGTAAACCTGATTTTTGCCAATGCGATTTTTGCTCAACCTGATGCTGGATTTTCAGGAGAAATGAATTGGGGGGAAGAATATAAGGAACCCTCTAATTCTTATTTATCCGAAATTTTAGGAAATGATAAAGCTGGATTTTATGCACTTCGTCAACAAATCAAAGGCGGTATGATGACAGGGGGAAGTCCTCAGAAAATTTATATTGAAAAATATAACCAAGACATGAAATTGAAAAAATCGAAACAGATCGATTTACGGTACAAAAAGAAAAATCGAGATTTTGAAAAAGTGCTGTACTTGAATAATCAATTTTATTTATTTACGTCCTTCAACAACAAAGCGCATAAAGCGAATTATCTTTTTGTCCAATCCATCAAAAAGAAGTCATTGACGCTGAGCAACAAAATGAAAAAAATTGCAGAATCACCAGCTCGAGATGAATATCGAGAAGGGAAATTTAACTTCCATGTTTCCAAAGACAGTTCTCATGTTTTGATTTACAGTCAATTGCCTAATCAAAAGAAAGGATCAGAAAGATTTTCTTTACAAGTCTTTGATAATAATTTTGAGAAAAAATGGGAAAAAGACATTCAGCTACCATATCCTGACAATCGATTTTCCATAACGGATTATCGAGTAGATAATAATGGGAATGTGTATTTGCTAGGTACACTCTATGAAAATACATCTGGGTTTTTAAGAAGAAATACCAACTATCAATATATCATTTTAGCATACACGGAAAACGGCGAAGAGTCGCAGGAGTATGATGTGAACTTGGAAGGAAAATTTATTACTGATCTTACTTTCCGAGTTGGGAAAAAAGGAAAATTAGTTTGTTCTGGTTTTTACTCAGAGAAGAATAGTTTTAGCATCAAAGGAACTTATTATTTTCAAATCGATCCTCAAACCTCTGAAGTGTCCAATGCGAATTACAAAGAATTTGAATTTGATTTTGTTACTGAATATTATTCTAATCGAAGAAAAAGAAAAGCAAAAAAAGCGGAGGAAGAAGGTGACACTCGGCGTTCAGCGGAATTGTATCAGTACTCTCTAAATGATTTGATTTTGAGAAGTGATGGGGGAGCAGTTTTAGTAGCTGAACAATATTATGTGGAGCGAAGAGAAGATAACAGATTTACCAATGGAGGATTTAATAATCCCTACAGTTTTCGAAATAATCAATATCGAGAAAACACAGATTACTATTATCATTATAATGATATAATCGTTGTCAATATTAAACCGAATGGCGAAATCCAATGGGCGAGTCGTATTCCAAAGAAGCAAGAAACTAGAAATGATAGAGGTTATTACTCAAGTTATGCGATGGCAATTGTGCGAGATAAAATTTGTTTTGTGTACAATGATAATGGGAAAAATTTTGGCGCAAAAAAGAATAACCGTCGTTATGGATTCAATGGATCTAATTCCATTTTGGCATTAACTGAAGTAGGAATAGATGGAAGTGTCAACACTTTTCCAATCAGCAGTAATCGAGAGCAAGGGATTATCACTCGACCTAAAATTTGTAAACAAATAGGAAAAAGAAAAGTCGCGATCTTTGGGGAAAGAGGAAAACGGTTTAAATTTGGGAAATTAGAATTGTGATTTTTTGCCGCAGATGGCGCTGGTTTTTATGATAATTATGATTTCTCTCGCTATGTGTTTTACATCGTAGGTGATCATAGAGGATCATAAAAACCAGCGTCATCTGCGACAAAAAAGAATCACCAAAACATAAAATAGTAAAATGAAACATATCGCAATATTCGCTACCGGCGGCGGAAGCAATGCTCAAAGAATAATCGAACACTTCGAAAATAACGACGCAGCAAAAGTCAGTTTAGTTATTTCCAATAAAAAAACAGCAGGTGTTTTGGAAAGAGCAGCAGTCAAAAATATACCTACCTTAATTATAAATCGGGAAGAATTTTATCAAACAGAAAATATATTACAAAAATTAGATACGTTTCAGATTGATTTCATCGTATTGGCGGGCTTTTTGTGGTTAATGCCAACATATATGGTAAAATCATATGCGAATAAAGTGGTAAATATCCACCCCGCACTTTTACCAAGATATGGAGGCAAAGGAATGTATGGCATGAATGTTCACCGAGCAGTCCATGCTGCACAAGAGACAGAAAGTGGAATGACGATACATTATGTCAATGAGCACTATGATGAAGGAGGAATTATTTTTCAAGCAAAATGTTCTCTTCAGTCAACTGACTCACCTGATGATATTGCGAAGAAAGTACTTCAATTGGAACACCAACATTATGCACAAGTAATTGAAGATCTAATTTTAGAAACCTAATTTTTGTATAAAAAATAATAATACCGAATTTATGAGAAGCTTATTAATCCTAATTTTTTGTTTGGGGATGACAACTGTTCATGCTCAAAAAATGAGTTGGCGAAAGCACGCCAAACTGGCGAAAAAACAATTCGAAGAAAATAACTTCCAAGATGCTGCCATGAACTTTGAAGGAGCATGGCAAAAAAAGCCAAAGAAAACAGAATACCTATATCAAGCTGCAGAATGTTATTCGAAAGTAAAAGACTATCGAAAAGCTGCGGAATGCTACGAGCCGCTTAAAGACAATAAAGACTTTATGCTTGCGGGTTTAAAGCATTGTCGTATGTTAAAAATGGATGGTCAATATGATGAAGCCAGTCGAGCTTTTGTTTATTTTATTAATGGTTATGAAGGTACGGATAAAGATGTTGTGGCTAATATTGTACAAGATGAAATCAGAGGTTGTGAATATGCGATGTCTTTGTTGGAAAAAGAAAATAGCTCAATTACTTTCGAACACCTGAGCTCGAATGTAAATTCCAAAGCTGCTGATTTTGCACCTGTTCCATTTTCGGATGATGTACTTTATTACACTTCGAATATGGTTGGAGAAACTAAAATGTATCTTTCTCAACGAAATGGAGAAGTTTGGTCTCGTTCGAGAGTACCTAAAAATTTCCCAGAAATATTTGCACCTCATTATGGAAATGGAGCTTTTTCACCAGATAATAAAAGTTTCTTTTATACTCAATGTGATCAAATAGATGCAAGTGGTCGGATGGTTGATGGTTGTGAAATTTTTATCACTCAACGAGATGAAAAAGGATGGGGAGCACCACAAAGATTAAATAAAGGAATCAATAAAACTGGAGCTACAGCAACTCAACCTTTCGTTGTCCACCAAAATAATCAAGAGATTTTATATTTCGTTTCTGATCGATCAGGAGGACAGGGAGGAATGGATATTTGGTTTACTTCACGTGATTTGACTAGTGAGAAATTGAATTTTGAACGACCTCGAAATTGCGGAAAAATAATTAATACAATGGCTGATGAAATGACTCCTTATTTTGACATGGATGAAAATACAATGTATTTTTCTTCGAATGGAAAAATGAATATTGGAGGCCTTGATGTTTTTAAATCAAAAAATACAGGCGACAATGAGTGGGCAAAATCTGAAAATATTGGTTTACCATATAATTCTAATGCGGATGATTATTATTTTAGAAAGCACTCAGCAAATGGAGGTTATGTAGTTTCGAATAGAAAATTTGGATTGGAAAAAACGACATATAGTCACGATGACATTTTTAGTTTTTCAACTCCTATCGAAAAAATGATGGCGAGTGGTAAAGTGATAGACCAGAAAACGAACCAACAAATGAAAGATGTTTGGGTGGCAATTTATGAAGTTAGCCAAGGCGGTTCTGTTCGATTATTGGAAAATAAAGCATCCGCAAATGGAACATATGAGTTCGGTTTATTACCAGGGAAAAATTATAGAGTGGAGGCTCACCGAGATGGTTACGAACCAAACGGATGGGAATTTAATACAATGGAAAAAAACCAAATGGTTTTCGAAAATAATATTACGATCGGAGAAGTAAACTTGGCAAACAATACTCCAAGTACTCCTCCTACTATTATAACGGAATCAGAAACTACCGTCGAGAATACAAATACAAATGGAACTTTTAATAATCCTCAACCATCTGTAATTGTTGAAAGTGAAACATTTGGAAGTGACTCTGGATCAGTAACTATTAATAATCCTGCTCCAAATCCGAATGTAAATAACAATACTCCTACAAGTCCAACTCCAACAATTGTGATTGGAGAAGCAGAGGTAGTTTACAAGATTCAATTAATGGCAGTTCGTAAATATAATAGTAATGAAACTCGCTATCAGTTGCCTAAAAATTATGGAACTATAGAAACGGAATATTTAGGAGGGAAGAATTTGACTAGAGTTTTATTGGCAAATTTTTCGACCAAAGAAGAGGCTGAGCGAGTTTTAAATACAATGAGATCAGCAAGTCGGAATTTTAAAAGTTCGGTAATTGTACGATATGAAAATGGCGTACGGATTGATCCTTGGGCGAAATAAGATCATTAAAAATGAAATAAAAAAACCTGACTGAATTATATTCAGTCAGGTTTTTTTTATGAAGTTGCTTAAAAATTAAACTCCACCATTCAACTCATCTTGCAATGTTTTCAATTTATCCCAGTTACCTTTTGCAGCTAACTTAGCTTGCTTCGCCCAAGTACCTGGATTGTGCATTTTGAAACGATTACCCGCTTCTGCCAAGATATTTCGAAGTACCCCAACTTTTGTTGTACTCAAATCTGCAAAAGTTACAATCCCTGCCTCATTCAAAAGAGAAGCAATTTTTGGACCGATCCCTTCGATTTTTGTCAATTTATCTGGAGTAGATGTAGCAACTGCTTTTTTTGCTGGTGCTTTTTTCTTAGCCACTTTCTTAGTGGTTTTTTTTGCTGCAGGAGCAGGTAATTCTACAACTGAATTGACTGTTCCAAATGGATTAGCAACAAAGGCATCAGGAGTCGCATCGTTAGTCCACATGTGACCATCTACTAGATAACGATATTCGTATCTTTTACCAGCGTCTAATTTTAGTACAGTTTTGTACTCTCCTTTCTTAGCAACTAAAGCAATACCTTCCGCAGGATTCCAATTATTGAATTCTCCTACAAGTAAAACTTCTTTGCCTCCATGAATTGATTCTTTTGGCAATGTAAAAGTTACATCACACTTGGTGTTGTCTTTTGAAAACTTTTTAGTTAAGCTCATTTTTAATAAGTTTTAAATTGTGATTTTTGAAAGATAGGTTATTAAAATAAATGCGCAAAAGTAAGCTAAATCTAATTTTGAACAACCTTTTTTTTACTTTTTTTACGATAAGAAATTGTTAAAAAATGGAAAGGCAATCCATAGGTTTTACGATTAAATCAAATTCCCAAATCGCTCCCTAAATCCTAAAATTCCCTGTAATCCACCGGTATGTATTGCAACGATTTTACTTCCACTTGGAAAGAAGTCTTTTTCAATTAAATCAAAAATACCGTAAATCATTTTCCCAGTATAAATTGGGTCAAGTTGAATTTGATGTTCTTGTTTGAATGAATTGATGAAATCTAAGAGGATAGGAGAGTGTTTTGCATAGCCACCAAAATGGTAATCCGTTTGGATGGAAAATTGATCAAAATTTTCATTTGGGAAAAAAGTAGCTAATAAATTTTGTACTTCCTTTTTCATAAAGTCTCCTTTCAATGCAGAGAAACCCAAAACGTGTGTATCTTGTTTTTTTAATTGAATTAATCCTGCGATAGTTCCACCTGTACCGCAACTCGTACACATGAAATCAGGAGTGAAATCGAGTTGGTCTAAAATCTCCAAACCTAATTCTGCGCAACCTTGAAGTGCTAATTTATTCGTTCCGCCTTCTGGCAAAATATAACATTCCTCTAAAGGGATTTCCAAGTCTGGTAACAATTTTTCTTTGAGTGCATACGTTTTCCTATCAACAAAATGCAATTGCATACCACAATCTTCCGCAAAAGATAAAGTAGAATTTAGTGGAAGAATCTTTTCCCCCCGTACGATTCCAATGGTTTTTAAATTAAAAATTTTGCCTGCTGCAGCTGTGGCAAAAAGATGATTGGAAAAAGCTCCCCCAAAGGTAAGAAGGTATTTTTTTTGAGTTTGCTGGGCTTCGGCAATGTTATATTTTAACTTTCGCCACTTATTCCCTTGCAGTTCAGGATGAGTCAAATCGTCTCTTTTGAGCCAAAGTTGGATGTTTTTTTCATCTAAGAGAGAGTGGTCTAATTGCCCAATTGGCGTCGGATCTTTAATCATTATAGGTGAAATGAATAATTTTTTTAAAAAAAAAGTAATATTTAGAAAAATTTATATATAATTGGCATCATTGTTGAAATATTTTAGTTATATTACATATATGATTTTAATATTTGTATTGATAACATAACCTCACCTTAAATTCTCAATCTTAGTAATACTACAGTTTTTTCCCTTAACAGAAGTTACACACTCTGAAGAGAACACTATTTAAAACACTATAAATATTCCCAGTACATGAAAAAACAAAAAGTAAAATTACCCAGTTTAAGAGTCAAAAGTATGACTACCTCAACACCTAGGCAAATTAAAGCCAAATCACAAAAGAATGACGGAGGTTATACTTGGGTAGGATAACTTTTATAAAAAAAAGACTATCCTTAAACCGTTACAGGAACAAAAAAAGAAAAATCCCTCGATTTATATTTCGAGAAAAAAACTAACTAAGTAATCCGATTTGGGTTTCCTTTGAAAAAGGGGAACCCATTTTTTTTTGATTAACTTTGATTGAACCACATTACAAAATAGACTTTTAATTTTTTAGGATTCAAATAATTATGCTAAAGATTTACCATGCAGATTCGGCAATTTTTCGAGAGCAATATAATTTAGAAAAACTTTTAAGCTTTTTACCTGAAAGTCTTCATGCCAAAGCATTGAGATATCGAATGCCCCAAGATGCATTTAATTTCGTTTTGGGAAAATTGATGTTAAAAAAAGGTTTGGAAGAATTGGGATTGGATAATGATTTGGAAAAGATTCAATTCAATGAAAATGAAAAACCATATTTAGAAAATGTATTTTTCAATATTTCTCATTCTGGAAAACATGTAGTTTGTGCGGTCACTCAAGATGGAGAAGTCGGAATTGATTTAGAAAAACCAAGAGATATTTCACTCGAAGATTTTGAAATGAATTTTACCAAAAAAGAATGGACTAATATTACGAACCACGCATTTCCTTTGAAAAAATTCTATTGGTATTGGGTTCGAAAAGAAAGTATCATCAAAGCACTTGGTGTCAATTTATCTTACCTCAACCAGATTGAATTGGAAAGTGGAAAAGATTTTTTTATAGAAAATGATCAACGGTGGTTTTTAAAAGATTTGCATTTTGGAGATGATTGTTTTTTTGCCATTTGTTCAGAGGTTGAATTTGAAAAAGTAGAAATGATTTTGTTTGAGATGTGATTTTTTTTTGCCGCAGATTTTTATGAGCAATAAGGTTTTTATGATTTCCCCCCGAATATGTTTTATAACAAAATATTCCCGCAACAAGAGGAATCATAATCATCATAAACAATCAGCCTAATCTGCAGCAAAAAAACACCCTAAAATAGTAAATATGGAAAAACCAAAAATAAATAGAACCCTCCATCACATCGTCAGTCGATTCAGTAATTGGCAAGCTGCTGACATTGAAACTTCTTTCCGCGAAAACGATATTTATGCGAACCAAAATGATTGGTCTAAATTTATCAAAACCTTTTTGATGAGTTTAGGAATTGCATTTTTGGTTTCAGGAGTAATTTTCTTTTTTGCGTATAATTGGGCAAGTCTACACAAGTTTGCTAAACTAGGATTGGTACAAGTATTATTGATTGCGATGGTTAGCGTAGCAGTTTTTTCTAACTTAAATCAAAATGTAAAAGGCATCATTTTGATGGGAGCAGGAATGTTGGTCGGAGCATTGTTTGCCGTTTTTGGACAAATATATCAGACTGGAGCAAATGCGTATGATTTCTTTTTTGGTTGGACTGCTTTTATTGCTTTGTGGGTTTTTGTTTCCAATTTTGGGCCGATGTGGTTATTATTTTTAGCATTGATTAATATTTCGATTTGGCAATATTTTGAGCAGGTTTTAGGGCATGTGGATGAAGTAATAATGTTGGATTTACTTTTTGTAATTAATGTGTTATACTTGATTCTGCTAAAGGTTTTAGCTCATTTTGGAAAAATTAATTTAGTTCCCAGATGGTTGGAGCGAGTAATTGTTTTAGTATCTATTTCTTACCTGACATTTAATTTGAGTTTCCAAATTATGGATTTTGATTCGATGTCTTATCGTACGTTTTTATTGGGATTGATCGCACTTCCTCTAGGGATTTATTATGGGAAACGTGAGAAGGATACCTTTTTTATTGCAACGATTGGGTTGAGTATTATTTTAATTTTTCTTTCCCTTTTAATCAAAGGTGTATTCGAAGGAGGTGATGGACTTGGCGGATTTTTTATAATAAGTATTTATGTTATTGGGAGTATTTCAGGTCTAATTTTTTCAATTGTTAATTTAAATAAGCAATGGCATGGAGATGAAAAGTAATGTAAATATATTGTTACAAGAACTCCAAGATAAGTATGGAGATACTTTTTCTTTTGATCAAGTAGCTATTGAAAAAGAGGTTGAAATTCAATCTTCCCAATTTTCAAATTTAGCTGTCAAGATACTTTCTGTGATTGGCGGATTTTTAGGAAGTTTATTTTTTCTTGGATTTTTGTTGGTTTTAGGATTGTACGATACACCTGTGGTTGCGTTGGTGATGGGAGTAATTTTGATCTGCGTAGCGATAGGAATTGATCGTAATGAAACGAGTGTTTTATTGGATACGGTTAGCATTTCTAATTTTTTGATTGGCGGCTTTTTGATTGGATTTGGCTTGGTAGACTTAACAGGAGAGGATGAAAATTTACTCATTTTAGTAGCTATGGTCATTGCGTCGATTTCTTTTTTCTTTGCCAAAGGATTTATGTTGAGGATGATTTGTGTCTTGATTTTTAATGGTAGTTGGTTGGCCTTGATTTTGGAAAATAAAATTAATTCAGCCTTTCATTTTCAAATCATATTTTTAATTGCAGGTTTTATTTATCTAAGTTTTTTTGAAGCAAAGTTGATTTCAAAAAATACTTTTTGGAATTCGATTTATAAACCATTGCATGCTGGATTTTTAATATCGTTAAGTTTTGCTTTATTCTTATTGGCCAATAGTTGGAAGATGGAAGTCTATTTTTTTTATGATTGGATTTCGTCAATTGCCGTTTTTTTAGCGAACATTTTTGTCGTTTTTAAAATCATAGAAGGACTCGAATTAAGTGAAGAAAAAAATAAAATGTGGATTTATGGATTGAGCATTTTTGTTTTATTACCTACTTTTTTGATGCCTTCGATTGGTGGAGCGATTTTAGTTTTATTGGTGAGTTATCATATTGGGCATCGGGTAGGAACTGCATTAGGAATGGTTGGTTTATTTTATTTTGGAATTCAGTTTTATTATGATTTGAATTTAACCCTTTTAATAAAATCGATCATTTTGATGATTTCGGGAGTAATGTTTTTGAGTGCGTATTATTTTTATAACAGAACATTTACGGATGGATTAGGGGAAGAACAAAAACTTAATTAATTTTATTTTTTATGAAAAATATAAAAACGATCGTCATTCTTTTTAATCTAGTTTGTCTTATTGGTTATATCAATTGGGCTACTTTTCATAAAGAAAAAACGATCTCGGATGGTACATTAATGTTGTTCGAATTAAGGCCTGTTGATCCTCGATCTTGGATGCAAGGCGACTATATGGATTTGCGATATGCTGTCGCTACTCAAGGAAGATCAAAAAGTGAATTACCAAAATTTGGGTTTGGTATAGTTACTTTGGATGAAAATAATGTAGTGAAATTATCGAGATATCAAGAGTCAAAAACTCCTTTAGAAGAAGGTGAGTTTTTGATAAAATATGCAATACATCGAAGAGGCGTAAGTTTTGGTGCAGAGTCTTATTTTTTCGAAGAAGGAACGGGCGAACGATTTGAAAAAGGAAAATATGGAGGCCTTCGAGTGGATGAAGAAGGGAAAAGTATTTTGATTGGTTTGTATGATAAAGACTTTAAGTTTATTGAGTTGTAGTTATTTCGTTACTCGAATCCAATCTACTTCCAAGTGAAATTTCCCCTCTTGTTTCCCCGCGATTAAAAAACCAATTTGCTGTAAATCGTTCATATCTATTTTTCCATACTCAGCATAAATTCGACCTCGAAAAGTAGGTTGAAAATCATCAATCATCATTTCGATTTCCGTCCATTTATCTTTCTCCGTTTCAAAATCTAGCGAGTAGGCGATGCCATCAAAACGGCTAGAGTTTCTCATTCTAAACTTATAAGTTTTTCCATCTCCTTTGACGCGCAGTTGTACTTTTTTGAAATTCCCTTGAGCAAATTTTTGAGGAACAGTTCTTACCGATGCAAATCCACCATTATTTTCCATTGATACATTTCCCGAAAAAATAAAAGTTTTATTCTTTTCATCCCAAGCAGTTTTACTTTCCGAAAGTCCACCCATCACACCATCGTTGACGATGCGCCACGAGTCGATTTCGTTTGCTTTTTGAAATTCGAAAAGGGAAGAGTTAGTCATAATATTTAGTATAGTAAAAGTGATTAAGATATTTATCATAACGGTAAAACAGAAAAGGTTCTAATATGTTTTATGGAATTGGAAAACTTTTTATCTTTAGAAAAAAAGCTATGAAACGATTCTCTCTACTTACTTTCCTTCTATTTTTGTTATTGAACATTTCTTCTTTTGCACAAGATTTTAATTGGAATTTTTATCAAGAAACTTATAATAAAGCAACTACTGCTTTTCCTTTAGGAAATGAGAAATGGCTAGTAGGCATACAAGCATTATCAAATAGTTATAGTGGGCCTAAAATCGCAGTAATTCACTTGGTCGATTCAACTGGCTCAATTTGGAGTGATACGAATGAGAATAGAATACCAGAAAGGAGCCGTGTTGAGAGTTTTCTAAGATTGGGAGATAAAATTTTTGTGTTAATTAGGAAGAATAGTAATAGTTATATCTTAAGTTATTTGTTGAAAGAAGACTCAATGGAATTTTTAGACATGATTGAGTTTGAGTATCGAATTCTAATCGATAAAATTGAATTTCTTCCAAATGGAAAATTAATAGGGATTGGTTCAGATGTAAGGACTCTTTTTTCTTATGGTTATTGGACGGTAATTTCACAGGATCTTATTCAAGAATATGAGGACTTTTCTTACCTAGGGAGATTAAATGGTTTAATAGTATTGGAAGATTCTACCTTTCTTCTAGGTGGTGGATTTGAAGATACGATTGATTATGGAATGAAAAAATTTGATTTAAACTATAATCAATTAGAGAGTTTTTTACCAAACATTTTTCCTTATAGAATATTACAAACAGACAATAAGGATATATTTATTTCGATCTACAGACAAATAAAAAAACTGAATAGTTCTTTTGAAATAGATACAACTGTTTTTTTATCGAATTTTGAAATACTGATAGATGTTAAACAGGATGGGAATAGATTGTATGCTTATGGAATAGATTATAATAATGTCAGAAAAATAATGGAATTTGACAATAACCTATCATTGGTTGATAGTCACCTGATAGATCTATCTAATTTTTCGCCAGATGGAATAGACATTCAAAATGATACATTTATTATAGTGGGTGATCATACATTAAACATACCAGATCAAGGTGTTCCATATTCATACCCAAAAATTACTGCAAGTTTTTATTCCTATTCGAAAGATGAAACACCCAGTTTTAGTAATAATAATTTACAAGTAGAAAATGTTCGAGTCCATAAATTTGGTCGAGTTAAGGATTGCACTCCTCATTATAATAAGTATAATTTATTGATGAAGATAGTGGAAGTTTATGTGGTGAATAAAGGAGATGTTCCCATTGAAGAATTCAATCTTTTTATCAGAGCTGCCAGTCTTCAAAATTGTAGCGATTATACTCCTGAAGGAATACCTTATGATCAGGAGAAAAAAATTTCAGGGGTTAGTTTGATGCCTGGAGATTCCATGAAAGTACTTTTTCAGGATATGAAATTTCCTCAATTTATGATAGATTCGGCGACGGTTAATCTTTGCGTTTGGACAAATGCAGTTAATCAAAGAATTGATATTGATATGAGTGATAATATAATTTGTGGTGAATTTGAGTTAGTTCAAAACGAATATGTTGAAGCGCCAATTATTTCTCCAGAAGAAAACGAACTTTTAATTTACCCAAATCCCTCAAGTGATCGTATCGCAGTATCATTAAAAACACCTCCTTTTGAATCTACGATAATTGAGTTTTTTGATATGATTGGGCGAAGAATGCAATATAATTTTATTGCTCCACGTGCGACCTTTAAAGAAATTGATATATCGAATTTGCCTAAGGGAGTTTATTTTGTTCGAGTAAAAAATGATTTGACTGAAGAAACGGTTCGGTTTTTTAAAGATTGAAAAATGATCATAAGAACCAATAAGATTGGTTAACCTTTTTACTGTTTTTTGCTTATCAATAATGACGTTGTAAATTTAAATTCACAAAATTCCTTCAACCTTTTTTTAAAAAAAAATTAAAACATGAGAAATAATCTACTCTTTTATCTCTCGCTTATCTTTTTTATTTTTTCTAATAATATCGATGCTCAAGTAGTTTGCAATGATGTCAACAACGATAACATTTGCGATTTTAGTGATTTTATCCATGTCGATCAATTTGGGTATTTGGAGAATGCAGAGAAAGTCGCGGTGATTAGCAATCCTCAAGTTGGGTTTAATGCAGGGCAAAATTTTACTCCTTCTACTACGTTACAACTTATCGATGCATCGGATGATATAGTTGTTTTTACAGGAGCTTCCACTGCATGGAATAGTGGTGCGACACATACTCAATCAGGTGATCAAGGATGGTGGTTTAATTTTTCGAGTGTGACAGCTTTGGGAGAATATTTTATTTATGATCCCATTCAAGAAGTGCGTTCGCCTACGTTTAAAATTAATGATAATGTCTATGGTGATGTTTTAAAAGCTGCTGTAAAGATGTTTTATTATAATCGTTGCAATGCTACAAAAGTTGCTCCTTACGCTGGAGCAAATTGGACAGATGGAATGAATTTTATGAATAATTTGCAAGATGGAAATTGTCGATATGTAGGCGATCAAGGGAATGCAAATTTGGAAAAAGATTTATCGGGAGGTTGGTTTGATGCAGGTGATTACAATAAATATGTTACGTTTACTTTTTCTGTTGTTCATGATTTACTTTGGGCATACCAAGAGAATCCAACTATTTTTGGTGATGATTGGGGCATTCCTGAAAGTGGAAATGGGATTCCAGATATTTTAGATGAGGTGAAGTGGGAGTTAGATTGGTTATTAAAAATGACCAATCCCGATGGTTCCGTTCATATCAAAATGGGAAGTATTAGTTACAACGATAATGTTGCTGCACCACCAAGTGCGAATACTGATCCTCGTTATTATGGCCCAACTTGTACGTCTGCTTCTATTTCTAATGCCGGAGTTTTTGCGCATGCTGCCAAAGTGTTTTCTGTTTTTTCTACTACGAGTACATTTGCTACTACTTTGGAAAATGAGGCAATTAGTACCTGGGATTACGCTTTACCTTTTCTGAATAATAATACTTTGGAAATCAATTGTGACGATGGAACGATCACCGCAGGAGATGCAGATTGGTCGGCGGCGGAACAAAAAGAAAATGCAGTTGCAGCAGCAGCATATCTTTTCGATTTGACCAATGATGATTCGTACAGTCAATATCTAATCACCAATATTAATGATACAGAACCGATGGCAAATGATTATTGGGGAGGTTCCAAGATTCCCATTCATGATGCGCTTTTGAATTATATGAATAATCCCAATGCTAACCCTGCAACGGTAAGTTCAATCATAACTTCCTTTGCCATGGCTGCCAATAATAATTGGGAAGACTATCACGGATTTAGCTCTGCTGATTTGTATCGTTCCTTTATGCCAGACTATTCTTACCATTGGGGAAGTAATCGCCCAAAAGCAAATTATGGAATTTTGAATTTACAATTGTCTAAAAATAATCTGAATGTAAGCTCGGTTCCTAACTATGAAAAAAAGACAGCGGAGCAATTGCACTACTTCCATGGAGTCAATCCAATGGGGTTAGTCTATCTTTCTAATATGTATGATTTTGGTGGAGATCGATGTGTCAATGAAGTTTATCATACTTGGTTTTATGATGGAACAGATTGGGATAATGCACTTACTTCACTCTATGGTCCTGCTCCAGGATTTGTACCAGGCGGTGCGAATAAAGATTTTACTGTGACGACTATTACACCTCCTTATGGACAACCTATCCAGAAATCTTATTTAGAATTTAACTCTGGATTTCCAACCAATTCTTGGGAAATTACTGAACCTGGAATTTACTATCAAGCTGCTTATATTCGACTGTTGACTAGTCAAACTTTGGAATTAAATACGACTCCATTGCCGGTTGATTTAGTTTATTTTAATGCAGAAGTGACTGCTGAAAAAACAGTAAAACTAACGTGGAAATCAGCTACTGAAACCAATAATGATTTTTATGAAATACAAAGAAGTCAAGATGGAATTCAATTTGAGCACCTGGCAAAAGTAGATGGAAAAGGAACGACGACTTTAAGTTCTGTGTATACTGCGATTGATTCTACTCCCTTGGAGGGCGTTTCTTATTATCGAATTAAGCAAATTGATTTAGATGGGAAGACTTCTCTTTTTCCGATAAAGTCTGTGTTTTTTGAACGATCAATTTTTTCCATTTCGTTGCAACCCAATCCTGCGAAAGACCAATTAAATATTTTTATTGATTCTAAAATTAATGAAAAGGTGGAAATCGAACTTATTTCCATTGACGGGAATGTATTGTTACAAAAAAGAAACATTGTGATTGTAAAAGGGGTGAATTCAATTCCTGTTGTGATAAATGAATTGGCGAATGGAATTTATTTTGTCAAAATTAGAAATGTAAAAACGGGAGAAGTAACTGTTGAGAAATTGACAGTTGCGAAATAAGAAAAATCTCCACCTTAATTTAGGATGAATAAAGATTAGGCAAAAATTAAAGATGTATAACTCTTTAATTTTTGCCTTTTTTTGTAGAAAAAATAAAAACAAAAATTGTCCGCTAAGAGAACCTTATCTATTATAAATAATAATACTTTTGCGGATATTTTTTTAACATAAAAAAATCAATCAAAATGAAATTGAAGTACATAATCCTAATTATTAGTTTAGCATTTTTAGGAATGCCAAATGTAAACGCACAAGATGCGAAAGAATTAAAATTTACAGAGATGGACAAAAGTCCAATGGATGCAGCACATTACCCTAGAAGAGCTGCTTTCAAAAATTACTTGGATGCAGATGATCCAGATCGAAGTTTGAAAATAAAAGTATTGTATTGTCGACCAAGCAAAAAAGACAGAGATGTTTTTGGTGGATTAGAAAAATGGGGAATAGATTGGAGACTGGGAGCAAATGAAGCAACAGAAGTTACGTTTTACCAAGCGGTAGAAATAGGTGGAACACACCTTGATGCAGGAACTTACACGATGTTCGCACAAATTTATCCTTCTCATTGGTTGTTGAAAATTTCTTCGGAAAGGTTCATCGCAGGTGTTTCAGATCGAGACATTACTAAAGATGTAGTTTCTGTAAGTATTCCAACAGCTCAAGTACCAAATGTACGAGAAGAGTTTACTATTGGTTTCCAAAAAGTAGATGATGGAAATGTAAATATGGTTTTTGAATGGGACAGAACTAGAGCAATGTTACCAATCAATTTGAATGCAGTTAGCTTAGCTGGACCTGACAAAAGTCCAATGGATTTGGTACAGTATCCAAACAGTTCAAGATTCCGTAATTTCCAGAAGCCAGAAGATTTAGATAAAGCAGTAGCTAAAGTAAGAGTGGTGTATAGTCGCCCACAGATGAAGGGTCGAAAAATATTCGGAGAGATGTTGAAGTATGGTGACATGTGGAGAGTAGGTGCAAATGAAACAACTGAAATTACTTTTTTCGAAGATGTAACGATTAACGGAACAAAAGTGAAAAAAGGAAAATATGGTTTGTTTGCAAAATTAATTAGTGCTGACGAATGGGAATTTATCATTCATACTAATTTGCCTTCTTGGGGAAATCCTAACCACGATGAAAAAACAAATGTTGTAACGATGAAAGCAAAAACAGCGAAAACTCCAAAAACATTGGAGGCGCTTTCTATGCTATTGGTAGAGAATGGAACGAACCAAGTTGACTTAGTTGTTGGCTGGGAAAATACGATGGCGAGATTACCGATTATGTTGAAATAAGTATTTGTAAATACATTGTTATAAAAAATGCGTTGCTCCAATTTTGAAGCAACGCATTTTTTTTTATCCATAGAAAAGACTTAATTTACTCCTATTATGTGATGGAACGCTGATGCTACAGATCGAGCGAATGTAAGCGGATTCGATAAGAGAGGTGCTACGATTTTTTTCATTATATTGTAATCGTCAAATCCGCTCGATCCGCGGCATCCGCGTTCCATCAAAACAAAACCAACAAAAAAATGGAAATTAATAACACCCTTCAATTCGAAAAAATTGAAAAAACGATCAAACGCCTATCTATCAGAATCAAAGAACGATTCCCTAATTCTGGTTTAGGAAAAACTTGTGATGACTTTCACCTCTTCACTTCCGAAAGCAAAAAACACATTAACTGGATAAGCAAACCGATGTTTTTAATTCGAGGGATTACTTATTTTGTCATTGGTGTAATTTCCTTTTCACTCATATATGGACTCACTCTGACCAATCTAAAAGTTAAAAATTCTTTTACTGATTTGATAACTTTAGCAGAAGCATCATTGAATAATATTGTCTTGTTAGGTGCAGCATTCTTTTTTATTTTTACTTTGGAAAACCGCTTAAAAAGAGTACGAGCGATCAAATATCTAAATGAAATAAAAGGTTTCGCGCATGTTGTTGATATGTACCAATTAACTAAAAATCCACAATTGTTAGGAAGAGAAAAGAAAAACACGGAGCATTCTCCTAAACGAGAATTGACCAAGTTTGAAATGCAGCGTTACTTAGATTATAGTTCAGAATTTTTGTCCTTGATAGGAAAAGTAGCAGCGTTGTATTCGCAACATTTACCTGACGAAGTGGTGACGCAAACGTCAAGTGAAATTCAAAATCTATGCTCAGATACAAGTAATAAGATTTGGCAGAAGATGATAATTCTGAGTATGAGAAATAAAATTTAGGAAGGTATAACACTACATTTACAAAAAGTATAAAACATGAGTTCTGCATTAATTATAGTCATTTCCTTTGGAGTAATATTTTCCTTACAAATGTTATTTCTTCTTTCATGTTATAAAAAGTGCCCTCCGGATAAAGTATTAGTTATTTATGGGAAAGTTTCTCAGGATCCAAATAAAAGATATATAGTAAAGACATCGGGAGCAATATTCGTCTGGCCAAATATTCAAGCGTGTGATTTTTTAGATGCAAGTCCAAGAGATCTAAATATTAAAGGAAATGCTTTGTCAAAAAATAATCGTGAAGTTTTTTTCAATCAGATTTGATTTTTAAAATTTCTAAAAAAGAAGAAATTGCTATTCATGCTGCGGAGTTATTTTATAAAAAAACTAAATCCGAAATTAGCTCAATAGTTTTGCATAAAATAAATAATGAAATTAGAAATGAAATCGCAAATCATCCAAGTCTAGACTATCAAAAGAAAACTAATGAAATGCAAAATAGATTTGAAAAAGTAATTACAAGATCTTTGAATTCGATAGGAATGGAAATCGTAACATTCAAAGATTTAGAGTATAATTTGGTAAATTAAAATTTTACTTACCTTTGGAGCATTATTTTAATTTTAAAAAAAAACAATTATTATGGCAAAGTCAAAAGATTCGAAGAAGGCGGTAAAAAAAGAAGCGACCAAAACTTTGAAAGAAAAAAGAGCGGAGAAAAAAGCGAAGAAAAAGAATGCTTAGTGTTTTCGTTTCTAACATAGAAAATAAACAGACCACTTGCGATGATTTTGCAAGTGGTCTTTTATATTAATTTTTCGATTTAAAGAATGTTCTTTTGACCAAAGCAACTAACGAAACCAATGCCCAAACACCTTCTAAAATAATAAACGGAATGGACTCAATCATCACCGATGAAATGCACGCCAATATTGCCCCAAACAAATTAATCAAAATATAAGGATAACTATTTTGATCAATCATGTTGAATAAGTTTAAGAAGTAAGCTCCTAGAATTCCACTCACTCCAATCATGCCGATGATAGTTGCTGTATCCATTTTTTTGTAAATATATTGTTATTTAAATGGCTACGGTCGATTTCGCCCATATTCTTCATGACTCGAAACCCATTCATCTGCTACCACCGCAGCACCTAAAGACAACTCTCCACATAAAACTACCGCAGCAATTATCTCAGCCAACTTGTTCACTCTTCCTGCTCCATAGCAATCCATGACTTCCAAGCATTCTCGCTGAGTCGGTAAACCAGTTCCTCCTCCATAGGTTGCCACGATCAAGGAAGGTATAGTTATAGAGAAATAATAATCGCCATTTTCTAAAATTTCTCCAAAGTAAAAAGCAGCCGAAGATTCCGCCACATTAGCCACATCTTGTCCTGTAGCAATAAACATTGCGGTGATGCCATTTGCAGAGTGCGCACCATTATTGATTGAGCCAGACATCATCGCACCGGTGCTCGACATCTGTCGTAAGTAATATAATTTTTGAGGTGAAACATGCAATACATCTTCCATCAATGCTTTAGGTAAAATAATTTCAGCGACGACCCTTTTCCCTCGAGTTTTCAAAGAATTAAGTGCCGAGTGTTTTTTGTCCGTATCAAAATTGGCTGCCAAAGAAAAATTTTCTAAACCTTCTGGCTCTTGTTCCAAAATCCAATTGCATGCATTTCGAGTTGCTTTGGTCACCATGTTCTGACCAGCTGCATCGCCTGTTGAAAAATTAAAACGCAACCATCGCATCTTACTCATTGGATATTGACCGATGTCTAAAAGTTTTCCACGCGAAGTAGTTTCTTCTGCTTTCTCTTTTATTTTTTCAAAATTAGCTGTTACCCATTTTCCAAACTCCCGAGCGTATCGAGCATCTTTAAAAACAAAAACAGGCGAACGATTCATTCGATCATCAATCACCGTCGTTGTGATTCCACCTGCTAGTCGACACATTTTCATTCCTCGATTATAACTCGCAAGTAGAGTGCCTTCCGTCGTTGCCATCGGAATATAAAATTCCCCTTTTGCTGCTTCGCCATTAACCAAAAGTGGCCCAGCAAAACCCATCGGTACTTGTACTACTCCTGAAAAATTTTCAATATTTCCAGCTAGAATTTTTGGATCAAATGAATATTGATTAGTGTGTTGGAATTCAACGCTGGTATGTTTGCTCACCACCGTTCGACGCGCATCAGCTTGTTCAGTAGTGTAGTCGTCCGTTTTGGAGTAGGGTAATTTTTCGATCATCGTTTTGTTTTTTTGTGAAAATAGGAACTGTTTTTCACATTATAGTTGAAGTTTTTTAATAATACCAAATTAATCATTGCTCACATAATTAAATATGTTTAAACCAAATTACTAGATTGAACTTTCCCTTTCTTTAAAAAACAACAAAACAAGTATCCCGCAATCATTAAATCAAAACCTAAGCAAGCTCCTGGGTACCACTCGGGAACATATCCTGGATGTCCACCAAAATGTAATCCCAAATCCCAAACTACATGGAGCGACCATCCTAATGATAAAAATAAAATAGAGAATCGAAAGGATAAAAAAACGAGAAAAGAATATAACAAGACTCCTCCAAATTCAATTGGAAGCCAATCCCATTGCTTGCCAACTAAAGCAAACCCAACATAAATTAATGCAGCAATAATTAAAGCTAATCTCCAAAAGGAAATATCTTTTTTGTGAGCCACAAAAACTAAAATAGCTGCGGCAATCATTCCTCCTATTATTTCAATTAACATTAATCTATATCTTAAAAACCCTTTCAAAATACCCACTCAATTCCGCCACTACCAAATCCTTCTCCTCTTCCTCAATCACCCCAGCAATAATCTTCGCCAACCGTTTTTTATATTCCAATTGCATTGCTCGACCAATCTGAATCCGTTGCGCCTGAGGCGAACCCGCACCATGCATACTCTCCGTCAAGTACCCAACTGCATTCCTACCCAAAGTCATATTTTCAATCAAGCGAAGCATCCGCATTCGATCTTCGGTCGGCACGTCTGCTTTACCTTTTAGATATTTCCGAAGTAATTTTCCAATCTCAGGATGATTCAAATCTTGCTCAGAAGGCAAAGTTGCCACCAAGCCACCAGCCAAGTCTTGGGCCAATCTTCCGATCTCGTAAGGCATCTTAGTCACGTGATGTTTGCAAGTATTAGAGAGCATACTATCGCAAATATAGGCGCCTGATTTCGTTTCATAACCTTGGTGTGAAGCAGCAATTCCTGTCGCATAAATTGTTTCGTTCAAGTGTGTCATCTCTACCAATTTATCTTTGATGTGTGAAACTTTTGGCACTCCATTCATTTCCGCAACAGCTGCCGCAGCTCCAATCAAGACATCACCCACACCACTTTTGCAAACATAACTTCGACGATGATAAGCTGTAAATCGCTCCACCAACATCGCTGCAAAATCATATTCGCCATCCATAAAAATATTTTCCGTAGGAATAAAAACATCCTCAAAAATCACCATCGCTTCTTGCCCTCCGTACTTTGCATTTCCTTGATCAATCGATCCGCCTTCCATCGCTCGGGTATCGCAAGATTGCCGACCATAGATATAAGTGATTCCTTCCGCATCTACAGGAACCGCTCCGACGATAGCAAAATCTTTATCTTTTTCTCCCAGTCGCATGGTTGGCATCACGACCATCCAATGCGAATTAATGCAACCTGTTTGATGTGCTTTTGCACCGGTAACATAAACGCCTTCGTCTGTTCGTTTCGTAATTCGAAGAAACATATCTTGATCTGTTTGCTGATGTGGGGCAAGACTTCGATCACCTTTTACATCGGTCATTGCACCACCGACCACATAATTAGAGCGATGCATTTTTGTCAAAAATTCTTTTAAACGTTGGTGGTAAGAAGTTTGATATTTTTCATCCATCTCAAACGTTACAGAATAAAGCGAGTTGAATGCATCCATTCCAACACAACGTTGAAAACAAGTTCCAGTTAATTGACCCAACTTTCGTTGCATTTTATTTTGCAAAACTAAATCCTTCGCATCGGTGCATACATGCAAAAACCGACTTATTCGTTCGCCTGTAAATGGAGAAATCACAGAAGCCAATTCAGGTGCAGCAATTGCTAGATCGTAAGTTTTAGCCAAAGCATTGATGGAAGGTCTGATGATGGGATGATCGACAGGTTCTTCGACCATTTCGCCAAAGAGATATACTTTTAAATTTCGACCACGAAGCGAATTGATATAATCTTCTCCTGTTTGAATTTTAGTAGTTTGCTCAGAATTGGAAGTCATGTAAGTTTAATTTTTTTTGAAAAAAAGATAAACACAAAATACTTTTTTTTTCTAAAAAAAATCTTTCCTTGATTTAAGAAAGGACAAAAGTAATTTTGCAAACCACAAATTCAACTTCCCAAAAAATTAGAAATCTGAATGAGTAGAATGCTACGTTTTGTAAAAGGCTGTTAATAGATAAAAAAAGGGGAAGCATCAATCATGATACTTCCCTTCAAGTGTGAGTTGGTATTTACTATAAGTCAACTCCTAATTTCTACCCGCTCGCACACCTCCATCAGTATCCCAAATCGCTCCCGTCACCCAAGATGCTTGAGGAGAAAGGAGGAATAGAATGGTATTTGAAATATCTTCTGGCCTTCCATTTCTACCAATTGGATGAAAAGCATTAAATCCTTTCAATGCTTCCTTTGCTTCATCTTTTCCTCCAAAAACACCATCATAAACTGGCGTTACAACTACTGCTGGAGAAACTGCATTCACTCGAATATTATGATCAGCTAGTTCCATTGCAAGATGTTGAGTTAAAGAATGAAGTCCTGCTTTTTGCATAGAATAAGCAGTAGAAGGAGTTGCTTTGATTGC
Source organism: uncultured Saprospiraceae bacterium (assembly GCA_937981555.1). Lineage (GTDB taxonomy): Bacteria > Bacteroidota > Bacteroidia > Chitinophagales > Saprospiraceae > CAJQQY01. Next base: position 64,779 of record CALJOK010000076.1, read on the forward strand.
TTGTTTTGCCCACATAGAACCTACGTTTACAATAGCACCACCTGCTGTATCTTTCATCTTGTTAGCAGCAGCTTGTGTGATAAAAAAGAAACCTCGATTCAAATCCATGTATGAATTATAATCTTCTGTAGTGTGATCTAAAAATGGTTTCGGCCCAAAAATACCAGATGCGTTTACTAAATAATCTAGATTGTCAAAAGCTGTGATTTCAGCAATTAAGTTATCAACAGCAGTTGTGTTGGTAATGTCAGCATTGTGTTTAATTAAATTTTCAGCGTCAGGAATCTTGGAAGTATCTCTTCCTACGACGTGAACAATTGCGCCATCATTTAGTAATGCATTAGCTGTAGTATTTCCGATACCGCTAGTTCCTCCAATGATTAATGCTCTTTTGTTTTTAAATTGACTCATGTTAAATTTTATTTATTATTGTTAATTAATGAACAGACAGGTCTGTCTTTATTTGGATATATTTTATGCTTAAATATATTTCGTGTTTTTAATCAAATCGAAATATGTTTAAGACTATATTTTATTTTGGTAAAATTAAATCACATAATTCTTTGGCAGAATCAATGGCCCAAGGATCTTGGTGGAGGTGACTTTCCGCAATAGCACTTTCGTATAGTAAGTATATTTTTTTAGCTAAAGTTGGAATTTTTTTCTTAGTTAGTTTTGGAAAATTACTGGCTACAAGTTCTTCTATAAATGTGATGAGTTGGTACTTTTCCTTTTTGATTTCCTTTCTGATTTTTTCATTGTCTTTAGGGATTTCAGATATGGTATTAATACACCAACAACCATTAAAATCTTTGTCTTTGAAGAAAGATTTTAAAAAGTCAAATAATGCAAGGACTTGCTTTTTTCCTTTTGGAGCTTTTGATGTAAAGGATTTAATTTCTTTTAGAAATGTGGTGTTCTTAAATTCAAGATAAGCTAAACAAAGATCTTCCTTAGATTTGAAATGGCTATATAAAGTAGCTTTGGCAACGCCTGCTTCTCTGATAATTTCATTAATACCCGTAAGGTTATATCCTTTTTGGTAAAAAAGATTAGAGGCAGTTTCAACGATTGTATCACGTACTAAAGAATGTTTCATGATGCAAGAATATATAAACAAAACAAAACAGACAAGTCTGTCTTGTTTATTTGTTTTACTGCGGACAAAATAAAATATTATTGAATAGTAATAAAAATATTAGTTCCTTGAATATCGCGAGTACATTCGATTCCTAATGATTCTAAATATTGAACTAATGCTTTTGCAAATTTGGAAGGACGATAATTTCGTTGAGTAACTGGATCTATTTTTGGAATTTTAATTTCATTGATAATCATTTTGGAAGCAGTAATTCCTTGAATATTAAATTGTGAATGGTAGGCGTTTTTTTCTAACCAATCTTCAATAGCATCCGAAAGTAGATTTTCACTTTCTCCAATCTCCGTATCCATATCCATTTTTACTCCTTCTTCCATTCCAATATTTAAAGTGATCGAACGACCATTTTTTACTAAATCCTCTAAAGCAGTTTTGGTAGAAATAATGAAATCTTCTAAAAAAGTATTCAATGCTTTTTCACTTAGTTTCTCAAAGTTTTGAGTATAAAATTTAGGAGAATTTCCAGAGGCATTAGCAAGTGAATGACTTGAAAAAGCATCGTAAGCATTGAGGATAACTGTAACTGAATTACCTCGTGAAGTCTCTACGACCTGAGCTTCAACTTCCACATAGATATCAATTCCGGAATAATGAATTACGCTACTTTTTAGATCACTTCGAGAATTGTGAGTCAAAATTCTATCATTGTCAATGCGCTGAATCATAGATTTTAAATCTATCGTTTTGATCTGTGCAGTATCGAATGCATTTTTCACTTTCGTCATCGCAACTCGCACATGTTGCGAACTATCATTTTCAAAAACGCTTCGTAAATTTTTTCCTTCTTTGACAAAAGGAATTACCATGATGGTTGGTTGCACTAGAATTAAGTCTTGTTGTGAGAACAAGTCAAAAGTCAATAACAGTATAATTACAAAATGAAAAATGCGCATGTTTTCTAATAGTTGTATTCAAATTTCATCCCCATAAAACGTAGTTTCTTGGGAACTTTACAAATTAGAGTTTTCCCTTCGTCCAATTTTCTAACAATAATTTTACGTCCTTTTTTGATCACACATTGTGAAAAGTTGCCGCTGAAATCTACCGCTTTGACGTACATTTTCCCAATCTCAACTTCTCGATTTACAGTTATTCCTTCGAAGGTTTCTGGGATGACTTCGTAAACATTCAGCATAACACTATAATATAATCCTTGGTTGAATCCTGCGTCGAGTAAGACGGAAGTTTTTTTCTTTTCTTCTTTTTCTTTTAAAACTTCTAAGATGGTTAATCGAAATGGAAATTCTTTTCGAATAAAATTTTTTACAAAATGATCCACTTTATTTAGAGACCCTTTGTAGGTAGCACCAGCTTTGATTACGCCTGATTTTACTTCCACGATTTGTAAACTAAAATGCACTTTAGTGCTCGTATATATTTTTGGAGGACTAGGTTGTCGAGAGGTCGCTCTATTTGGATTTGATTGTTGAGTATTGCGATCGTAGCGAGTTACTTTTCCTTTTAAAATATAATTTGCACCGATGGCAATACCTTGACGAATAGCCATATCGTCCAAGTTGACAGCATCTTTACTTCTTTCTCGTTCCTCTTCGATTGCTTCTAAAATTTGGCGAGTAACGATTTGAAAACGCTTAGAGTTAAAGAAGGCGATTTCAATGCGATTCGATACTTGCTCTGCTTCTTCAATTTCGACACCTGAAGGAATTAATTTTAAAATCCCCAAAGCAGGTGTTCCTTCTGCTTGCCCCAATGATGGAATAATGCAAATGCATAACAGTACATTTACAAAAATGAATTTCCATAAAAAGAATAGCGATTTAAAATCCATAACCTTTTTTATATTGATTTCGATCCTTGAGAATACACTTTAATTTTTTACCATCTTCGAGCGCTTGAATAATTGCTTTTTGTCCATTTCGGACTTTTGCAATAGAAGTGTTAGTATTAACTTTTTCCAAAGAAAGCTTAGCTACTTCTACAAATCGCATGGTCGGATTTCCTCGTACAATATATTCTTTTTCATAATAAACATAAATACTTTCCTTGGGTTGTAAACCATGAAAATTCCCTCCATTGATTAGCACCGCTTGCGCTTTTCCTTTTTCTTCTTTTACCACTTCTATTATCTCCAAGTTCAATGGAAGTAAACTTTTTAGTGCTCTCGTAGTTTTTGCCCAAAGTCCTTTTTGTGCATTGCTGACTGCATTTTTATAAGGATTAGGAGAACCACGGATACCTCTTTTTTGTCGCAAACCATCAGCAGTATCTGCAGTCAAAGTGATACTGTTTTCTAAAACTCCAGTCGCTACATCATAAATGTTTAAGGTCATCCAAACTGTGGCAGAGTGTCCATAGGCAATTGATTCGTTAGGTGATGTGGTGGTATTCGAAGACCAATCAGTATCGCCAAAAACAATTTGTAATAAATATTTTACTGCAATTTTTTCAGCTAATAATTTTTTATCAATTTTTAAAATGCCATTTTCAGCCTTAATATTTACATCTTCAAAACTCGCTTGATCTCTAACAATTTTATATCGCTCAATTTTATTTAATCGCTTGATTACATTTTTTTCAAATTCCGCAAATTCTGCTAAAGGCATTCCGTCACCATAAGTAGAAGGTAAAATACCCAATTTGATTACTTCATTTTGCGCGATGGAAAATGTGTAGAGGAATGAAAGTAATATGATTGAAATTATTTTTTTCAATTTTTGTAAATGTATTGTTGTAAAATTATTTTTTAATCGCTCGACAACGTAACTTTGTTCCGTTATTCAAAAGTTTTTTAATATTTCCTTTGCCCGCTTCTATTTTTAAAATGCACCAAGACTCGCCATCTACTTTTTCAATTCTTCCCCAACCTGCGGATTCTTGCCTCGTAGTGACGACACCTTCTACTTCTTCTTCGACTAAGGCTTGGACTTCTAGTAGTTGTCCTTTTTTTAATCCCATTTTGCTACCCGCAAAAACTTTTAAAGAATTAACTTTCCTTTTACTTTCTTCCTCTGCGCCAGTTACGATAAATAAAAACTCAGAGAAACATTGTTGAATTAATTGGGTGACATTTTTTTGTAATTGTGAAGTTCTAGTCGTCGTTGAAAAAATATCTTTGATTTCCCCTTTAATATCTAGCTGATGTTTTTGATGCTTTTTTACAGTCAATGATGAAACGATTGAACCAGTCAATGAACCATCGCTGACATCATAAACTTTTAAAAAAAGTTGACGACCATAATTATCAATAAAGCCATCGACGAGATATTCTGCACCAATCGCTTTTCCTTGCTCCACAATTTTTCCATCAATAAAATCTTCATCTCGCTGCCGATCTCTTTCCTCTGCAACTACATCAAATTCCCCTCTATCCAACAAAACCATTCGATAATCTTTCGAAAATGCATCAGCCACAATATTTTGTAGTTTCGTTTTAGATTCCTCAGTCATTTCACTATCTGTAGCAAATGGCAAAATAGCTACATAAAGAGTATCATATTGTGCTTGAATTTGAAAAGCAAAAAGGCATAAAAATAAAGGGTACAAAAACTTCATTGCGTTATTTTTTGTAATGATGATGATAGGCTAATTAAAAATTAGATTGTTTCAAAAAGATGGGTAGTAGGTTTTCAATTTCAAAAATAACAAATATGAGGGAAAAATGAGTGATCTAAAAAGTTAATTATTTGTTTTTGTTATTTTAGCAACTAGAAAAAATGTTCTTTTGGACTTTAAATTTTCTTTAAAACTAAATTTCTCAAAATGAAGATTACTTCTATCTTTCGAATTATAATAATTGGTTTTATCTTTTTGTTTTTTTTACCAGAGTCAGAAGCACAAGTTTATGACCGTCGAGGAAGAGCGATCTATGTAGAATTGGGAGGAAATGCATTCATCTATTCTGTGAATTTTGATACTCGTTTTGCTGAAAAAACAGATGGTCTTGGTGTGCGAGTTGGATTCAGTACTGTTGGAGATCATTTTGCTATTCCACTAATGCTCTCCTATATGACTGGAAAAAAAGATAGTAATCATTTTTTTGAAATTTCAGCAGGGATGACTTATTTCAATTATGAAGAACCTTGGGTGGTAGCTGATCGATCATTTGACCAACAATTTATGGGAACCTTTTCATTTATGTATCGAAGGCAGCCTCGGTATGGCAAATTTGTATTTAGAGCTGGGATTACTCCTTTGATAGGTTACTGGGAGGAGAGTGATGACGGGGAAGCTTTGTTGGGAATTTTGCCAATGTTTGGATTAAGTTTTGGGCGAGCTTTTTAGTAGAAAAAAACAAAACGTGTATATATTGTTATGAAAAAAATAATTTTACTTTTTACATTCACTTTATTCTTAATCAACCTTTCTGCTCAGGCTGAGGAATCAACTTTTGAACGAAGAGGGCATGGTACTTTTTTCGAAATAGGAGGAGCAGGTTTTTCGCCTACCATTAATTATGAAAGTCGTTTTGCGGCAAAAAATAGAGGATTAGGTATTCGGGTGGGAATTGGTTTTGGAAGTTTGAAGGATGTTAGGAAAATATCTATCCCAATACAAATTACTTATTTGTTGGGAAAAAAAAATAGCAAGCATCATATTGAAATAGGAGCGGGTTTGTCCTACTTTGATAAACGTGATGTGGATGATTTTCGATTGAATGATGAAGTGATTCGCTTTGAAGGGACTACGTATGGAACATTTAGTTTGATGTATCATCGACATCCTCCCTTAGGTGGGTTTTTATGGAAAATAGGCTATACTCCTTTTTTTGGAAATTTTAATGAAGGGAGAACATTTTTACCTTTTTTTGGGATGGCGTTTGGGTATGCGTTTTGATTTTTTTCTTGCCGCAGATTTTTATGATCAGGAATGGCTTTTATGATTTTTCCCAGAGCGAATTATTTTTTAACATTTAAAAAGAGGAATCATAATACTCATAAAAAATCAGCCCAATCTGCGGCAAAAAAAATCTACTTCTTACTAATCCCTTCGATATAAGTATTGCTAATTGCATTCATCGACTGTTGTCTCGCCTTTTGGATTTCTTTATTATCGCTATACACTTTATTTAAAAAAGCTAGCTTTTTAGCAGTCTGATCGTCATTGGCAGAAGCTATTGTTTGCAAGGCCATTTTTGCATCATTCGCACACGGAGACTCAATGTCTACAAGGCCTAATAAATCAATTGCAGTTTTATAATCTTTTTTCAATGAAGCGATATTTGCTTTTTGAAGGAGTTGATTACAGTTTTGTTTTTGATAATTTTGAAAGGCTTGAGAAAGTAAGTTTTCGTTTGCTTTCCGACAGTCAGAAGACTTAGGCAAAGTATTCAATATGGCGATTGCTTTTTCATTTTCGTTATGATCCATTGCTTTTTTTGCATCGGCAAGAATCGTTTCACATTCAGAATTATAGTAGGAATCTACTTTTTCTAACAATTCATTTACAAAATGTGAATATGCTTTTTGATTGGGGCGAATACTCGAAATAGCTTTGTTGATCGCTGCTTTTTGAGTACTTCCTGCACCAGTAATGTTTTTGGAAAAAATGATCAAATCTTCATTGGAAAAAATGTTTTTGACAACCATGCTAAATTCCAATTGAGCAGTCTGCAAAGTCTTAATTCCTTCTATCTTGTCAAACTCTATGATGCTCAATGAAGGGTATATTGCGAAGGTACTGCCTTTGGCATTCACGACTCCTTCTTGAGTAAAAATGTCAATAACTTTTCGCTCGACCTTAGCATGATAAATCGAAGGAATCCCTAAATCAAAATGGGAAGACATGATTTTTATATCCAAGTTTTTTATTTCACTTTGTCCATTTGAAACAAAATAAGTACAAAATAAAAATGCTAATAATATTAATCGAGAAATCATATTCTTTTAATTAATGGTAATATAAATATTTGTTCCAACCACATCTCTCGTCACCTCTAAATTTTGTTTTTTCAAAAAAGCTCTCAACTTCGCAGCGAATTGAGTTACTCGATAACTACGTCCATTTTTAGGATTCACTACAGGAATTCTAACTTCATCCAAAATCATTTTTGTAGCAGTCACACCTTGAATATGGAAATAATTATTATAAGAATTTTCTTCAAACCATTTTTCTAAAACGTCTGAAAACAATTCTCCATTTTCCATTTCAGTATCCATATCTAATTCTGCATTTTCATCAAAACCGATATTGACAACCACAGTTCTGCCTTCTTCGATGATCTGATTAAATTTATCTTGGATATTATACATAAAGGTTTTGATAAATCCATTGACTGCTTTTTCAGTAAGTCGTTCAAAGTTATAAGTGTAAAATCGAGTCGTCGTTCCTACATCAGTTGCAAGTACTTGACCTGAAAAAGCATCATAAGCGGTAACGGTAACAGTCGAAGAATTTCCACTTTCATCTTGGATAATACTTGACTCGACTTCCACATAAATATCTGAACCTGACAATTCGATCACTTGTTGTTTGATAGAAGATTGATTGCCGATTTGCATGCTTTTATCATTGGAAAGTTGTTTGAGTTTAGCACGGAAATCTACTGTTGGAATATAGTGATGTTCGAACGCTTCTTTTACTTTTGTAACTGCAACGCGAAGATGTAAATTCTCATCTTTCTCGTAAACAGTTCGGAGTTGTTCATTTTCTTTTGCAAATGGAATGACCATGATCGTCGGATGAACAAGTGGTTTCTCCATCGGTTCTTCCACTTGACCAAATGAAACCATGGTCAAGCAAAGTGAAAAAATGATTGTTGTAAATATTTTCATAAATTGTTCTATTGAATAAGTAATAACGCTTACGCTAATATATTTAGAACTCAAATTGCCTTTATTTCTTTTTTCCAAAAACAAACATTCCCAAGAAGATAACGATTCCTAGTCCCAAAAACAAGAATTTATTCCCTCCTGTTCCGCTATTACTCAAAGGACTAGAATCACCTAAATGAACAAATCCTGCCCAGTAGAAAGGATGTTGTTTAGAGGGTGATTGAGCGTTGATGAAATCTAATTTCGCTTGTTGTAAGGCTTTATTTTTCGAGTATCCATCGTTTAAGTACGAATAATAAAGTGTTGTCATTTCCGTAGTTGAGGCATCAGCAACAGACCACAAACTCATGGTGACACTCGGGCATCCTGCATGCTGGAATGCTCTCGCCAAACTAATCATTCCTTCACCATTGTAGACTCTGCCTAAACCCGTTTGACAGGCAGAAAGCATGGTCATTTTTGCATTGATATCAAGATTGTAAATGTCTTCCGTATTTATAAAATCATTTTGGGAAAAAAATATTCGACTATCCAAAGGATCATTATTATTCATGCAAGCGTGAGTCGAAAGATGAATGATTTCTGCTTGTGGAACTAGTCTTAAAAATGATTTTCGAGTGGCGGCATTTCCGTAAAATGATTGTCCATTATATTGGCTACTAATATTTTCTACTTCTTGAGCGCTATGTTTTAACTCAGGTAAATTTGCTCCTGCTTCAAAACAAGATCGAACTGCCATATCTGTTCTTCCATTAAATTCTGGTGCATGACCTAAAAATGGAATAGTTGTATTTGCGTGAGCGGTATAATTTTTTTGATCCAACAAAAGTCTCGAAGAGTGTGCATAAGTCAGCGCATATTTTTTTAGTAAATAGGGGAGGTTGTTTGATCCAAAATTTACTTGATCCGTTGTTGCCTGATCGTCTAATAAAATTTCAAAAGGAACTAACCAAAGTGGTCCATCAGGAATGATAATTAAATCATCAACAGTTGAATCTAGATTTTTCAGAGGTGCTTCCAAAACCAAACTGTACAAAACGCTAGCATCTCGAACAAAATTTTGATAAGCACTTTGAGCATCGGTTCTAAAACTCATTGACTGAATTAATTCTCGCAACGACAAAACAGTTTCTTGAATTTGGTCAAGATCATTCAATCGTTCCACATAAAAGTGATCGGCTGTGACGACAAAAGCGTAAGCTGTTTTTTTACCAAAAAAGTATTCTACAACTGCTGCGTTTTTATTTTCCAAAAACAATTGCAAACTGTCGGATGCCAAGGAAGGTGCTGAGTTTTTTAAAAAAGAATATTCTGGAAAAAATGTTTTTAAAGAGTCTTGAAGAAAATAAAGTGACTCATTTGTGGCGAATATTTTTTTGTCAATATTATTGTTATTTGTGTTGCGTCTTTTTTTAAGTTGTTGTTTGAGGTGCGCTAGTTTTATTTTTAAACTACGCTCTCTGTGCAACATTTCAGAAGGAATTGAACTTAATCCACTTGCTTTAGAATCCAAGATGGCACTTCGCAATGCCATTGCTTTTCCTTTGTCGGAAAGAGTGAACATTTTGAATTTAAACTTATCGTCTCTAGTGATTTGAAATAATTGGCGAGCGGCGTGAATGCCTTTTTCTGTCATTCGAACTGCTTGCTCACCGAGGTGTAATTTGGTAAATTCAGATTGGTATTTATTACAAATTAATGCTAGAATTTCGATTGCTCGCTCGTAGGCAATTAAGGATGCTAGTAATTGATTTTCGTCTCGATCTGATTGTAGTAATAAATTTCCTTTGGCTTCAAAAATCGGAATGGAGAGCAAAGGTGAAATCAAATCTTCTACTTTTGGATTAGCCAAAAGATCCGCATCATCGAAAGTCATAGCTGCCGATCGTAATCCTTTTTGGTAAAAAATAAGAGCTTCCTCTTTTTCTAAATTACCTTCGTAAGCTGAGCCAAGATCTTTATATTTTGAAGTTAGATTGGGATGACGTTCTATTTCACCAAGATTTTTTTGAGTAGCAGAAATGGATTTTTTTAAATAAATGATGGCTTGTTCGTATTCTTTTTTTTGTAGAAATTTACGACCAAGTTGTTGATAGTATTGTCCTGTTTCGTTAGCGTTTGTAAGGGTTGTAGCTTTTTCGTAATCTTTTTTTGCTGCGACAACTGGGTTGAGTAATTCGGGGAAATCCTTCGCCATTATTTCGATCGCTTCTTCGAGATCGACATTTGGATCGAGGATGGAATTGAGTAATGCTTCGTCTTGCTGAGCGAAAGTGCAAAGCGTAAAATGAATAAGGAATAAGAAGACGAAGTTTATTTTTCTCATGATATTTTTTCCGTAAGACGACTCACCGAGTCGTTAGCAATTGTTGTGTATGTGAAGTATGTACAAGTGTGAACGACTCGGAGAGTCGCCTTACAGAACTACTTTAAATTTTTAATTTTGTCCAAATATTTGTTTCCTTTTATTTTTTGGAAACGAGTTTTTGCAGCGTCAATTTTATTTTGTTTTAGCAAAACCATTCCTGCGTACCAGTTCGATTCATCGCTATATAATTCGTTAGAGATTGAATCAAAAACGGCTAAGGATTCATCGAGTTTATTTTTTTCCAACAAGGAGATTCCTTTGATCAAAAGTATCTCAGCATCGTTAGGTAATTCTTTTAAAATACTATTCGCTAAGTTAATGGAAGAGGTGTAATCTTTATTTTTATAAGCAACATCCAACTCTGCAATTAAAGTATTGGAAGGAATTGACTTCAAAGTAATGTCAGCTTCGTAAGGCGTGTAATTATTGTTATAAAAATCTGCAGTCAAATTTTGATTGCCTGAAGAAGCATCTTTGAAACCTAAATATCCGATTAAAATTAATGCTCCAATTGCAGCAACGGCAGTCAACCATTTTCCCAAACTTCTAACTTTAGCTTGTGGTGCTTCGGCAACATTTTTACCAGTTGCCGATTGACTTTGGAGCGCCTTTAACTTTTTTATTGTTGCAGTTTTTTCGATTCTCTCGGTAGCTTCTTTTTTAGCAACTGCCTTTTGTAAGTTTTTTCTAAACTGTACTTCCGCTCGAAAGTCTGTATCAGCTTCGAGTCGGTTTTTGAATTCCACCAATTCTTCTTGGTTTAATTCTCGATTAAAAAATTGATCTATAAATGTTTCTTGATCTTTCATAAAAGAAGGATTTTAATTAGTTAGCCATTGCTCTTAATTTATTTTTGCAACCTTGAATATCTGTTTTGATGCCAGTCGAAGTTCGTCCGAGCATTTCGCCCATTTCAGACATCTTCATTCCTTTGACATATTTTAAATCCAAAAGCATTTTGCATTTTTCGCCAAGCTGTTGGAATTTTTTTTGAAACTCAGAATAGTCCCTCGGATCATCTTCGAGACTATCCAAGATGAATGTATAGGTTTCTTCAAGTTTGCTTTCTTTAGCTTTTTTTCTTAAAAATTCGCGATGCACATTTTTACCGACGCCCATCAAGATCGCACAGACATTTTGTTTCATCTCAAATCCTGATTCGATAATTTTTATCAATCGGAAAATAGATTCATACATAATATCTTCTCGATCAGCTTCTTCTACGACGCCTCGATTTCTCAAATAACTGCGCAATGAGTCCGTGCATTTATTTAAAATGCAAGACCAAGCTCTTTCTTTTTCAACTGTATTACCTCCAATCAAATTTTGTACGATTGAAGTATCGGAACAATCTTTAATCATAAATGATTTTTTTTCTATAAAAGTAAATAGATTGAAGCATTTTTTTTTAATAATAGATTAAAATGCTTTTCAAAGTGGGGAAGTTAGGTGGAATGTAAAGGTAGTAAATTTGGTTTTAAAAGGAAAAATTATTGACAAGGTGGCTCAAAGTCACCTTGTCAATTTACTACGATTTATTTCTTAACCGAAAATTTATAAATGGTTAATGACGAATATAATTCATTCGGTTCCAATGCAGTACTTGGGAAATTGGGTTGATTGGGTGAATTAGGAAAGTGTTGAGTTTCTAGGCAAACAGCTCCTCTTTTAGAATAGGGTTTTCCTGATTTTCCAATTAAAGAACTGTCCAACCAATTCGAGGAATAAATTTGTATACCAGGCTCAGAAGTAAATACTTCCATGAACCTTCCACTTTCAGGATCATAAAGTGATGCCGCGGCTTCTCCATTTTTTAGTTGGTTTAAAACGAAATTATGATCGTAGCCATTGCCATTTTTTAGTTGTTGGTTTTCATCCTCAATTCGTTTTCCAATGGTAGTTGCAGATCTAAAGTCAAAAGGTGTTCCTTCTACTGATTGCAATTTGCCAGTAGGAATCATGCCTTCATCGGTTGGGGTAATTTGATCTGCATTGACTTTTAATTCGTGATTTAGAATGGTTCCGTTGCCTTCTCCAGCCAAGTTGAAATAAGAGTGATTAGTCAAATTGCACAATGTTTTTTTATCTGTTCTTGCTTCGTAGTTAATGGTTAACTGATTATCTTCAGTTAAAGAATATTTAACAACGACCTCCAAATTACCAGGGTAACCTTCTTCCATGTCAACGCTGGTGTAACTCATTTCTACTCCAATTCTTTTTGGGGTATTGATTTGTTTTGTCTTCCAGATCATTTTGTCAAAACCTTTTGTTCCTCCATGCAAATGATTTTCTCCATTGTTTTTGACTAATGTAAATGTGTTAGCGGTAGTGTTATTTAGTTTAAATTCTCCATTGGCAATCCGATTTCCATACCTACCGATGATTGCTCCAAAGTAGGGGTGAGGTGCTAAATATTTAGCGATACTATCGAAACCTAAAACGACATCAGCCATTTCTCCATCTTTGTCGGGAACAATGATAGAAGTGATAATTCCTCCGAAGTTGGTGATTTTGACTTCCATCCCATTTTTATTTTTTAGGGAAAAAAGATCTACGTCGCCATCAGGAGTTGTTCCAAATGAAGTTTTTGAAATAGAAAGAGAATCGTCGTTTTGCATTTTATTAGAGTTGTGATCTGGTTGACAGTTAGTGAAATAAATTGAATTAAAAATATTAGCGTCAGCGTTATTTATTTAATCGTTTTTAATTGTTTTTCCTTTTTTCATAACAAAGTTTACATTTTGCAAAAGAGAAATATATCTCAATACATCACCTTTGACGGCAATGATGTCTGCAACTTTTCCTTCGGAAATAGTTCCGACTTTATCATCCACGCCCATCATGACCGAAGGCCAATAGGTAGCAGCTTTGATCGCCAGCATTGGATCATAATCTAGTTCATTGACCCAAACGTCCAGTTCATGCCAAGTAGATTCACTATGGAATTTCATCGGAATACCGCTGTCTGTTCCAATCAAAAGAACGACACCTGCTTCTTGCAACTGTTGGAATTTTCGAGCAAGTGTTGGTTTTCGATAAGGTGTGATTTGAAAATAAGATAACCGATTGGGATATCGAATGGACTCTCTGATATCTTGAATAATCGAATCAGGTAAACCCATGTGCCAATCTTTGCTATCCAAATGTTCTCTATAATCACGGTTGTATTCATAATTCCAAAGTCCTTCAATCGTAGGAGTCCAAAACATTTTTTTGCCAGAGGCAGTTCGCTCTTTTAGCATTTTCATTACATCTTCAGGATATTCTGGAGCAGTTGCATGTCCCGTGTGTTCGAAGCAATCAACTCCTGCAAGTAGTCCACGACGAATTTCTTCAGGTCGATGAGAGTGAGCGACTACCGTTAAATTATGTTTGTGTGCTTCGTCTACTACTGCTTTTACTTCTTCCATGGTCATCTGATCTTGATCGATCAATTTGATGCAATCGACACCAGCATCTGCTAATTTTTTTACTTTGGCGCGAGCATCAGTTACTCCACTTACACCCCAACGAAATTGTTCGGTGCCAGGGTAAGGTTGATGTTGGATGAATGGTCCGGACATATACATTGTAGGTCCTTCCAGTTCCCCAGCATTAATTTTATCACGCACATAAATACTTTCTTCAAGTGGAGCTCCAAGGTCGCGTGCACTTGTTACGCCTGCGTATAATAATTGCTTGGCAGAAGAAGGCATGATTACATCTCGAAAAAGTGGTGGATATTTTTTATCCCAATGCGAATAATTGGAGTGACCATTTATCATCAAATGAACATGCATATCCCACAGTCCAGGCAGGACACTCATACCTTCCATCGAGATAATCTCAGCGCCTTCTGGGATATCGAAATTTCCAACTTGACCAATGGCCTTAATTCGTTCGCCTTCGATGAGAATGATACTATTATTAATAGGTGTGGCTCCAAATCCATCAATCAGTCTTCCACCAACCAGGGCTTTTAGATTTTTACTTTTGGATTGAGCATAAATATTTTGTTGGGAAAAAAGTAGAAGGGCAATACAGCATGCCATGAGTAGAGAAGTGGTTGTTCGTTTCATTTTTTTTCTCTAAAAATAGAAAAATGTATGGGAAATAGGAAAAGGAAAATTCAGCCTCGCACCAAAAGTAATTCGATCTCCATCTATCATAGTGTTATTCAAAATTTTCACAAAAAATAAATCATTATGAAAAAGTATTTATGGCTTACGGTTTTAGTATTCTTCTTCTCCTGTGCTAATCAAGAAAATTCTATGAAGGAAATGGCAACAAATAATTACAGTAATGAAAATGCAAAAAGAGAATTCAATACTGAAAATATTTTTTCCAAAAATGCTGTTTTGAAGTCGAACCAATCAATAGACATCCAACAGGATTCTCCCGTTTCGATGAAGACACCAGATTTCAATCGGAAAATGATAAAGAAGGCAGACTACAAATTTGAAGTAAAAGATGTTGATGAAACGACGTTGAGGGTGCATGAGTTGGCAGATCGATTTTCGGGTTTTGTTGCCAATATGAATTTATCAACATCCACAACTTCTATGAGTAATCGAATGACAGTTCGAGTGATGAATGAACAATTTGAACCGTTGTTGAATGCATTATCAAAAGAGGCTGTTTTTGTTTATCATAAAAGGATAACTTCTCAAGATGTCACCGAACAATTTGTTGACTTAGAAAGTAGATTGAATGTCAAAAAAGAAGTCAAAAAACGTTACACAGAAATGTTGAGAAACAATGCAAAGACATTGGAACAAGTACTTCATGCAGAGGAAAAAATCAGAGTACTCCAAGAAGAAATAGAATCAAAAGAAGGACTGTTAAGACTTTTGTCAGATCAAGTTAGTTTAAGTGAAATTCAATTGGAGATTACTCAACAAGTGGAGTATCAAGCTAAGTTAGCAGTACATAACAAGACATTTACAGAAAAAGCTTCGGACAATTTTTTTAATGGATGGAATAGTATTTTAAACGTTGCCTTAGGCGCATTAAATTATTGGCACTTTGGATTATTGATTGGAATGTTTTGGTTTGCAAAAAGCTTCGTATTTGATTTGATCAAAAGATATTAATTTTAATTGAAGGAGAGGTATTGAAAATTACTAAGACCTTGGCGTCACTCGATCTCGAATCGAACCATCTTTTCGATGAATGATGACATCTGCACCATAATTATAAGCAATGTCTTTCGCTCGTTCGATCGCGTCTTTTTGATTGTCAAAAATGCCGGTGTATTTTTCATTGCCTGCTCCTTTGATCGCCCAACCTTCGGGATGAGGAACGACATGTTGGTTGTGAGTGGGTGGAGTAGTCCGAATGCCTTGATCTTTTAGGAAGTTTTTAAAAAGTTGACGGGTTACTTTTTTAAAAAGATTGATCCAAAATTCCGAAGTATTAATGCCAGCCATTTTTGTGATTTATTTTTTTGAGAAAATGGAAAAACAAATTTTAACAAATACAAAATTAGTTAAATCGAAGTTAATTCCAATTGATTAAGCTTTGTCTTTTTATAAAACTTGTATTTTTAGAAACAACTTTTTTTCAAAAAAATATAATCAATATGAAAAATCTCTCGCTACTGTTTATGGTATCTATTTTATTTTCTAGTTGCTATAATTATTACTCTCCTTTATTTAAAAATTACAAAGATGGTGTACAGCTATCTCAATTCACTTCCATTCCAATCAAGCCATCGGTCGAAAAAGTAAAGGTAATTTTTCCTGGAGAAAAAATCCCTGATGAAGCATACATCAAGGTGGATGTAATTGATGCTTTTGGAAGAGCACAGACTTCTACTCAGAATATGATTACACGATTGCAAGATCAGGCTATGACTAAAGGAATGGATGCGATCATAATTATTTCAAAAGATAATATTTCAGAAGTTTTTCAAGATGAGGATTGTGATGATTATACGGTCACTACTCAAAAACTTTCAGCTCTGGGAATTAAGTTTGTTAAAAACATTACCTATCTCGATCAATGTATCAAGAGTGGATCAATAATACTGTGGGATGAAAATAAAAATGATTTTGTAGAAAAATCAAAGTTTAAAGCTGACTGGAAAGGAAACTTATTGGGAGTGGAATCTGGAGACAAATTTTACTATAATTTTTTATATAATTTTTCTTTGCAGCATTTGGCTTATGAACGAAATTCGAATTGGACATTTCTAGTGAATTCTTCCTCACCCGCTGAGAAGATAATTAGGAGAAGCAAAAGAGATCCTTCTCGTAGACAACCTTTTGCTAAAGAGGTAAAACTGAAAGAAGTCTATGGAAAAGTTATGTTCGCAGAAGTCAAATCTTATTATAATCAACTCTTCTCTGGCAAAATTAATTTTCAATATGATAAAGAGAATCGAATTATAAAAAAGAAAATTCGATCAAAAACACTTGGGGAGTTCCAGCAAAATTTTATTTATAGTGAAAAAGGAACCTTAACAGAAATAGAAGTTTTTGATATGAAAAGTGCAAAGCCAAAGTTATATTTTAAAGTGGTTTTTGAAAATCACCAACAATCTGATCTTGCACAACTTTTAGAAGAAGATCAAAAATAAATGTTCTAAAAACAAAAAGCCTTTCGTAAATTCACGAAAGGCTTTTTGTTTACTTTTTTCTAAAAAAAATTAATCGTACTGTGTATTAAATTTTAGAGAAAAAGAAACACCAAAACTTTGAGTTTTAGCAGAAGTAATTTGATCAAAACCATTTTCGATTTGAGGAATTCCAATATTGTTGAAAATTTCAATTTCAAAATTGTTGATATCAATTCCTACTCCAAAACTAGCGCCATAATCTAATTTCTTAAGTCGATCATCATCTCCCCATAATTCATGTTCTTCCAATGTGGAGATGGAATAATTGCTAGGCATATTTATTGGATCAAGTCGTTCTTCCTCTTGTATTTTGACTTCACCTCCTATACCAAAAGCTATATATGGTCCAGCGAAAATATAAACTTTAGATTTTTCAGGAAGGAAGTAATACTTAAAGGAAAGAGGGATCTCCATGAAAGTAGGAGAATAATCTGATTGATACGAATATCCAGGAGGTCGCTTGTCTTCAAATCGTGTATTCTTTTTTGAAAATATAATACCTGGCTGAATAGAAAATTTGTCGCTAAATTTGAATTCTGCTGTAAGTCCAATATGAAGATTAACTTGTTTGGTTTTATGTGTAAAAGAATTTCTGTTTTCGCTATTCATTTTTAATCTAAATGAATTAGCGCCTATTTTAAGTCCAATTTTTTGCCCAAAGGAATTAAAGCTAAGAGAAGAAAATAAAAAGAGAATAATAATATTTTTAAGGGTTTTCATCCGAATACCGTTTTTCTAAGTTTATAAAAAAAAGGACGAATGTACAATTTTTTCCAATTTTATGCAGACTTGAATAAAACTTTGTCAAGAGAACGTCTTGATTTTTAGGAGTGGATTTTAAAAAAAAAGTACACATTGATATTCTCATTTAAATCAAGTATTTTTGGTAATCAGTTTATAGCTGAAATTCTCTCTTCCATTTTCCCTCCATTTATTTCACCTAATTCTATAATCATCACATTACCATGAGACAAACACTTATTGTATTAGCATTGCTATGCTTTCTTTCCTGCCAAAAAAATGACAAAATAATTGAAGAAGTAAAAGAAGAAGTTCCGGTGATCGAAAACTCGAACGAAGAACTTCGAAATGAAGCAATTATTCGGAATACTTTATCAAAAGATTTTTTCTCACTTTTATTAACGCAAGGTTTATCGCATCCCGAAATTTTTGGATTTGCACCTAACCCTAATCAAGTAGATACGCGAAGTTGCCCAACCGTAACTTCTTCAGGTACTACCTTTCCAATTTCGTTGGAGCTTGATTTTGGCCCATCACCTGGATGTACTCCACCATTATTTACACTTCCTAAAGTTGGACAAATAACGATTACATGTAACACCGAACTTTTTACATCAGGGACAGGAACTGACTTTGTGATTATTTTATCAACTGATTATGAAGAAAATGGACATTCGATTACGAGCGGAAATACAGGAGAGCCTGTTGAGTTTAAGTTTAAATACTTACCTGCGGAAACTTCGTACTTGATAGCTTTTGAGCATGATCTTATTTTGACAAATTTGACGAATGGAAATGTAATTTTGATCGATGCAAAACCAGCATTTTCAGATCCATTTGGGAAGATTGGATATATTCCAGATTCAGGATCTGTTGAAGATGATCCAGATAATCCATTGACTTATATCGATAATGTTTTTTTTATAAGTGTGAATAATACACATATCACTTGCATCAATGGATCGACGAACCAAGATTTTTGTTTAGATGTAACTAGTCCTTCAGGAAATGGTTTGGAATTTCAGCCTTGGGTTTGTCATTGCATTACCACGGGTGAATTGCGAATAAATGAAGATAGTGATTGCACTACAGGGAACTCGAATCCTAATGCAGATATCATTTATGATTTTGGAGATGGAGCTTGTGATGGATTAGTAGATATTACGATGAATGGAACAACTACGACGGTGGATTGTCTGCCGTGTGATTAGTTTTTTTTAGAAAAATATAACATTGTAAATGTATTGTTATAAAAGAGTGCATTTTTCGATTAATCGAAAGGTGCGCTCTTTTGTAATTTGTCTTAACTAGGACTTTAGATTTATATAGAAAAATGATCTTGATTTTTCTCAAACAAAGACCATTTGATTTCGTTATTATTGTCCACTCATATTTTTATTTTTTATAAAGAAGTACCGATGGAAAGAGCAACAATCATAAAAAAGATCATCCAACATAAGAAGCAACCTAACCTTAAATTTCAATTGAAGGAAAAAACAGAAGCGTTTACCAAGCGACTTTTTTATACCCTTTTTGATATTGAAACTCCTGTCGAAGAGAATTTAGATATTTTGGAAAAAGAGTTTTCAGACTTGGTTGATTTAGCCTGTTGGGAAAATTGTGAGTCTTGTGCGGCAGTTTGGAAAAAGTATTTGGAGAAATTACCAGGAATTTTGGAACTGCTTAATTTGGACGCAGAGGCTGTAATTAATTGTGATCCTGCTACTCAGTTGATTGAGGAAGTTTATATGGCTTATCCTGGTTTTTATGCGATTGCCGTTTATCGGTTGGCGCATGAATTGTACCAAGCAGGTTTTCCTTTAGTCCCTCGATTGATGACAGAATATGCGCATCATAAAACTGGAGTTGATCTTCATCCCGGTGCTCAAGTGGGGAAATCCTTTTTTATCGATCATGCGACAGGTGTAGTGATTGGTCAAACTGCGATCATCAAAGACAATGTAAAAATTTATCAAGGAGTCACGCTTGGAGGTCTTTTTGTCGCCAAACATTTGCATGCGACCAAACGTCATCCCACGATAGAAAACAATGTGACGATTTATGCCAACGCTACTATTTTGGGAGGCGAAACGGTCATTGGTGAAAATACAATCATCGGCGGAAATGCATGGATTACCAAATCTGTTCCTGCCAACTCGAAAGTTTATCATACTCCAAGTATAAAAATTAAAACCAACTCAGATGTCATATAGTATTTTAGATTTAATTGGAAATACACCTTTGGTAGAATCCAAAGCGCTGAATCAAAATCCAAATGTCAAATTATTTTTCAAACTTGAAGGACATAATCCTGGCGGAAGTGTCAAAGATCGAGCTGCCCTAAATATGATTAAAAGTTGTTTGGAAAGAGGCGACATCAATAAGGAATCAAAACTCATCGAGGCGACAAGTGGCAATACCGGAATTGCTTTGGCATTAATTGCAGGTATTTACGGTTTGGATATTGAATTAGTTATGTCGGAAAATGCGACCAAAGAAAGAGTGCAAACCATGCGAGCCTACGGAGCAAAAGTAACGTTGACTTCTGGTGATCGAGGCATCGAAGGTGCGCGAGATTATGCGGAAGCAAAAGTGGCGAACGATGGTTTTATCATGCTCAACCAATTTGCCAATGATGATAATTGGAAGGCACACTATAAATCTACTGGCCCTGAAATTTGGAAAGATACAAATGGAGAAATTACTCATTTTGTTTCTGCGATGGGAACGACTGGAACAATCATGGGAACGTCCACCTATCTCAAAGAACAAAATTCGAATGTTCAAATTGTTGGTGCTCAACCAAAAGACGGTTCAAGAATCCCAGGTATTCGAAAATGGCCTCAAGAATATTTACCTAAAATATTTAATCCTCAAAAAGTAGATCGAGTGATGGAAGTCAGTCGAGATGAAGCGGCAAATATGGCTAGACGATTGGCGAAAGAAGAAGGGATTTTTGCAGGAATGAGTAGTGGGGGAGCGGCGACCGTTGCATTGCGATTGGCGAGTGAATTGAAAAGTGGAATAATCGTTTCGATTGTTTGTGATCGAGGAGATCGGTATTTGTCGTCAGACCTTTTTGAATGATGATAAATGTATTGTTCTAAAAAAGTAAGGCCTTTCTCAATTTGGGGAAGGCCTTACTTTTTTTGAAAGAAGATTAATTTATTTTTTACTTAAAATAAAATTCATTACTGCTTCAGAGAAGTTTTTTGCTTTGTAAGTATTATTGTGATTGCCTTTTATAATTTTTAATTCACTATTCGATAAATGGTTTTGAAGGTCAGCAGGACTGCCGTTGTCAATATCTTCATCACCTGCTAGAATTAATATTTTCGTTTTAATATTTTCTAATTCTTCGATACTCGTTACAGGTTGAAATTCTTGCAACCAACTCAATACTTGCAAGTTTGCATTGATTGATGTAGCATATTCAACGGCGCCTTTTGTAATTTCATTTAAAGGTTCTTTTCCTCCAAATGCTTCTGCAAACATAACTCTTCGGTTCCAATTTGGATTAGAAAAATCTAAACCCATTCCTCCGATGACTGCTTTTTTGATTCGAGTTTCTTGAGTTAATAATTTTGCTAAAACAATAGAACCTCGGGAATAACCTACCGCGATATATTTTTCCAAATTCAAGTGGTCGGCTAATCTTTTTAAGTCTTTTATTTCTGCGTCGTTGGTATAAGCGTTCGGATTATTCGGTTGGTCAGATTTTCCATTTCCTCTTAGGTCAGGAACGATTACTCGAAAACCTTTTTCTAATAAATCTTTTTTTAGTGCGGAACGATTCCAAGAATTCCCACTAGAAATAAATCCGTGAAGGAGGATGACCGGTTCGCCTTCTCCTTCATCGGTGTAAGCGATTTTTACTTTGTCGGAAGAAGAAAATTTGTTTTCGATTGATTTTACAACGGAAGAAATAGTCTCTCTTTTTTCAGTAGCATTTTTTGCGGGAGTATCACAAGCAGTTAAAATGAAGACAAAAAGGTAAAATAGAATGGCGGAATACTTCATGTTTTTTTTTAGTAAAAGTAAAAAAATAAAATTTGTAAGTATATTGTTATTTAAAAAATAAAATGAAAGATCTTATTACCGTTTTTGTTGTGAGTTTATTTTTAATTAGTTTGTTTAGTTGCCATCAACCTACCCCTATTAATTCCTCTGCGGAAAAAAATAAAAATGAAGTTTTGATTTTAGGAACTATCCACGGAGGGCATTTGACAGACAGTATTTACAACACCGCTTATTTGGAGAAATTAATTACGGAGATTAACCCAGATTATATTTTAGCTGAAATCCCGCCTAACCTTTTTGACGAAGCGATGGCAGGTTTTAAAAGAGATGATACGATTTCTGAACCTCGAGTGATGCGTTTCCCAGAATATGTTGATGTCGTTTTTCCTTTGACAAAAAAGATGAAATTTGAAATTATCCCAACTGCAGGTTGGACTCGAATCATGGCAAATGAACGTAGCGAAAAATTAAAAGCAATTAGTAAAGACCCAAGTCGAGTAGAAGACTGGCAAGTATTCGAGGAGGCCAATGCGCTTTCTGATTCGGTGTATGAAGCTACGGGGAAAGTTGATGATCCGTATTTTATTCACACAAATACTTACGATAGCATTCAAGATATTAGTTTGCAGGTTTACAATCGTTTGTTTAATGTGGAGCTTTGTTTGGGAGGCTGGGATAATATAAATATTGCACATTATTGGAACATCGAAAAAGCTTTGGAAAAATATCGTTACCAAGGAAAACGATTTTTGATTATTTATGGAGCAGGGCATAAAAGCTGGTTTATGCGAGAGTTGCGGAAACGAGATGATGTGAATTTAATTGAGATGAAGCCGTTTTTGGATGCGATACAGTAGATCGAATTTTAATGAAAAAAGTCAAAAATCTATCACTCAGATTTTTGACTTTTTTTAATTTGAAACTTATCGCCAATAACCATTAGCAGTAGAGATCGTTTGGTAATTAAGTGCAATTACTTGCGAAGCAGCAGTCAATCCATCTGCACTATTGGCATATTCAGGACGAAGTTTTTTTAAAATTTCAACATCTGGTTGAGTAGATTTTACTCCCATTCTTGAAAGTTTGACAGCTAGCTCAAAACCTTCTTGAGGAGTTTTAGTAATCAAAGTTGGTAGCCATGTTTCGTTTGCCATATTGTTTTATTTTTTATCAATGAAAAATGTTTTGATCTTAATCATCACCAATATATCTTATTTCTGTTTGATGAATTCTTTTATCCAAAAAAACTTGACAAGCAAGGCGACTATCTGTGGATGCATTTGACAATAAAGAGAGTCTGTGAACCTCATCTATTTCTGTGATTACTAAATCGTTTTTTGGTGTAACGGCTATGTGGCAAGTTCCGCACCAAGCCCTTCCTCGACAATCTCCCCAATCTTCTATTCCTTGATCTCTGACAAATTCCATCAAGTTGGAGTAGGAGTGTGGCTCGAAAAATAATCGATGCTGCTGTCCAATACTATTTGTAAAAAAAAGGAAATACATGTGTTATAAAATATTTTTAAAATTTTGATTGGCTTGGAGATATGCTAATTTTGATTGGAATAATTTTCCCATTTTGATGGCTCTCATTTTTGCATCATCGGCTTTTTCTCCTACAAAATGTTCATCAATTGTTTCAATAAAAAGTGTAATCCATTTCTCGAAGTGAACTTGTTGAACCGGAAGGGAAGCATGTTTTGAAAATGGATTTCCGACATAATCTCTTACCGCAAATAAAACGGTATGCCAAAAACTATACATTCGTTCCAGATGCGGGCCCCAATTATCATTAGGAATTTTTGCTGCGAAAACTGGCCCGAGGGTCATGTCTATTCGCACTTTTTTATAAAAAGCATCCACAAATATTTTCACATCATCTTTGTCCTGAATATCATTCATGGTTGTATATTTTTATAAAACTTGTGATTAATAATCCCACCTTTAAAATTTCAAAAGCAACATAGTAAAAGTGATGATTACTTTTTGCGACGTCTATTCCATTTAATAAATTATCGACTCGGACATTTAGAAGTGGCAACAACCAAAAACTTTGTACGGCAATTAAAAAGATTAAAGAGATAAGAATTATTAAAAGAGGCGTGTTTAAATTTTTAAATTGAAAGGCTATCCATCCAATGAGTAGAACTGAGAAAATCATTTCCACTTTGTTAAGTGCGGTGAAAACAATTTTCCCAATCCCCAAACCTAGGATAGTTGTAATGTTAGGTGCTTGAAATTTTAGCGGCGCTTCTAAAAAAGAAATGCCTAAAACCATTCCTGTCCAAATTCCTAAAATAAGTAAAACCATTAATTTCATTTTCATTTTTCAAATCTCATTTTAGTTGAAGTAGAAAGAACAACGAAAATTTCTGACTCGTCGATGCAAGTAACTTTATGAAAAACATCAGCAGGAATGCTCCATGATTCGCCAGCATTTAATTCTTGTTCTCTGTCTTTTTCGGAGTAAAGAATTTTTCCATTTCTGACGAGTAGCAAAGCGCTGTCATTGACCTTGTGGTTTTCCAAAACATCTCCAGCATTTCCTGAGATACTCAGTACTTTGAATTCAGGAGAGGGAGTTGATGCACTAATTTTTACTTTATTATTCATAATGTGAGGAGGTAAGTTATTGTTGGGATTAAGATTAATATAAGTATAGTCGCGTGATATAATGGAATGAAAAATCGACTTTTTGCTCCACCGATATGAGCCATCACATTGGCAAAAAATAACATAATACTTACGCCGACAAACCAAACATAATTAGGTGTGATCGTTGCCATTGCAAAAATGGATAAAACCATAAAAATACAAGGAATCGCAATGATCACATTCAAATACCAAAGGATGCCTTCGTCGGCTTTGCTATCTGCATATTCCAAATATGTAGTCCATAGAGATTTTCTAGTAACAACTTTTTTTGTTGTTTTAAATTCGTTTAATCTGTTTGCTGTGATGGTAGTCATGATATATTTATTTTTAATTGTTATAAAAGGTAAGAAGACCTTTTAGTCTTTTATTGCTGTAAATTTTTTTATCTTTTGTAAACCTCTGCGTGAAAACCATTTACTAAATCTTGTAAAGTATTCTCTTTGCACATTGCATTTAATTCATCTCTGACTACTTCAAATTTGAAATGAAGAGGGCATGGTTTCTTTGCATTACATTGTGTCAATCCTAATCCACATTTATTAAAAATTGCTTTGCCATCAATTGCATCTACAATATCGTAAAGTGTTATTTTATCTAAATCTCTCGAAATATAAAATCCTCCAGCTGGTCCTTTTTGCGAACTGATGATATCTCTTTTGACCAAATTCTGTAGAATTTTAGCAGTAAAAGATTCAGGCGTATTGGCTGCTTTACAAAGTTCTTTGATTCCTATTTTTCTATTTTCTTTACCTGCCTCAGCTATGACTGTTAGTGCTCTGATTCCGTATTCGCAAGTTTTTGAAAACATGATTTTTTATTTTAAAATTAATTACAAAACAAATATAGGATAAAAAGGTCTTTTATTCCAGTTTTTATTATTTTTTTTGAAAAAAATCGTTTTACCTTTCTGACATAAGGGAAGTGTAGCCGATGATGTCGGTGAAGAGGATAGCGGCGAGTTTTCGTTTTTTTGTGGGAGACATATATTTTTGAGTTTCGCCCTTTCAGGGCTTGAAAACTATTTTGTGATTTTTTCCCAAGGCAACGCCTTGGGAATAAATTAAAAATTACGGGAAGCCCTGAAAGGGCGCAATATTTCTTCCCAAAAACATAAAACCATCATCAATCCCACAAATATTTCTCATCATATTCAATCCCATATTGTTCTAAAAACTGAATCACTTCTTCTTGAAAGGTCATTTTTTTATGATGTTCTTTTTGATTAGAAATATATTTTGAAACGACCTCCACCTTCGATTGACTTACCGAAAATACGGCATACCCTCCTTGCCATGAAAAATCAACAAACTCGCTACCTTGTGTTTTCATCCACTTGCTACTGCTCTTTTTTATTTCCTCTAAAAATTTGGCAATGGTAATCGTCCTTGGAAATGTAGATAAAATATGGATATGATTTGGCATTCCATTGATATTGATAGGGACACCTTTTAAATTTTTAATCACTCCTCCAATATAAGCGTACAACTCTTTTTCCACTTTCGGTAAAATCAAATTCTCTCTATTTTTTGTACTAAAAATAATGTGTAAATACACTTTTGATAATGATTGCGCCATAGTATGTTTTATTATTTTAATCCTCCAAAGCCCCCTCAAAAGGCACTAACTCTGGCAACTTCAATTCCGCCAAAGCTTTAGCAAAAGGAGGATATTCTTTTTTGACTTGATTATAAAATGGATCAGTTCGAAAAGTATGGTAGTTCCCAAAACGGGGAATTTGTTCATTGAATTCCAATAAGGTGGAGGTCGCTTCTTTATAGTTTTTTTGAAAGATATAATTCTTAATCTCTATCGGAAACTTTTCGCATTGCATCATTTTGTCTCCTTTAGGTAAAGGTAT
This sequence comes from uncultured Saprospiraceae bacterium, assembly GCA_937981555.1. Classification (GTDB taxonomy): domain Bacteria; phylum Bacteroidota; class Bacteroidia; order Chitinophagales; family Saprospiraceae; genus CAJQQY01. The sequence continues at coordinate 90,909 of CALJOK010000076.1, forward strand.
CCAAATCCCGTTATTGAATAAACCAGATTGAATTAATTTATTAGATTCTTGATGCCTATTCAAGACAGAAAGGGCGAAAGCTTTTCTGTCTATATTTATCTTATCAGGGTTTTGTTCATAAAATACCAATAACTGCTGAGCATAATGATTACAAGAATCCACCTTGTTAGTGATAAAATAAATTCCCATTTTTTTGAATAAAACTCCCTCTCCTTTAATTGCAATTTCAGGGTGGTCGATTTTCCAGTTGCTCGTAGTATCTAATATAGTCAAACAATTTTCCCAATCCTGTTGAAAATAATTTTTATAAAACAAATAGTCATTTCTATACTCTGTTTTTAAAGTTGGAGGAACTGGGGTCATATCTCCTAAGCTAATTGCATTAAGAAATAATTGATCCTTGAATAGTTTTGCATCACTAAATTTCAAACTAATGTTTCGCATATTAATAGCTCCTCCTACATCTCCTTGAAGTTCTAGCATGGTGGCTATTTCGCTCCATATTAATGCGCTCATGGGATTTTGATTTTTTACTTTTGCAAAACTATAAAAAGCACTTATGGGTAGGATGTACCTTTTATATATAGCACCGATGTAATAATTTGCTTTATAATTCTCAGGGTTTTTTTCAATTACTTTTAAGAAAAATTGCAATCCTTTTTCATAATGGCGTAACCCGTGGTATTCATAAATTCCTCTAGCAAGATTTATTTCCCAAGAATCGGAAAAGTGAGTTTCAATATAATTCATAATTGCTTCCGCCTCTTGCTGAAGAGCAACACTATTATCAAAGGAAAATAGAAGACTGGTTTTCGTAATTATAAGTCCTACCCATGCTGAAAGATAATTGGAGTCTATTTTAATAGCATTCTCATATTGATTAATCGCATTTTCAAAAGCATTAAGACTATAGTCAACAGCTAATATTTCATTGCCTTTTAAGTAATGCCCATAAGCCAACACATCTGGTTCATATTCTTTTTCAGTAGGTTCGTTTTTGTTGAAAAATGAAAATTGATGAAGGACTTGATTAGCAATATCGGTTTGTAATTTAAAAATATCAGAAAACTTATTTTGATACTGTGATATCTCTTTCAGACTCTTGCCACTTTCCGCATCCAACAATTCGATGTTCACTCGAATGTCATCCCCTTCTATTTGGAACATCCCCATCAGCAGATAATCTACATTTAATTCTTCTCCAATCTCTTTCGGCGTCTTTGTTGAATTAGTATAAGTGTTAGTTGTCTGAAGAGAACTCAGGTATTCAAATTTTTTACTCAATGACAATTTGGTTCGTATTTCGGAGGCCATCCCCATACCGTAATGGTTATTGGTTTGGTCGCTACTTATATTTCGAAAAGGAACGACTGCCAAACTTACTTCACCATCTTGATATTCTTTTTTGCCGAAAAAACCTGCCTGAAAAATGAATATTGCCGATAGGATTAGAGCAACTAAAGTGAAAGGGATCAACCACTTTAGTTTTTTGGACTTGACCTTTCCTTTCATTTCGCTTCGCTTTGGAATTGCAAATCCATCATTCGCGAAAGCAAAAACTTCCATCGGTTCTTCCAAATTTTTAAATTCAAAATTCCCCAACGAAATCATTTTTAAATCAGGATTATTCTTCACTTCATCTCTTACTTTTTTAGAAAATAAAATTCCGCCTGCAATTCCCATTGACTCAATTCTTGAAGTTATATTAATGCTATCTCCAAATATTTTATCACCTTCCAAAGTAACTGTTCCGCTATGAATACCTATGCGGACTGGTGTCTTTGGGGAAGTGTTAAAAGTAGTTTGCAAAGCCATCGCACATCTTACTGCATCGATTGGAATTTGGAAAGTACATAAAGCACCGTCGCCGTAGAAGTTGACAATTCGACCGTTAAAGGAAGTTACTTTTTCTTCTAATTGCTTTTGGAAATGACGAAGGAGATGGGAAGCTGCTTGCTCATCTTTTTGCATGAGGGAAGTGTAGCCGACGATATCGGCGAAGAGGATGGCGGCGAGCTTGCGATCTGAGGTGTTGATGTTTTGGTTTTTCAAGATTTCAATTGGTATTAGTAATAGGTAAATATAATCTTTTGTATAAAACTAAGATAGGAATCATAATATTATTACAAGCATCCATTTGATAAAAATAACAAAACTAAAGCATAATTTGATTTACATGGAATTACTTACATTTGTCAGAATTCAATTTATAAATCTTATAAAAATCCAAAATGAAAAAACTGTTCTCCCTCTTTTTTGTATGCTTATATATTTCTACAAGTTTCGCTCAGTCTTTGACTTCGGCTGAACTGCTCGATAAAAGTATTCAATACCATGATCCTAATAATCGTTGGGGTACCTTTAAGGCTATATTACAGTTTGAGCAGCGGCACCCTATCCAAACAGAACAGCGTTTTCGAACAGCTATTTTTGACCGGTCTAGAGATTATTTTAAGTTGATTCAGACGACAGGTGATGAAACGCTTACTAGAGAAGCGGACGGTGAAAACTGCGTCAATACATATAATGGTAGTACGAACATTTCAGAAGAAATTAATAAAAAGCATCGCTTTACTTGCGAGCGAGCTAAAATGTATCGGGATTATTATGGCTACCTCTATGGTTTGCCGATGAAGTTAAAAGACCAAGGAACCATTATCGATCCTATGGTGAAAGAGGAGACTTTCAATGGTCGCTCCACTTATTCTATTCGGGTGACTTATGAAAAAAATGTTGGTAAAGATATCTGGTATTTTTATTTCGATAAAAAATCTTACGCCTTGATTGGCTACCGATTTTTTCATGATGAATCAAAGAAGGATGGCGAATACATTTCTTTGTATGGGGAAGAAATTATCCAAGGCATCAAGATTCCTAAAAACCGTTTTTGGTATTATAATAAAGATGATAAATTTTTGGTAGCAGATCTTTTGATGCCAGAAGCAGGGAATGCAGTTGATAATGATTTAACGAAGGCAGATTATGATCGAGCGATAAGTTATGGATATAATAATCTGATGAACAAAGAAATTTTCGATATAAACATTCGACCCAATTGGTTTTCAGATAGTACTGGTTTTTGGTTTGAACAACATAGTCCTGATGGGAAAAAGTATCAACAGTTTTTAAACAAAGATTTAAAAATTACTTCATTATTCGATCACCAAAAAGTGACGGAGGTGCTGAATGAATTGGGGGAAGATAGTTTAAAGAGCAATAGTCTATCGCTTCAATCTTTGGAGTATATCAATAAGGATACTTTGAAGTTTATGTATAAAAATAAAGATTATCACTTCAGTCGAAACGATCACCGATTGCATGAAATAGAAGCACCCAAGAGAAGTAATCCAATGGAATCCACTTCGCCCGATGGTAAATGGAAAGCCTATACAAAGGATTTTAATTTATATATAAAATCTACCGAAACGGGGCAAGAACATCAATTAAGTAACAAGGGAAAGAAGCATTTTGAATACGCTAGTTATGTAGGTTGGGCGGATATCATAGAAGGGGAAAACGGAGATCGACCCGAAAAGTTTTATGTCAATTGGTCGCCCGATTCTAAATACCTACAAGCTAATATTTGTGATTTGCGCTATGCCGATAAAATGTATTTGTTGGATTGGAGTGTGGACACTTTGTTTCGTCCTCGACTATTATCTTACTATCGAGGTTCACCTGGCGATACGACAATGATCCATTACATCCCAATTTTTTATGACATCAGCAGCAAAAAAGAAATCGCTAATATGCTACCTCGAAATACGCATATTAATAGTATCAATTTTACTTGGTCTGATGAGTCTGGAAAAATCTATGCTCAGTATCCAGATCGAGGATACCAAAAAGAGCGCATAGAATTATTAGATCTAACAAATAAGACTTCCAAAGTTTTATTGACGGAAACCAGCGAAACTAATATTGATTATTTTCCAGTTCGATATTTAGAGAAGAAAGACTTGCTTTTATTTATTTCAGCACGAAGTGGCTGGCAGCAATTGTATAGCTACCATCTTAAGAATCAAAAGATTAATCGAATTACTCAAGGCAATTTTTTCATCCATAATATTAGTTGGATTGATGAGGAAAAAGGACAAATCTATTTTATGGGGTCAGGTAACGAAACTAAGAACAATCCTTATCATCAACAATTATATCGCATTGATTTGGATGGTCAAAATTTCACTTTGTTGACTCCCGAAAACACCCATCATCAGGTTAGTATTTCTAGAGATGGAAAATATTTTGTGGATAATTTTTCCACCGTTACCTCGCCAACAACAACTGTTTTAAGAAGTACTGAGACTGGAGATATTTTAAGTAACATAGCAAGAGCAGATGTAAGTCGCTTATATCAAAAAGGTTGGATGGCACCACAACCATTTGAAGCGATTGGTAGAGATGGTAAAACAAAAATTTATGGCGCACTTTGGAAACCGAGCAATTTTGATCCTTCCAAAAAATATCCCATCATTGACCATAGTTACACAGGGCCACATACGCAAGTGTATCCTAAAACTTTTAGTAGAGGCTTAGCTAATCAAACTTTAGCGGAGTTAGGTTTTATTGTAATCATGGTAGATGGGATGGGTAGCTCAGGGAGATCTAAATCGTTCCATAATTACTCCTACAAAAATATGGGCATGAACTTGCAAGGGCATGTCTTGGCGATCAAACAATTAGGAGAACGGTTTAGTTGGATGGATACTGATCGAGTAGGAATATTTGGACATTCTGCTGGAGGTTATGATGCTGGTCATGCTGTTTTACAATTTCCTGATTTTTATAAAGTGGCAGTTGCCAGTTCAGCAGATCATGATTTTAGAATGGAAAAAGCATGGTGGCCCGAAATGTATATGGGCTGGCCGGTTGATTCTACTTATCATCAAGTTTCCAACATTACGATGGCGGGTAATCTAAGAGGTAAGTTGTTGCTCGTGCATGGTGGATTGGATGATAATGTGAATCCTTCTGCTACTTTTAAATTAGCGGAGGCGCTAGTGGATGCAGATAAAGAATTTGATTTATTGATTTTACCTAGCCAACGTCATGGGTATCGAGATCAACAACATGGAAGATATTTTACTAAAAAACGGTGGAATTATTTTGTGGAGCATTTGTTGGGGAAAACGCCAATTTGGGAAATAGATTGGTTGGATTGATTTTGTAAATATAGTGTTATAAAAAAAAGCCTTTCGCAACTTGCGAAAGGCTTTCGTAATTAATGCTAAATAACCCATCAAAATCAATTAGCTTCTTTTCTTAATGCTAAACTATTGACTGCATCTGAAATTTCATATCCTAATCTCAAACCTTCGGTGCAATCCATTCGGATGTGTACTCCTAAAGGAATTCTAGAGTATCCATTTTCTTCCGCCATTTCATCAAAACTGGTGTAAGACCTTGGCTCTCCTCTAAATTCCGCTCTGCCCTCATGAGTTCGATCGGTGAAGTTAGTTGAGTTGCCAAAGGCATCTTTAAATACTCCAGCTGCCACCGAAGCAAAACAAGAATGTCCAGATGGATATCCAGGAAAACCTGGGTTAGGCCAAAAAACTAATCGGAACAAATTTGTTTGATAACTTGGATCGATAAGATCTTGAATAAAAACACTTGGTCGCATTACCATGTGTTCATATTTATATTTCCAAGTAGAGACTGCAGCATCGTTAAGTGCGAAACCTAATTTTACAAAAAGAGCCATCGTTTCTTCCATGTTCAAATCATACTGTTCTATCAATTGATTCGCAATCGAAAACTGTCGAGAAGGCGGACTCATCATTAATCCCTCTACATCATCACTCCAAAATTCCGCAATCCAAAGTTGCTCATCATTGTTTGTTTTGGCAGAATTGTTTTCAGTATAAGCTTCCATCATTTCTGCAAAATATGGGCTGTTAGGATTTTCGCTATACGCAATGGGATCAATAGTCGTCGTTTCTTTTGGAGAAATTACAAACGTTCGGACCGATTCCCAATATGGAAAAAGTGCTCTTTCGGGATCAGCCGAATAAGTCCAAAATCCAGCTCCAGTTGGCGGCTCGTATGATAAAGGTTGAGGTTCAAGAATTTGTGCTTCTGCCTCATTATCAGACTCACTATATTCAATCACTTGATTAGCCACATAGTTTCCCCAGTCATTAGAGTCATCAACGAGTTGGTCAGAAAGGTTAGAGGAAAGAGAAATTTCTAATTGGTTTTTTAATGTTTCGATTTGAGATTTTCTGCCGTTGGGAACATTAAGGAGGAAGTGATCCAATACTTGTGCATAACACGCATTGAGGGCAATTTCCCAATTCACACTACTTGCTCGCTCATTGTTTCTAATTCGAAAACCTTGAAGGCGATCATCATTAGAAATATAATCAGGCATTCCGGGAACCACAGTTTCATATGTTGCTAGGTGGATATACGCTAAAGCTCTAGCAGATGCATTAGGTCGCATTCCTGCTGCATACCTTTCCAGGTCGAGTAGGAGGGAAGTCCATTGTTGAATTAAATTATTATCGATGTTGACAACTAATGCCTCATTATCACTTGCATCAATAGGATCGGAAACCAGTTGATTGTCAAGATCAGTTAATGCATCATCTTTGGTACAGGATGGAAAAATTAATCCTATAATTAAGAGAAGGAATAGGAACTTATTTTTTGTACTTCGCATTTAATTTCAATTTAGTAGTTAATAATGTTTGACAAATGAGGAGAGAATTGTCAAGGTTTTAAAAACACCAATAAGTCATTACGGCCGATATGATTTATTGAAGAGTGTAAATTGAAATCAAATAATAAATTTGTTTAGTGAGTAATATATTAAAGACAAGCCAAGAGTAAGAAGACCTACTTTTAAGTGAATTTTTTTCCAATCACCTTTTCGGATTGCGCTAAATGCAATGGTGCCTGGTGCAGATATTAACGTAGATTTGGCTTTAGTCGAATGTGTGTTTTACGTTACTGCTGTCTTCGGCTAAAGCCAAAGCTACGTATGAAGTGCTATTTTTCACTTGGCCATGCGACTTGTTTTTTTGTGGACTGATGACTAGGCATTTGCGCATTTACTTTTTTCAAATAAGAAGTTAGATCACTAGCAAGTTCTTTTCGTTTTTCGTTTTGAGTTGTAGCTAAATTTTTACTTTCTCCAATATCTTCAGCAATATTAAAAAGCTCGAAGCTTTCATTTTGATGATAATAAATTAATTTCCAATCACCTTTTCGGATGGCGCTAAATGCTCCGATGCCAGGGCCCGTTGGTCCCCATTCATTTGGATAATGCCAAAAAAGCGGACGGTCTTGTTCGAGTTGTTTTGGATTTTTTAATTGGGAAATAAAGCTTTGTCCATCAATTTCTTGAACAGTTTTATAATCACTAATTTTTGCCATTTCTAAAATCGTTAGAAAAAAATCTTCAATGATTAGATAGTTCGAATTAATAGAATTTGGAGTAGTAATTGTTGGCCATTTTACAATCATTGGTTCTCGAATTCCTCCTTCATGAATCGAACCTTTGCCACTTGAAAGAGGCGAATTATGAGTATGTCTTTCACCACCTCTTGCGACTGCACTCAACCCTCCATTGTCTGACATAAATAAAATGATAGTATTGTCATCAATATTTTTTCGCTCTAAATAATCCATCAAGTCACCTAAGCTTTTATCCATACTTTCCACCATCGAAGCATATCTCGCTTCAGTTGAGTCGAGTCCCATTTGATAATATTTTTCTACAAATCGATCATCCGCCATGATCGGAGTATGCACTCCATACAATGACATGTACAAAAAGAAAGGCTGATCTTTTTCCACAGGTTGATTAATCGCATCGATGGCTTCCAAGGTCAAAGCTTCTGTCAAAAA
>CALJOK010000077.1 GCA_937981555.1 uncultured Saprospiraceae bacterium
CGTAACTCGTTGATAATCAACTTGTTACGCATTTTTATTTTTAGTTGGTTAAACAATGGCTAAACATTTGAATTTTTTCTGCATTTTTCTTTCCAATACTTTGTAGTTCAAGATAGAGAGGGACTACTACTATCTGAGTAGCATTTTAATGTATGTTATATCACGAATTTAAAAGTCGGTTTTAGCATAAAATATTATCATTTCTGATTGGTTTAAATTTTAAAAATATACTCTTTAGATGATGGATAATCCGCTGAAAGTATCTATTTTTACATAGATTCAGCGGATTAGGTAGTTTATAATGTGCTGAATGTGTGTTTTTATTTATACTTAAAGCTAGATATAATGAAGTCATTTGTAATTGGACGAGAACAACAAATCAAAGAAATGAAGCGAGCCTTAGCATCTGAGAAGCCAGAAATGGTTGCTTTGATAGGAAGAAGAAGGATTGGGAAAACCTACCTCATCAGACAAGTTTATAAGGATAAAATTGTATTTGAGTTGACAGGACTTCAATACGGTACGAAAGCAGAACAACTTCAAAATTTTTCATTAAGCCTTAGCAGATATTTTCCTGATTATCCTCATCAAAAAATTCCGACGAATTGGTTAGAAGCATTTCATTCATTAACTCAAGCCATATCATCGCTTAAGCGAAAAGAAAAAGTCGTTGTCTTTTTAGATGAACTTCCTTGGATGGGAACCAAGCGTTCTGGCTTTATTAAAGGGCTTGGTTATTTTTGGAATAGTTGGGCATCTAATGAGAATATCTTATTAGCTATTTGTGGGTCAGCAGCCTCATGGATGATTGATAAAGTTATTAATGATAAAGGAGGTCTTCATAATCGAGTGACTAGACTATTATTTCTTCCTCCATTTACTTTAGCTGAAACAGAAGCATATTGTAAGGCGAAGAATATTAAGTTGAGCAGGTATCAGATTTTACAAATCTACATGACGATGGGAGGAATTCCAATGTATCTTGACCAATTACAACCTGGACTTTCTGCCATTCAAAATATTCAAAATATTTGCTTCTCTTCGACTGGATATTTGAGAAATGAATATGAACGATTGTTTGCTTCTCTTTTTGATAATTATGAAAATCATATGGAAATAATAGAAGCTTTAGCAAAAAAGAGAAAAGGTCTAACTAGGCAAGAAATAATAGAAGCTACCTCATTTAAGGATGGAGGAATGCTTTCAAAGTTATTAGGAGAGTTGGAACAATCTGGGTTTGTAAATGTGTATGGAGGATATGGTAAAAAGGTAAAGGAAAGTTTATATCGTTTGATTGACTTTTATTCGCTCTTTTATTTGACATTCATTGTAAAATTAGGAAAAGGAAGTCAAATAGATTTTACGAAACTAAGTGACTTGCCTAAGTGGAAAGGTTGGAGTGGTTATACTTTTGAGAATGTTTGTTTCTTACATATCGATGCGATTAGAAAAGCTTTAGGAATTGCGGGAGTTGCTTCTTCTATTTCATCGTTTGTTGCAAAACCTAAAGATGGATTATCTGGAACTCAAATAGATTTATTGATTGACCGAAGCGACCAATCTATCAATGTATGTGAAATCAAGCATAGTATTTCTGATTATATGGTTACCAAGAAGGATGTAGAAAACATCCAAAATAAAAAACGAGTTTTTAGTTATCATACTAAAACAAAGAAACATCTTTTTACCACCTTAATTACTACTATGGGAGTTATTGAAAATTCAAATCGTATCAATTATATAGACCAAGTGGTTACATTGGAGGATTTATTTCAAGGAATTTCAAATCGGTAGAAAATGAAAAAAATAGACTTAATAGGAGTATGGTATATCCAAGAAATGGAGATGTGGGATGAAGATTACTTCAATATGGAAGTCCAAGCTCACGTAACTATTAATGATGATAGAAGTGGTTCGTTTCAGTTTGGATTAGTAAGCGGATATTTTCAAGGTGAAATGCATGATTATCCAGAGATAGGTGAACGAATGGAATTTACTTGGGAAGGTAATGATGAGAATGATGAGGCATTTGGATTTGGGTGGGTGAAAAGAAATTCTATTATCGGTATCGAAGGAGAAATTAGATTTCATGGAGGGGATAATTCAAAATTTATGGCAACTAAAAAAGAGCTTAACGCAAGCCTCCAAGTTTATGATATTAAAAATAGAGATGATAGAATTGCTGCAATTATTCAAGAAAAATCCTTAGTCGTCAATCCTATTACGCTAAAAAAATACTTAGATTTTTTAAAAGAAAATGTTCGGCTCCCCATCCAAATAACAGGAATTGATAGTGATTTTACCTATTCAGATTATAAAGACAAAACACCACTTGGTGATGATAAATTTGAAATCATTGAGTTTGAAACTGATGTTGAAAATTGTTCTAATCTATTTGTGAAGGTGAAACGATTAAATCCAGAGGGAGGTATATTTTCACTTCAATTATATGAGTTCAAAACGACTAATACTAAAACCATTGAACATCAAATTCTAAAAGATTATTCCATTTGGATTGATGAAAACTTATAACACTCGTCTCAGTTCATCCATCATCGCAGGACGTTTAAGATACTCCATTCGGAATTTTTGTAACAATTCAATTACAACTTCTCGCCCACCTTTGATTTTTAAAAGTCCTATTAATTTATCTGCTACTTGACCGTAATGAGAACGATTGTTAGAACGACTCGCTTCATGGATTAGCATAGGTTTATAGAGGGCAAGCATTTCTTCTGGAAATTTTTTATGAAGATGAAATCCATATCGTTCTAGGATTTGTGAAGCAACTTTATCGGTGTGAAATAAATTCAAGAGTCGTTCCCACAATCGTTCTTCTACATAAATCTCAGCAAGTGTATGTACATTGTTATGATTTGGCATTTTACTCTTTCCTAGTATTTGTAAAATGATATTTTCACGCTCTTCAAACCATTCCGTCAGATCAAAAGTATTTTTGAGTTGAAGTAGATAATCCATACTTCGATAGTTGTTAAAAAAAGCTTCCCGAAGTAATCTTCTTTCTTCTTCCACATTTTTTTCTAAGCGGCTGATTTTGATGAGTACATTTTTCCATTGGGTGACGGTTCCTGGGTGACCTTTTTCCTCTGCCACTTTGATGCCATCTGCGATGAGTTGTTTGGCAGATTCATAGTCTTCTTTTTCAAAAAGCATTTCCAACCTCATTCGACGAATTTGAGAAAAATGAAGGTACTGATTAATTAATTTTTCAGCTTCTTCTTCGTTTCCGATTCGTTGAGCAATGTCGATTAAAATACTAATATAATGTGCTTGACTATATTCGATGTAATTACCTTCTAGGTTATTAAAAGTTTTTTGTACTACTTTTTGAATCCGTTTTAATTTTGCGATTTCTAAATCTTGTGCTAAGAGTGTTGAGAGTAAATTATCTTTAAGATCAAAATCCGTTTTATCTTTTTCAAAAGCATGAAGCATGAATTCAAAAATTTGGTCTTTGAAGATAGGTGGTATGACAGGAGACTCCAATAAACTTTCTAAAATGTTCAAAGCATAATGACAACTGCCTTGAAGTGCACCACTAGAATCATCGACTGTAAGTAATAAGTTAGGTACTTTTAACAATACAGCTGCACAAATATCAAGGGCATCCAAGTAGTTCTTTTTTTGAATGGCTACCTCGGCTTGAGACAATAGTTTATCAAAAGCATTACTTAACTTTTTCCCTTCTCGATATTCGATGTATCCATATTTCCCACCAGAATTTTTAATTAGATTGTCAACTACTTTATTGTAACGGTCTTTATCTCCAGCATCTAAAAGATGAATAAATTCAGAGAGGAGCTTTTGTTTAAGGTCTTTATGATAACGAAGATTTTTTTTGAAAAAACCTAAGAGGTCTTCCGGTTTAGCATTTTTAAAAATTTCATCAACTTGGTTCTTTGCCTTTTTTGGTTTGGAAGTTTTTGATTTGGAACTTTCAGCTTGAATGGCGTAAAGAACAGCGACGACATGTTTGCAAATCGGACCTCTATCGTAAGGGCAATCACAATCCCATTCTTTGATAGAGCGAATGCCTTTAATAGCCACTTCGTAAATCTCTGAGCCATGAACATTAGCTAACCAATGACCATCTTCTTTGGTTAAATCTTCGACAGCTCCAGCATCGAAATAACTTTTCCCACGAGTTAAAATAGTTTCGGAAATATGTTGTTTAAAATCTTTGTAATTCATATCAATTGTATGTTTGCTTTTGAAAAACTACAAAATTTCATTCTTCTCAAACAGTTCAATATAATCTACAAACGTAAAAACATGAGTTCTACCACGTACTGTCTTTTCTTTCAAAATTTTTGAACTTACAAAATCTTTGATAATTGAATGAGCCGTAGGTGAACTAACTTCTAAAACTTGTTCTACATCTTTTGCAGTAATAACTGGTTGAGAAAAAAGAAAATCTAAAAGCTTTTGAGCATTTGTTTTTTTTCTTCCGAAAGCTGAAATCAGTTTTTCTGCATTTTTCCTCCAAATACTTCATGGTTCAATGAAGGGTAGGACTATGGTTTTCACTTTACTCATTTATCATATCTTCTAGCATTACTTCTGCATCAACAATTTCGGAAGCGTACATATTCTCTGCTATTCCATGATTAGTAATAAACGTTAGAAAAACCTGCTTTTTGGTTTTTGTAAAGTCAATGAACCTTTGACGTTTTTGGATTAATTCATTGTAATATTTTTTATCAATAGAAAACTCTCCTGCGTGAAATTTAATTTCACAAAGATTAATGCTCTCATCCTTTCGGTCAATAATCAGGTCAATCTGAAAACCATCTTTTTTAGATGTTCCAGCAATTCGGAGACTTGAAATTTCAGTATAGACCATACCAATGCCTAATGCTTTTTTAATAAGGTCAATATGCTTATGGCAAAGAGATTCAAAAGCATAGCCCGCCCAAATTTTGTAGGGCTGCCCTGACGATAATTGTTGCCACATTCCTGAGGTATATTTTTTATTTGGCTTAATGAAGCGATGATAGAAAATAGAATACTCATCTATCAGACGAAAAAATGTTCCTCTCCTTTTTTTACCAAAAGGAACGGCCTCAATAATAAAATCAGAAATGATTAATTCTTGAACGGCTCGTTGATAGCTACCTGAATTTGTTAATCCAGCTTTTTTTAAAATTTCAGCATGGGTAGCGCCATTGGGATAGTCTGCCAAAGCTGCAACAATAGCTTGGTGGATTTCTGCATTATTGAACAGCGCTTGGTAGAGATTATTATATTCATTTCGCAAAAGTCCAGTTGGGGAAAAACAAATTCGCTCGATGGCGACTGCAAAGCTTTCTCCTTTTCGAAGGTTCTCTAAGTAAAAAGGAATGCCTCCAAGAGTCATATATATTTTAGCAGTCTCTTGAAAAGAATAACGAAGTCCTTTACTTTTTAAAAAAGCATAAGTTTCAGATATGGAGAATGGATAAAGGTGGATGATTTCTGTTACCCGATTATGTAAACCACCGGGGTCATTAATAATTTTTTTAGTAATCCAAGAAGTAGCAGAACCGCAAATGACCAAGATGAAATGAGGTTGTTTAGAAAGATAGTCATTCCAAAAATGTGCTAACATTTGAACAAAACCAGAACGTGCAGTAGCAACCCAAGGAAGTTCATCAATAAAAATAACTTGCTTTTTCTTTTTGGAAAGCGTCTTTAAGTAATTCTTCAATTGAAGAAAAGCAGTCTGCCAATTTTTTGGAGATTCCGGATGGAGTGTGCTGTTATATTCTGAAAGTTTGATACCAAAATTTACTAATTGAGTTGGAGTATTTCCATTTTGGATACCTGTCATACTGAAACAATAATGCTCTTGTAACAAGGTATCTACAAGAAAAGTCTTTCCCACTCTTCTTCGTCCTGTTACGGCTAAAAATTCAGAACGTGTCGAAGTTAAGAGTAAGTTTATTTTTTTGATTTCCTGTTTTCTACCAATCATGTGGAATTATTTACGCTTTAGATAATACCAAATATAAACTTATATTTGGTATTATCCGTGTTTTTTAAGCACTTATTACCAGATATAAAACACTAAATTAATTAGGTAATGTTACAAATGCGCACTTTGATATATGTCCTTTCAATTATATGAATTTAAAACAACCAACACGAAAACCATCGAACATCAAATGCTAAAAGATTATTCGATTTGGATAGATGAAAATTTATAAGACCCTACTTAATCAATCCGCATTACTTAACTCCATCGAAATAATTTTTCTCGTAATTGTGTCACGCCTGTTTTATGAAAGCGAAAGCACAATGAATCAGTCCTTCCAATATTAATATAATATCCGCAAGAAATTTGAATCAAGAGCAATTTAGAGCCTTTCTTTCCAAGTACATCGCTATTTATTGTTGGAAATATTTATTGAGATTATAATCAATTTGCTTTGGGTACCTGAACTTTTAGGGGGAATGATTGGTCAAAACGTCAAGTGAAATTGACTTATTCTTTCTTATTTGGAAATTAAAGTATTAATTAGAATTGAGAATATTTCTCATTTTTAGACAGTATATTGAAAAATAATATCTGTAATCTGTTTATTATAAGTGACTTATGTTTTGGTTTAGATTTTATATTATGTTACGTAGAATCCAAATTTTAAAAATAATATTACCATGAATACAATTCAACAAAATCCACTTCAATCTTCACATCTAAATGAACCTGAGGTTCCAAGTTTGTTTTATTTTATTTTGGGAATAATTCTAGTCTTTGGGAGTGGCGTAACAGCCAACGGAGAGAATCTTAGAACTAATAATTCAATTCCAGTTGAAGTTATGGTATATGAAAATCAAGAAAATTTTACCATTGATTTAGCCAATACTTCTAATCCTAAATTAGAAGATCGATTAATAGTATTGTCAGGTGGGCTGAAGCATTAAGAATCTAGATTCTTTTAAATGGAGAAGACAATTTAAGCATTGGGATATGATTCATTAGAATGATAGAATATTGCCAATAAATTATTTAATCATATTAACAGTTAACGAAAATTAAAGATATTATTCAATTGATAATTTAATTGAATAATATCTAAAGTTAGGCGTGTATTAGTTAAAACTGAGCTTATAGGAGCTCAGTTTTTTTTTTGGTATAAAGTGAATTTTTTTATTAAAAATCCAAGATGACAAAAGAAAGGAATCTTCTCTCAAAATGAGAATTGATATAAAAATGAGACCATAGAATTAAATTAATAAATTGTAATTGTTTGATTATCAGTCTATTATGATTTGGTTTTGCTTTTGAATAGTGTGTATTATACATAATAACATAATCATGCAGAACTTAAAAAGAAAATTAGGAATCATTGGTACCGTAGGAGTACCCGCTAGATATGGTGGCTTTGAAACACTTGCACATCAACTAGTTGAAAACTTAAATCAGGACTATTCTATAACCGTTTATAATAGTACCAAACATTACAGTGCAAAAGAAAGAGTGAAAGAATGGAATGGCGCAAGAATAAAATATATCCCGCTTTCAGCAAATGGTTTTCAAAGTATTTTTTATGATATTATATCAATAATTCATGCAGTATTGTTCTGCGATGTTTTATTGATTTTAGGTGTGTCAGGATGTTTATTTTTACCATTTGTGAAGTTGTTTTTTCCTTTCAAAAAAGTAATCGTTAATCTAGATGGCTTAGAGTGGAGACGAGCTAAATGGAACAAATATGCCAAAACATTTTTGCTCTGGAGTGAAAAAGTTGCGGTATGGTGTGCTGATGAAATTATTGCAGATAATGCTGCTATTCAAAAGTATGTTTTAGACCGATATGGGAAGGCAAGTAATTTAATTGAGTATGGTGCAGATCATAATCAAGGAGAAAAGATAAAGCCAGAAACTTTTGAGAAATTTCCATTTTTGAAAAATGAATATGCATTTAAAGTAGCTCGAATAGAGCCTGAAAATAATATTCACACTATTCTAAAAGCTTTTGCAAAGCAAGAAAACTTACCATTGGTCTTAATTGGAAATTGGAAGAATAGTGATTATGGAAAATCACTTCAAGAAGAATTTGGTCAATTTAATCATATGCATTTGCTTGATCCAATCTATGAGTCTAACTTATTAAATCAAATTCGATCTAACGCAAAGGTTTATATACATGGACATAGTGAAGGAGGAACAAATCCTTCTTTGGTAGAAGCGATGTATTTAGGTTTGCCGATAATTTCATTTGATATAGTTTACAATAAAGTGACTACAGAAAACCAAGCAATTTATTTTGAAACTACTGATGAATTACTTCAATTGATTAATAAAATCAATTCGTTGGATTTAGATAAAATTTCTAAAAATCTTCTTGAGGTTGCGAATAGAAGATACTTATGGTCTGTCATCTCTAATAAGTATAGTGACTTAGTGAAAGGAGCTTCAACGCTTGAAACTCCAACCTTTGATTTTGAATTACCTAGAAAATTGCAGCAAGCAATTAGTTAAGTAGTTGGAGTTTAGAGTAAACAGATATTTAAAGAGAGTTTTTTTCAATTAAGAGGAATCGAAATATTTATGATGCTTATCATTTTTGCAATAATAATTAAGTGTTCAACAAAATCAACTAATTAACTTTTGGAGTTAATTAGTTGGTTTCGAAAAATACTTTATTCCTACTTAGAGTAATGTATTAATTCTTTTTCCAGTAGTGGATAAGCAACTTTGGAATCACTTTTTAATCGTGAAATCTTTAACCTCATTTCTTCCTCATCAAAGTCATTCATCTTGATTAATTTTTCAATTTCAAGTGCATTATCTTTTTGAATATTTAATCCAACCATCATATAATTTGTTTTGATACGATGAGCGATTTCTGCTATTGCGTGCCAATCTTTATGTTTCAACTCTGTTTCCATTTGTTTCATTGCTATTGGAATTTCTTGTAAGAAAATTTCAATCATCTCTTTTACAAATAGATGATCTCCCTGACAAGAGTCTAACAAATATGTGAAATCAAGCTTGACAATTTCATTTTGCGAAAATTGAGAATACGAATTAGGTTGTGCATCCTCTAATTCGATATTTAACCATTTCCCCAAATGCATTTTGAGTTGTTTTGGAGAAAAAGGTTTAGTCAAAAAATCATCCATTCCAGCATCCAATGCTCTATTTTTTTCATCTAATAATGCAGCAGCAGTCAAGGCAATAATCGTGGTCTTTTGATTTGGATTCTCAGCATTGGCTCTGATTCTTTGAGTCGTTTCACAACCATCGATATCAGGCATGTGTATATCCATTAAAATTATATCAAACGTCTTTTCCATGGATTTTTCTAGAGCGATATATCCATTCGAAGCTATTTCGAAAGGGCAATCCCATAGTTCTAGAATTTTGACAATCAACTTTTGATTCATTGGGTTATCTTCAACTACCAACAAATTAATTTTCTTTAAAGCTTCTGAAATTTGATATTCTGAGTCTTCTTTGATAGATACTTCAGTTTGCAAAACTCCTGAATCCTTAAATGGAAGTATTATGGTAAATAATGAACCTTGGCCTTTAGCACTTTCCACTTCGATGGATCCACCTTGTAATTCAACAAGTTGTTTTACAATGGTAAGACCAAGTCCAGTTCCTCCAAATTTTCGAGTGATTCTTACATCTGCTTGTTTAAAGTTTTCAAAAATCTTATCGATGTTATCTTTCTCAATTCCAATTCCAGTATCATGGACTTGAAACTGAATAATATATTGACCACCAGTAGCAACTGCTAATTTTGCTTTTACTCCAATTGTTCCTTGAGCAGTAAATTTACTAGCGTTGCCCAAAAGGTTAGTCAAAATTTGATTGAGTCGAACAGAGTCTCCAATCAAATGATTTTTAATTCTTGGATCCACATCAAGTACAACACTTATTGGTTTTTCCCTCACCTTAAATTGGAAAGTTTGCTGCAACGACTTTAATAATTCGAGTAAATTAAAAGTCCGTTGTTCAAATTCTAATTCATTGGCTTCGATCTTTGATAAATCCAGAATGTTGGAAATAATTCCCATCAAACTATCCGCTGAAAATCGTAAAGAATCTAAATATTCTTTTTGTGATTCAGTTGGATTAGTTTCATAAAGTAGGTGTGTCATTCCAATTACTGCATTCATTGGAGTTCGAATTTCATGACTCATATTCGCGAGAAACTGTTGCTCTGCCAATTGAGCTTGCTCCGCAGCTTGCTTAGCCGAAATTAATTCTTGTTCTGATTCCTTTCTTTCAGTAATGTCTCGAATGAACCCACTAAAAAAATATTTTCCCCCCATCTTGATTGGCGAAATACTTAATTCAATCGGAAATTCTCTTCCATTTTTATCAAAGCCAGTAATCTCAATTCTATTATTAATAACCGGTCCTTCTTCAGTTAATAAGAACTGTTCCATTCCTCTATCATGAGCTTCCCGATGTTGAGGAGGAACGATAAAATCGCCCATCTTTTTACCCATCGTTTCTTCTCGTGTGTAACCAAAAATTTTGGTAGCTTGATCACTCCAAGCAATGACATTTCCATCGGCATCGATATTGATAACAGCATCAAGTGATGCATCAATAATTTTTCGAAGCATCAATTCACTTTCACGTACTCTTATTTCACCAAGTTGCTGGGCCGTAATATCTGTGATCGCTCCCATTGTTCCGATAATTATTCCCTTCGAGTTTCTATAAGGAGAAGCTTTAATTCTTCCCATCCATTTTGCTCCAGATTTATGAATATGTTCAACAGTATAATCATTAGATATTCCTTCTTTTCTTTCTTCAATATTCTTTTTTACGATATCACCTTGGTTGGGACTAACTAATAATTCGTAAGCTACATTTCCAATTAATTCTTCATTAGAATAACCAGTTAATTCTTCGATCCGTTTATTCGCAAATGTAATTCTTCCCTCTAAGTTGGTCAATAAAATTCCTTCCGAAAGATTTTGGACAACGAACCGATGCTTCTGTTGACTCGCTTGTAATGCTTGTTGGATGAATAATCTTTGCTCTTGTTCTTCTACTAGTTTTTCGTGAGCAATGCATCCCTTGAGGAGCAAACTAAACTTATTAATTACATTGACCAATTGATTGACTTCCTCACTTTCATTTCCATTAAGATGAGATTTATATAATTTTAAAAAACCAATGTCAGCTAATTTAAGAATACCAAAAGCACCACTATTTATATTTTTTTCTTGGACACATTTTTCAAAATTAGGATGTTCGAAGGTGATAAGAAATTTTGTTCTAGATTGTAAATTTTCCCAGATGTAGTGATCTAAATCTATAGTTTGATCTTCTATAATATTAAGAGGAGTTCCGTAAACTAAATTGATATGATCATCATCCTTTATCCAGACACTTGCAAAACTTAAATTTTTTCTGGCAATGAGAATATTCAGAAATTGCTCACAATTTTGTTTCACATCAAGTGAATTCCCAACAGATAATGATAACTCATAAAGGAGAGAAATATCTTGAATTATTTTGGTATCTTTCATAATTACGTCGTTGCAGATTGAATATTGTTGGTTGAATTTGGTTGCCTTTTAATCTTAGAAATTTGTTAAGGTTCCAATAACCAATGTTTTATTATAAAACTCTAAATATCCCTTTCCACTTGATGAAATTTCACCTAGGCTCAGAACACCTTGAGGGATTGTTTCTTTTTCATCTGACTCAGGCATAGCCTCTGAGATGGCCTCTAATTCTTTTGGAAATTCTTCTTCTAAGAATAAGGTTCGAGAAATACAATCAATAATAAAGGTATGTTTAATATCCGCAGTTAGATTAGCAATGGAATTTTCAATGGCAGTTTTTGCAGATTGAATCAAGGCGTCATTATTTCCTTTCAGAATATATAAAACAGTATTTTCAGGAACCTCACCAACGCAAATTAAAGAGCCATTTTCATCTACAGCAATTGGATCTCTAACCAAATCTTCTTGATCCTCACGGAAAATTCCAAAAGGATAACACTTTGCTATGTCAAAGAAATTTTCATCATTAAACATTATTCCTGAATCTTTTTCGGCTACGTCTTTATATACTTCAAATGCATTCTTCCAATTTAATTCATGAATAATATTTTTGTTAGTTCGAGTTGCTACAATTGGTCCGTCTAATTTTTCCCAACCATGTTTGACACCTATGTTCGCTTTCAAATTGACTGGACAAATGATAGCTGCATCTTGAAAGATTCCTTCATTGGAAAAAATACAAGGTTGTTGAACTAAAGATAGAGAACCAGCTCCAGCACCTAAATATTTCACAGCATTTCCGTAATGATGATATAGTTTTTGCAAGTAGGTTGCAACATTAGAAGTTAAGCCATCGATGAAAGTAAATAAGGTGGCTTTAGATGTGTCGAATTTTAAGTCTTCTAACAAATGAGAAATTTCAAAATTGTTATTTTCTAAACCAGTTATTATAATTGGTTTAGTACTAGTTGGAAGTACTTTTAGAATAGCACCTTCTTTAAAATTATTTTTTCCATGAATGATTCCTGGGAAAATTCCACCCATAAATGAAATTCCTAGTGAGTCTAATTGCTCAATTAGCCAATTATAATCTAAGGTACTTTCTTCTCCAACCATCAGGAGAAGCGTTTGATCATCCAGAATTTTTAAATTGGAAACTATATTTTTTATTTGACTAAGTTCGTCATTTGATATATACATTAGTTGAGGGTTTTTTGTAAAGTCTTGAAAATTAATTTGTGACGCTATCTTTTTCGTTCTTAAGCATTCGATAAATAGTTGATTTTCCTATGTCTAATTTTAAGGCAACTTTATCAATGTCGTCATCGTATTTTTTTAAAAAATGAGTAACGATGAGTTTTTTATATTGTTCAAAAGTCATTTCATCCGCTAGAAAATCTGTGCCCTTTTTTGGACTATTAAATCGGATATCATTACCGGATATTTCATTTTCATTTGTCAAGACTGCTGCTAGTTCTATGATCGCTTTCAACTCTCGAACATTTCCTGGGAAGGCATAACTAAGTAATTTACTTTTAGCTTCCTTAGAGAATTTCATTGTAGTGAGTTCATTATTTTTGGTAAAACTTTTCAGGAAAAAATTAGCCAATAAAATAATGTCATTTCCTCTATCCCTTAGCGGTGGGAGGTGGATAGGCAAGCCAAGTAATCGGTAAAACAAATCTTCTCTAAAATTTCCCTCACTAACTTCATCTTGTAAATTCCGATGAGTGGCAACGATTACTCGAGCATCAAAAGAAATAGGCTTCTCGGCACCTACTCGAAGTATTTCTCTCTCTTGTAAAGCCCGCAAAACTTTTGCTTGTAAATTAATATCCATTTCTCCAATTTCATCCAAAAACAAAGTTCCTTTATTGGCCATTTCAAACATACCTCGCTTCCGAGTATTGGCTCCAGTAAATGCTCCTTTTTCATGTCCAAACAATTCACTCTCTAATAACTCTTTGGGAATAGCACTCATGTTGACTGCCACAAATGGTTCTTTTTTTCGAGAAGAATTATAATGGATACTTTTAGCAATGACTTCTTTACCTGTTCCTGTTTCACCAGTAATAGAAATAGTGATATTGGTTTTTACTGCTTTTTCTAACAATGAAAATACATTTTGCATCGCATTGCTATCACCGATGATACTTTTGTCAACTTTGTAGTTGACTTGTAGCTCTTCTTTGAGCGAACTCACTTCCTCTTTGAGATCATCTTGTTGTTTGATTCGACTGATCGTATGCAATAATCGATCATTGGTTTCACTATCTTTTGTGATATAATCATAAGCTCCTTCTCGTAATAATTTTACTGCGGTCGATACATCTTGTTGACTTGATAATATCACAATTGAAATATCCTTATTGTAATTTTTTATTTTTTTCAAAACATCTTCTCCCGTCATATCAGGTAATGAATAATCTAAAGAGACGATAGATGGATTTAAGTGGAGACTTTGAATACACTCTTGGCCAGTCGAAAAAACATGAACTTGATGATCAGGATTTAATTCCATGACATATTTTACCATTCGTTGGTACATTGGATCATCCTCAACAACAAAAATGCAGGTAGGTTTGAATTTGGATTTCATAAATACTTATTTGAGTTAGTTATTAAGCGTTAATACACATATAGATATATTTTCAACTAATTGTATGCCAATATTCTCATTTTGAAAAAATGTTCTCATTTTGAAAAGGATAGACTCTTAAACCCTAATGAATACTTGATAATTAATGATTTTTTGGAAATAAACAGGATTGAAAAAATATTCAATTCGGTTTTTAAGAAGAAGACATTTTGGTTAAATTTTTCTAATAACGAGAGTTTTTTCTCAAAATTAGAAAAATAATCATTTAGATTAAGCCATAAAATATTGGAAACCAGTATTTTATGACTCTTTATTTTTTGGCATGTTTGATTATTGTTAGTGATAAAGAGATACTCACCTGAAAATTCTTAAAATGACAAAGATCAAACTCAACGATGATTTTTGTCACTATTCTATTTTTCATTTTGAAATAAATTTGATGGAGAAATTTAGATTCAAATTAAAAATTCGAAAACATGAAAAATATTTTAGTGGCTACCGATTTTTCAGGATGTGCAATCAATGCCATGAATATGGGATTGGCCTTAGCAGAGTACTTTGATGCAACCATTCATTATCTGACGACGATGGATGATAATCGAAATGGAGAAGCTCTGGGCTTTTCATTTTTAACAAATTCTACTGCTGAAAAAGAGTTTGTAGAAAATGTAAATGTATTGTTTGAAAAATGGAAAAAGGAGGCCACCGTTAGGAATGTAAAAATAAAAACAACTTGTACCACAGGTAAAATATTACCAATTTTGAAGAAATATGTAAATGAAAATCAAATCGATTTTGTCGTCATGGGCTCTCATGGGCATAGTGGAGTGAAAGGTTTTTTTATTGGTTCTAATTGTCAAAAGGTAGTGCGTGCATTACACGTCCCTGTTTTTATAGTAAAAGATAAAGCCATAAAATATGAATTTAAGAATGTAGTTTTTGCTTCCAATTTTAAAAATGAAGAGAAAGCTTCTTTTCAAAAGTTCTTAACCTTTATCTATAAATTTAAACCGGAGATAATTCATCTAGTTGGGGTGAATACTTTAAATAGTTTTGCCAAATCTACTGAGGAGATGGAAAGACGTCTCGATGAATTTGCCAAGCAATGTAAGTTCGCAAAATGTAAAAAACATATTTATCCAGATTTATTTGTAGAAGCAGGGATCCGAAATTTTTCTGAAAAAATCAATGCGGATTTAATTGCCATTTCCAATCATAATCGCCACCCAGTCAAACGAATTTTTTCAGGAAGTACAGTAGAGACTTTAGTGCAAAATTCCAACTTACCCGTTTTGAGTATTGACTTTTCTGAAGAGGAAATCTTAATAGGAAAATAAAGTGAATTAAACATAAAAAAGCCCCTGAAAGAAAAATTCTTCAGGGGCTCCAACAAAACAAACGAAAATTCAATTGGGTGGTGTTTTAATTTTTATCACTTCTATTTTAAACTTGCTCTTAATTGGGAGCGTGCAAATGTTTAGAAACAAATCCTCGGAAATTCTTTTTTAATTCTTCAAAACGAGCTATGAATTCTTCTAGCTTTTCTCTGATTTCCATATGTCCCCACAAGTCTTCCTCATTAAAAGAATTACTATCCGCCAAATGTCTTTCATGCAAAATAATTTGTCTACGAAAATGACTCACCTGATTTAATTTTTTAGAAAGAATTTTTTGATATTCATCCACATGTTCGATGATCGAATACAAATCAGGAAACTCAAATAATACCTTTTCCAACTCTTTTTGAAAGATGTGAATTTGATCTTGATAAAAATCCAAAGAGCTTATCCAGTCTCGATGTTCTTGATGATGAAATTGAATGGTGTTTATAGTGGCCATATTTTTTTTTCAAAAGTATAATTTCCTTTTTTTCCAAAAAATGATTTTTGTCATAGTTATAAATGATTTTTATCATTGATAAAAATCATTTATGACTATTGATGAAAGTCACGATTCCTCTTTTAGTCTTCGCCTAAATTTGAAAGAAAAAACATGAAAAATATTCTAAAAAAATCATTAATCTTTAGTTTGCTGTTATTGTTTAGTGGAGGTATTTTTTCGCAAAAAACTATGGCAGAACATGTGGATAATTTAGGAAATAAATATGTCAAGAAAAGAAAAAATCATGGACTCGTCATTGGAATTATTCATGCAAATGAAACGTCGGTAAAAGCTTTTGGCGAAATGAGTAGGACCGATAAAACTATTCCTAATGCGAATTCTATTTTTGAAATTGGTGCAGTAACTTCTGTTTTTACGACCACCTTGATGCAACTCCAAGCAGACCAAAATAAATTTCAATCACATGATCCAGTTAGTATTTATTTGGATATCGAAACCAATATTCCTGCTTATCATCCTTTGAAATGTGTCAACGTGAATTTGGTTCCAGATATTCATGGTAGTGAACCTGTAGGTGAGCGAGAAATATATCGCTGTTATGAAGATCCAATGGGAAAACCAGAATGTATTACTTTTTGTGATTTGGCAACACATATTTCAGGTCTCCCTCATTCACCCAAAGGATGGTTTAAATGGAAGGCAATAGGAAGGAATAGATTAGGAAATGACTTTAAAGATTTTACGATAAAAAAATATTTCACCCGACTGCAGGGGCTTAAATTAGAATATGTACCAGGGACAAAATATATCCACTCTGATTTTGGGATTGCATTGTTAGGAAATGCCTTGAGTGAAATTTCAGGACTTTCTTATGAGCAACTTTTGACCCAAGAATTACTAAAACCTTTGGGTATGGAAAATACTCGAGTGACTTTTCCTCAGAATACTGATCTACAAATTGTTCCCGGTCATAATCGAAAAGGAAAGCAAGTTGCGCCTTGGAACTTTGATGCGATGGCTCCTGCTGCTGGATTAAAAACTTCCATGAATGACTTGTTGGCATTTGTCAAAGCAAACTTAAATCCTCCAAACCAAAAATTCGAAAATGCTTTTGCTGAGGTTCAACAAAATAAAGTAAATGTAATGTTTGGGAAAGGGGGAAGAGTAACTTCAATGGGGTATGGTTGGTACACGAGCACGTTAACTGAAAAGAGTAATTTACCTGTAGTTTGGATTAATGGAGGAACTGGTGGTTTTCGATCTTTCATTGGATTTATCAAAGATACGAATACAGCCGTGGTGATTTTATCTAACTCTGCAAACGGTGTAGATGAAATGGGATTTGAAATTTTAAAAATTTTAAATGCCCAAACAAAAAAGAAAGCAATTGTAACTAAATAATATTTTTTTGACTTTTAAATTAAAATATATATGAATATTCAAGCTCCTATCGCAACCATTATGTCAACCGATTTGATGATGGTACAATCCGATGATAAAGTGGTAATCGTGAGAGATATCATGGAAGCCAATGGCATTCACCATGTACCTGTGGTTAATTTTAATAAATTAGTTGGATTGATTAGTAAGTCTGATTTATTACATTTTCTCAAAGGAATGAATTATAATTCCTATCAAGATTTAATGAATGATGTTCGGCTAAAAAATTACATCGCAGCAGAAATCATGACAGAAGATTTGGAATGTTTGCAACCAGAAGATTCCATTGAAAAAGCAATTGAACTATTTCAAAAAAATCGATTTCATGCTATTCCAATTATCAAAGATGATAATTCGCTAGTTGGAATTTTGACCACGTTTGATATTATAAATATGATAGTGGAAAAAGTGAAGCTATAGAAATCGTACAAATACTTTTTTCTAAAAAAATTAAGACTTAGTTTGTTTTCTTGAAAAAATACAACTTCATTGTATCTTTATAAAAAAAAAACAAGCGAAAATGGATAATCAAAAAATGCTACAAGCGATGTTTGCGGAAGCGACGATTGGGATAATTGTAGTGAATAGCCAGGGGAAGATTGTACAAGCAAATCCTTTCTCCGAAAAACTTTTTGGTTACGAGAAGGGGGAACTAATTTTACAACCTGTTGAAGTGTTATTACCAAATTCTTTTCGAACTCGTCACGTAGAACATAGAAAAAAATATCATCAAAAACCAATTCCTCGAACGATGGGAGCAAATCTTGAATTGCAAGGACAGCGAAAAGATGGTTCTCGTTTTTCGATAGAAATTAGTTTGAGTCATATGGATATTGATGGCGAACGATTTGCGATTGCTTATGCGAGTGATGATACGTTGCAGCAAGAAACATTCAAGAGTTTAAAAGAAGCTAAAAAAATTAGCGATGATATTTCGAATATTGTGGAAGATTCGTTAAGTGAAATTTTTATTTTCGATGGAGAGACGATGAAATTCATTCAAGTTAATAAAGGTGCTCGTCAGAATATGGGGTACTCTTTAGAAGAAATGGAAATGATGACTCCCGTAGATATAAAACCGAATTTTGAGGAAGAAGAATTCCTTGGATTAATTGAACCATTGAAAGAAGGGAAGGTAAATGAATTATTATTTGAAACCATTCATATTCGAAAAAATGGCACCACTTATCCTGTAGAAGTGCATCTTCAATATTCGAGATTAGGAATGCAGCCAGTCTTTGTTGCTTTTATTTCAGATGTTTCTCAACGAAAAGAATACGAGCATAAAATTTTGATGCACTCTGAGGAGCTAGAGAAAAAGGTAATCGAACGAACAGAAGAACTTCGAGCGAGTGAATCCAAACTTCGAGAATCTTTCGAAAAAGAAAAACAATTGGGGGAGTTAAAATCTCGGTTTGTCTCGATGGCTTCTCATGAATTTCGAACGCCGTTGAGTTCCATTTTGTCATCAGCCAACTTGATTGGTCGATATGAAAAAGAAGAACAAAATGACAAACGAATGAAACATGTCAATCGAATCGAATCCTCTGTTCGGAATTTGACTACGATCTTAAATGACTTTTTGTCTTTGGAAAAATTGGAATCTGGAAAAGTAAGATACCATCCAGTAGAAATTGAAATAGAAGAATATATTGAACAGGTAATTGATGAAATGAGTTTGATTTCGAAAAGTGATCAAAAAATTATTCATTTCCATGAAGGTGAAAAGCAGATAGTTGCAGATGAACATTTGCTCAAAAATATCATGCTCAATTTACTTTCCAATGGAATTAAATATTCTCCGGAAGGAAAAGATGTAGAATTACACACTCAATATACAGAAGAGAAAATAAGTATTCAAGTCAAAGATTATGGGATCGGAATTCCTGAAGCAGATCAAGAGTTAATGTTTACTAGATTTTTTAGAGCAAATAATGTGATAAATATTCAAGGGACAGGATTGGGCTTGACGATTGTAAAAAGATATTTAGATCTAATGGGAGGAAAGATTTGGTTTGAAAGTGAAGAAGGAAAAGGAACTACTTTCTTTGTAGAAATTCCAAATGTAATAGAGTGAAAAAATAAAAATAATCATTAGAAATTATTGATTTAAAAATAATAAAACCCGATGCACTTAAAATGCATCGGGTTTTTCTTTTTCATAAAAATGATAAAAATCATAGCGAAGTAGTGATAATCGTCATTCTATCTTTTTCGAAGTGATAGTAATTTTGAATTAAGAAAATCACTATTTCAAATAATTATTAAGATGAAAAAGAAAACCAAAATTTTAGTTCCGACTGATTTTTCTGTATGTTCAGAAAATGCATTGGCGTATGCTTATTGCTTAGCAGGTAAAATTGATGCTACGATTGAAGTACTTCATATTGCTACTTTCGAAACTCCGCCTTTGGATTATCCTTCATTTGTAGCTGTAGCAACGGATGAAAAAATTACAATGGCTAGAGGCAAAATGAATCAGTCGATTGAAAGTGTTCGAAAAAATGTAAGTTCATTGTTAGATTTTTTTCCAGATGTCGAAACAGATATTGAAGTTGGTATTCCAGATGCAAAAATTCTCGAAGTTGCGTTTCGAGATAAAGTGGATTTTATTATCATGGGAACGCAAGGAGAGAATAGTGTATGGGATAGATTTTTAGGAAGTACGACTGCCGATGTGTTGAAATTTGCTGAATGTCCAATTTTGGTAATTCCTGAAAAAGCGAAATTTAGAGAAGAGATGGTGATTGGTTATGCGACTGATTTTGCCGCTGCAGATCCTTTTGAAATATGGAAAGCGAGCAAGTTGTTGCAACCATTTCAATCAAAAGTAATTGCCGTTCACTTAAATAATAAGAAGCAATATTTGGAAGATGAGATTGCAGAGATGGAAGCGTTTTTTAAAGAAAATGCACCAGCAATAGATATTTCTTTTCATTGCATTTTTACTGAAAATATGGTGGAGGATTTAAATGTTTTTATCGACAATCATAACATTGCCACGATGGTCATGTTCAAGCCAAAGCGAAATTTTTTCGAAAGACTTTTTCATAAAAGTTTTACCAAGAAAATGGCAATGCATGCAGAAGTGCCTTTGCTGATATTAAATGAAAAATAAAGATACTCTCATGATTTAGTTTTTCTTCACAACTATAGATCCGTTAAACAATTTTTGTTTAACGGATTTTTTTTAAAAAAGGGAGGTGATTAAAATCATATAAGAGAAGTGACAAAGGTCAATATTTGGATGGTGAGTCCTTTGTAATTTTATATTATCAATAAAAAAATAAAACAAAAAGAATATGATCATCAAAGATTCAAAAACGATAAAAGAGATTCAGCAGGAGTTCAATAAAAAATTTCCTTTTTTAAAAATTGAGTTTTATAAGGAAGCTCATTCTGCGAAGGAAGGTTCTCCTGATTCCGTCAAATGGGATTCAGAAAACACAATCGAGACAATTCGAGAAATTCATAATAGCGGAAATTTTAGTATACAGCAAGATCAAAAGATTAGCACGTTAGAAGCTAGTTTTTTAGAAGAATATGGATTGAATGCTCAAGTGTTTTATAAGTCAGGTGATCTTTGGTTGCAAACTACAGCAACAGATGAGTGGACTTTGAAAGAGCAAAATGATCGAGCAGAATCTTTTACCAAATTTCAAGAAAGTAAAATATAACAATATGTACACGGAAGAGATAAAAGCTAAAAAAGTATCCGATTTAATGTCTAGGAATATTTTAGTTGGGCATGTGACCAATTCGTTTACGCACACCCTTCGGATATTTGCAGAGATGACTTTTCATCATTTGCCAATAGTAAACACTAAGCATGAAGTTATCGGAATGGTTAGTTCTAACGATATGCTAAAAGCACTAGCTCTAAAGTTGCCGATGCTAAAACAATCAGATGAAGAGACTCTTAATATGATGTTTGATATTTTAGAATTAATGACTCCTGATCCTCAAGTGATTTCATCGGGAGCATCGGTAAGTGAAGCTTTAAGTCTTTTTTCCAAACACCATATTCATGCTTTACCCGTAGTTGATAACAATGAACTAGTTGGAATTATTACAAGCAATGATGTGCTTGCTGCTCTCAATAAATGAAACATAATTTTCAAAAAATCTAAAATCAAAAATTATGAAAAGTAATGTAGGATTAATAGACAGAATCATCCGTGTTGTTTTAGTAGTAGCAATTTTTTATGCGTACTACATTGGATGGATTACAGGATTGATTGCTATGGGCGCTGCGTTTGTTGCAGCAGCTTTATTGATAACTGCTTTGACGGGTGATTGCTTTCTCTACCGATGGTTGGGAGTTAGTACTAAGATGAAGATATCTTAGATTTTAATAAGAGTAGATTTTTCTCAATATAGCCTTTAATGAGTAGAAGGCGATTGTGATATTCAGTCGCCTTCTTTTTTTTTGACAAAACAAAAAAATTATGAACGTAAATTATCATGCAACATTTTCAATCAATGAATATTTTAAAAATCAGATTGTCGAAAAAGTAAAAAGATTAGATGATTTCAATCTTCGATTTTCAGATGCAGATGTATATTTTAAATTGAAAGACGGAGCTGAACTGACTTCGGATAAAGAATTTGAAATTAAAATTAGGGTGCCAGGACAAATTCTTTTTTCAAAAAGCCATTCTGATACTTTCGAAAAAGCAATACCATTAGCTTTTTCAAAAATCCGAAAACAAATCATCAAATATAAAGAGAGTATAGAACCGAAAAGAGGAGAACGAGTTTAAAAATACGGTTTAAATAGGTGACAAAAATCACTATCAAAAGGTGATTTTTGTCACCTATATGTTTTCTTACAAAGAATAATTTTACACATTAAAACCCTACAGGATGCTGAAAATTGAAACTAAAGCAACAACATAAAATAATAATTGGTGAGAGATTCAAATCTAAGTATGTCAATTGATTCCCAACAGCTTCGAGCTATCTTCGAGACAGCTGTGGACTGCTTGATTATTATTGACTCTCATGGAGAGGTTTCTAAAATTAATCCTGCTGGAGCAAAACTGTTTGGTTATGAAATAAAAGAATTGGTAGGTCAAAATGTGAGTGTTTTGATGCCTGTACCTCACCGTGAGAAACATGATTCTTATCTCCAAAATTATCATACAACAGG
Organism: uncultured Saprospiraceae bacterium; assembly: GCA_937981555.1. Lineage (GTDB taxonomy): Bacteria > Bacteroidota > Bacteroidia > Chitinophagales > Saprospiraceae > CAJQQY01. Next base: position 22,518 of record CALJOK010000077.1, read on the forward strand.
TATTGGAAAAATCATCGGGATTGGACGCGATATCATTGGAAAGAAAAAGGATGGGACACTCTTTCCATGCAATTTAAGTGTCAATGAATTCTTTATGCAGAGTAAAAAATGCTTTGCTGGAATCATTCATGACTTGACTACTCGGAAAAAACAGGAAGAGGAAATCTTAGAATTGAATCGACAGTTGGAAGAAAAGGTCGAAATCAAAACTAAAGACCTTTCTTCTGTTGTGAATGAATTATTAGAAACAAATACTCGCCTAGAAAACGAAATTAAAGAACGACAAAAAATAGAAGCTGCTTTAAGAAATAATGAATTGGAAATTCGGAAGGCTTTGGAAAAAGAAAAAGAGCTCAATGATTTGAAGTCCAATTTTGTTTCGATGGCTTCGCATGAATTCAGAACTCCGCTAAGTACTATTTTATCCTCTACTACTTTGATTGAAAAATATTTAGAAAATGGAAGCATCGAAAAAACGGAAAAACATTTCAATCGAGTGATATCTTCAGTCAAACATCTAACCGAAATGTTAGATGATTTCCTCTCCTTAACTAAGTTGACAGAAGGGGAAATTCCAGTTAATTCTGAGCAATTTATGATACATGATTTTTGTGAAGAATTTATGGAAATGAATAGAGGTTTACTCAAACCCAACCAAGAATTAATTAGAACAATACCTGCTGAGAATCAATCTGTTTTTTTAGATAAAAAATTATTGAACCATATTTTATTAAATCTTTTTTCCAACGCTATTAAATATTCTAAGGATGATGGCAAAATAAAATGTGATGTAGAAATAGCTAATCAGCAATTAGAGATACAAATAATTGATGAAGGAATAGGTATTCCTTTGAATGAACAGAAACATCTTTTTACAAGGTTTTTTAGAGGAGCGAATGTAATTAATATTCAAGGAACTGGATTAGGGCTGAATATTGTGCAAGAGTATTTGGACGTGATGAATGGGACTATTGAATTTGAAAGCATAGAAAATGTAGGCACAACTTTTACGATAAAAATTCCTTTGCCACAATAAAATTTTATTGAATTATTCCTTCCAAAATATCTCCCACAAAGTAGGCTACAGATGCTGCTAAAACTCCAAGCAACAATGTTTCCGTAATACTTTTTAAATAACTTGTTTCAGTCACATAGGATTTTAAAAAGCCAATTACAATAAAGGCAAGCGAAGTAAATATACAAGTAAACAAAAATAAATCCCCAGCAAATCCAACCACGTAATCCCAAACATAAAGCATCAATGGAATTAATCCAACCAAGACAAATGAGAAATAAGTAACCGCTCCAATGGCGAGAGGAGATTTTTCTGAAGGGATCATATTGAGTTCATCTTTCATCATTTCATTGACCCAACGATCTTTGTCGGAGGTAATTACTTCAACCACCTTTTCTAGCAATTCTCCTTCAAATCCTTTGGAAGAATAAATCTCTCGAATCTCTTCTTTTTCCGTTTCAGGTAAGTTTTCTATTTCCCAATATTCTACATTTTTATGTTTCTGATAATTGTCCTTTTCAGATTTAGCAGCAAGATAAGCGCCAACGGACATCGAAAATCCATCAGCTAAAAGATTGGCAAATCCTAAAATCAAAATAACAGAGATATCTAACCCCGCACCAACTGAACCAGCTACGACAGCAAAAGTAGTGACACTTCCATCGACAGCTCCGTAGACAAATTCGCCAAGATAATTTTGATATTTTTTTAAAAAATTATTTCCTTTTGGATTGTGGAGATCATCTTCCAAAGGAATTGAGGAAATATTATTGGTATTCATTTTTGATGTAAAAATAAGAGAGGGGAGGAAAATTTTATATGATATAAATCACTATTCTAATTGAACTTTGTCAATTTTATTTACTTTTAAATTTTTCAAAAATTAGTTTTTAGAGAAACTTAAATGGTGATTAATATCAGTACTTTGTATGAAAAAAAAATGTAATTTATGTAAGTCTAATAACTAACACACGGACACTTCTCACGCATTTAGATGTAGCACTCGTCTAAATGCGTTTTTAATAGGGCATGGAAAACATAGGATGATTACTTCATTTTCCTTATTTTACAGATATCTTTAATTAAAAAAAAATACGATGAGAAAAAATATTATTTATTTGGTCATCTTAGTTTTAGCAATAGTTTCATTTTTTGCTTTTTGGAATTTCAATGCCAATTCAAATTTAAATATGGGAGAGCAAAGTATTTTTGGAGGATCTAAAAATGGCTTGACAGAATTGCAAAAAGACATTGTGAAAAAATTCAGAGAAGGAAATGTTCCTGGGCTAGTGGAATATCTGGATGAGGAAGTTTCTTTTACTTTGAAGAAGGAAACAGATTTCTATACCAAGGAGGAAGCGGAAAATATTTTAGTAGATTTTTGCCAAAACCAAACCGCCAAGAAATTTTTGGTTAAACATTTTGGATCGAATAAAATGGGAACCTCGTACTATTTAATTGGAGAATTAATTACTACCAATAAAGAAGAATATCGAGTGTATATTTCCAATAATAAGACTCACATTGAAAGTATTGAAATTACAAAACCGAGAGATATTTAAACTTGGTTTTATGTAGACGAATCCCTAACTCAAATTGATTGAGTTAGGGATTTTTTTTTGTAATAAAAGATGACTTAAATCATCTTTTGTTTTGACAAAACTCACCTTTTGCCAAATTGATCACATTTAAATTTGTTGAAAAATAAATGTGATTCAATGAATAACATTGCTCCAATAAAAGAAAATATACACGAGTCTATTTCATCTACTTGCTTCCATTGTGGCGAAAATTGTGGAGATGTAAATGTATTGTTACATGATAAACGTTTCTGTTGTCAAGGCTGTAAAATGGTTTATGAAATTCTTCATGAAAAAGACCTTTGCCAATATTATGATATCGATGCCCAAGCAGGTGTTTCTCTTCGAGGAAAAAAACGAACTCAATTTGCGTGGTTAGATGACGAAGTAATTCAGTCTCAATTGATTGATTATCAAGAAGATATGATTACGAAAGTAACATTTTTTTTACCTGCTATCCATTGTGCCTCATGTGTTTGGTTATTAGAAAACCTTTTCAAATTCAATGAAGGTATACTTGATTCCAAAATAAATTTTATCAAAAAAGAAATTTATTTGACTTTTGATAGTTCGAAAGTTTCATTGCGGGATTTGGCAGAATTGCTCGTTTCGATTGGCTATACTCCTGAGATAAATTTAGGGGATTTAGATAAATCGAAAAGAAAAAAAGTAGATAAAAAATTAATTTACCAACTCGGTGTTGCAGGCTTTGGTTTTGGAAATGTAATGTTATTAAGCTTCCCAGAATATTTAGGTCTCGATGAAATCAATGCAATTGGTTTTCAAAAAATATTTGGATGGATTAATATTTTGTTGGCTATTCCTATCGTTTTTTTTAGTGGGAAAGATTATTTGAAATCTGCTTGGCTGAGTTTGCAGCAGCGGAATTTAAATATTGATGTACCTATTTCGATTGGGATTTTGACTTTGTTTGGAAGAAGCATTTTTGAAATATTGAGTGGAGTAGGAGCAGGGTATTTAGACTCGTTGGCTGGACTCGTCTTTTTTCTTTTAATTGGAAAATGGTTTCAACAGATCACCTTTAATCACCTCTCTTTTGAGCGTGATTACAAATCATATTTTCCCGTAGCAGCATTGTTGCAAAATGGAGAAACGACGCCTATCCAGAATCTAAAAAAGGGAGATATTATTATTGTGAAAAATAAAGAACTGATTCCGGCAGATGGAATTTTGATGCAAGGACAAGGTTCAATTGATTATAGTTTTGTGACCGGCGAATCAGATGCCGTTGCTAAAAATAAAGGAGATCAAATTTTTGCAGGCGGAAAACAATTGGGAGAATCTGTTGAAATTCAAATTACCAAAACTGTTTCTCAAAGTTATTTGACCCAACTTTGGAATGATGCTGTTTTCTCAAAAGAAGGTTTATCGCAACACAATCAGACTCAACTTTTAGCAGATAAAGTAGGAAAAAATTTTACCTACATCATTCTTACCATTGCCTTTTTGACGCTGTTTTATTGGTTGACGATTGATGTTGTAATTGCAGTAAATGCATTTACATCAGTTCTGATTATTGCTTGTCCATGTGCGGTGGCATTGTCGATTCCTTTCACTTTTGGGAATGCGATTCGGATCTTAGGAAAGCATGGTTTTTATCTAAAAAACACAAAAGTGATTGAGCAGTTTCAGCAAGTTACTGCGGTAATTTTTGATAAAACGGGAACGCTTACTTTTACGAAAGATAATTCGATTGAGAAAAATAACAAAACAATTACATTTCATGGAGATGAATTGACTGAGGAAGAAAAGCATCATGTCATGTGGATGGTTTCGCAGTCAACTCATCCATTGAGTCAAAGAATTTTGGGGTTATTAAGAGGGGAAGTTGAAACTGAAAAGGTGCTTCCTCTCGCTTCCAAAGATTTTTTAGAAATTGAAGGGAAAGGACTACGAGCAGTTATCAATCAAAAAGTAATAAAAATAGGATCCGCCAACTTTACCCAAAATAAAGCAAATGATCTAGCCAATGTTTTTCTTCAAATTGACGGAAAGACCAAAGGCTTTTTTACCATAAAAAATCAATACCGAAAAGGCTTCGAAACAATTCTTCATTTTTATAAAAACAAAAATGCGATCCATCTCTTGTCAGGGGATAATGAGAAAACTCGGAAAGAATTGGAACCTTATTTTGGAAAAAATCTGCACTATCTCCAAAGTCCAAAAGACAAATTAAATTTCACAAAACAACTTCAATCGCAAGGTGAACAAGTACTTATGTTTGGCGACGGATTAAATGATGCGGGGGCATTGCAACAAAGTAATGTGGGAGTAGTGATTGCAGAAGACACAAACAATTTCACTCCTGCTTGTGATGCTATTTTGGATGCAAAATCGTTTCCTCAACTTCCTCGGTTTTCTAAATATATGCAAGGTTGTCTGCGCTTGGTTTACATGGCTTACGGGCTAGCTTTTATTTATAATTTGATTGGTTTGAGTTATGCCGTTCAAGGAGAACTGTCTCCTTTGATCGCTGCTATTCTTATGCCAGCTAGTTCGATTACGATTGTTTTATTTGGTGTTTTCTCAGGAACATTTTTGGCTTGGAAAATTGGGCTAGGTGATGAAAATCATACCCCTGATTGACAAACGTCACCTGATAAAAATCATCTTCCTTCTACATTTGAGTCATAAAATAAAACGATATGAAAATTATTTTTTTACTCATTCTCGTAAGTCTTTTGGTAGCCATTGGTTTCCTAGCGGCTTTTTTTTGGGCCGTGAAATCAGGACAATATGAGGATGATTATACTCCATCGATTCGAATTTTATTTGATGACAAAAACGAAAAAAAAACGAAGTAAATGAATCAGATTGAACAATTTAGTTACGACAATAAGTCGGTGCGTAACTTTGCCCTAGCTACAGCTTTTTGGGGCGTCATTGGAATGAGTGTCGGTCTTTGGGCCGCCCTCCAGCTTGTTTTTCCTTCCTTAAATTTTGCGACTGCCGAAGTTACTTTCGGACGTATTCGACCGTTGCATACTAATGCCGTTATTTTTGCATTTGTAGGAAATGGAATTTTTATGGGAGTTTATTATTCCCTCCAACGATTACTCAAAGCTCGGATGTATTCCGACTTGTTGAGTAAAATTCACTTTTGGGGATGGCAGTCGATCATTGTCGCTGCTGCAATTACCCTTCCTCTTGGTTTGACGAGTAGTCATGAGTATGCTGAATTATTATTACCGATTGATGTTTTGATTGCGTTGATTTGGATAGTTTTCGGTATCAATATGTTCGGGACTATTTTAAAGCGAAGAGAAAATCACTTGTATGTTGCCATTTGGTTTTATATCGCAACATGGGTGACGGTGACAGTTTTACACATTGGAAACAACTTAGTTATTCCAATTACTTTTTGGGAAAGTTATCCTGTCTTCGCAGGTGTTCAAGATGCCTTGGTTCAATGGTGGTATGGTCATAATGCAGTAGCATTTTTCTTGACGACACCTTATTTAGGGTTGATGTATTACTATTTGCCGAAGGCAGCAAATCGTCCAGTCTTTTCTTATCGACTGTCGATTATTCACTTTTGGGCTTTGATATTTATTTATATCTGGGCAGGACCTCACCACTTGTTATTTACCTCTTTACCTGACTGGGCGCAATCGTTGGGTACCGTATTTTCGATCATGCTAATTGCTCCATCTTGGGGAGGGATGTTGAATGGATTATTGACGTTGAGAGGAGCTTGGGATAGAGTTCGAACAGATCCGATTTTGAAATTTATGGTGGTTGCGATAACTGCTTATGGTATGGCAACTTTCGAAGGGCCGATGCTTTCAATTAAGAGTGTCAATGCGATTAGTCATTTTACAGACTGGACAATTGGGCATGTTCATATTGGTACTTTAGGATGGAATGGGATGTTGACATTTGGGGTGTTGTATTGGTTGATTCCACGGATTTATGATACAAAATTATACTCTGTAAAATTAGCCAACACGCACTTTTGGATTGCTACTTTAGGGACATTGTTTTATGCTGTTCCTTTATACTTTGCTGGTTGGACACAACACTTTATGTGGAAAGATTTTGTGCCAGAAGGTTACTTATTATATGGAAATTTCCTTGAGACGGTAACTGCAATTTTACCAATGTATTATATGCGTGCGGTTGGTGGAACGATTTATCTTTTAGGTGTTTTTGTGATGATTTATAATTTACGTAAAACTATTGTTAGCGGAAAGTTAATCGAAAACGAAGCTGCAGAAGCTCCTGCACTTGTGAAGTATGTTGCTCACAAAGGAGAACATTGGCACCGACGAATAGAACGTAAACCAATCATGTTATTATTCTTTTCTACGATTGCTATTTTGATCGGTGGATTAGTGGAATTTTTTCCGATGGTATTGGTTGATGAGAATGTTCCAAAGATTGCATCTGTCCAACCGTACACTCCGTTGGAATTGCAAGGTCGTGATTTATATATCCGAGAAGGATGTGTTGGTTGTCACTCACAAATGGTTCGTCCTTTTCGATGGGAAGTGGAACGATATGATATTCAAGGAGATGCGGGATATTCCAAATCAGGAGAGTTTATTTATGACCGTCCTTTCCTCTGGGGATCAAAACGAACTGGTCCAGATTTACATCGAGTAGGCGGCAAGTATGATGACAGTTGGCATTACCTGCATATGAAAGATCCAACGAGTACTTCGCCAGGAAGTATCATGCCGCCATATCCATGGATGTATGAAAATGATTTGGACGTGTCTAGTTTGCCTGCAAAAATTCGAGTTTTACAAATGTTGAATACACCATATCCAGAAGGTTACGATGAAGTTGCTTTGCAAGACTTAAGAAAACAAGCTGCTGGAATAGCTGAAGGTTTGAAAGAGCCAAGTGGAAATATGGAAGATTTAGAAAATAAAGAAATCATTGCCTTGATTGCCTACTTGCAAAGATTAGGAACAGATATTCGACCTAAATAAATATTACCCAATTCACAAGGTGACTTCAAGTCGCCTTGTGAATGATATAGATGTAAATGTATTGTTGTAAAAAAATTAAAAAAATAAAAATGTATAAATATATTTTAGAAAGAGCAGGTGATATTGATTGGATGGCAATAGTTCCTTTGCTCATATTCACGACAGTTTTTGCCATAGTTGTCATCCGAGCGATTACCGCTAAAAAGGATTTTATCAATAAAATGGCCAGTCTTCCACTAGATGAAAACGATTCTTTAAAAAATCAAAATGAAATGATATGAACAAGTTTAAAATATGGACAACACTTTTGATTTTGTTGATAGCGGCTCCTATTTGGGCTGCAGTTGGAGAGGAAGAAGGGAGAAGTATGTTTAACTGGACGATTGAAAATATCGTCATGATTATGGGAAGTGCGGTAGTGTTAAGTGCATTGTATTTAATGTGGACTGCAACGAAAACGATTTGGCGAGCACAAGCGATTAACCGATTTGAATCTCAAGGATTGAGTCATGAAGCTGCAGTTGCAAAAGCTAAAAAAGAAAGTTTCTTAAGTTACATGTATCAACAATTGGATGGTGGAGTTTCTTTGGAAAAAGAAACAGATATTTTATTAAACCATAATTATGATGGTATACAGGAGCTAGATAATAATTTGCCACCATGGTGGGTTGGGATGTTTTATTCGACGATAGTTTTTGCTTTTTTATATCTCGGGATTTATCATTTTTCGGATATTGGAAAAAGTCAAATCGAAGAATATGAACAAGAAGTTATTGATACAGATAGAGCTATTGCAGCTTATATGGCAGCTCAAAAAGCAGCGAAAACTACGGAACTAAACGCTGATAATGTTACTGAATTGACTGCGACAGATCGATTGGCGGCAGGGCAAGCAAATTTTAAAAGTTACTGTATGGCTTGTCATGGAATGCTAGGGGAAGGAATAGAAAATCTAGGTCAAAACTTGACGGATGACTATTGGATTCATGGCGGAGGAATCAAAAATATTTTCAAAACTATCTCCGAAGGTGTTCCAGGTAAACCTATGGTGGCTTGGAAAGAAGCATTGAGTGCTGATCAGATTCAAGAATTGGCAAGTTATATTATGACTTTAAAAGGAACGAATCCACCTAATGCGCGACCTCCTGAAGGAGAGTTATATGAAGCAGGAGCGACTAGTGAAATTCCTCAGACTGGGGAAGTCGAAGTTGGAACCGAATAAGATTTTAAAATTTCGGAGAGTGAATTGTTTTAGAACAATTCGCTCTCCTTTGTAATAATTTATAAAAAAATGAGTGCTTCAGAACCTATAAAAGATACAGAGGCTTATCGAGATTCGATAGCCACCGTAGGTAAGGATGGAAAGCGAATTTGGTTATATCCAAAGAAGCCGAAAGGTAAGTTTACCAATTATCGAACTTATCTAAGTTGGGTGTTATTGATCGTTCTTTTTGGAATGCCATTTCTCAAAGTGGATGGGGAACCATTTATGATGTTCAATGTATTGACGCGTAATTTTATTGTTTTTGGAGTTCACTTTGCGCCGCAGGATTTTTATTTATTTGTCTTGGCGGTGCTCACTTTTATTGTTTTCATTGTTTTGTTTACCGTAGTTTTTGGAAGACTATTTTGTGGATGGGTTTGTCCTCAAACTATTTTTATGGAAATGGTTTTTCGAAAAATAGAATATGCGATTGAAGGGGATGCCAATGCTCAACGACGACTGAATAAAGCACCTTGGACAACTCAAAAAATAATTAAGAAAACAACGAAGCATATTATTTTTTACTTCATAGCAATCTTAATTGCCAATACTTTTTTGTCCTACATAATAGGTGTGGATGAGGTGGGGAAAATAATTTCTGAACCTATCCACCAACATCTTGGAGGTTTCTCTGCGATGTTGATTTTCTCAGCAGTTTTCTATGGTGTTTTTGCTTTTATGCGGGAGCAAGTTTGTATTGCCGTTTGTCCTTATGGTCGATTGCAAAGTGTTTTGTTGGATGAAAATTCAGTAGTAGTAGCTTACGATTATATGCGTGGAGAACCTCGAGGAAAGATTAAAAAGAAACCTATTACCAAAAAGAATCCGCTAGAATTTATTCAAGCAAGTGTGGCAAGTCCTGTGGAAAAAATAGAAACTCAGTTAGGTGATTGTATCGATTGCAAAATGTGTATAAATGTTTGTCCAACAGGAATTGATATTCGAAATGGTACGCAACTCGAATGTGTCAATTGCACCGCATGCATCGATGCTTGTGATGAAATTATGGAAAAAGTAGATCGTCCACTTGGCTTGATTCGATATGACTCAGAAAAAGGAATTCGAGAAAGGAAAAAGAAAATTTTCACCACTCGGGTAATAGCTTATTCGGCAGTTTTGGTAGCACTTTTAGCGTTGCAAGGATTCTTGTTGGCAAATAGAAATGATGTAGATGTATTGTTATTAAAATCTCCTGGGACATTATATCAGGAGGTGGATGAGTCAACTTTAAGCAACTTATACAATTATCAAATCATCAATAAAACTTCTAAGGTTTTCCCAATCGAGTTTAGAATGAAAAACGGAATTGGGGAAGTAAAGACGGTTGGTCCACAACCCATGACGAAGAAAAATGGAGTGACTAAAGGTGTTGTTTTTATTGAATTACCAAAAGATAAGTTGAAGGGACATTCGACGGAATTCAAAGTTGAAGTACTTTCAAAAGGAATAGTGATAGATGAGTTGACGACTAACTTTTTAGGGCCAGAATAATTTTTCACCATATAGAAAACATAACTTTTTATGTGTCTATGTTTTCTCCGTGGTGAAAAATCACAATTAAAAAATACAATTATGAAATTCAATTGGGGAACTGGAATCACATTGTTTTATATGGTATTTATGTTTACCATGATCTACATGGTATATCAAAGTACACAAGTAGAGCGTAATTTGGTATTCGAAAATTACTATGAAAAGGATCTACAATATCAGTCTCATCTCGACAAAGTAAAAAACACTTCTACGTTGAAAAATGACTTAGGAATTTTTCAAAATAAAGAGGAAAAATACCTTCGTTTTGCATTTCCAAAAGAGTTGGCAGAAGTCAAAGGTGATATTCTTTTTTATCGGCCTTCGGATAGTTCTAAAGATTTTAATACTGAAATTAAGATTGATGCAACACATGAAATACGCATTCCTACATCAGCTTTGCAAACGGGAATTTGGAAAATAAAAGTGAATTGGGAAGGAGACAAAACACTTTATTATAAAGAAGCAACGATCCAAATTTGATGATTAGTTTTTTGGCAGCATTTACCGTTGGATTATTTGGAAGTTTACATTGCGTTGGCATGTGTGGACCGATAGCTGCTGCCTTACCTTACCCTTCGCAAAAGAAAAGTCATCTTCTCGGAAGTGTATTGTTATATAATTCTGGGCGAATTTTAACTTATGGCTTTTTAGGGATTTTGTTTGGGGTTTTAGGAGCTAGTTTTTCTTTAGCAGGGTTCCAACAATTCATTTCTCTTTTTTTAGGAATAGTATTCTTAATGGCTGGATTTTTTTCATTTAACTTAGAAACTACTTTGCTTAAATGGAAATGGACAAGCCGAATTTTCTTTTTTGTAAAAAGTAGATTGAGTGTTTTTTTACAAAAAAAATCACTTCAATCACTTTTCTTCATCGGTCTCATGAATGGTTTGTTGCCTTGCGGATTAGTTTACATTGCTTTGGCTGGAGCAATCTCATCTGGAACAATCGGAGGTGGTTTTATGTGGATGGTTGCTTTTGGATTGGGAACTATTCCATTGATGATGGTAGCAGCGATTTCTGGAAATTTAATAAAAATACCATTACGTAATTTTTTTAAAAAAGCATATCCAATCCTATTGATAACATTTGCCGTACTATTTATCATCAGAGGATTGAATGTAGATATTCCTGACAATTGGTATTATTTAAATTTATTCGGAGAACAAATTATGTGTCATTGAGAGAGTGATAAAAATCATTATTCGAATTGATAAAAGTCATCTTTTTCTTTCTTAGATGAACTTAATTTTATGGTATTATTTACAAACAATCAAAATAAATATATCATGAATAATTTAAAAGCATTTGATTTAAATATCGGAAATGTAATGATGAGATTTTACCTGATGATGGCAGTCGTGATCGTTGCGGGATTTTCAGGATACTGGTTGGTGGCACTCTTGGCACTTCCTATTTTTCTTTCAACTATCATGGGAATCAGTTTTACAAAAAATAATAAAAAGATGAGTTCTAAAGAAAGATCAATAGAATATTCACCTCTTACAAGTACTCCAAGAGCTGACCTTCCCAACGTCGCATAAAAAAATCAAAAAAGTAATTTGGAGCATTTATTTTTCCCAACTTCAATTTTTTAAATTGGAGTTGGGTTTCTTTTTTTTATACTTAGCATCAAAAAGAAAAGCCCAATATTTAATTCTTATAATTGAATATTAGGCTTTTCTCTGGTTGGTATATTTAGCGCCTATCCAGGCAGATCTCGTAATTTTTCTAATTGTAAAATACTAATGTTGCTATAATCTATATCTACCAATCCTTCATTTTTAAAATCAGTCAAAGTACGAATGACACTCTCTTTAGCTGTCCCAACGATACTTGCTAGATCTTCTCGAAGGATAGTAATAGAAGTTTCTCCATCTGTATTTTTTGACAAATCCACCAACGCTTCAGCTACTCTTTTCCGAATAGAATTATAAGCAAGACTCAATAATTTCTCTTCTTGGTCTTCCATGTTTTTGGCCAACATCTTGATGAAGCGTGCCGCAAAATTTTGATTGTAATGAAGCATTCTAAAGAAATCATCTTTAGGAATATGACTGAGTACAGTTCCTTCCATGGCAGCAGCTGATTCAGCATGAGGAGACTCTTGAATCATGGATAAATAGCCTAAGAATTCTCCAGATTCATGAACGCCCGTGATATATTCTTTGCCCCACTCATTCGTTTTATAAGTCTTTACTTTTCCCGAAACGATAAAATACAATTGTCTTGGACGTTCACCTTCTTGATAAATTTTTTCTTTCTTTTTGAACTCCTTTGTCGTTCGCTCTTCTGTTAATTTATCTAATTCTTGTTGTCCACGAGCTTCATTGATAAAGGCAGTTAACCCTTGATTGGTTCCGTCAAATGCTTTTTTGATTCGGTCACTTTTTTTGATTCTTCTTTCGATCACATCTAACAATTCAGACTGATCAAAAGGTTTAGTGATATAATCATCCGCACCTAGATTCATCCCTTTTCGAAAATCACTTCGTTCCGCTTTGGCAGTTAAAAAGATAAAAGGAATCTCAGCCGTTTTTGGTTTTTTTCCTAAAATATTCAATACCCCATAGCCATCGAGTTCAGGCATCATCACATCACAAAGAATCAAATCAGGAGTGTCCGTTAATGCTTTTTGTACACCAATTTTTCCATTCTCAGCAGTAACTGTTTCGAAGTTAGAGAGTTCTAATATTTCTGCCAAGTTCTCTCTGACTTCTAAATTATCTTCTATGATTAAAATCTTTTTCATAATAATTTTTTTCGTTTATAAGTGATGAGTTTTTCCAAAACAAAGAACTCCAATTCAAACCTAGCTAAAGATGATAAATATCACCAAAAGCTAATGATTTTTATCAAGATAAAAAAAAAGTAATCTATTCAACTTGTGGTTATTATTCAACTTCTGATTTATCATGACAAAGGTAATGATTCATAAAGTGATGATAATCAATGTTTTAAATATTGAAAAATGAAAAAAATTCTTGTTCCAACAGACTTTTCGGAAAATTCTAAATGCGCATTAAATTATGCAATTGAGTTAGCTGAACAATTGAATGCTCTAATAACAGTCGTTCATGTTTATCATCCTTCTATCAATCATATGAATGAATATATGATTATTACAGATAATGAATTGGAGGCGATTAGCAGAGAACGACTTGATGAGTTTGTCAAAAATGAAAAATTGAAGAAGCAAAATGAAGTGATGGTTGCTGATCGAATAGAGCAAAAATTAGAGATAGGATTTGCTGCAGAAAAGTTGGTTAATATGTCCAAGAGTGGGGAGTACGATATGATCGTGATGGGGGCAACTGGTTCGACAGGATTGTTGGAAATGGTTTTTGGAAAAGTATCTCTTCATGTGGCACAATCATCTGCTTGTCCTGTTTTGTTAATTCCTGCTGGAGTTCGTTTTGAACCTATTCAAGAAATAATGTATGCGATAGAATACGAATTGGTTAATGAAAATTGTCTACTTCAATTAGAAAAATTATCCAATAAGTTGGTAGCAAATGTTCACCTCGTGCATGTCTATGAAGACATTAAGAAAAAGTCAAATGGGGCAAAATCTTCTTTGGTGGAAAAAACATTTCAACAAAAAGTGCCAAACCTAAAATTTACGATGGAAGCGATTAGTAGTGACTCGGTGGTGCATGGATTAAAAGAATATGCAAGGGAGAAAAATATGGATTGGATGGTTTTGGTAAAACCTCAACGCAAGCTTTGGCAACGACTATTGCATAGCAGTAAAGCCAATGAAATTATTATGAATCCTCAAATCCCATTAATGGTAATGCATTAATAATTTAGTTTTTAGAAAAAATAAAACTTGAGAATATGAAAAAAATATTAGTTCCTACAGATTTTTCTGAAAATGCTTCCTCCGCATTTTTATATGCGATGGAGTTAGCAGAAAGTTTAAATGCGATGGTTACGGTGGTGCATATTTATCATCCATCAGCTAATCATCTCAACGAATTTTATATTCCTTCTGATGACGAAATACAAAAAATAAGTGAAGAACGATTAGACAATTTTGTTGCGAAAGACTATTCAAAAAACATAGAAGAGGTAATTGTAGCAACGATGGTTGAGCAAAAATTAATCATTGGATTTGCTGCGGATCAATTAGTGGAAATGTCAAAGTCAGGTGAGTATGATTTGATTGTGATGGGAGCAACTGGTTCGACAGGAGTCTTAGAAAAAGTCTTTGGAAAAGTTTCTCTTTATGTTGCGCAGCGAGCAGTTTGTCCGGTGTTACTCATTCCATCAGGTGTACTTTTTCGACCAATCAAAAGGTTCATGTATGCAAGTGAATATCAATCTGCAGATGAAAAAGTATTGGTGAAAATTGGTGAATTTTCTAACCTCCTTAATGCGAAGATTCATTTAGTTCATGTTTATGATAAAACAGAAACACCAATAGCAGGGAATCATTTAGCTCATTTTTTATTAGAAAAAGCATTTCAATTAAAGGCTCCTTGGTTGCAATTTAAAATGGATTCCGTCAAGAGTGATACCGTTGCTCATGGTTTGGAAACCTATGCTCAAGAGCATAATATGGATTGGATGATCTTGGTAAAACCACAACGAAAATTTTGGCAACGACTATTGCATGTAAGTAAGACCAATGAAATTATCATGAATCCTCAAATTCCATTGATGGTCATGCATTAGTTTTTTTTCAAAAATAAAATATCCAAATTATGAAAAAAATATTAGTTCCTACAGATTTTTCTGAACACGCCAATAATGCACTTCGGTACGCTATTAATATTGGAAATTACTGTGAAGCAGAAATTGAATTATTGCATGTCTATGAAATGAAAGCTGTTGTTGTTTCTACTACAAGGGTAAGAGAATATCAAAAAGAAGATGCCGAGCGAGACCTTGCCAATAACATTCGTTCCTTCGAAGATTTAATTTTTGGGAAAACGATTTTGAATGGCCGAGCGATTGATGGCAATCCAATTGATGTTATTTGTAGTCTTGCAAATAACGAAGACTTCGATATGATTGTAATGGGAACTCAAGGTGCGAGTGGATTAAAGGAAATTTTTTTAGGGAGTAAAACTTCAGGAGTGATGAAGTATACTCATACCCCCATTTTAGCAATTCCAAATGGTTTTAATTATCGTCCAATCAAGGATATAACTTTTGCGGTGGATTCAGGAATAGTGGCAGATGATGAAGTACTTTATCCACTTTTAGAGTTAGCGAAACTCTATAAATCAAATGTCAAAATTGTGCATTTGGAGAAAGAGAAAATGGTGGTTGGTTATGATCCAGGGATTGGCATTTCATTGGAAGACATTCCACATTCTTTTCATCGGATCTCAGGCTCAAGTGATGTGAATGAAGTGATTAATGTTTTTGTCTTCGAGGAGAATTCAGACATGCTGTGTATGATTCGAAGAGATCGAGATTTTTGGTCAAATCTATTTCATCGAAGCGTAACGACGAAGGAAGTTTTTGATAGTCCTGTGCCGCTTTTGATTTTAAGAGATGTTGTTTGAGAATAACCAAAACCATAAATAACAGAAGACTATATATTTAATCAATCAACTAAGTGATTGAAAGTCAACGTTTTATTAAGTGGTGATGAAAATCACCATTTGATTTGATAGAAGTCAATACCCACCTTTTTTTTCCTTCCTAACTTTGATATATCATTAACGATTAAAAGAGGAAAGATGAAAAAAATAAATACCATTAATAATTTTTTTATAAATCGGAAAGTGTCATTCGGCAATTATTCCATCAAGAGTTTGTTACTTTTTGTTTTCCTTTTTTCACTAGCGAGTTCTTGTGAAGAAGATAATGTAAATGTATTGTTACAAGATATGGCTGAGTTTGATAAAGCATACATTCCAGTACTATATTATGTGCGACAAGGTGAAATGGATAACGCAAAAAGAGCTGTTTTTTTCCTAAATCATTCTTGGCAAAAAGTTAATCGAAAATACAAAAGCCTAAATCCAGAAAATGATGATTGGCAAGAAACATTTCGAATGACAGATGCGTGGTTATCAGATGCTTATTTTTCAATAGATGCGATGCAACCAAAAGAAGCTTACATTTTTTTAGATCATGTTCGATATCAAATGATGGATTTGCGATTAAAAAATAATATCGATTATTATTTAGATGATGTGTGGGAGTTTGAGGCATCATTAGATTTGGCGGAAGAAGTAGCAGTAGATCAAATGCTTTGTTTGTTAGACTATTGTGAATTTGAAGACATTGTCAAAGACTTAAATGATCAATGGAAGATAGTGACGAAGGCAAAAGTAGACGCTGAATTATTTGACTTAAATACTGACGATTTAAAAGTATTGAATAATCAAAAGAAAAGCTTGCAAGAAGCAATTACTGTTTTTAATCAAGCCGTTCAAGAAATGGAAGGAGAGAATCTGGCAATGACCGCTACTTTTTTAAGACAAGCATATTTAGAATATCTAGCTGGGTTTGGAGATTTTATTAGCTCTAAACATTATTACGCTAGCCGTTGAAATCTTGAAAAAAACACAAAGTGCGTGTGTTAGTTAGGAGAGTGGATTCTTCTTAGAGGAATTTGCTCTCCGATTTCGAAACTTAAAGTAAAATTTTAAAAACATGAATACAGAAAAAATAATTCAAGACATCATGACTACCAATTTAGTGACGGTAGCTCCAGAGGATTCTTTTGGAGAAGTGAAATTACTATTTGACAAAAACGACTTCCATCATTTATTGGTGGTGAACGAAGAAAAAGAGTTGATTGGAATTATCAGTTTGGAAGATTTATGGAGAACAGCTTATCATGTTTCTTTTGTGACTACGGGGCAAACTTTCTCTAAAGACTGGTATAACAATTATCAAGTCAAGCACATGATGACCAAAAAACCAATGACGATTGAACCTGAAGATACATTAGGTCTAGCGGCTGATATTTTCAAGGCGAACAAATTTCGAGCACTTCCAGTATTGGATGGAAAGGAGTTAATTGGCATCGTCACGCCTTATGATTTGATGCAGTATGCTTTTAATGATGTTTCTATTTCTAAATAAATAAAAATTAAAATGATGAATACTCCAATTAAAAATTTAATGACTACCGACGTAATTACCATTCGTCCAAATGACTTGATGATAGTAGCTAAGGAGGTTTTTGAGGCTAATACATTTCACCATATTCCTGTGATTGATGAAGACGAACAATTAGTTGGGATTCTTAGTCGACATGATTATAATAAGATGCTGACGTCTTTTTCAGTTTTTAAAAATTCTAAAGCTGATGTGGCTAATCGGAAATTTATGATGTCGATGTTAGTTAAAGATGTGATGACCAAGTTGGTAGCTAAACTACATCCAGAGGATCCGATTTCTGTGGCGCTAGGTATTTTTAAAGAAAATTTATTCCATGCCTTGCCTATCGTAGATGAAGAGAATCGAATAGTTGGAATGCTCACTACATTTGATTTGTTGACCTATGCTTACGATGAAAAAAGATTATTAAATATAAGATAAACATAAAAACAACTAGTCAGAAGTGAATCAATGTTACTCTCTCGTGGGGGTAGCATTTTTTCATGAGAAATTGTAAAAGGATTGTTATAGAAATAAAAAAGGTGATTTTCTGTCAAAGAAAATCACCTGAAGAATAAATATATCTGAATACTGTTTATCTATTTTGCGAGTAAATTATCTTTATTTCCTAAAATCTTTCCTCGATTATTTTGCTCCTCCAAAGTCCAAACATCTGTCACCCAAGTCTGCAACCAATTCCCATGTGACTTACGATAAACTTGCACATTCAAACCAAAATTATCTTGAAATAATTTTTCAAAAACACCAACCGGAATTGCTCCATCCGTAGGTATAAAGCCTTCTGTGTTATTGTCTCGTACTTCTTCAACAGTCAGTTCAATATCTAAAATGTCTGCTTCATTTGATCCGTTTCCTTCGTCGTGAGGTTTACGGAAGAATTCAATTTTCAAATATGGAAAAACCTGGTTGAATTCTTTTTGCAAATCTTTTAATTGTTTGGAATTATTAATTTTCATCTTTTTTTTCTGTAAAATTAGTCCATGCATATCCTTTTATCATTGATGAAAATCAATGGAGAAGATGATATTTATCAAATAGTAAAAAAAAGGAAAATCAAGAGGTGACAAAAATCACTATTAAGGATGAGGAAAGTCAATATTAAAAAATGCCAAAAAGCGGATCTTGGGTTTAAATAAAAACTCGAAAACATGAAAAATATTTTAGTACCTACAGACTTTTCAGGATGCGCAGAATATGCAATAGATTTAGGATTCGCCTTCGCTGAATTTTTTGATGCCACCTTACATCTTTTTACTAGTATTGATCTTCCCGATGATTGGGATGCAATGTCAGAGGAAGAAAAGAGTAAGCTACCTGAAAAACAACAACTTCTTGAAAATGCAAATGTATTGTTAGGAGAATGGAGAGAAAGAGCAAATCGAGAAGGGATTAAGTTTAAAACAATTATTTCAGGCGGAAAGTTTCTAACAGCATTACAAAACCAAGTAACTGAAAATAAAATAGATTTTGTAGTAATGGGGTCACATGGGATTAGTGGGAAGCAAGAATACTTTATCGGATCTAATACTCAAAAAGCTATACGGAAGTTACACGTGCCTATTTTTGTTGTTAAAAATCCACTCAAGCAGTATGCATTTAAGAATGTAGTTTTTGCATCTAATTTCGATGCAAATGAGAAAGAACCATTTCTCAAGTTTTTAGATTTTATCAAATGGTTTACGCCTGAGACTATTCACCTTTTATCAATCAATACTTCAGGTTGGTTTGGTCAACCATCGTTATTGATGAATGAAGCGATGAAAGATTTTAAAAAATTATGTGAAGGTTATAATTGCAAAACACATTTTTATCGAGACTTATCAGTAGACGTTGGAGTTAGGCATTTTGCTAAAGAAGTGGAGGCAGATTTGATCGTTGTCTCCAATCAAAACCGACGATCATTAAAACGAATTTTCTCTGGAAGCAATGTAGAGGCTTTGGTAAATCATTGTGAAATGCCAGTATTGAGTCTTGACTTTGCAGACGTACCAGTAGAGGTCTAATTACTTAAGATAGTGTTTGAAACAATAAGTAAGTTGGTTGTTTCACAAGCCTACATCTTTTTGAGATGTAGGCTTTTTTGTTAGGAGTAGTATTTGTGAATGTATTGTTAGGCACTTCAAGTGCTTTATAAATTGACCATGTTAATCACCTACGGGAGATTTATAAAATGCATGAGCCAATAAATCATGTGTTGTAATTATTCCTACCAAAACACCGTCTTCCATGATCGGAAGGGCATGGTAAATATTTTCCAAAAACAAATCTGCAGCCAATCCAATGCTATCTTCAGGATTTAGAAACACAGGATTTTTAGTCATGATGTCTTTTGCAAATATATTGTTATAAGTTTTATTGGAGTAAGTTTTTCCAGCCGTCTCATTGGATAATTGATAAGCTAGATTAGTGAAATCATTTTTGCTAATAATCCCTTTGGCCATTGCCATTTTATCAACCACGGGAAGATGATGAAAAGAATTAGTATCGAAGATAGATTTGATTTTATAGAATGGAGTATCTAGTTGGATGACCGTTAAATCTTTAGTCATCAAATCTCTTAAAGGAGTTAGTGTATTCATAATTCTTATTTTTTTAAAATTAAATAATTGATTGTCAAATAGTTTTTGATCTAAAAAATCCTTCCTAGAGTTGAATCATAGGAAGGATCTACATTGCTTATTTAAAAAACTGGAGCAGTATAGGTTTTTTGAAAAAAACGTCTACTAGCTCCACACTCGAAAACTACTCATTTAGTAAGTGAAAAACCATCACAGGAAGTTTGGAGGTTCTTGCCATTTTTTTAGTTAGACTCAATTGGAATATATTTTCCAAATAATTTCGTTGACGATTGACTAAAACGATAAGGTCTATTTCATTTTCATCTGCATATTGATTCAGTCCTTCCAAGACAGAACGGTTCTTAATATTGACGATGTTAAATGAAAATGCAGGATCTCCTTTTTCAAAAAGTTTATAGAAAATAGTATCTTCTACTGTTTCATAATTATCATTTTCTTCCACATGTACAAAGTGCATGGTAGCCCTAAAAACATTTCCGAAGTCAATAATTTGATCAACCAAATCTTCATCAGCTGATTCATAATTACTGGCGTAAAGTACATCTTCATAATCCTTATATTTTGTTCCTTGAGGAACTAAAATCACCGGACAATGAGCTCGCTGAGCTACTCCAGAAGAAATACTTCCAAACATTTTATCGAGTACATTTCCAGTTCCAGTCGTACCGATAACAACCATAGCAATATCATCCTCATTCGAAGTTAAATTGACTATTTGTTGAGTTGTATTCAATCCAACAATTGCTTCTGTCTCGATTTTTTGGCGAGTCAAAACATTGGAAGTTTGGCTATTTTCAAGATTGACTTTTACAAACTCGTTCATCTGCTCAATAATCGTTTCCTCCCGAGTTTTTTCAGCATGAAGATTTATCGAAGCATTAATATTCAAATTGCCATTATATACATGCACCAACTTAATGGAGAAACCCAATGTATCACCCAAGCGTTTAGCATACAAGAAAGCATCCATCGAACATTGCGAAAAATCTATAGGCACTAATATATTTTTCATGTTGGGAAGTTTTATTTTTAGTTAAAGATTAAACTTATGAATTGACATTAGACGTCTCTTCATTAAGCGTTCTGATAATATCAAAAGTGGTAACGATGCCAACCAATCTATCATTTTCGACAACTGGTAATGCTCTAAATAAATTTTTACTAAAAATATCTAAAGCGACATTGATACGATCAGTTGGTTTTAATTTACCTACGCCACGAGTCATGATGACTTCCACGTTGTAATTATTAAGGCGTGTTTCATTAATGATTTTTTCCAAAGTATTTTCACCTAAGCCTTTCATAAAAAGCAGTAAATCTTCTCTACTGATGATCCCAACTACTTTGTTTGATCGAGTAACTGGAATATGGTGAATAGCATGCTCTTTAAAGATATCTCTGACACGAGTCAAGCGATCTCTTTCGGCAACACTAATTACATCTTTAGTCATAATGGTAGAAACTGGAGCTAAAACATTCATAATTTATTTTTTTTAGTGAACAATTATTTGATCACAAATTGAGGAGAAACCAGAGTAGAATTGATGATTTTTGTTACAAGCAAATGATGATTTTTGTCACCCTTTATCTTTTTTAGCTACTATAACTTTGAAATAAAAAATCATGAAAAAGGAAATAATTAATATCGACAACTTGAAATGTGGAGGATGTGAAAATACTATTACATCTGCCATTTTAAAAATGGAAGGAGTTGCCTCTGTAGAAGTAAATCACGAAACATCAGAAGTTATTATCGAAAAAAATGAGATGACTTTACGAGCCACAATTATTGAAAAACTTTCAGCTTTAGGTTATCCTGAAGCAGGTACTTCTAATGTGATTCATAAAGCAAAATCTTATGTGAGTTGTGCGATTGGAAGAGTGAAGTAATTTCTAAAAGATGATATTTTTTCGAATACAGATTCTCAAAAACAATTGTTATCTTTCTTTTGTGAAACTGCTAACAGAAAAAAAATGAGTTTTTTTGGAAAAAGACACACACTATATATATTGTTCTTCGCAATATCCTTTTTCTCTTTCGGGCAGCAAAAAGTAGCATTCGAAGGACAATTTATATTAGTTGGAAGTTACTCACCAGACAATCAATTGGAAGGATTTTTAGGTTCGAGATACATTCCTGAGTTGAGTTATTTGATTCCTTTGGATTCTGCTCAAACCAAATTTTTCGACTTTGAAACTTCTGCTAATATTTACGGCAACGCATCGTTTTCGCTTTTTGACACTTCTAGCCTTGAAGGCAATATTCAACCTTATCGAATTTGGGCAAGATACAATGCAAAGCAATTTGAGTTGCGAGTAGGTTTGCAAAAAATAGATTTTGGATCAGCTTCTTTGCTTCGGCCAATTCAATGGTTTAACCAAATTGATCCACGAGATCCATTGCAATTGACGAATGGTGTTTATGGAATCTTAGGCAGATATTATTTTTTAAATAATGCTAATGTTTGGTTGTGGGCTTTATATGGAAATGAAAAAACGAGAGGCTTCGATGCTGTCGAAACGAATAAAAGAATTCCTGAGTTAGGAGGACGAATTCAGTACCCAACTAACAAAGGGGAAATTGCTTTTTCTTATCATCATCGTACTGCGAATTCTACCAATTTATTTTTTATTCCTCAGTTTGAAAAAATTCCGGAACACCGATTTGGGTTGGATGGAAAATGGGATTTGGGAGTTGGACTGTGGTTTGAATCGGCATTTATTTATAAAACCAGAGATGTAGCTTTTTTGACTCATCAAGCACTTTTTAATGTCGGAACGGATTACACATTCGGAATTGGTAATGGCGTAAATATAGTGTTAGAACATTTGGTTATCGCATCAGGTGATCAGTTTTTAGGAGCAGAGAATACGGTGAATATCACCGCAGCATTGATGTCGTATCCACTTGGATTTTCTGATAATATAAGTGGTGTGTTTTTATATAATTGGACAGCAGATAATTTCACATTCAATATTAATTATAATCATCAGTTTGAAAAAATATCAGCTTACGTGATGGCATATTATAATCCATCGGCAGTTTCTGGAATTCAACAAAATGATTTAGTGAGTCAATTTTCAGGGCCAGGGATTCGAGTGATGATTGTTTATAATCATTAATTTTTTGAAAAAAACGCTAAATTAAACTGACGAATGCCTTAAAACTTAATCCCCAAAAAATCAATCTTCGACCATAAAATTCAATTCAACTAATATGAAAAACGAAGCCATAATTTCAATTCAAAATGTAACCAAACGATTCCCCGTAGGTGACGGAGAATTTACTGCATTAAAAAATATTAACCTTGAATTTCAGAGAGGAGAGTTTGCAGGATTGGTTGGTCCAAGTGGTTCAGGGAAAACGACTTTGCTAAATATTATTGGTTCATTAGATTCTCCAACAGAAGGGGATGCGTTAGTTTTGGGGAAAAATATCTCTGAACTCTCGCACAAAGAATCTGCCTTGCTTCGAAATAAACACATTGGTTTTATTTTTCAAGTTTATAATTTATTACCAGTTTATACAGTTTACGAAAATGTTGAGTTTGCTCTTTTGTTACAAAACATTCCGAAAGTGCAAAGACAAAAAATGGTCATGGAAGCATTGGAATGGGTTGGCTTAGCAAGTATGGCTGATAAGAAACCAGACAAACTTTCGGGTGGTGAAGGTCAGCGAGTTGCCATCGCTAGAGCGATGGTAAAGAAACCTGAAATTGTAATTGCTGATGAACCTTCTGCGAATTTGGATGCTGAAAATACTCATGCAATTCTTAAAACGATGAGGGAGTTAAATGAAAACTTAGGAACTACTTTTTTATTCTCCACGCATGATGAAAAAGTGATGGGGTATTTAGATCGCATTGTTCACTTGCGAGATGGAGCAGTTGAAGAAGATGAAATCATCAAGTCAAAAACCACCAACCAATGAAACTAGCATTTCAATTAGCCTATAAAAATTTAATAGGAGCAGGTTTACGGACTTGGCTCAACGTTGGCGTTTTAGCATTTTCATTTATCATCATTATTTTTTACAATGGATTAATTGATGGTTGGAATGATCAAGCTAAACATGATAGTATTGCTTGGGAATTTGGCGAAGGAAAATTAATGCATTCAGACTATGATCCATTCGATCCTTTTACGATTCTGGATGGACATGGCGTTTTAGAAAATGACCAACTCAATGATTTAACACCAATTTTACTTCGACAAGCTTCGATTTATCCAGAAGGTCGAATGCTTTCCGTAGCACTAAAAGGTATCGATGCCAATCAAACTATTCTCGAACTTCCGACTGCTGCGTTAAAAAATAGTACAGCAGAAATTCCTGCGATCATTGGTAGAAATATGGCTGATGCAGCTAATCTAAAAACAGGCGATAATATCCTTCTCCGATGGCGCGACAAAGGTGGAACTTTCGATGCAGCAAAAGTTACAATTGTTGATGTTTTTGAAACCAATGTACCGACAGTTGATGCTGGACAGGTTTGGATTCCTATTAAAAAAATGTGGGAGATGACAGGTTTGGAAAATCACGCTACATTTTTTATTGCCAATGAAAAATATCAACCAAGTAATATTTTAGATTGGAAATATCAGAATCAAGAAATGTTGTTAAGTGATTTGAACGAGATCATTGCGATGAAAAAAGTAAGTGGTTCCATCATGTATTTGCTTTTATTAGCGATAGCATTGTTAGCCATTTTTGATACTCAAGTCCTTTCTGTTTTTCGTCGACAAAAAGAAATTGGAACCTACATTTCTTTAGGAATGACGAGAAGTCAGGTGGTTGGATTATTTACGGTCGAAGGAAGTATGTATAGTTTTTTTGCGATGATTCTTGGAAGTATAGTTGGGGTTCCACTCTTTGCCTATTTGGCGAAAACAGGAATAGGGATGCCTGCTGCATCTAGAGATATGGGGATTCCATTGGCAGAAAGAATTTTTCCAGTTTTTAGCATACAGCTGATTGTAGGAACGATTTTATTGGTGGTCATTGCGGCAACAATCGTCAGTTTTTTACCTGCGAGAAAAATTTCAAAAATGAATCCCGTGCTCGCACTAAAAGGAAAGTTACAATGATACAATTTTTATTAAAAGGAATTTTAAGAGATAAAAGTCGAAGCATCTTACCCATCATCGTAGTAAGTATTGGCGTAGCATTGACCGTAGTGTTGAGTGCTTACATGAAAGGTGCATTTGGAGATTTGATTGATCAAAATGCTCGTTTCGAAACGGGGCATGTAAAAATTATGACCAAGGCTTACGCCGAAAATAAAGCGCAATTACCAAATGATTTAGCGCTCTTGGAGGTAGACAAATTGATTGAATCTTTAGACAAAGATTTTCCAGAAATGGAGTGGGTTAATCGAATTCGTTTTGGAGGGTTGATTGATGTTCCCGATGCTCAAGGTGAATCAAAAGGACAAGGGCCAGCTGCAGGAATTGCTATTAATTTATTTGATGAAAAAAGTAGCGAAGCGAAAAGAATGAATATTGAAAGTTCTATTGTGAAGGGGGGAATGCCTCAAAAAAATGGAGAAGCAATTATCGGAAATGACTTTGCTGAAAAATTAAATCTCAAAATCGGAGATGAAATTACTTACTTCGGAACGACGATGAATGGAAGTATGACTTTCCAAAATTTCATTGTGAGTGGGACGATTCGGTTTGGTGCAGCAGCGATGGATCGAGGAGCAATTGTGGTTGATATTTCTGATGCGCAAAAAATGTTGGATATGGAAAATGGAACTGGAGAGTTGCTCGGTTTTTCCAAACTCAATATTTATGATGATGAAAAAGTAAAACAACTTGCAGATAAATTTAATCAAAAATATGTTGACGACTTAGATGAATTTGCGCCAATCATGTTGCCATTGCGAGCACAAAATAATCTTGGAGAAATGATTGATTACTCCAGTTATATGTCAAGCATTTTTGTCTTTATTTTTGTTTTTGCGATGTCGATAGTTTTGTGGAATACTGGTTTGTTGGGCGGACTTCGGAGGTATCAAGAATTTGGAATTCGTTTGGCGCTTGGAGAAGAAAAAGGGATGATCTATCGGAGATTGATTTTGGAGGCAATTCTCATCGGAGTGATCGGATCGATTGTCGGAACTTTGATAGGATTGGGTGGTGCATATTATTTACAAATAGTTGGAATTGACATTAGCGACTACATGGATAATTCGACGATGTTGATGCCTTCCGTTTTGCGAGCGAAAGTAACCCCTGAACTATTTTTCATTGGTTTTATTCCAGGTTTGTTAGCGATGGTTTTTGGAAACATGCTATCTGGACTTGGAATTTATAAAAGAGAGACGGCAAGACTTTTTAAAGAATTGGAAGTATAAAAATTAACCTTTTCATAAGTATGTTTTCTGAAAAAAAAGCGTCTATATAATAAAGACTTTTGAAAAGTTTTTTTCAATAAAAATTAAAAGACATGAAATATTTATCAATCATATTAATAATTAGTTTAAGTTGGATGTCTTTCAACTTGGAAGCTCAAAAGATACCTGATGCGCTTGATATCATTGAAAAGGTTGATGCAAATATGATTTCCAAAACTAGTATCGTTGAATCAAAAATGGTTATTCAAGGTCGTAGAAAAAGTCGAACGGTTGTCTCGAAAGGATATTCCGAAGGAGATAAAAAAAGCTTCACGGAGTATCTTGCTCCAGCTAGAGAAAGAGGGACTAAGATGTTGAAGTTAGATGATAAGTTATGGATATATTCTCCATCGACAGATCGAACGATTCAATTGTCAGGACACATGCTTCGACAGTCGGTCATGGGATCTGATTTGTCATACGAAGACATGATGGAAGATCGAGAATTGACTGATATTTATGATGCAAAGGTGACTGGTCAAGACACATTGGATGGTAGAAAAATGTGGGTGTTGGAACTCAATGCCAAGGTTGATGATGTGAGTTATGCAAAGCGAAAAATGTGGGTAGATCAAGAAAGATTTGTTCCCTTAAAAGAAGATCTTTTTGCAAAAAGTGGAGAGTTATTGAAGCGAATTAAAATGAGTGATTTTGAGAAAATGGATGATAGATGGTATCCTAAGAAAATGAATTTTAAAGACATGTTGAAGTCTGGAAAAGGAACGGATTTCATTGTGGTGAAAATGGAATTTGATCCAGAAATTCCAGCTTATATTTTTAGTAAGGCTTCTTTGAAAAAATAAAGAAAATATTTTGATAGGTAAAGCGGTGTTAGCGTTCGAATCGCTAACACCGCTTTTTTATTTCTAAATTTCCAAATAGTGTTCTATCCTCTCCAACCATTCTTTTTTAAATGCACCAATTTGTAACAATTCATTTACATTTTTAAAATCACCGTGCATTTTGCGATAGCTGACAATTAATTTCGCTTGATTCCATGAAATGTATGGATGCGATTTTAAGTCACTTTCCGTCGCTTGGTTTAAATTTATTTTCTTTAAAATAGTTGATGTTTCTAATTGAGGTTTAATACTTTGAAAAGAGCTATCTGGCAAACCATAAGTTTCTCCAACTTGCTCGACAGAATGAAATCCGCCAAGTCGATCTCTAAATGCCACAATTCTTTTCGAAAATGAAGGGCCAATTCCACGGAGTTTTTGCCAGTCATCAGCAGAGGCATTGTTGATATCAATAACAATATTTAAAGATTTATTTTCTGTTTTTGGAAAATCACTTTTTTGTACAGAAGCCTTGACAATTGTCTTTTTTTCTTGCGGAATGATTTCAATGAAAGGTTCTATTTTTTGATAAATATCTTCCTTTAAAGTGTAGATTTTTTTCAAATCTTCTTTGACTTGAAAAATAGCTCCGCTGCTCCGATATTTGATAATAGTAGCGGCGACATGTTGAGGAATTCCATTTTGTAACAATGTATTTACATCAGCGGTATTTGGATCAAATGCAACATGGTTAACGATTGGAGCATCGTAGGGTTTTGGGATTTCGTTTTTTGCAAATGGGTTAGATTCTTTTTTCTGCTTTTCGATTTGGATAAAATTTTTAAGTCGTTCGAAGTCTGTACTTTTCAAACCATAAACCTTTTTGAAATCTTCTTTCTTGAAAAATTTAGCTCCTTTGTTTCGGAAATTGATAATCGTTTGTGCTGTTTTTGGCGAAATACCTAGATTGATGAAATCTTCTTTTGACGCAGTATTTGGATCAAAATAAAACAAGTCGAATTGCTTTTTTGGAATTGAGTTAGACCAAGCATTTTTCGCAAAGGCAAGTGGTTGAGTAGAAATCTCTGCCCGTTGAAATGCTTCGATCTCATGTAGAAATTGACTAAAATCTGTTGTTCTCTTTTCTCCCAGAAAAGAATGAATTAATGGCAAAAAAGAAATAAGACTACTCATAAAAATAACGACAAAAAGTCCATTCCTTTCCTGTTTGGTCAGATACATGTACTCGTAAAATTGTTTTCTCATGGTTGCTAGGTTTTTTATAAAAAAAATAAACTATTCAAGTGCTACTTCAAAAGCACCTTGTTCAAAAATATCATAGTATTGGATGTTTAATTTTTGGCAATCTGTTTTCCATTTTTCGACTTTCCATTGGGAGTTAGAAGTGTCGAAAATTATTTTTTCAAAAATGAAATTCCGAGAAATATCTTCCATCTTGAATTTTGGATTGTTTTGTATAATGATGAAATCTACCTTGATTTTCACTTCTTCTTTGAATTGAAAAGCATCGTCGAGAAGTACGATTTTTTTATCAAAAAATTGAATAAATGGTTTTTGATAAAATATATTTTCGGACTGGAATTTTATATTTTCAAAATGAATTGACGTGACCTTTTTTACACCATTGGCCCAGCGATTATTTTGAGTTGAGAAAGATAAATTCTTTTCACTAATTTCTTTTGGGTAAAAACTAAAACCATTTTTCCCATCAAAAAAATCAATGATGGAATGACGATAAGAATGATAAATAATCATCTTCTTTTGAGAAAAATCCCCAAAGGAAATAAAAGAGTAGTTGAGCGAAATAATCAATAAAAAAGCAGAAGCAGGTAGTAGCCATTTTAACTTTTTAGTACTTAAAGCGAGGATGATATTTCCGATCATCGCATATAAAAGAATGACGATTCCTATACCAACCCAAACGCCAATCCACACACTTGAAGGAAATTTTTGAATCAAAAAGATCGCTTCATTCATCAACCAAATCGAGTAGTATAAAATCCATCCGGGAATAAAAGCTAGACTCGGAATTAAACTTTCGATAAGTAATAATAAGATGCCGCTGCCAAGAATAATGGTTGCTGCAGGAATTACAATCACACCAGATAACCAAGCGAAAAATGGAATGGAATGAAAGTAATAAATGCTAATGGGTAATGTTCCAATTTGAGCAGCGAGCGATAAGGAAATCAAATTCCAAATGCTGCGTAGGAAACCATTTTTGATAATCAGAGCGCGAAAGATTTTTGGTTGAAAATAAACGATGCTGGTAATGGCTAAATAGGATAATTGGAAACTCACATTCATCAAAAGATAAGGATTCCAAATTAATAAAATGCTCGCAGAAATGGCGAGTGAATTATAAAT
Source organism: uncultured Saprospiraceae bacterium (assembly GCA_937981555.1). Classification (GTDB taxonomy): domain Bacteria; phylum Bacteroidota; class Bacteroidia; order Chitinophagales; family Saprospiraceae; genus CAJQQY01. The sequence continues at coordinate 52,098 of CALJOK010000077.1, forward strand.
ATTTGTTGTACGGTTCATAAAAAGTCCGATGATCAAAAAGGTAAACATGGTCGCTGCACGAAGTACCGAAGGCGATCCTCCAGAGATTAAAGCGAATGACCAAACGATTCCAATTAAAATGGTTGCTCTAGTAATTCGCCAAACTAAAGTTCTAGATTTAACGAGACCTAACAATATATTTACAAACCAAGCGACTAGTCCGACGTGTAATCCCGAAACGGCTAAAACATGCAAAGCGCCGGTGTGCGCGTAAGCTGTTCTGACTTCTTCGTCAATGTCATCTTTGTATCCTAAGATCAATGCATTACCCACAGATAATTCACGAGAAGTAGTTAAGTGTTTTTTCAAAATCCCTAAAAAATAATGACGGATTTTGATGGCATTTTTTTGGATAAAACTGCCTTGATTGATATTTGATTTTTGCCAACCGGAAGGTTCATTGACAAAAACTTGATAATGGATATTTTTAAATTTTAAGAATTTTCTGTAATCAAATGCATGTGGATTTTTAGATGGTTCAACTTTTTGGATTCGTCCTTTGAAAGCAATGATGTCACCATAGTTTAATTGACGAGTGGAATCATTCTTTAGGTAAATTAAAATATTACCAGAAGTGTTTTTTAGAGAATCGAGATGGGTTCCAACGAGTTGAGTGGAGAGTGTTGCTTTTAAATATTTTCCAAAAGTTGGAGCAGTTTCGATTTTTCCAACAATGACATTTTCGATTTTAAGATGTTGTTGAAAATGATTCCCATTTTCCAATTCGCAAAAATGGAAAGACCATAAATAGCCCATCGAAAATAAAAGGATATGCGCAAGTATTCCGTGTAAGTGACGATAATGATTTGGAATTTTTTGGAAAGAAAAAATAAGACGAATGAAAATAGCAGACAATAATATTCCATACCAAATTGGATGGTTATTTTCCAAAATAATAGAGAGTAAAATTCCTGTAGCAAAAGGTAGGAGGAATTTCACAAAAGGTATTTCCTTCCAGTTAATCATGTGTTTTCTCAAGGTTGTATGTCCTTTAAATTAATGATTAGGAAGTACTTTTTTCAATATTGTTTTTTATAAATTATGGATAATTATTTAGATTGGTCTAATTGATATGAAATAACAATATGTGTAAAAAAATCTATGTGGATTTTAAGATTGATTTTTTTTGATTACCTTAGAAAAGTAAAAACAAACAAACTTGAAATCAAAAACGAAAATCAAAAACCATCTCATTTCTCAAATCGACTTCCGTCGGTTGTTTGATATATTTCCCTACCAGCAAGCAAAGTTTCCAAATAAAGTTGCACTTGCCCAAAAACAAAATTTAGGGTGGCAAAAATTCAGCACAGAAGAGTGCATTACTCAAATCAATCGAGTGAGTGCAGGACTGCTAAGTTTAGGTTTAAAGCGTGGAGAGAAGGTGGCGATCATGACTCAACTTGGAAGTCCACGATGGAATTTTTTAGATTTTGGAGCACAGCAAATTGGTGGAATCTTAGTGCCGATTCATGCGCAAGCTCGGACGCATGAAATTGAATATATTTTGAATGATGCGGAGGTTAAATTTTTGGTAGTAACGAATCGAGAATTTTATGAGAGAGTTCTACCGTTGCATGAAAAAGTAGCGAGTTTGAAAAAGGTTTTTACGTTAGAAAAACTTCCCAATATTCCTCATTTTGATGATTTGATGGAAGAGCCGATGGATCGTCATTTGGCAGAATTTGAAGGACGAAAAGCGTCGATTCATGAGGATGATTTAGCAACTATAATTTATACCTCAGGTACGACAGGAAATCCGAAAGGAGTGATGCTCTCGCATAAAAATTTAGTTTCGAATATCAAAGCAACAATTTCTCTAGTTCCGATTAATTGCGACAAACGGACTTTAAGTTTTTTACCGATGAGTCATGTTTTTGAACGAATGGTAACTTATACCTACATGGCCGTTGGCGCTTCAGTTTACTATGCGGAACGTCGCGAAACTTTAGTAGAAAATATAAAAGAAGTTCGTCCACATTACTTTGCAAGTGTTCCTCGATTCTTAGAAAGAACTTATGATACGATTGTGGAAAAAGGAGAAGAGAGAGGAAAAGTTTCTCGAAAGATTTTGCATTGGGCGATACGATTGGGGGAACGCTACGATGGCCGGATGGGGCTGATTTATTTTTTGAAATTAAAAATTGCAGACCTTTTAGTTTATCGAATTTGGCGGAATGCATTGGGCGGAAAAGTAGAAGGTGTCGTTGTTGGTGCTGCCGCATTGCAACCTCGATTAGGAAAATTATTTTCAGCTGCGGGAATTGATATTCGAGAAGGTTATGGAATGACAGAAACTTCGCCCGTGATTTCATTTAATCGCTTCGAACCTGGTGGCGTTCATTTTGGAACAGTAGGAATTCCAGTTCCTGGGGTGGATGTCAAAATTGAAAATCCTGATGAAAATGGTGATGGGGTAATTTTGGTAAAAGGCCCAAATGTAATGATGGGGTATCATAATTTACCCGAGCGAACGATGGCAGTTTTGGGCAAAGATGGTTGGTTGACGACAGGCGATGTTGGGCAATTTGTACATAAAAGATTTTTGAAAATCACAGGCCGGAAAAAAGATATTTTTAAAACGTCGAGTGGGAAATATATTGTTCCAACAGTTTTGGAAAGTAAATTAAATGAATCCTCGTTTATTGATAATTGTATCGTGTTGGGTTTTCAAAAACCATTTGTCACCGCACTCATCACACCTAATTTTTCTCAACTAAAAAAATGGTGTGCGGAAAACAAAGTACATTGGACTGGCCCACAATATATGGTGATCAATCAGAAGGTGGAGGAGTTTATGAAAACGGTAGTGGAGGAGGTGAATGAAAAGTTGAAAAATGAAGAACGGATTAAAAGTTTTCATTTATTGTTTGAACCGTGGGAAGTGGCGACGGGGGAGTTGACTTATACTTTGAAGTTGAAGAGGAATTTTATTTTGGAAAAATATGAGAAGGATATAGGGAAGATGTATGAGTGACAAAAAAATGTAGAAAGGTTTTATGGAAAAATATCAATGTGAGATTTGTGGGAAAAAGCATACTATATATTACGGTTCAAGTTCACCTGAACCAGATTATCTTCATGGTCTCTCAGAGGAAGAAAGGGCAAAGCGAGTCGAGACACTTGGCTATTTGTTCTTGATCGATAAATCGTTTCTAATAGTTAAAGGAACTATTTTTATTGAAGTGAAAGAACTTTCCAAATGGGTTTATTTTGAAGTTTGGGTGAGAATAGAAGTAGAAGATTTTAAGAAAAAATTGAAAGAAGAGGAAAATGAAAATTATGATATACCACTTTATGGCAAAATAGAAAGTGAATTATTTTTTTATGAAAATATAAAAAATCTAAAAGTAGAAGTTTTTTTTCCAACGGGAGGAGATAATGATAGGATACAATTTGAAATAGCAGAAGAAAATAACACTATTTATCTAGATCAAAAAAATGGAATTTCAAAAGAAAAACTAATTAGTTGGATGCAAAAAATGAATCATCCAAAACCAATAAAAAAAGATTCGAAGAAAGAATCATTTCAAGTCAGATTTAAAAAAATAATAAAGGAAGCAAAAACGGATTATTTCGCAAAACAGAAATCATTTATAATTGATGTTGGAGGAGGAATGATTTTATTTCAAATTGTCAGTCCTGATATTTTAGGTTTAGAAAAAAAGAAAAAGGGGTTTGTCATTTATTTACCGTTTGATATTTCGAATAGCGATACTGAAACGGAATTAGAAATATTTAAGAAGACTAAATATTTTAATAAATTCGAACATGAAGTTTTTGACGAGATTCCAACTTATTATTTGATGATAGAAAATGAAAAACGATTGATAGATCTTTCTACAAAAATAATTAAAGAAGTTTACGAAGTAGAAAATGAGGCCGTAGAGTTTGATGTTTTTGAACCTTAAAAATGAGAACAACCAAAAGGAAAATGACCTTCCAGCTTTCTTCAAAGCTAGAAGGTCATTTTTTTTTGAGATTAAAAATTAAAACTGAGTATTATACGTCACAGGAAATTGTTTTGGAATATCCTCATTTGCTTCTCCCAAATTTTGCCGAAGGTCAATTTCAATTCCTCTGGCAATTGTCGAAATTGGAACATCGTTAGCTGTTCCTTCAAAAGGATTCTCACCCGTTCGACCAATCCTTTCCATCGTATGAAAAACCCAAGCAACAATCACATAAAATGGAATAGTAAACCAAACAAAAAGATCACTTATCAAAGGATGAGTATCTGCGAATTGACTTCCAATTTCAGCGAACTGGGGAACCAATGCTAGCGGCAATAACAAAACAAAAATCCACATAAAGAAATGATTAAGTGTTGCGAATTGTCTGGGGTAAGGAAAGTTTTTGATTCGTTCACTTTTACCTTGCTGCGTAAATAATTCCTGAAGTACTGCTTCTAATTCTAAAAATGAAAACTCCCAAATTAACCCTCGATCCTTGAGCTGTTTTAAATGATGAGATTGAAGATATAACAAAGCCGTTTGTTTATTGTTTTTACTCATCACATAATCCATATCTTTTTTGGAAATGTAAGGTGCTAGATCTTCTTCTACAGTAGAGTCAAACTCGGGAGGATGAATACCCCAATCCTTATTGGTTTTTTCATTCATAGTCGTTTCCCAAGGTTTAGACATTCGCATCGCGTGACGCAAGGCAGTCATCCAAGCAATATGACGATAAGTAATTGTTTTGATTTCACTTTTAAGTTGCTCTTCTGAAAGTGCAGATTCAGTATGGTCATTGTTAATCATATCTTGAAGAAACATTCCAAACGTTCGGGAAGTATTTACGATTCCACCCCAAATCATTCTGGCTTCCCAAATTCTTCCATAGGCCGCATTGTTTTGAAATCCAATGACAAAAGCCACCGCAGTTCCAATCAAAGCTAAAGGTGTCCAAGGAACTTTTAACCATCCTAAATCAAAAAAATAATGAACTGCCACCCAAGCAGTAATGATGAATATAAATAAATAAGTTTCGAATCGTGTCCACCATGCCATTTCCATGGCGGTGTAGGTTTTTTTGGTATGCATAAATTATGGTTTTAATTGTCTTGATATTCTTGAGGGGGTAATCCTCTAATTAATTTGTTTTATTTTTTATCCAAAGATCATCTCCTTCATCAATTTCCGAATAACCTTCCAACCACTCATTTTTAAATCAGGTTTTTTCCCCTTCGCCATTCGTTCCAATTGCAAAGCATGCCAAAGCGTGTCTAAAAATCCCATCTTATCAATTGCAGTAATTCCAACTTTGATTTGAGGAACTTCACATTTTGTAATTTTTCCATCTAAAAAATCTTTCGCCACTTGAGGGTTCAACGCAAAAGGTCGAGCTAAACCAATAAAATCTAATTCGTTATTTTTGATAGCGGCAGCCATCACAGAAATACTTCGAAATCCTCCTGTTAACATCAATGGTGTTTTTGTTCGTTGGCGAGCTTTGATAATAAAATCAGCGAAGTAAGCTTCTCGTTTTCGAGTACTTTCTTTTTCAGTTATACCCATCATGGCAGCTTTTTCATAGGTGCCTCCAGAGACTTCAATCATATCAATTCCTTCGGCAGAAAGCATGTCAATCACTTGCAAAGATTCTTCTTCAGAAAATGCACCTCGTTGAAAATCAGCAGAATTAATTTTGATTCCAACAGGGTAATCTGCACCTACTTTTTTTCTCATATTTCGATAAACCTCGATAGCGAATCTTGCTCGATTTTCTAAACTACCTCCCCATTGATCTTCTCGCTGATTAGTTCGTGAGGATAAAAATTGGCTGACTAAATATCCATGTGCGCCATGAATTTGTACACCTGCGAATCCTGCTTTTTTTGCAATAAGTGCGGTATTACCAAATCGTTCAATCGCATCTAGTATTTCCTCTTCGGTCATCGGGCGAGGTGTTTTAAACATTGCTTTTTGTTTTAAACCAACGGCTGATGGACCAACAACATCTTTGTTAAAAGTTTTTGGTGCTTGCCTTCCAGGATGATTAATTTGCATCCAAAGTGCTGCGCCATTTTGTTGTGCTACGCTTGCCCACTCCTGAAGTTCACCCATGGAAGATTCATCTTCGACATAAACATTATCTTTTTCTCCCAATGCTCTTTTATCAATCATCACATTTCCAGAAATAATTAAACCTGCTCCGCTGTCGCTCCAACGATCATAAAGTTGATGGATTTTTTTGGATGGTTTTCCACCAGAATCTGCCATGTTTTCGCTCATGGCTGATTTGCAAAATCGATTGGAAAGAATTGCGCCGCAGGGCAAAGTAAAAGGTTGTTGAATGATTTGAATGTTTGTCATTGGAGTTAATTATTTATGATGGTGAACACGAAATTTCAAATTAAGTTTTTCCCAACATAAAAAAGAAAAAATGGTTTTTTTTTGAAAAAATAAAATCTGTCTTTGTGAATAACTTTTTGAAGAAAGATTGTTTTAGGAAAAAGGAAAAATCTATTTTCGCATCTACGTATTTTTCAAATAACTCAATTCATTTTTTATGAAAAAAATTATCTCTTACAACGTCAACGGAATTCGAGCAGCAGTCAAAAAAGGATTTTGGGATTTCCTCAAAGAAGGTGGATTTGATGTGGTGTGTTTGCAAGAAACCAAAGCACATGTCGAGCAAGTCGATGTCGCTCCATTGGAAGAAATGGGTTATCATCACAATTGGTTTTCTGCACAAAAGAAAGGATACAGTAGTGTTGCCATTTTTTCTAAACAAAAACCAGATCATATTGAGATTGGTTGTGGCATTGAAAAATATGATAACGAGGGGCGAATCATTCGAGCAGATTTTGGAGATTGGTCGATTTTGAATTGTTATTTTCCATCAGGAAGTTCGGGCGAAGAACGGCAAGCATTTAAAATGGAATTCCTCGATGACTTTTTTAAGTGGATAAAAAAACTAAAAAAAGAACGACCAAATTTGATTGTCGTTGGAGATTATAACATTGCTCATACGGAGATGGATATTCATAATCCAAAGAGTAATAAAAAGAGTTCAGGATTTTTGCCAGAAGAAAGAGAGTGGATGACGAAGTGGTTGGCAAGTGGATTTACGGATGCTTATCGATTTATTAATCCAGAAGGGGAGGAGTACAGTTGGTGGACTTATAGGTTTGGGGCAAGGAAAAATAATAAAGGTTGGAGAATTGATTATCAGTCAGTTTCGGATTCTTTGAAAGATAAAATTTATAGTGCGAGGCAATTAGGTGATGCACATCATTCGGATCATTGTCCTGTGTTTATGGAGATTGATTTGTAAGTGAAAAAAGTGAGGTTTGGATTTTATATTCAAACCTCATTTTTAAAATAAATTTAAGCATACCGTGAAGAGTGACTTTTTCTTTTTAGCAGGCAAACAAGCTATTGCTCCTAACCAACTGTTTTTGAAAAAATCGCCATCGAATTCCGGAGTCATGGTTACTTGATGTTCCCAGTTATTATTTTCTTTGATGACAAATTTGAAAGTGAATTTATCTTCTTGTTTTGGAAACCTTATTTTTTTCTGAAATTCTTCTGCTGATCTTTTTTCTAGAAAATTAAAAATATTCGTTCGGTACAAATCATAACCTTCCACGTTTAATATTTTTTTCATTTCATGATTAGCAAGACTTAAATATCCGCTTGAACTCATTTGGAATAAACCAATTGGAGCGTTTAACATTAGGTTGAGGCTTCTATTAATATTAGAGGACAAAAAGGTTTGATTATTTTTCATGGATATTATTTTCGTAAAATAAATTTTAGCAAAAAATGAAGTTTAGTGTACCGTTATGTCACCATTAAAAGTTTTTAATTTATCCCCCATCTGGATAGTTATAAAATAGAGATAGACTCCATCTTGAACTTTATTGTTTTTAAAGTTTTTGCCATCCCAGCCATTTTCTTCATCGCTAAGTGCTAAGTTGTTGTTTTCAAAAACTAAGTTTCCGTTGCGAGTATAAATTTTAATGTTTTTTATTTCATAAGCATCATTGTATCCATAGGCGGTGAAGTAATCATTAACTTCATCACCGTTAGGCGTAAATGCATTAGGGATGTAAATGTCATTGGAAATAGTTTTATTTGGTATCGGCATTTCAAAAGAATGAGTAATAGAGCATCCTCTAGAATCAGTTATAATAACTTCATAGGTAGATACAAGACCTCCTTCAAAAAAAGGTTGAGGACAACTTGAGCAAGATAAACCTATAGACTGTTTCCAATAAAAATAAGGATTGACTGCGTTAGTGGTAACTTTTAAATAGCCGTAATTTAAGTCAGGATCATAGTCGACTAATTTAATATCAGAGGTGATGGAATCCCCATATTTATCTATCGTGATAGTTTCGATCATCTCGCATCCTAAAGCATCTGTTACCGTTAGTTGATAATTTCCTGTAGAAAGTTCTTCGCGTCTAATTGAGGTAGAACTGTCATCCCAATGGTAAAGATAAGGTGCAATTCCTTCGCTTGGTTCTATTTCAACATGACCATCTTCTCCGCACATTTCAGGATGTAATTCAATAATATCAACTGCAATATTACTTACGGTGAATGGAATAATATCGGAGATGATTTCTTGTTGATCGACGCAGAGATGTGCTGGTATAGAAATTTCGCAATGTAAGTTTTGAAGATTGGTGATAGTATCGCAATAGAAAAATGGAGTAGTCGAAGAGTAAACGAACTGATCATCAAGAAACCATTCGTATATATTATTATCGGGTAAATTAGTTCCAATTGCTTCCGCTATGACTAACTCTCCTTTGCATGAAAATGATTGATTAGTAATGAGTTTTAGATTTGGAGAAGTTATTTCGATTACTTCGATTTGTATTTCATTGGTAGTGAATTCATTGATTGACGAACAAATATTATCAATAGAAATAATACACCTCACAGTTTGAAAATTAGAAGTAGGAATGAATTCAAAAAATGGACTGTTTGTCCCAACGTTCTCTCCGTTGATTTGCCATTGATATAGTAAAGAAAAATTTGTAAAAATATTGTTATGGATTATTTCAAAAGGAGCAGATTGACCTTCACATATTTTAGTTGAATTTGTGTGAAGACTAAAACTTGGGATAAGAATAGGATCTAAATCTAGAATTAATGGAGTAGTTGTTAAAAGGGAGCTGGAGAGACATGGATAATTTGATGAAGCTTCACAAGTTAAAACTTGGCCATTAGTTGGATTATTATGTATGAAACTAGGACTGCCTTGAGATTGTATTTCGCCATCTATTTTCCAAATATAATTATTTACATCATCTAGTTCCGGAGAATGTACAACATATGAAATAGGCTCCCCTTCACAGGACGTTTCATTAGTTGCTTCAATATAAAAAATAGGGTCTGAGATTATTTCTTCAAGATCAATAAGGATATTGTTAGAATTAATAATAATTCCCGAATCGCAAATATTATCATAAATCAAATTACAACTGACCACACTCTCATTCAAATAATCAAATGTAAAAGTAGAGTCTGTTGCTCCTTGAATCAGAACTTGATTAACAAACCATTGATAAGTGATATTTGAAGATGCCGTTTGGATGGGAAAGTTAGCTTCAAATAGGACTGATGTTCCTTCACAATAAACTTGTGTAGAATCATAATAAATTTCAAAGATAGATGGAGTGAAATCATCAATAATACTTTGGTGGTAAGTTGGTGAATTTAAGTTGAATTGAGCGCAATCTTTTTGAAAAACTACTTTGCAAAAAATACTATCATTATTATTGAGATTAGTAACGAAGATTGAATCGTTTGCATCTGAAATTTCTAGGTCATTGATATACCATTGAAATTCAATGATGTTTGTTGCATTTAATGAATCAATTGCAACACTATAAATTACGTCATCATTTGCACACGGATTTTCATTTGAGCTATAAGTTGTTAGACTTGGTTGTTGAAAGGAAATCTGTTCTTGTAAAAAAAATACAATCCGATCCAATAGTTCTGGTTTCATATCCAGTCGAATCCAATCTTGATCAGTAGTAGTGATTATTTTTCCATATGCTGGATTTGATGGGCAAAAATAAAAGCCAAAATTCTTATTATCTCTTTCTAAAAAAGGAACAATATACTCATCACCACTTCCATAGGTTCCATACCAAAAAAAAGGAATGGAATCTTCATTCTCCATGAAAAAATTAGCTATTTGTACGGGGGCAAGATTTCCAGAGATTTCTCCTTCCCAGTTAAATGTACCACCTAGGTTATTAACTAATTGACTAAATGCTTGATTTCCAGAAGCTTGAATTTCGTATTCAGATTGAAGATAGACATGTCCACCTTGTTTGATAAATAATTCTATGGTTTGAAGTCGGTAAGAAGGAATATTAATGAGACCATTTGATATGATGAGTATATCAATATCGGCAAGATTAGAAATAGAGTCTAAAGTATTCTGTGATTTTATATTAGCTGGTAATTCTCTTGCAAGGAAAGCACCTTTCCATTTTTCATCCATATGTTGAACGGAGTAGGATTGACTCTCAATGATTACAATATTTTGACTTTTAACTTTAAAGATAAATAGTAGCAATATAGCTATTGTAAAAAAGGTGCTTTTAGTTAAATTCATTTTAGTTAGGTTATTGTGTCGTAGTACTTTTTGGGTATAGAAATATTAATTTGGTTAATGGTGGATTAACCAATTCAAAAACAGTTAGATTATTTATTAATGATAATGAAAGAGAAAGTAATTAGGATTTATAAAATAATGGAGATGACTAATCCAATTTTATAAATCCTAATTGTTTGGTTAGATATTGATATTTGATATGGTTAGTTCCAATATTGTACCTTTAAAGAGAAAAGATATAAAGTATTGTTGGTCAGTATTTTATAAGGTATGAATAAATATATGTGTTCTAAAAATGAGAAAAGGATTTTATTTATAGAATATTTATTATTCTAAAGAGTATAGATTTAAAAAGAAGTGAAGACATGATTTTTGACCGATTAAATTCGACGATTAGGATATATTTATTGTCTAGATTGTTAAACTGCTATCCATTTTAATACGGTTTTTTCTAAGTGAGAAAAAGAAAAAGGTTTAATAATAAAATCATTCATACCTGCTTCAAAAGCTTGTAGTTTTTTATCTTCAAATGTATTTCCGGTAAGTGCAATAATTGGAGCAGTAATTCCATTTCTGCGTAATTCGGAAGTGATCTGATATCCATTTTTACCTGGCATATTAATATCCATTAAAATTAGATCAAATTTTTCGTCTTCTATTTTTTGGATATCAAAGAATCCATTTGGTAAAATTTCGAAATTACATTCCCATGAATTAAGGATGTGTTGGATTAATCTTTTTCCCATTGGATCATCTTCAAAGACTAATATGTTTTTCCCTTTAATTATATCAATACTAGGTAAGTCATCTTTTTCGATTAACTGTTGATTTTCAGATGTGTTGACTTTGTATGGAATATCAATGATGAATGTTGTTCCTTTTCCTTCGACACTTTTGATATCTATTTTTCCACTATGTAACTCAACTAGTGATTGTACGATAGACAACCCAAGGCCTGTTCCTCCATACTTCGCAGCGATTTGGCTGTCAGCTTGTTTGTATTTATCAAATACGTATTGTAGTTTATTTTCAGGAATTCCAATTCCAGTATCGAATACTTCAAACCTGATCATAGATTGTTTTTGATCATTGAAATAAGAAGAAGTACGAATACCTATTTCCCCTTTTTGAGTAAACTTAAGTGCATTATTTGCAAGGTTACTTAATATTTGTTTGAGTCGCAATGCATCTCCAAAAATAGTATCAGTCGTAATATTATTTTCTAAAACAAAATTCACCGGCTTATCTTTTAAGAGCATATTAAATGCATCTTGGATTTCTGTAAGGACTTTATTTAAAGAATAATTTTCTTCATGCAAGGCCATATGTCCTCCATCCATTTTAGAAAAGTCTAAAATAGAATTAACCAATTTTCCTAAAAAATCGGCTGAAGTAAATAAAGGTTTTAAGTAATTCTGTTTAGCCGATTCATCTATATTTTCGGCTAATAAGAATGACATACCCATAATTGTATTGATGGGAATTCTCACTTCATGACAAAGGTGAGCAAGTTGTTCTTTGATCATTTCATGCTCCTTCTTCAAATCTTCTAACTCACTTAAAGATTGAATTTGTTTTTCTTCCTTGATTGGGAAACTAACAATCGCACCTAGCCAACTGTTTTTAAATTCTTCATCATGAAATTCTGGAGTTATTGTTACTTGGTATTCCCAATCATTATTTTCTTCAATAATAAATTCGAAGATAAATTTATCTTCTTTTTTTGGAGACCTTATTTTTTGTTGAAATTCTTCTGTAGATGTTTTTCCTAGAAAAGAAAAAATATTAGTTCTGTATAAGTCATAACCTTCTACGTTTAATATTTTTTTCATCTCATCATTAGCTAGATTAAAATAGCCACTCATACTCATTTGGAATAATCCAATGGGTGCATTCTGCATCAGGTTAATGTTTTTGCTCAGGTTGGATGGCAAAAAATATTGATTAATAGAAGATTGACTATTTTGCGGTGCTACCATATCAGAAATAATTTTAAATAATTCTTGAGACTAAGAATTTTAAATATACAGTTGCATCACTTTTAATAATTTCTTTGACCATGAGCTAATCAAAAGATTAATTGGTCATAATAAATATACATTGATCAGTAAAGACATAGACTATTCTTTACAATAAGATTTTTGTATAAAAAGATGAATTGTATATTTTCATATTCTTGAAATAAAAAGCTTTTTGGGCTTAAGACATAGAGGTGTAATGTGACGAGTTAAAGTATTAACTAAGTCAAATACCAATATGATATTTCATTAAAGAATGAAAATAGATGTGGTTAGCTATAAGTAAGGACTCAAATTTTTTTATAGGGTTGGGGAGTAGATAGATCGTGTGTGGCGTATTCTTCGATTATATAAGACATGGATTATGCCATATTTTACTATTGGTCTAAATGAGAGGTTTTTAATCTAAAAAGGAACAAGATTATGAAGGAAAATAAGGTTTGTGAAATTTTCATAGCCCGAACTTTTAAGTTGAGCCTATGAAAATTTCACACTTTTTTAGATTTTTCGTCAAATTACTGTAGAGTAGTTCAATCTTATTAATTGATTACAGTTTATTTAAATGAAATTTCATCAAAAGTATTTAACCAAGTCTTTGCCATCAATTCTCCTCCACCTAAGGATGGATGAACACCATCAGCACACCAATAATCTACTGGCGCAATTTTTAACGCATCATCAAATGTTTTTTGAAAAGGAACCCAATGAGCATTATAATCTGAAGCAATTTTTTTCGCAGCATTTTGATAAGCTATAAATGCAGGAAACCATTTTTCTTCGACAATAGCACTTCCTCCTTTGACCGCAAAGGGTTCACAAATTATCAATTTTACATTAGGTAATTCTTTTCGAGTTCGGTCAAGTAATTTCCTAAAATCCTCTTCGTAACTTTTAGCGGTACCTTTATAATTAAAATCCAAGGTATGCCAAAAATCATTTACACCAATCAAAATACTTAATACATCAGGACGAATCTGCAAACAATCTTCTTCCCAACGATTCGATAATTGAAAAACTTTATCTCCACTTATGCCTCGATTATAACATCGAATATTTGAAGTCGGATTACTTCCAAGTAATTCACTTACAGCTGGAAAAACGTAACTACCTCCTAATCCTCCCCAAGTATTATTAGCATAATATTGATCTCTTTTTCGCCCACCGTCGGTAACGGAATCGCCTTGGAAAAGTATGGTTAAATCTTTGGGTAATTCACGAGTCGTTTTTTCTTTTTTTGAAATAACAGATTGAGCTTGGAGATTTCCTAAACCTAAAACACCTACAGAGGCAACTGTTGTTTTTTTCAAAAATGATCTACGATCAGAAGGAGTTGATTTTTCGTTTTTCATGATTTTGTTTTTAAAAATAATATTTAGGCAGAGTCATAATTTTCTAAGGGGGGAAAAAATCAAGAATATTTAATACACACATTTTTTGGTTCAGTAAAAAATTTCATTGCCTCCAAACCACCTTCTCGACCGACACCTGAACTTTTGACTCCACCAAAAGGAGTTCGTAAATCACGAACCATCCAACAATTTACCCAAACGATTCCAGCCTCTAAATTCTCCGCCATTCGATTGGCTCTGGAAATATCTTTTGTCCAAACTGTGGCAGATAAACCATAATCCGTTCCATTAGCAAAACCTAGAACTTCTTCCTCCGTATCGAAAGGAGTGATAGTTACGACTGGTCCAAAAATCTCTTCCTGAATCGTCCGACAGTCTTGCGTCAAACCTTCGATGACCGCTGGACGAAGGAAATATCCATCAGCATATTCTCCTTTCATTTTGACTGGAGTACCGCCGCAAAGAATGGTTCCACCTTCCACTTCGGCAAGGGTAAGATAGCCCATTACTTTTTCCATATGAGCCTTTGAAACGAGTGCGCCTAAATCAGTTACGGCTGAAAACGGATCACCTACTTTTAGAAATTGAGTTCGCTTGACGAGTTCATCTCGAAATTTTTCATAGATCGCTCGCTCAATATAAATGCGTGAACCGCACAAACAAATTTGACCATTATTGGAAAAAGAAGATCGTAAAGTGGTCATCATCATTTCATCAAAATCACAATCTGCGAAAATAATGTTGGGGTTTTTTCCACCCAATTCTAAGGAGAGTTTTTTAAACATCGGGCCAGCGGTGGAGATGATTTTTTTTCCAGTTTCAGTTCCACCTGTGAAAGAAATGGCTTTGATGCAAGGATGCTCGACCATGGCTTGACCTGTCTTAGCACCATGTCCGTGGACGATATTTAAAACACCTTCTGGTAGACCCGCTTCGATGCACGCTTTCGATAACATGTAGGCAGTCATCGGAGTCATTTCTGACGGTTTGCCAATCACGCAATTTCCAGTTGCAAGAGCTGGAGCAATTTTCCAAGTGAATAAATACAAAGGTAAATTCCAAGGCGAAATACATCCGACTACACCTATTGGTTGGCGTAAAGTATAATTGATTGCTTGGTTTGGCATCGAGTGAGACTCCGAAGAAAAATGTAAAAGTGAAGTTGCAAAAAATCTAATATTTTGATGCGCACGTGGAATGTCAACACTTCGAGCCATGGCAAATGGTTTTCCAGAATCAATACTTTCTGCTTTGGCAAATTCCTCTAAATTTTGCTCGATGATGTCGGCAATCCGAGTTAAAATTCGAAATCGTTTGGTAGGTTCCATTCTTTTCCATTCAGGCAAAGCACGTTCTGCTGCCTCTAAAGCTTGCTGTACATCTTGCTCATCTGAGTCTGGGATGTGAGAATAAACTTGTCCAATCGCAGGATTATAATTGTCAAAATATTCACCTGAAACGGCTGGGACAAGTGCGCCATTGATATAATTTTTAATGTATTTATCTGGACTCATTTTGTATGAATGATTGGTTTTATGAAAATGTAAATGTCTTGTTATTTTTTAAAAAACACCAGCAGCTTCTTTATAAATTACTGCCAAAACTGTTTGTCCAACTGCTCGTAAAGTTTTTTTATCAATGACGTTCATATTGTCATCGTGAGTGTGCCAGTAATTTCCAAAACCACTTCGAGAAGCAGCAGGTCGATTGATAATATCGATCATTGGAATGCTGGCAATCTCATTGACAAATTTATGATCATCAATTAATGGTCCTGAAGCTTGATCCACGAAGAAGTTTCCATAGCCCCGTTCTTGAGCAATTTTCCAAACTTTATTCATCACCTTCGGAGCATAAGTCATGGAGACTTCATCTTTTGTAAAACGAGCATTTTTTGAACCAGCCATGTCAAGTAAAATTCCAAATTTTGGTTTGTACGGAGAGGTGTGTAAATTTTTTGCCCAATGCTGAGAACCAAGACACCATTCTGTTTCTTTGCCACCACTTGTTCCTTGATCTTCTGCATCAAATAAGATAATATCAATACCCATGTCAATTTTATTGAGACTAATCTGGCGAGCAATTTCGATTAACATTCCTACACCACTTGCTCCATCATCCGCACCTAGTATAGCTTCTTTTTGTTTTTTCTCATTTGTATCTTGATCGCCAATATGTCGAGTGTCCCAATGTGCAGCAAGGATTACTCGATGAGGATTGGTCGGATTGAATTGGGCAATGACATTAGTCGAGTTGAGCATTTTATTTTGGAATGATCGAACTTGAAAATTTTGCTCGATAACATCTGCCCCATAAGATTTGAACTTCTGAACGTACCAATTTTTAGTAGTAGTATGTGCTTTTGTATTAGGTTCTCTAGGTCCAAAATCCACTTGTCGTTTGGTGAAAAGATAAGCAGAGTCTCGATTGAACTTTGGAATGGCTACCGTTTTGGGTACTGGATTAGTAGGGGTAGTTATTGGCGTTTCAGGTTTTGGATCGGGAGTGCAACCATTGCATCCGAGAAAAAAAAGTATAGAAATAAAATAAAAAGGAGTTAATCGTTTTAACATTCTAATTGGGTTTAATCTTTAAAATTTAAGTGATAAAGTTAAACAAATAATTGAAGTTGAAAAGAGGATTTAGCCTTCACAACCTGTTCCAATAAAATAGCTTGAAAAATGAGTAGCAAAATTTGAAATCCCATGATTTTTAAGTTGAAAATGCTCATAATTATCTCCTTTTTTTGGTATTAAAAACTTCTTGAAAGATTTGTAAAAACTACTAAAAAGCCTATCTTTGCAGCCGTTTTAAAAAATTATTATTATTTCACAAAAAAAATACTTCACGTAAATGAGAAATTACGAAGTAAATTTCATCGTAGATTCAGTACTGTCGGGCGATGAAATAAATGCGACAGCTCAAACTTATTTCGATATGTTGACTTCTAACGAATGCACTATCGTTGATAAAGGAGAAATGGGATTACGCCAGTTGGCTTACCCAATCAAAGGACGCACCACAGGTGTGTATTTTTGTACAGAATTTCAAGTACCAAGTGGTGCTTTTCTTGCGCAACTCGAATTGGCACTTCGCCGAGATGAGCGCATCATGAGATTTTTATCTGTAAAATTAGACAAGTTCGGAGTTAAATATAACGACGACAAGCGTAACGGATTAATCGGAAAGAAAAAGGACAAAGTAAAAGCTGAAATCAAGAAGGAAGTAGCTGCTGAGAAAAAAGCTGCACCTAAGAAGGAGGCTGCACCTGCAAAACCTGCACCTGCTCCTGTTGCAAAAGCTGAAGAAGAAGAGTAATCTTTTTACGATTAATTAATTTTCTAATTTTAAAATAAAAAATCATGGCTTCTAGAGACGATATAAAATTTCTTAGTAACCCAAATATAGGTTCAGATAGAAGAAAATATTGCCGATTCAAAAAATTTGGAATCAAGCATATTGACTATAAAGATCCAGTCTTCTTGTTACAATTTATCAACGAGCAAGGAAAAATTCTTCCTCGACGAATTACTGGTAACTCTTTAAAATACCAACGAAAAATGGCAACAGCTGTAAAGCGTGCACGTCATTTGGCTATTTTACCGTATGTAACGGATTTGTTAAAATAAATTTAGTAGGGGCAAACCCTTGTGGTTGCCCTTCAATGAATAAAACCTGACTAAGGTTTTCTTAAAAAATATTTCATCATGGATATTATATTATTAGCAGATTTAGATAAAGTTGGGGACAAGCACGAAGTGGTAACTGTAAAGAATGGTTACGGTCGAAATTTCTTGATTCCTCAAGGGTTAGCATTAATTGCAAATGCTACCAACATGAAAAAATTGGATGATCTTAAAGCTAAAGAAGATGCTGTAGAGGCTGCAAAAGTTGATGTTTATAAAGACATCGCTACTAAGTTGGAAGGTAAAACTTTGAAAATTGGAGCAAAAGCAGGTACTAGCGGAAAGATTTTTGGAAGTGTAACTACTATCCAAATCGTTCAAGCATTGAAAGAACAATTTGATGTAGAAATCTTGCGTAAAAGAGTTTCTCTTGAAGATATCAAGGAAGTTGGATCTTATACTGCAACGCTTAATTTACATCCTGAGGTTGTTGTTGCATTACCAATTGAAGTAGCTGCTGAATAATTCAGTCTGCTTTAATTTTTAGGATAAAAAAAGTCCGAGTCATTTTTATGACTCGGATTTTTTTATGGAAAAAAGAATATTAGGAAATCAATTTCGCAATTTGATTTTCGATTTTTTCAAAATCAAATTCCTGTAAAATTTGATTCATCTTCTCCTCAATCTGACTGTTACAAAGATTTCCTAAACTACCTTCATGTGTATGATGAATATTTTTATCATAAGTGAAGTTTCCATTTTCGATTTGCATTCCGACAATTTTATAAGCATCTCGAAAAGGAGTTCCTTCCAAAACTAATCGATTCACTTCTTCTACGCTGTACAAATATTGATATTTTTTTTCTTCCAAAATATCTGCTCGAACTTCAATTTTTTCCAAAGCCAAAGTAGTAATGTTCAGACAATCCTTTAAATTTTGGATAGCTGGAAAAACAGTTTCCTTGAGTAACTGAAAGTCTCTATGGTAGCCCGTAATTAGATTGTTACAAATTGCCATAATTTGCTGAGGAAGGTTTTGAATTTGATTCGATTTAGCTCTAATGAGTTCGAAGACATCTGGATTTTTTTTGTGAGGCATGATACTCGAACCTGTCGTGAACTCTTGTGGTAATTTTATAAAGTTGAAATTTTGGTTGGAAAAAAGACAAACGTCTGTTGCTAGTTTTCCTAAAGTATTGGCAATGGAAGCCATCGCAAAACTCAAAGTCAATTCCGTTTTCCCTCGACCCATTTGAGCATGAACGACATTATAATTCAAATCTTTAAAACCTAAAATTTGAGTTGTCATAGTTCGATTCAATGGGAAAGAACTTCCGTAACCTGCTGCTGACCCCAAAGGATTTTGATTATTAATTTTATGAACAGAAAGTAGTAATTGTAAGTCATCAGTCAACGATTCAGCGAATGCACCAAACCATAAACCAAAAGATGAAACCATGGCTGTTTGAGTATGTGTATAACCTGGCATTAAAATATTTTTATGTTGTTCACTTGCAATCTGGAGTTTTTCAAACAATGCTTTTACCAATTTTAAAATGCTCTGGATTTCCTCTCGGAAAAATAAACGCAAGTCTACTAACACTTGGTCATTTCGAGAACGACCGCTGTGGATTTTTTTTCCAACGTCACCTAATTTTTCTGTGAGCATCCATTCGATTTGAGAATGAATATCTTCCATTCCGTCTTCGATTTGAAAGTTGCCATTTTCAATTTTTTGATAAATGCTTTTTAATTCAACTTGTAAGGTATGGAGTTCTTCTTTTTCTAAAAGACCAATTGATTCCAACATTTCGATATGTGCAAGTGAACCTTGTACATCGAATTTTGCTAAAAATAAATCTAGTTCTTTGTCCTTTCCAATGGTGAAATTTTCGATGGTTTTGTCGAGTGTAAAATCTTTTTGCCAGAGTTTCATAAAATTGTTTTTTCTAAAAGTTTAATATAAATATCAATGCCTTCTTCTATTTCTTTTAAATAAATAAATTCATCCGCCGTATGCGAACGAGCGGAATCACCACAACCAATTTTTAAAGTTGGAAAAGAAAGTAACGCCTGATCGGAGAGGGTAGGTGACCCAAAATAATTCAAGCCCAAACTCAAACCACTTTGTACCAAAGGATGTGTCAAAGGGATTCTGGAAGAATTTAATCGAAAGGAGCGAGCCTTAATTTCTGCTTTCAAATGTTTTTGTAAAATGGCAAAAACCAATTGGTTGGAATATTTTTCATTAGTCCGAACATCAATGACAAAGCTGCAGGCGTCTGGAACAACATTATGTTGAGTGCCTGAATTAATTTGAGTCACCGTCATTTTCGTTTTTCCCAACAAATCAGAAATCATTTTAAATTCATAATTCTTAATCCATTTCAAATCTTCCAACACTTCGTAAATCGCATTGACACCTTCTTCTCTCGCGGCATGTCCTGCTTTTCCTTTTGCAATGCCATCGACGACCATCAAGCCTTTTTCAGCAATAGCCATTTTCATTTTTGTAGGTTCTCCTACGATGCCGAAATCTATTTTTCCAAAATCACCGATGACCGAAGCGATTCCATTTTTACCTGAAATTTCTTCCTCCGCAGTTGCCGCAAGTATAATGTTATAATTCAGATTTTCTTTTGCATAAAAAAATAAAAATGTTGCAATCAAACTAACTAAGCAACCACCTGCATCATTGCTGCCCAGTCCAAATAGTTTTCCATTTTCCAATAAAGGCTTATGTGGATTTTTAGTCCAAGCTTTCACAGGTCGAACTGTATCGTGATGTGAGTTTAATAAAATTGTAGGAAGTGAATCATTCCAATATTTATTTTTAACCCAAACATTATTTCCTTTTCGGAAAGTAAGAACTGACCTTCTTTGAAAAAAATCTTGAATACTATTCGCTGTGTTTTTTTCCTCCTTTGAAAAAGATGGAATTGGAATTAACGTTTTTAAGAGTTCAATGGAGTCTGTTTTTAATTTTGTTAACATTGCTTTTACGGGGTATTGGTTAAAGTTGAATTAAAGTCCCATTTGTTTGATGAATTTTTTTAGCGCCGCAAATAAAGACCTTATCGACTTTATTTTTTAGAGCAAAAAAAGCATTATCCATTTTTGGAATCATGCCATCGGAAATGATTCCAACCTGTTTATGTTTTTGATAATCTGTGAAATTAATTTTTGGAAAAATCGAATCGTCATCTTCAGGATTTTCTAAAACACCATTTTTTTCAAAACAAAACTTCAATGTTGTTTTATAAAAAGGCGCAAATGCTGCGGCAAGCTCAGAAGCAATTGTATCGGCATTTGTATTGAGCAATTGACCATTTTTGTCATGGGTGATTGCACAGAAAACTGGCGTTACTTGATTGTTTAAAAGTTGCTTCAAAATGGAAGTTTCCACCAAATCAATATCACCTGCAAAACCATAATCGATATCTTTGACAATTCGTTTGTGTGACAGAATCGAATTTAAGTCAGCACCTGTCAACCCCAAAGCATTGCAAGGAATCGCTTGTAACCAACTCACAATTTTTTTATTGTAGAGTCCTGCGTAAACCATGGTTGCTATTTCTAAGGTTGCCAGGTCAGTCACCCTTCGTCCTTCAATCATTTGAGGAGCGATACCTAGTTTTTGACTCCAAGCAGAAGCTGCCTTCCCGCCTCCGTGGACTAAAATTTTTGCTCCTTTTATTTTTGCAAACTGTGTTAGAACTGATTTTAATTTTTGTTCATCTTCAATAAGTTTACCTCCAATTTTAATTATGGAAAGAGATGGTTTTCTATTTTTCATACCTCGTTTTTTTATTTTTTAATAAATTGAAAAGAACTGTTTGTGCTGCAAATGTTCGATTGTTAGCTTGTTCGATGACTAATGAATTTGGATTATCCAAAATAGAATCATCGACCACAACATTTCTTCTGACGGGCAAGCAATGCATAAATTTCCCTTCGTTAGTCAATGCCATTTTCTCGGAAGTAACTTTCCAATTTTCATCTTGTGAAAGTATCTTTCCATAGTAATTAAATGAAGACCAATTTTTTGCATAAACAAAATCTGCATTTTCAAATGCTTTATTTTGATCGTATTCTATAGTCGCATTTTTGGAAAAATCAGAAGATAGTTCATATCCCTCTGGATGAGTGACCGTCAAATCTACATCGACAAAATCCATCCATTCACAAAATGAATTAGCGACAACTTGTGGCAACGCTTTTGGATGAGGTGTCCAAGTCAAAACAACTTTAGGTCGCTTTGTTTTTTTGTTTTCTTGGATGGTTAAAAGGTCTGCCAACGATTGCAATGGATGCAAAATGGCAGACTCTAAACTTAAAATCGGAACACTTGCGTGCTGTATAAATTTTTGTAAAATGAGATCTGCATAATCTTTTTCACGATCAACTAAAGTTGGAAAACTTCGAACGGCTAACACATCGACAAACTGACTCATCACCGCAGCTGCTTCTTTTATGTGTTCGGCTTTGTTGCCATTCATGATGACTTCATCTTCAAATTCTAATTGCCAACCATCATTTACGTTGAGTGAAATAATATTCATCCCTAAATTTTGAGCTGCTTTTTGAGTACTCATTCTAGTACGTAAACTTGGATTGAAAAAAATCATTCCTAATGTTTTCCCTTTAGCAAAATTAGATTGAGATAAAGGATTTTTTTTGAAATCAAATGCTTGTTGAACAAGTTGTTCAACATTGGGAGCGTCGTGTATGGAGGTGAAATTTTTCATTTTGTAATATTTAAATGGATGACGGAATTGGAATTAATTTTAGCGCAGTTTCTAATTTTTTAATAAAAATGATAATGTGTTCTTTTTGGATATTTAAAGGAGGTAAAATTCTCATCACATTTGGATTGGAAGACGAACCCGTAAATATTTTTTCTTCAAAAAGTAAATGCTTTCGTAATTCCTTGATCGGGAAATCGAATTCTAATCCAATCATCAAACCACTTCCCCGCACTTCCGAAATACCTTCAATCGGTTTTAATTTTTCTAAAAAATATTTCCCTAACTCTTTTGAATGAGCGATTAGATTTTCTTTTTTCAAAATATCCAAAACGGCAATTCCTGCAGCGCAAGCCAGATGATTTCCTCCGAAAGTTGTTCCTAGTAAACCATATTTTGCTTCGAATTTTGGATGAATCAAAACACCTCCGATTGGAAAACCATTTCCCATTCCTTTGGCCATTGTGATAATGTCAGGAGTGATGTTAGATTTTTGGAATGCGAAAAACTCACCACTTCGACCATAACCAGATTGGATTTCGTCAAGGATGAGAATTGCATTATATTTTTTGCAAAGCAATTCCAATGCTTCTAAAAACTCAGGCTTAGGAATTTCTACTCCACTGATTCCTTGAATGCCTTCGATGATGACTGCGCAGACATCACCTCTCTTTAGAGAAGTTTCGACTGTTCTAATTTTATTAAGATCATGTAATTCATTTTCGAAAGTCTTATTGATTGGAGCTTGAATTTTTGCATTATCAGTCACGTTGACTGCAGCGGAAGTTCTTCCATGGAAACCTTTTTTGAAAGCAATGATTTTGGTTTTTCCATTTTGAAAAGAAGCTAACTTGAGTGCATTTTCGTTTGCTTCGGCACCTGAGTTGCAAAGGAATAAATTGTATGCATCGCAGTTGGAAAGCTCACCTAGTTTTTTTGCTAACTCAATTTGTAAATCGTTTTTTACGGAGTTAGAATAAAATCCTAAATCTTGTAATTGTGTTGTTACGCTTTTTACAAAATGAGGATGGCAATGCCCCACAGAAATGACTGCATGCCCTCCGTAAAAGTCTAAATATTTATTTCCTTGCTTATCGAAGATGTAACATCCTTCTCCTTTTACAGGATGAATATCGAAGAGAGGGTAGACGTCAAATAATTTCATGATTTTGTTTTTTTCTTTTTTGGAAAATTTAAAATGCCATCGCTTTTAAATTCAAACCTTCTGCCTCTTCAAAGCCAAACATCAAATTCATATTTTGCACCGCTTGTCCCGAAGCACCTTTGATAAGATTATCGATCAAGCTGATGATGAAAACTTTGTCGCCCTCCTTTTTTACAAAAAGGATACACTTGTTAGTGTTGACAACTTGCTTGAGACTTGGGTTTTTTTGAGTGATAAAAACGAAAGGTTCATCTTTGTAAAATTTTTCAAAGAGTTGAATTAATTCACTTTCACTCAGATTAGTTTTAGTGTAAACTGAAGAAAAAATTCCTCTGGTGAAATTTCCACGAACTGGAATGAAATTAATTTCACTTTGAAAATCGTTTTGTAATTGTTGGATGCTTTGACTTATTTCACCCAAATGTTGATGTGAAAATGGTTTGTAAATTGACACATTATTATTTCTCCAACTGAAGTGAGTGGTGGAAGATGGATTATGTCCAGCACCTGTCGAACCAGTAATTGCATGCACGTGTATATCATGTTTTAATTTTTGAGATTTAGCCAAAGGCAGTAATGCCAATTGAATCGCGGTTGCAAAACAGCCACAGTTGGCGATGTGTGAACTACTTTGAATTTGTTTTTTATTTAATTCTGGTAAACCATAAAGGAATTCATTTCCTTCTTTTTTTAATCGGAAGTCAGAACTGAGGTCAATAATTTTCGTTTGCTTGGAGAAAATATTTTTTTCTAAAAATGTTTTAGAGTTTCCATGACCAGAACATAAAAACAATACATTTACATCTGTATTTATTTTTTGAGAAAAGGATAAATATGTCTCTCCCAAAAGATCTTGATGAATATCACTAATCAATTTCTCATTCTGACTATTGCTGTGAATAAAATCAATTTCTACTTTTGGGTGATGGAGTAAAATTCGAATGAGTTCTCCAGCGGTATAACCTGCGCCTCCAATGATTCCTGTTTTTATCATGATTGTTTTTTTAAAATTGACTTAAAACTTCTGCTCCGTTTACTGCTCGATGAATCTTGGTAGCGTTACCTAATATTTTTGTAAAACCTCTTACATCTTCGCCAGACCAACCTTTATTCATTTCGCCATACGCTCCAAATTTTGCATTCATTAAATCAAAATCAGATTCAATTCCCAGGAGTTCAAAACGATAGGGGAGTAGTTTTACAAAAACTTTACCGCTGACATTTTGCTGAGTATCGGTTAGGAAATTTTCAATATTTCTCATCACGGGGTCGAGGAGTTGTCCTTCGTGAAGCAGCATTCCATACCAGTTAGCGAGTTGCTCTTTCCAATATTGTTGCCACTTGGTAAGAGTGTGCTTTTCGAGTAAGTGATGAGCCTTGATGATGATAAGAGGAGCAGCAGCTTCGAAACCAACTCGACCTTTGATACCAATGATGGTATCGCCAACATGGGTATCTCTACCAATGGCAAATGGTGCCGCAAGTTGTTGCAATGCTTGGATGGCTTGCACAGGATGAGTATATTTTTTTTCATTGATGCCGATGAGTTCCCCTTTTTCTAACAATAGTTCTACATTTTCAGAAAGACCATTTTTAAGTTGACTAGGAAAAGCAGATTCGGGGAGTGCTTGATGCGAAGTAAGTGTTTCACTTCCGCCAACACTTGTTCCCCAAAGTCCTTGGTTGATAGAATATTTTGCTTTTTCCCATGAGATGTCAATGCCATGTTTTTTTAAATATTCAATCTCTGCTTCTCTACTCAATTGGTTGTCTCGAATCGGTGTAATGATTTCAATATCATCACCGAGTAGATTAAAAACTAAATCGAACCTTACTTGATCATTGCCTGCTCCTGTGCTTCCATGAGCGATTGTTTTTGCACCGATAAGTTGTGCGTGTTGAGCGACTCCGATTGCTTGGAACATTCTTTCGGCGCTGACAGAAAGTGGGTAGGTATTATTTTTTAGGACATTTCCGAAGATGAGATAACGAACGCATTTCTCATAAAAAGTAGAAGTGTTATCTATGCAAGTAAAAGATTTTGCTCCAAGCAAGTATGCTTTTTCTTCGACAGTTTTGATTTCCTCTTTTTCAAAGCCTCCTGTATTGACGAGGACCGCGTGGACTTCCATATTTCTTTCGATGGTCAAATATTTGACGCAAAAGGAAGTATCCAAACCGCCGCTGTATGCTAAAACTACTTTTTGGTTTTTCATTTTTAAGATTGTTTTTTATCTGAAATTAAATAGGTTAAATCGTGTTCCATTTTATTTTTAGATGGAGCGAGCATTCCTGTGCAAAGACACATTTTTCGATTGTTACGTGTGAGAATATCGAAGTTAGGGCAGCTTCCACAACTCTTCCAAAATGCATCGTCTTGAGGTAACTCTGAAAAAGTTACAGGTTGATATCCTAAAGAAGAATTGATTTTCATTACAGGAAGACTCGTCGTGATTCCAAATACTTTTGCCGTAGGAAATTTATTTCTAGCGTGATGAAAAATGAGACTTTTTATTTTTCTTGCCAAACCATATCCTCTAAAGTCGGTCGCCACGATGAGTCCTGAATTGGCAACATATTTTCCATGTTCCCAAACTTCGATGTAACAAAAACCCACAAAGGTATTTTCTAACAAAGCAATTACGGCGTTCCCATTTTTAATTTTCTGTTTAATATATTTGGTATCTCTTTTTGCAATTCCAGTCCCTCTCAATTTGGCAGAGAGCTCAATTGTTTTGCAAATTTCTTTAGCGTATTTTAAATGTGCGTCCGTCGCAACTTGTATTTTGAAATCCATTTTTTATAAATTTTTAAGGATAGACAATAGAATACCTAGCCGTCCGAGGGGCATTTGTTTTCATCTAAAAACAAAATCCGAACTGGTGAATGCGAATTGAGAAAAATGTAAATGTATTGTTACGAAACAAACAAATTCAGATTACTCTAAATAGTTCCAATGTGAAAAATTGATCTTTTTTGGAAAGAACGGTAGAAACAAAATTCTACCCGCAAAGGTATTATATGTTGAAATTGCGCCCGATAGGGCGGCGAGGACGAGGGAAAAAACAACGAGGTGCAAGCGCTGGAGCAGCACTTGGAAATGAAGAATTATATGTCGTTGTTTTTAACATGATGAATCAAATGTAAACTAGCTTTTTGAGAAAAGCAAAATTTTGGAATTTATACTAACACATGATAGTAAAATTTAATTTGGGTTTTTTTAAAAAATCATTATTTATAAAACGGATAAATTGAATTGTTGATAATATTTATCATGTTGTATATATGATAATAGAGGTAAATTTTTTTTTAAGAAAATGAAATTTCTACAAAAAACAAAAGCCTTACTGGTATTCCAGCAAGGCTTTTGAGTATTTTATGCACTTAAAGATTATGCATTATCCGTTGCGTTGTCAATTACATCTTTTGCATCAGAAGCAAGATCACCTGCTTTGTCAACAACACTACCTGCAACATCTTTCGCTCCTTCAGCTAAATCGCCCGCTTTGTCAACGACATTACCTGCCGCATCTTTTGCACTTTCTACAACATTGCCAACAACGTTTTTCGCACCATCGGCTAATTCACCCGCTTTACCTGCGACAGTACCTGCTGCATCTTTGGCACCTTCCACAACATTACCAGCAACATTTTTCGCACCATCAGCTAAGTCACCCGCTTTATCAGCTACAGCACCCGCTGCATCTTTAGCACCTTCAACTGCATTACCTGCGACGTTTTTAGCACCATCAGCTAAGTCACCTGCTTTATCAGCTACAGCACCCGCTGCATCTTTAGCACTTTCAACCGCATTACCTGCGACGTTTTTTGCACCATCAACTAAGTCGCCCGCTTTATCAGCTACAGCACCTGCTGCATCTTTGGCACTATCTACAACATTACCCGCAACATTTTTCGCACCATCAGCTAAGTCACCTGCTTTATCTAAAGCAGTTGAACCCATACTTTTAGCACCTTCCACAACATTACCAGCTGTATCACTTGCTTTCTCCATAACATCACCTGCTACATCTTTTGCACTTTCTGCAAGGTCGCCAGCTTTATCTAAAACAGTCCCCCCCATGTCCTTGGCACCTTCAGCAACATTACCCGCAACATCCATTGCGTCTTCAGCTAAGTCACTTGCTTTTTCCATAACATTGCCTGCAACATCAGCAGCACCTTCAGCAACATCCCCAACTGCATCTTTTGCAGAACCAAATAAACCTTTAATAAAATCGAAGAATCCCATGTTTGTTAAGTTTTTTTGTTAGAAAATAATGGCCTTTTATAAAGGCTGAACAATTTTTATTGATTTTAAAGATAAAAAACTTTCGCTAAAAAATTAATATATGTCTATAAACGAGACTATTGCGTTTGATTAAAGTCACATATTGATGTTTTCCGTTCTACGTTATAATTTTGGTGGGACAATTTTTTGATCTTATTTTAGGGCAAAAAAAAATCCCATGAAAGGTAATTACACCTTTACATGGGAAATTTTTTGTAGCGAGAGGGAGACTTGAACTCCCGACCTCGGGATTATGAATCACGCGCTCTAACCAGCTGAGCTACCTCGCCATAATGCGCTTTTGTTAAGCGGCTGCAAATATACTAGTTTTTACTTTTTAAAAACAACTTTTAAAAGATATTTTACATACAAAATTGACTATTTTTTAGTTCGCAGATTTCAAGAGAATTTGTACTTTTAGCATCTTTAAAGTTCAGCAAAGAAATAAAAAAATGAAGAACCACATATTTACGATTTTCAAAAAGGAAATGCTTGACATGTTGCGTGATCGGAGAACGGTAATTACGATGATCGTTATGCCGATTTTGTTGATGCCTGCGATTATTTCCTTGACTAGTTATATTGCAAGTGATCGAATAAAAAAGGCACAAGCCAAGGATATTAAAATTGCTATCAATACTAATGATAATGGAGTTGACTTCGTCAAAAGATTTAAGCGTCAAAAAGATGTGCAAATCATAGAAGGGATTGATCAAAAGGATTTTGAACAACTTATTCGAGATGATAGTTTGGATTTAGCCATTGATATCAGCGCCGATTTTGATACTCAAATCAAAGATGGCAAAACGGCTGGAATCAAAGTGTTTTTTGATTCAACGGATGAAGGGTTGTTTATGAAACGATTGGAAAATACCATCGAGAGTTATAAAAAATCTGTGGTGAAAACTCGCTTAGATTCACTCGGTGGGGAAATGGCTTTAATTGAACCCATCGAATCTGTCGAACAAGATGTGTACACTCAAACAGAATCTTTTGGAAAAATGGTCGGTGGATTTTTGCCTTATATTTTTGTTTTGTTTTGTTTGATGGGAGCAATGTATCCTGCGATTGATTTATTTACAGGAGAAAAAGAAAGAGGAACGATGGAAACTATATTGAGTGTTCCGGCGAGTCGATTGCAAATTTTATTAGGAAAAATGCTAGTCGTTGTGCTCTCTGGAGTCATCTCTGGAGTGTTGACCATTATCGGTTTATATTTAGCGTTGAAATTAAATCCAGATGTGCCAGGTTGGGTGATGACTATGGCCAATGAATTGTTAAGTCCAAAATCTTTAGGCTTAATTGTTTTGATGTTGATTCCATTGACTACATTCTTTGCAGGTATTTTGATTCCTGCAAGTATTTATGCCAAGTCTTTTAAGGAAGCACAAAGTCTAATTCAACCATTAATGTTTGTAGTCATCGTTCCATTAGTAATTGCGATGATGCCAGGTTTTGAATTGGATACTTTTACTGCTTTGATGCCTGTTGTAAATGTTGCTTTGGCTACCAAAGAAATTGTCGCAGGTACGATTGATTATGGATTATTAAGTTTGGTATTTGTCTCCCTTTTTGTTTTTGCAGGAATCGGAATTGCAGTTTGTGTGAGATGGTTTGGAGCAGAAGGGAATATTCTTAGAACTTAATTTTAATGATTAATGTATAATGGTGAATGGTTAATATCTCTTGGGATGTTAACCATTCATCATTAATGGTTAACCGTTATTTCTTTCTAATCATCATAATGCCATCTCGAATTGGCAGTAGTACATTTTCCACTCGTTCATCTGCTTGCACTTTTTTATTAAATTCATCCAAGACTCGAGTATCGGTATTCTTTTTTTCTTCCACGACTTTTCCATCCCACAATACATTATCGACCAACAAGAATCCACCTGTCTTTAATTTGTCAAAAAGTAAATCATAATATTGTGCGTATTCTCTTTTGGCAGCATCCAAAAAGATTAAATCAAATTGTATTTCCAAGGTTGGAATAATTGCTTTAGCATCTCCAAGATGTAATTTGATTTTGTCCTCCAATTCTGCTCGTTTGACAAAATCACGAATGATGTATTCAAATTCCTCATTCGCTTCAATTGTATGTAATATTCCATTTTCAGGTAATCCCTTCGCAAAACAAATCGCCGCATAACCTGTAAAAGTTCCTACTTCCAAAATTGCTTTTGGTTGAATCATCTGACTCAAAAAAGTAAACAGTTGACCTTGAACATGGCCTGATGCCATTTGAGGAGCCAACGTTTTGAGGTGAGTGGCACGTTCGAGTTCGTAGAGCACTTCCGAGGGAGGGGAAGTGTGTTGCTCGCAGTATTGATTAATTTTTTTTAGGGAAAAATGCATTAGTATTTTTTTTGTAAAAAATGCAAAAGTAGTATTAAGTATTTTACTATTTATATTTAATTATTTTAAATATGTTTTTATCGTTATTCGATTCAAAATTACAAAACCTCCTTTCTAAATTTGAAAATCCAATTGTTCCTTTCTACCCTTTTTTGATTAATAACAATTATTCTAAATAAAATAGAAAGCTATGAAAAAAATAATACTTCTTTCCTTGTTTGGTTTCCTGTCTTTAACTCAAACCAATAAAATATTTGGACAAATAATAGATGGAATCGTTTTAATTCCTTTTAGTACTCAACTAGTTTCTTCTAAAATCAATGATAAAGTTTTTTCAGAAAATAAAAAGAGTGCTGGAGGTTCCTTCTATCCACAAATTCTTTTACAAAAAGAACTAAAACCTGCTATCAGTATTTTTACAGGAATAGGCTACGCTTACAATACCGAATCAGTATTAATATCAAAAAACGTTAAAATTTTTTCTGAATTGACGGATCTGAATTGGTCAAATTATCAAGGGGATGATTGTATACTTCAGGTCAAAAAATTAAAGTATTTAGATGAATACTTAACCATTCCAATTGGGATTCGATTCTATTCAAGACCAAAGGATGAAAGGAAATTTAAAATGACTTTTTCTACCAAACTTGAAGCTTCTTTTTTATTGAATTCTAAAGTAGATGTGAGTATAGTCAAAAAAGATATTGTCATCGGTGTTTTTGGCCCTAGTGATAATGATCAAAGAATAAGTAATACAACTTATGAGAAAGATGCTGAACAATATTTTGATAGTCAAACAAAGAAACCGTTATTAAATGTTCAATTTGGATTAGGCTATGAGTGGAGAGGAGGTAGTCAATTTTCGCTTGGAACAGAATTGATATTTAATGCCTTTTTTATGGAGCATAAACCTGATTTGTTGAGTAGGAAAACCATGTTTGGAGCACACATACGATTAGGTTATGATTTCGAATAAAATATTTATTATTTCAAAACCTTCACTAAATACTTCACTTTATCGGTTTGCATAAAATCAGGACTCTTTTCTATCGCATCTAAATTTTCATTTTTTGTCAATAGTCCAAACAGACTTATTCGTAATCCTGCAGCATGAGCTTCCTTGATTTGTTCAGCGGTGACAGTTGTCGTTGGCATAATCATTCCATAGTATCCCATTGATTTCGTATAATCAAACCCTTTTTCAAATTCTTCCAAAAAGAACAATTTTAAATCAGGGCGAAGCTCTTGCAATTTTTCCAGATAAGGTTTTCTACGACTTTCAATAAAAACATTTTCGGACATATCATGCTGATCAAGAATTTTGATCAATGCATTCCAATGTCTTAAAATATAACTATCAGGATGGTCTGATTCATGCAATTTAAAATCTAGAGAAAATATAAATTCTTTTTTGTCTTTAATGTTTTCAAAAAGCTGATCTAATGACAATATCCGATACTCTGCATAAGGAGGATTTTTGTAAATCGCTTGATTTATTTCTGACCAATTTTTTTCATAAATCATTCCTTCAAGATCAGTTTGTTCTTCCAATGTTTTGTCATGAAAAAGAACTAGAACAGAATCTTTGGTCATTTGAATATCCATTTCTACGCCTCCTGTCCCGAGAGACAATGCACTTTGAATAGACTCAAAAGTGTTGATAGGAAATTGTGAAGCGATGCCCATTCCTGCATGTCCCATTGGAGTTATTTTATTTCCATTGAGATTTTCAATCTGCGAAAGGTCAACTTTATTTTTTCCACAAGAAATAAAAAGAGCTATTGTAATTAACGTGATGAAAAAAGATTTCATGATTTATTTTTTTCGAAAAAAGAATACCCAAAGCTTAAACTTCCCCAATTTCTAAATCTAGCATAATGTTCAAAAAGTGGCGTGTACGATAATTGAACGGAGAAAGGTTTTCCTGTCTTTTGAAAACGATAACCTAAGATAAAATTAGCACTCAAAGAGTTATGTCGCATTTTAGAATTAAAATTATCCGACGCTTGAACGATACTCGAAATAGTTTGACCAATTCCTAAAATGGCATGATGGCTTTTATATCCCAAACCTGCTTGAAGACTAAGTGGAAAAAATAAATCAGGATTTATTTTTCGCTCAAAGTCTTTGAATCGATAAAATGAAAAACCTGCGCGATAAGAAATAAAAAAATATTTTTTGGAAAAAAAAGTACGCTCATAATTTAATGAACCATAACCTCCAATTCCTCCTGCATCCAAAACAATAGTATGTTTTGGAAAAGTGGTTGTCTGGCTTTTTAGCGCAAAAGGCAAAGCCAATAAAAGCAAGAAAAAGAATAATATTTTTTTTAATGGAAGCATTAATTTTTATTTTCTTTCAAAAAAGGAGACAAGAAAACTGCACCTAAAATTATCAAAACACCGAGGTAAAAACCTGCCGATAATTTTTCATCCAAAAAAAAGTAAGCGATCAAAATCCCATAAACAGGTTCTAAGTTATAAGTTAACATCGATGTGAAAGCGGACAAATGTTTCAACGCATGAAGCGAAAGTACGTAGGCCAAAGTGGTACAAACCAATGCCAAAAGAATTAAGAAAAGCCAATCCCAACCAACTGGAAGAAACGCAACATTTTCATCAAAATGAAAAATGAATGGTAAAAGTAAACTAACAAATAACCACCCGCTACTCATTTCCAAAAAAGTAATATCCTTTGGGTCAGCTTCATCAATAATCATTTTATTCCAAACTGAAAATACTGCAGCAAGAAAGGCAGAAATTAATCCAACGAGAATTCCCAACCACATATCTGAACTCACATTTCCAACTACCAATGCCATTCCTGGGATGACTAAAATTCCAAGCAATAGATCCTTTTTTTGAAATTTAGTTTTTAAAACAATTGGCTCAATGACTGCGGTAAAAAATGCAACCGTTGCCATACAAATTAAAGTGACGGATGAGTTGCCCGATAGTTTTACAGAACCAAAAAAACAAATCCAATGCAAGGCAACGATTGCACCAATGACCATGTATTGCCATAAATATCGTTTAGGTATTTTTCTCAACGATTTTCCAAAATTGATGAGAAAGAATAAACTAATCGAAGTGAATAAAACTCGCCACCAAACAATCGAGATTGCAGGAATAGAAATTAATTTATCATTTCCCAAAATGGCCGTAAAGCCAAAAAGTAGAACTGCGAAATGAAGTTGTAAATATGCTTTTCGAGTTGGATTCATTCAACAATATTGGTAATTCGTTGTTCAAGCCTTTATTCTATGGAATTTTGAATAATAAAAATTAGTCTTTTATTTTCACCCTTCGTCACGTACTCATCTTAATCCCTAAGGGGATTAGATTCCGTGCGTTTCTTGATTGAAAACAAAATCCAAAATTTTTCTTCATTCAAAATTTCATAGAATAAAGGCTACATATTTTTATATTTGCGCAAGATTAGATAAAAAAATTAGAATAATATTTTTTAATAAAAAAAATAAAAATAAAATGGAAATTAATGTAGGCAGCAAAGCACCAAACTTTACTTTAAGAAATACTGAAAAAGCAGAAGTATCACTAGAAACTTACAAAGGTAAAAATGTAGTATTGTTATTTTTTCCTTTGGCGTTTACAGGTGTTTGTACAACTGAATTATGTACGATGCGAGATGATATTGCTACGTATTCAGGATTGAATGCAGAGGTTTTAGCAGTTTCAGTTGATTCATTATTTACTTTGGAGCAATTCAAAAAAGCAGAAAATTATAATTTTCAATTGCTTTCTGATTTTAACAAAAATGTATCACGAGCTTATGGCTCATTGTACGAAGATTTTGTTTTAGACATGAAAGGTGTGTCGAAACGTGCTGCATTCGTTATTGATAAAGAAGGAATGATTCAGTATGCAGAAGTGTTGGAGTCAGCTGGTGATTTGCCGAACTTTGAAGCGGTAAAAGCTGCATTGGCAAAGTTGAACTAATTGGTTAATCTAATTAACTAAGAAAAAGCTGAACGATTTTGCAAAAAAAGTCGTTCAGCTTTTTGTATTTTTTATGACGGGAAAATTGTAAAAATCACTTGCTTTTTCTCATTATAATTTCTTATATTTGAAATGCTTTTTTTTGGAATCAAATAATTAGTCAAATGATAAAATTTCATACTCAAGAAGAGACAGATGTAGATGTGTTGGAAGAGGTTTTAGAGGAAATTGGAAATCAATCACAATTGGTTGTCTATAATGATGATCATAATACGTTTGATTGGGTGATTGATTGTTTCGTTGATGTTCTTCGACATAGCCCTGAGCAAGCAGAGCAATGTGCGATGTTGATTCATTTCAAAGGAAAAGCAATTGTGAAAACGGCTACGTTCAATGAACTAAGACCTAAAAAAGATGCTTTGATTGACAAGGGGCTTTCAGCTGTAATTGAAGAAATTCCAGCGTAAGTTTTTTTTAATAAAAAATAAAGATAGGATTCAACGGTAGACGTTGGATCCTTTTTTTTTGGAAAAAGGAGTTAGGTGAGAGGTTAGTCGTTAAAAAAATCTCCAAAAAAGGCTATGTAAATCCCTGATTTTCAATAAATTAGCTATTCATATAAATGTCCTTGTATTTTGTGGAAGTATTTTGGAAAAAAACAATACATTTACAAATCTTTTTTCTCAAAAAAATAAAACCACCGTATAGATGAGACTCTTGCTAGGTATTCTGATATTTGGATTGTGGGCATCTTTTGCACGTTATAAATATGTGTGCGAGATCAAGAACCATTGCGCCCCACAAGAAGTTGTCGTAGAACCAACTGCTCCTGAGCGTCTTAACAATCTCAACCTTTCTTTTGGTGATGAAAATATTTTGGAAGGATACAATCAATTCTTTTTCAAACAAGGTATTCCTCAGCCTACCACGGACTCTAGTAATTTAGCATTTCTCGATGAAATTGTTTCTTACATGATTGATCATGAGGAGAAGAAGTTAAAAATCACCGGACGATTTTTGGAAAGTGAAAGTGATATTCAAGTTAACTTTGATGATAATTTAGGAATTGCTCGAGCTAAGGCAATTGAGAAGATGTTGATAGATTTAGGAATTCCAGGGGATCGAATTTCATTGGACTATGCAATGGTTCAGGGAGACGAGTTGACTGAACCAATCGTTTTTGAAATATTGGAAACGTCTGATACCGAATTAGCAGATGTACAATTCACCTTTAATAATATGACTTTTTTGGAATCTAATTTTGAAAGTGATTCTGATGAGTTTAATCCAGGAGATGCATTTTTAAGTTATGCCGATTCGATGAAAACTTTCTTTGAATTGAATCCTGACAAAACTTTAAGAATTATTGGTCATACAGATCAGACAGGAGGAGATGTTTATAATAAAGATTTGGGATATCGAAGAGCGAATAGTGCTAAAGGATATATTGCTAATCAAGTAGGCATTCAAACTGAAGTCAAGATTGAATCTAAAGGGGAGAAAGAACCAATGGCAACAAATAAAACGAAAGAAGGTCGGGCAAAAAACCGAAGAATAAACTTAATTATAGAATAACCTGAAACACTCAATATAATCATGGAATATTTAAAAACATTTTGGACAGACCTTTTTACTGCAATGAATACGGAAGACAGTATTGCCGTATTGGTTTTCTTAGGCGTATCTTTTTTGTTAGGACTTTTGTTTGGAGCTTGGTCGAGAGCAGGCAAAATCAGAAGATTGAAACGAGAATTGGCAGACAAAGAGATGGGACTAAAATCGCTTCGCACTCAATATGATTTGTTGGTAGAGCAGTTTGAGAAAAAAGAAGATGATTTAAAAATTGCAGATGCTCGTGCGAACGAAATGTCTGAAGATATCACTCGTTTGACGAATGAGCGAACGCACTTTCAAACTGAATTAAGATCAGCTCGGGAACAATTGGAAAGACTGCAAGAAGAGAATCTTAACTATGTTAATCAATTAGAAGGAATAGGAGAAGGCGGTGTAATTATAGATCCAAACACAGTTGTGGATACATCATCAGGTGGAAATGGATTGAATGATTCTACGACAAGCATAACTGATGAAGTGCAAAATGATCGGTTATCTATGATTGAAGAAAAGTTGGAAAAATTAGTTTTGGAAAATGCTAACTTGAAAGAAGAAATGGTTAATCTTGAACGAACTGCCTTGAGTTCTAATCCAGTTATCGTTGGAGGAGGAGTAATTGGTGGTTCTGGTTCTACAGGAATTGATATTGAAACGGGAGAAGAAGTTTTAGATTTAAGTGAGGTGCCAGTTGATGAAATTCCGGATACTTTTGATCAAGAAGTGTTGGAAGAAGACTATGGAGAAATGTCACCTCAAGAAAGAGGAGAGCGAGCAAAAGCAAAAATAGGAGCGCTACTAGGAACAAAAATTCCAAGAGCAAATATTTCTGAAAAAGATGATTTGAAAAAAATAGAAGGCATTGGTCCTTTTATTGAAATGAAACTAAATGATGTTGGTATTTATACTTTCGAACAAGTGAGTATGTTGAATGAGGAATCAATTAGTTTAATTACAGATGCCATTCAGTTTTTTCCAGGAAGAATCGAGAAGGATGATTGGGTGGGACAAGCTGCAAGTTATATGGGTTAAAAATTATTTTATCTAAGTATACAATTACCAAATTGAAAGCATAAAACGAAAAACAAAAGGGTTGTTCCTGAAAATGGAGCAACATAACCATGATTTACAAAGCGAATTGTCGAAAGGCAGTTCGCTTTTTTTATGCCTCACTATCAATCCATTTCCTAAAAAGGAGCTGGATTGATAGTGAGGCATATATTCTACAAAGTAAAATAAAGGCAGAATTTAATTCTAATTATTTTTTTAAACTACAAATTTTTGTCTGTTTGAAATA
Source organism: uncultured Saprospiraceae bacterium (assembly GCA_937981555.1). Classification (GTDB taxonomy): domain Bacteria; phylum Bacteroidota; class Bacteroidia; order Chitinophagales; family Saprospiraceae; genus CAJQQY01. The sequence goes on from CALJOK010000077.1 coordinate 89,146, forward strand.
TATTTCCTAACTTCATCGTACTACTTATTCACAGTAGACAAAACTATATTTTTTTATTTTTTAACCACGGAATAAAAAATCACCTTTCTAAAATGGACAACAACTTTGAACAAATATGTCGGTATTGAAATAGGCGATTAGCATTTGCTAGTCGCCTGTTTTGTACAATATCCCAACTTGATAAGTTATCACACATCAAGCTACCGTTCAAAATCAAACCTTCCTTTTTTTAGGTCTACTTCTATTCCTACAAAAACTCAACTTACCTATGGCTTACGATACGAAGAATATACGGAACGTAGTTCTGCTCGGACATCCAGGGTGCGGTAAAACCACCTTTGCAGAAACCATGCTTTTTGAATCAGGTGCGATCAAACGTAGAGGTACAGTAGAAGATCAAAACACAATATCTGATTACACTTTCATCGAAATGGAAAGAGGGAACTCAATTTTCAGTTCGTTGATGCATGCAAAATGGAGAGATTGTAAAATCAATATTATCGATACACCAGGATTCGATGATTTCATCGGAGAAGTTATTTCAAGTTTGAAAGTAGCTGATACTGCTTTGATGATCTTGAATGCTAGGGGAGGAGTTGAAGTAGGAACAGAGTTGATGTGGGAATATATTGAAAAATTTAAAACGCCTGCCATGTTTGTTATCAATCAATTAGATCATGATAAAGCCGATTATGACACCACATTAGAACAAGCTCAACAACGATTTGGAAATAAAGTAATTCCAGTTCAATTTCCTTTGCACACTGGCATTGGATTGAATTCCATTGTCGATTGTTTGCGTATGACAATGTATGTTTTCCCAGATGGAGGAGGCAAACCCGAAAAACAACCTATTCCAGATACCGTAATGGAAAAAGCTCAAGAAATTCATAATCAATTAGTTGAAGCAGCTGCCGAAAATGAGGAAGGATTGATGGAGAAATTTTTTGAAGAAGGAAATTTAAATGAATCTGATTTGGCAAAAGGCTTAACCATCGCTTTGGCAAATCAAAGTATTTATCCAGTCTTTTGTTGTTCCGCTACTCGAAATATGGGGAGTGGTAGAATCATGGGATTTATCAATGATATTGCTCCATCACCAGCAGATCGACCAGAAGCGATATTAGAAAATGGAGATACTTTAAAATGTGATTCGAATGGCGAACCTGCTGTTTTTATTTATAAAACGATGTCAGAACCACGAGTCGGAACAGTATCTTATTTCAAAGTTTATTCTGGTAAATTATCAGGTGGAACAGAGTTGCATAATACTCGAACTCGAAATGGAGAACGCTTTGGACAATTATATGAAGTGAATGGAAAATCAAGAGATGCGGTTGGCGGGTTGGCGGCAGGTGACATTGGTGTTACCGTAAAATTAAAAGAAGCATTGACGAATGATACATTGGGAGGAAAAGGAATGAAAAAACGAATTGACCCAATTCATTTTCCAGAACCTCGAATTCGTACTGCAGTAAATCCACCAAGCAAAGCTGATATGGAAAAACTAGTTAAAGCTTTGCATCAAATAGCTGCGGAAGATCCAACTTTAATAGTAGAACAATCTGCAACTTTAAAACAAACGATCATTCACGGTCAAGGGCAATTGCACTTAGATATCACGAAGTATCGAATCGAAAAAGTAAATAATATTTCGATGGAATTTGTTCGACCAAAAATTTCTTATCGAGAAACGATTACCAAAGAAGCAAGTAACGTTTATCGGCATAAAAAACAAAGTGGAGGTTCAGGGCAGTTTGGGGAAGTCCATATGCGCATCGAACCATATCATGAAGGTATGACAGATCCAGCAGGATTAAATGTTAGAAAAAAAGAAGAAGAAGAATTGCCTTGGGGTGGAAAATTAATATTCCTTTGGTGTATCGTCGGAGGTTCAATAGATGCGAAATATTCCAATGCTATCAAGAAGGGCGTAATGTCAAAAATGGAAGAAGGGCCACTCACCGGCTCCTATTGTCAAGATATTCGAGTATCTATTTACGATGGAAAAATGCACCCAGTAGATTCTAACGATATGGCATTTATGTTGGCTGCGACTAACGCATTTAAAAATTCATTTAACGAAGCTCGACCTCAATTACTCGAACCAATTTACGAAGTAGAAGTACTTTGTTCAGGTGATGTGCTAGGTGATGTGATGGGAGATTTGCAAACACGACGCGCCATGATTTTGGGGATGGATGCCGAAGGTCATTATCAAAAAATAAAAGCAAAAGTACCGATTGCGGAAATGTATCAGTACTCTTCGACCTTACGATCGATTACTCAAGGCCGTGCAAAATTCACTCGAAAATTTTGTGAATACATGGCGGTGACGCCTGATGTTCAGAAAGAATTGGTGAATGCGTATCAAGCGGAATTACAAGAGGCGTAAATTTATTTAAAAGTAAGAATGCATTGATAAATGTATTGCTGAAAAAACAAACGGCACTCGAAATATCGAGTGCCGTTTGCGTTTATTTATGCTTTTGTAAAAGCATTGTGTATTTTTTTTGGGTTCCCTTACTATTTAACACAACAATATTTAAACAAAACTCACCTACTATTTTAAGAAGATGCCATTAACCGATGATTAATTATTGCTGCTCATTAAATAACTCTTAATGAAAAAATAATATATGTATTACTAATATCATTGACTACGTTTATATTATTTACCAACCAAATTAAAAGGGAAAGATTATGACCTTTTGATAAAAAAATGACAGTCTTTTTAAAACTCGAACATATATAATTTATTCACCACACTTAAGTTAGAAAGCTGATGAAATAGGAGTATATTACTAGATAAAATAGGACAAAGAAAACGTAATTTTAAAAATACACCCCCTGATGAAACCCCTAAGACTATTTGTTTTAATATTTTTTTATTTGAACATCTTGCCTTGCTTATCAGCTCAATCAATTGATAGTTTAAAGTTAGATCTCGCTAATGAGATTGCTAACAATACACCACTTCAACTCCATTTACTTCGTCAAATTTCTACTTTTTACCAATCTGTTGATATGGATAGTTCACAATATTATGCAGAGGTTTTGTTGTTAAAAGCAGCAGAGTTTGAAAGTGAAGTTGACATGGCCAAAGGCTACAATAGTTTGGCTAATATTTATAATCTCAAAGGAGAATATAAAAAAGCGATTGAACCAATTGATAAAAGTATAGCTCTTTGTCAGGAGTTGGATATTTCTAGAGGTGTTTCCTCAGGACTCTTTTTGAAAGCAAATATTTTGCAAAACCTACATCACTATGCCGAGGCGGAAAAAAAATATTTTGAAAGTTTAGAAATAGCAGAGACTAATAATGACTCCATGATGATTGGGTACATTTTTCAAAATGTGGGAATCAATAAGGATTTTCAAGGACATTACGATGAAGCTATTCAGTATTATTTTGATGCTATAAAAATATTTTCTTCCATAGGAGAACAACTTGGGCTTGCTCAATTATATACTAATATAGGAACGATTTATCAAATCACCGAACAAAAAGAAAAATGCATAGAGTATTATAAGAAGGCCATTCAAATCAAAAAAGAATTAGGAACTATTAGTGACTTAGCGATAACTTATGAAAATTTGGCAACCGTTTACGTCAAATATGAAGAGTTGGATAAAGGAACATCAGCAATTGATTCTGCTTTATATTATAGTGAGATCTCAAATTCTAAGGGGTCACTACCTTATATTTATTTTGTAAAAGGAGATATATTGTCCAAACAAAAACGGACTGAAGGAGCTTTAGAAATGTATAAAAAAGGAGTTGAACTATCCAAAGAGTTGGATGATCCTTATCGCATCTCGATTGGAAATACTAGTATTGGAAAATCTTATGCTGCACTAGGACGACATCAAAAAGCGATAGACTATTATGAAGATGTTTTGCAATATGTGAAAGGTATCGAAAATTTTAAGCTAGAGAAAGATGTGTTGGTGCAATATATCGAATCCTTAAAGAAAACCGATCAATATCAAAAAGCAACGGAACATTACGAGCGAGTATTAGTACTCAATGATTCTCTTTTTTCTCAGCAAACAATTGAATCTATTAATGAAGTAGAAACAAGATTTCAAACGGAGCAAAAAGAAACAGAAAATAAATTATTAAAGACAGAGAAGACCGTTCAAGCTTCGACTATTAAAAGTCAACAAGAAACTTTAATTGCTAGCATATTAGGAATTAGTTTGTTAGCGGTGATTACTTTTCTTTTTTATAGACAAAGTAGTGATCGGAAGAAGACAAATAAATTATTGCAGGGGAAAAATGAAAAAATAGAAACACTACATAAGGAATTGAGTCATCGAGTCAAAAATAATCTGGCTTTTGTCTCAGGGCTATTGCGGATGCAAGGTAGGCGATTAGTAAATGTAGAGGCGAAGCAGGCTGTAAAGGATGGGGAATCTCGTATCGAAGCAATGGCACTTTTGCATCAAAAACTATATACAAATGAGGAGGAGACAATGATTGATTTGGGAGAATATCTAGATCAAATCTGTACCAACTTAAAACGTATTTACCCTTTGGAAGGAGAGGCTCCAAAAATAAAATTACGAACAGGAAGTATTAAAATTGATGGAGAAAAATCAGTTAGGATTGGTTTGATTATAAATGAATTAGTTACTAACTCATTTAAATATGCCTTTGAAAATACAGCCAATCCACAAATTGATATTGCGGTTAATAAAGTAGATGAAGAATATTTAAATTTAACTTATCGAGATAATGGAATTGGTTTGCCAACTGAGTTGGATATTAAAAAATCTAAATCATTAGGATTGAAATTAGTTCATATGTTGACAGAACAATTAAAAGGAAAAGTGGAAATGGAAAACAAAGAGGGAGCTTTTTTTCAAATAGATTTTCAATACTAAAAAATCGGTTGTTAAAAATGGAAGCTTTAAAAATTTTAATTATAGAAGATGATGTTTTTTTGGGAACAGAACTAGAAGAGCAATTGCTTGAATTTGGTTATACGATTACAGAGCGAGTGCGGGATAGTAAGTCTGCAATTATTGCTTTTCGAAGACGGTTACCAGATATAGTTTTATGTGATATTAATTTGGAGGATAGTGAATTAGATGGTATCGATTTAGTCAAAGTATTCAATACAATTGCCAAAGTACCTATTATTTTTTTGACAGCTTTTGGTGATGCTAAAACAGTTGCTAGGGCAAAAGAAGTAAACCCTGCTTATTATTTAATAAAGCCCTGCAACCCAAATCAATTACAGATTTCCTTGGATTTTGCTATAGCGAATTTTATGAATAAAGAAGAGGCTGAGTTAGAACATTCTTTGAAGTTACAGGAAGCAACTACTCCTTCCTTACATGTAGGCGCAGATTATTTTTTCCTGAAAGATGGACATAAATATGTGCGCGTTAAGGTAGAAGATATTCTATGGGTGGAAGCATTAGGAGCTAATGTGAAAATAATTACGGAACCTTCGGTTTTTACCTTGTCTGCTAATCTGAGTAGTTTTTCAAAACAAGTACCACATGATTTTTTGGTACGAGTTCATCGTTCTTATATGATTAATATTCATAGGATAGAATCCTTTTATGGTAATCGTATTTATATTCAAAAAAATGGCAAGCAACAAGAAATTCCTATTGGGAAAACCTATCGAGAAGGTTTTCAAAAGTTATTTATCAAATTGGCCTCGGATTAATAATACATGATAATTTCCCTTGATATGGAAAATCCTTCTCTTCATAAGTTTTCTCTTTTCGTTGACTCTTTTTATTTCATAATCATGTTTAGCATCCGTATATTTATATTAATCGAAAGCTGAAAAATTTCGATTAATAACTAACACATGCATGTCTCTAATTAAAATTATTAAAGGCATTAGTAAAATTACTTTTGCTGGTGTCTTTTTTTATGATTATTATTTGCGCCGCCTTTTAAAAAATAAACCATCTACAAATTAATGCAGATGGTTTATTTTCAGGATCAATATTTTAAAATAGAAATTATCTGATTGTGATTAGGAGATTACTTGTCTAAAACTAACTCACTTAGTTTTTTTAATACACGAATCCACGATTAATTTTCTCTGATAAATAAATGTATTTCCGCTCTTCGAGCATTTGCTGGATCAGTTGAAGTCGTATCAATTCCGAGTGGTTCTAAGATTAATCGATTGGGGCGAATTCCCAGATTGATCAAAGTATTTCTTACATTTTCAGCACGCTGCTGAGAGAGTTTTTGATTGACTTCAAAGCTTCCAGTATTGCTAGCGAATGCTTTGATCGTAATATCCACTTGCTGATGAATAGAAAGTTGATTAGCTAAATTTTGGATTTTACTTTTTTCTGATGAAGTCATTTTAGCTGACCCATTTTGAAAATAGATATTTTGTTGACGACGAGTTTTGACAAAAGTACGAAGTGCTTCAGTCACTTTAGGTGTTTCGATTTTTTCGGGTGCAGGTTTTGCTAGCTCCACTTTTTCTGGTGAAGAGGTATGAGCATGACTGTTTAACTGCTTTTCCATTTTCAAAAGTTGTGCTTGAATTAGACTAAGTTGAGTACTAGAGTCTGTTACTTTTGGAGTTTCTATTTTAGCAATTTGATTAATTTTTGCTTCGAGTTCTTTTACTTTATTTTCCAACAAAGTTACTTGAGCGGAGTTATTAAAAACAGGTGAACTATTGTTAGTATTTGGAACAAACTTAACTGCTTCGAGTGATTGCACTCTTACTCGGATCTCAGATAATTCTTGGTTAAATAAGGAAAGGGTATTTAAGTCAGTTCCATTATTGTCACCTGATGAATTTTTGGCCAATTGAAGAAAAGCAATTTGTTGTTTTTCCAATTCCTTCAGACGTACTTCCAATTTTTCTACCTCGTTAGCATACTCCTTCTCTGAAGATTTTAAATCATTTTTTTGATCCTTTTCCAAATCCTCCATTTTAGTTTTCAATCGTTCCACGGCACGTTGCAGGTATTCAGTTTCTCTTTCTTGAGCAGCCAATTCATTTTCCAAACCTTTTAATTTGAATTGCAAATCAATATTTCGATTAGCTAAATTACTATCTTCCTTAACTGATTTTTCATAATATTTATTCGTCAAGCGTTCATTTTCTTTTTGTTGCGTTTTGAGTTGTGCATCCAATGCCTCCATTTCTTTCATCAACTTTTGTTTGATTGATTCTAGTTCTCCAGCATTGGATTGATCATCTTTTTGTTGAAGAATAATGGTAGCATATAATTTTTCTAATTCCTCTTTTTTCTCACTTGCACGAGATGGTGCAGATGTAGGTATAGCTACCGGAGGAGTTGTAGGGTTAGGAGCAGATGAATAATTTTTATTAGGAGGAGGAATTGCATAATAGTACCTTTTGGCCATTCTTTTCTTCTTGGCTTTGAGAATAGTTTCGACTAGGCTTTGATATTCAGCAGCAGTCATTTTGATGGTACTCGATTGTTGAGCTGATGCAAGATTGATAGAAAAGAATAAAAATCCTATGATTAGATTTAAGGTTTTCATAAAATCGTTTTTTAAAAAAAATAGAAGAAAAGGAGCCAGAAGGAAATCCTCCTCCTGACTCAATTTTAAAAGTTGGAATCTCTTTAACAATTAGTTTTTAGAATCAACCTTCTTTTTTCTTTGCCACCATCTTCTTTTCTTTTTCCCATCAAATAATTTAACGGTCTCTACAGTTTCCTCTTCTTTTTTATCTCCTTCAACTGCTTCCAATCTTTCGATAAGTTTAGCAACTTCTGCATTATTTTTATTCAATTTTTGATCTAATTGATACATTAATGCAAGTAACTTAGTCTCTGTTTCAGAACGACCTTCTGCATCAACTTTTACAGTAGCAGCAGGAGCTAAATCAGGAGAGACAGAAGTAGGCGCAGCCGGAGCAACAGTAGTTGACTCGCTTAATAATCTTTCCAAGCGATCCATTCTTCTAAGTAATTCAGTATTGTCCTGACGAGGTGCAGGAGTTGAATATTCTCGCATCTCTACATTGTTGTATGGAGCGGGTTGTGAATACATAGGTGAAGGGCCACTTGCACTTTCTAAAATTTCTTCAATTAAATTTTCAAACTCAGCAGGTGACATTCTGATTTCACTTCCAGAAGGAGTGATCGTCACATTTTGATTGCCTAGCGTTGAATTAGGTAAAGGAGCATTGTTAGCGTATGTCGTTGGCGTTGTATTAGTTGGCGCAACTACTACAGGTGAAGGATCAACGGTAGGTTGAATAATGATCGGAGTCGTTTCGACAATAGGTTCGTCAATTTTTTCTAACTCTTCCACGATCTCTTCGACCTTTTGTTTTTCCTCTTTAAGGATAGCAGCTTTTTCCAAATCTTGCTCTGCGTATGCTTGAATTAATGCTTCTTCTAGATCTAGAATTTTCTGATCATATTGAACATGTAGTTCAGCAACTTTGGTATCATTAGCTTCTTGCTGTAACATTAATTGCTCATTGATTTGATCTTGAATAATGTCTTTTGGATTTTTATCTTTTTTTCCAAAATTCAATTTGATCCCAGCGCTGTAAAACCAAGAAGTTTGAATTTCCTCAGGTGCAGCCAAATTATCAACTGGTGAGCCAGAAGTAATGATTGCTCTTGCACTACCGAATATTTTGAAGTTCTTAGTTAAAGGAATTAATAAACCAGCACCACCCATTGCAAATCCAGTATCATCTCCTCCTTGTAATGAAACGCCCATAGAGTCAGTATCGATTGCTTTTTTTCCAACGTAACCATCATTCACATCTAACTTCCCACCACCGATCATCAAGAAAGGAACCATTCCTCCTCCTGTGTTAAGTCGCATTCGCATCTCTCCACCGTACATTGAAATATCATCAAATTTGGTAAACGAATCATCTTGGAGTCCTCTCCAGTAAAAACCATTAAGACCAATATAAGGTCCAAGGTCAAATCCTGCACTTGCTCCAACCATATTAGTATTACGATAAACGAGTTTGTCATTGAAATTCATTTGACCAGCTACTGCTTCCAAGCCAATATTCAATCCACCTGATCCTCTTGTAAATGAATCAAAGTAAGCTCGATCCAAATCAGACATTTGACCTGGCTTCCGACCTCCTAAATAAAATTGTAAAGATGCTCCAGCAGACCAGTTGGTCAAGTCTTCCATTTGGAAAGAGTTGCCTACTTCGTTCAAGTCAATTTTATCTTGATCGCTTAATAAGTGAGCGCCAGCGTTATATCGGTAAGCAGTATTTCTTCCCTCCAAAGTAAGGGTCATTCGATCTGCAATTCCAAGTTTTAAACCAAGTCCACCGGTCAAATAGATTTGTTCTCTTTCCAATGAATTATCCAGTTCTATTTTTTGAACTCCTGTACCTAATAATACAAAAGGAAGTAAACGTCCTCTACTAATATTGGCTTTAATTTCACCGCCCCATCGAGTCAATTTGACATCGGAGGAGTTAAAAGTATTAGCATCATAGGAAGCTAAACCAAAATCTTCAAAATCATTTTTTAAATCTAACCCTTGAAGATAAGAAGCACGAACTTCAAAAAATTCACCAAATCCTATTCCTAATTTTCCACCGACTAAGAAGCCATCTTCTAACCCTGCTTTGTCATTCCAGAATACATATTCTCCTGCTGGAGAAACGGTGTAACTGATACCTGCAACTTGTGCGAATCCTATTTGATATAAAAGAATAAAAAATAAAATCGCTTTTAAACGAATTGATGTCATGATAAATGTTTTGTGTTATATAATAAGTTTGATATATGAAATAGAGCCAATAGGCTAATTCCATTGAATTATTCTATTCAAAAATTTAAATTGTTTTTTCAGAAATGGTTAAGATTGTTTCAAAGGGGAGAAATGTTATTCTTTTCAGAGGCGATTCATAATATGCTTGTTTTGAGTTTGCATGTTAGTTAAGACTCTAAAATTAAGAAAGGTAACAGGATTTTGATTTTTAAATATTGGATTTAGTACGATGAAACAGAAGCTGATCTAAAAACTAAAAGGAAAGCTAATCAGTACGGGAGAACTTTGCACTTTAAAAGTAAAAGAAGAAATTTTAATCGATTTAAAATTTATTTATAAGTTCCGATTTTTACAATTTTTGAGAAGATTAAAATTCAATATTTGTATTGATATAGTATATTAATAACATGTAAAATAAAGAAACATGGAAAAGAAATCAATAAAAGAAGTATCTAAAAAAATGAAAGCTTTGACAAAAGACAAAAAGAAAAATGTAAAAGGCGGCGGTGGCGGATTTACAGATTTAGTTATTTGTTAACAATTATTGCTTTCCTATAAACGATGGTGGTGAAGTAATTAAAATATCTTCTGGATTATTGTTTTGCTTTTGCAATATTAATTTTCTTTGATGTTTTAAATATTTATTTCACTCCATTTTTTCCCAGCTAACACGATACTTTATGTCAAAATTATCTTTAACTTTTTTATTTATACTAATTACGGTCTCATTAAATGCTCAGTTTTTATGGCAACAGAACTATCCAAATTTGATAGAAGAGGATCATGTATTAAAATCTCATATTGCCACTTCAGATGGTAACTATCTTATTTTTGGATCGCAAAAAATAACTCCCGGATTAGATCCAAGGTTCCTCCAAAAAATAGACGATCAAGGAAATTTACTTTGGAAAAAAGTTATTGATTCTATTTCTTATGGTGTTCTAACAGGATTATGTTCAACCTTAGATGGTAACTTTATGACTTCAAGTGCGACAACATTTGATGCAAAAATGATCAAGGTTACTCCTGATGGAGAAATTATATGGACCGTAGAGCACGAAGATTTAGGGAGAGGAAATACGCCGAGTGGTAATCAAATAACTAACACAGGCGAAGGCGGTTTTCTTTTAACAGGTAGTGAAATCCAAAATAACAATAACCTGGCAATCATGGTTTTAAAGACAGATTCTCAAGGGGAAGAAATTTGGAAAAATAAATACTTTGCTACCAACAATCAGAGTAGTCAAGAATATGGAACGACGATTTTTGAGATAGCGGATGGTAGTATTTTAGTTGCAGGAGTAAGTACTACTACGAATGATATGCTCCTTTTGAAATTAGATAAAGATGGAAATCATCTTTGGAGCCAAATTTATGATTACTCTGATTCCTTTGAAGTACCAACTCAAATTGAATTATCTCCTGATGGAAATGGATTTTATATTTTAGGGATGGGAAATAATTTAACGCTGAATAAACCTACATTATTAAAAATAGATTTTGATGGAAATGCTGAATGGCAGAAAAATTACGGACAAGGAACTACAGCTGAACTATCAACAACAATGACTTTTACTTCAGATTGTAACATGGTACTTACGCACGGTGAAGATAGCAATCAAGCGGTAGCTAGTTTACTAGTTAAGTTAGATTATGATGGAAATGAATTATGTACCTATTTGTTGGATCAAGGAGAGGATACTGATTTCCGACCGCTAGCCATTAGTGAAAAACCTAATGAAGAATTGATTGTGATGGGTACGATTAAGGAGTGCGAAACATGTATCACTAAAATTTTTTCTTTAGGAACGACTAGTATATGCGAAAGTTTAAACTGCCTGTCATCCGTTTCTAATCAATCAGCTTTATTTTCTATCTCTATTTATCCTAACCCAAACAATGGAATTATAAATATAGAATCAGAGCTTATTAATTCAGGGATTTTATATTTTGACGTTTACAATATGACTGGTTCAAGAATAAAATCATCTCAATAAATTATTAATGATCTTGATTCTTCACAAACAATGATACTTGATCTTAGCTCTTTTCCAAAAGGACTTTATTATTTAAAAACTCATTTCGAGGATGAATTTCAAACCTTTAAAATATTGGTTCAATAATAGAGTTAAACAAACTTAATCATTGTTCTATTCTTCATTTAATTGGAAATTATAAAAATCGGAATTCCCTAATTTTACTTTATTAAAATGCCCTGGAGTTATTTGAGCATAACGAGTAAACTGCTTGATAAAATGAGCTTGATCGTTGTATCCAGCTTGGTATGCGATATCTGTTAAGTTTTTAAATTGATTAGATTTTATTAACTCTACCGCAAAATTGAATTGTTGAATCATAGAATATTCTTTCGGTCCCATTCCTAAACCTTTTAGAAATATTTTTCTTAATCCTCTTTTAGAAATATTAAAATGATTTGATAAAACTTCTACGGAAATATTTCCATTACTCTTTTTTATTAACTCTGTGGCGAAATGAATTTTATTTGGAAATACTTTTTTAGGCTTGTGGTTTTTTAAAATAAATGATTCTAACAAACTAAATCGAGCCTCTGTATTTGGTGAAGTATTCATTTGTTCCCAGGTTAATTCAATTTTAGATTTTGAATAAAAATCTTCGAGGTCTAGAATTGAATCAACTACTTTAAAAGGATTTTCATTGGTTATCAAGTGACTGAAAATAGGATTGAGTTGAGCTCCGATAGCATGAATTTTTCCTGTTGGTTGTGCACTAATTCTGTTAGTACAAATACATGATATAATTGCTTTGGAATTCCCAATGAGCCCATTAAAAGAAATACCACCTGAAAGAAAGAAAACAATATTGATATTTCCATTTGGCAAGAGTACAAAATTAGAAGATTTAGGATCGTGATGAACTTCGTAAAAGAAATCTATTAAAGAATTAATTGATTGAGTTGTGGGAACCTTAATCGTAGTTATCATATTTTATGGTTAAATGGGTGATACCTTCATTTACCTATAGTACAATATACAATAAAAGGTGACGGGAGAAGTACTTTTTTTTTAATTCAAAAAAAAACGACACCCGAAGATTCGAGTGCCGTTTGAGTTTGATTACGGTTTTTGTTTTTTGTAAGAGTGTTGTTTAGTCTTTTTTGGATTATCTTCCTGCGCCGGTAAAAACATAGGTCATTTTCCCACATTGTTTTTTTGGAGCAGAGTAGTCTTTGGCAAATTTATATTTAGTAGTTAAGTCCACCGCTTTTCTGATTACGGCAAAATCTTTAATTGTAGATGCTTCTGTATCAGGTTTTGAATAAATCACTTGCCCACGTTGGTTGATACATAATTCGATTACGATCGTACCTGAAAGTCTCGTGATTTTTTTCACGTCCGCTCGGTAAATTACTTTTCTATTAAAGATTCCAGATCCTGCATTTTCTCCAAAACCAGTTCCACTATCTGCATTTCCACTACTAGAAGTTTCGTTATCATTTCCAACTTCAGAGGCAGTCCCAGCTTCTTCTACATCGCCATCACCACTTCCAGGATTTTCTACTTCTTCCACCTCCGCAGGAGCTTCTTCAATAACTGGTTCATCCACTACTGGTTCTTCCGCTACTTCAGTTGTTTCTTTTGGAGTCTCCAATGCTGGTTCAGGTTCAGGAGTCGTCAATATTTTTTTAGCAGGAGCAGGCTTTACTTTAGGTACTTCCTTTTTGACAGGCTTCTCCACTTTCTTTTTTCGCTTCTCGACCTTCTTTGCTTTTTTCTTTGGACTCTTTACATTGGAAGAACTTTCTTGTTGGGAAAAATCTACCGTGATAAAACTCATCTCTTCTTTCGGCAAGGGATCAGGACTCATCATACTTCCCATAAATGGTAACAAACCTAAAACTATCAATGCCACGTGAAAATAAAAAGTGATTAATAAGCCTCTCTTCTTATTTTTTTTCTCTTCTTCTTCTTCTTCTTGGTAAGCGTAAGCTGGTGCATTCATATTCGTCAGTAATTTTTAATTCAAAATATAGGGTAGTAGATTTAACGCCCTTTGTATAAAACAATATTGCAGTCTTTTAAAGGAAAATACCGTTAAGGCACTCTTAATATTATATAAGATTTTCTTAAAGTATTAGTCTATACTTTGATTTGGAAAGAAAAAGGAGGGAAAAGGTTAATCTTAGATTATACTATTCTGCTTATTACTGAGTGGTAAGTTAGAGAATAACTGATAAGTTGATTCTCATGTATTCTCGCTATTTATACCTATCAGATACTATTTGACATACCACTTAGGTAGTGCGATGGAACGCGGATGACGCGGATTGAGCAGATTAATGCGGATTTAATATATTATGATCGTCAAATTTGCTAAAACCCGCTCGATCCGCGTTCCATTTCATTCCTTAGTAGTAAAAGGGTTGCTAAAATCAGGATTATTCAAAAATACAGAGTCCGTTAAAGTGTGTAAAAATAGGATGATATTTTCTTTTTCATGCTCCGTTAAATTTAATCTAGTTCGGTAACTATTTTCCATTTTAGCATCTAAATTATAACTATGATTAACACCATGAGTATAAAAATCTAAAACTTCCTCTAGTGATCGAAATCGTCCATCGTGCATATACGGAGATGTTATGCCTACATTTCTCAAGGAAGGAATTCTGAATAATCCAATATCTGAAAGTTTGGTCGTAATATTTCCTTTGCCTTGGTCAATGTATTCGCTCGGAGTTATAAAATTATCTAATCCGTTATTACTAAACCCTGCGGTGGTTCCTAATGCATTTGCATCTGTGGTATGGCAATGCAAACAATTCCCTTTAGTTTGATCATTGATTAAATTAAATCCTTCAAATTCTTGAGGTGTAAAAAAGGCATCACCTCTTAAGACCTGATCATACTTTGAATTGTTTGAAATAAGTGTTCGTTCAAATTGAGCAATCGCTTTTGAAATAGTAAGACTATCTATTTTTTGATGCTCAAATGCTGCAGCAAATTTTGGCAGATAAAAGCTATTCTTTTTAATTCGCCGAGCTGCTTGATCCCAGTTTAAATCCATTTCATCATGAGACCTAACTGGATGAAATACTTGTTCCTCCAGAGTATTTACTTTTCCATCCCAAAAAAAACTATCATACCATTGAAGATTAAATAAAGGCATCGTATTCCTCTGCATCAAATTTCCATTGATGCCCTTGCTAAATGCTTTAGGAGAATCTGAAAAAGCTTTCTCTTGCTTATGACAACTTCCACATGATAGTGTACTGTCTTTACTTAATATAGGATCATAAAAAAGAAACCTTCCAAGTTCAACTCCTTCTACTGTCGGAGGATTATTGGTTGGAATCATTTTAGGGAAATGAAATAAAACAGGATATTTATAAAGTGTTGGATCTGTTTTTTTTTCAAATCCTAAAAAGAAGATGGAAAAAATAAAAATGACACTTATAAAAATCTTAGAATTACGAATCATTTGACAGCTACTTTTGAAGTATTATTTTAGCGACTTTGCTTTCTTTATTAGTTTTGATATTTAAATAATAAAGTCCATTTGGGTAGTTACTTATATCTATAAAAAACTTAGTTGGAATCATTTCCCAATTTTCTAAAACGCTACCATTAGAATCTAGTAGTTCCATCTTTTCAATAATATGATATTCATTTATTTTTTTTGTTGAAATTTCCACTCGACCTGAAGTTGGGTTAGGAGCTACTACTAAGTATTCATCTTGCTCTACTTCATTGACGGTATGTATAATGGTAATATGCACTAAAAGATTATCCATCATCCACCCTTCATTATTATTGTCAATTGAATCACTAACGAAAGTGTGCTTGACCATAATACTATCATTATTGTTTAACCAAGTCATATCATAACAAAGCCAAATGTCTTTCCATGTACTATCTAAACCAGTAAAAGCTTGCTCGCCTGTTAAAAGTGTATCCAGATTACTTTCGTTATATCCATAGAAATTATAAACATAAGGATTGTCAAATGCGCTTTGCCAAGTAGTTCCTCCATCAACTGAAAATTCAATCATCCCACCATCTTTTCCAAAATCCATATCGAGTTTTTGTTTCCATTGAATGGCCAAAACTCCCCAAGTCGTCCAAGGTGTTATGGTGTATTGAAAAGAGGAAGTATTGTTAGAGGGATAATAATTAATAGTATCTGTGATAATTACATTAGGTGCGGTAGCAGCGCTATCAAAAATAATTTTTTGAGGTGAACCAATATGCCAAATATTCAAACTGGATGTATCAATATCAATATTGATTACTGCGATATCATTGGTGTCAGCACTCTCAAAATATTGATAGAATTCATATTGGCCGAAGGTAAATAAAGGAAAGATAAATGTGAATAGGTAAGTAGTGAATTGAGCTTTCATATTCGTTTTGTTTTATTATAAAAAAATGTAATCTAAAGTAAGTTTTATAAAGGAAGAAAAAATTTAAAAAATTTGCTTTGTTAGCTAGGCTGCACATTTTAATATTCAATCTTGCCTGTGCTGTGTTTCTTTTCTAAAAAGAGGAAACTAATTTTTTTATGGAAAAGGAATACTACAAGGAAAGGGTAAATTTTTTATTTAAAATAAAGGATCGTAAAGTGCTGATTATTAAGATATTATAAAGGGAGGTGTTTTTTATTAATAAATTTACAACAAATTGTTTAATTTAAATTTGCTTATTTGAAACAAATTGTTGTAAATTTGTTTCAGCTAGAAAGAACAACATACCATGTCCTCGGTTTTTTTAAATCTTTTTAGGAAAAGAGAGCCACTTACGTGAATTAAAATTGGATTCATTACACTATGAATTTGCTCTCTTTTTCCTAAAATTAAAAACGGAAGATGAGGTAAAAAATTAAACATACTTTTTAAAAGAGTGATTAATTTTTAGTGATAAACTATAAGTGATGAATGATGAGTTTCCCATGATTTGTTTAAAAAAAACAATCGTCAAAAAACTCATCACTTATCACTCGTAGCTCATCATTAAGAAATCGTCACTTCTAAAACATGGATTACTTAATCAAAAAAAAAGAAACACGATGCTTCAAAGATTTATTCCCCTCACTTTCGACAAGCAGCAGGTCTTTACACAAACTTCAGAATGGGCAAAACGTAATTGGATTAAAATGTTCGGTTTAGTTTTAATCGCTTATGTATTGGTACATAAAGATTTAAACTTGCAATTAAACTTAAATGGAACGACTCCAAATGCGTATCAAGCTTCTGCATTGCCACTCGGCGAACCTTCAATGCCAACTGCAATGAATACTTCATACTCCTACGCAGAAGAAGAAAAAACAAAACCAACTGAAACTACTCCAAAAAGAAAAAAGAAGAAAACACCTTCCTCTTCTAAAAAAAACAAAGACGATAATATCTCCAACACTTATTCCAATATGACTTATTCTTTTGGGAAAAATGAATCAGGTAAGAGTAAAACTTCTAAAAGAAAGAAACAGGAAGCTTATGTCAATCGGTTTGTAGATGTGGCGCAAAAGGAAATGAGAAAATATGGGATTCCTGCAAGCATCACACTTGCGCAAGGTTTAATTGAAACCAACGCAGGAGATAGTCGGTTGGCAAAACAGAACAACAATCATTTTGGAATGAAATGTTTTTCGAAAAAATGTGGGAAAGGACATTGCGCTAATTTCACAGATGACTCACACAAAGATTTTTTCCGAAAATATAAATCCTCTTGGGAAAGTTACCGGGCACACAGCCAACTTTTGATGGGGAAACGATACCGACATTTGAAAAAATTAGGAAGCGAAAATTATAAAGATTGGGCAAGAGGATTAAAAAAAGCAGGATACGCTACGGATAAACGATACGCAGAAAAATTGATTAATATAATAGACGAATTGAAACTTTACCAGTTCGACAATGAGTAAACTACCCTTAATTGATCATGAAAATGGAATGTTGAAATTTTAATTTTTTGTTATAACACCACTCATTGAAGAACTAGCTTTGTTTCGTTTAAAAGAAGGTCTTGTATATTTACGAGGCCTTCTTTCTTTTCTCACATGTTGATTTTTTTATAAAACCTTGATGAAACGTTTAACAAAAAATTGCCCTTCAATTTGTACTCTCGCATAATACATTCCTTGTGCCAAATCTGAAATATTTAACCGCTGAGTAAATAATCCATTCGCTTCTTGTATTTCAAAATTGGAAACGATCATTCCTCGTGTATCAATAATTTCGAGAGGAACTGATGAGTGATTCAAGGCAGGCATTTCAAATAAAATAAATTCATTCGAAGGATTAGGATAAGCATTGATGAAGAAATTATTTTTCAAATCATCCGTACCTGTCAAGATGATTAAAGTTTGTTGCGTTTCATTTTTCCCACAAATATTACTCACAGTAAGTTTGGCAATATAAGCATCACCAGGTTGATATTGATGAGTAGGATTAGGGAGTGAACTAGTAGTGCCATCACCAAATTCCCAAAAATAAATATCCCCGAAAAGAGAATGATTTGTAAATGTGGCCAAATTATTAGTAATCGAATAATCAAAATCGGCGACAGGGTCATCTATAATAAGAATTTCCGTTTCAGCCATATCGTACCCTAAACCATTGAGCACTCGAAGCGAAACATGGTAAGTTCCAGTTTCAGTAAAAGTAACAACATGCGGTCCATATTCATCACTTGTAGGAGGGTTCGCTGCTGCTCCAAAATTCCAAAAGAATTCATTCTCTACATTTGAATTGGTCAAGAAAGTAATTGCTTCCTCACCCACGCAAAATGTATTGGTAGTTTCATGAGGATAAAAAATAAGAGAAGCATTAGGGAAAGATTCGCGTTCGTAAACTAAAAAATTATCCAAAAATAAATTATTTCCAAAACCATTTACATTCACGAAACGAATGGCTACCGAACTACCGATATAATCACTTAAGTCAATTTTTGCTGTTTTCCAATGATAACTTTTTTGTGGAAACCACGCAGAAATTTGATCAGGAACGGTGGCTAATTCTTCGCCATCTTTTTCAAAAAGTACCTCCTCAAAATGCGCTCCGCAATCAGTCGAAAGAATTACTTCGAGTCCATCTGCAAAATTATTATTGAACTGAGCATATGACCAATCGAATCTTAAAAACGGTTCTTGTGCTTCCGTCAAATCAATCACCACAGAATGCAATTCGTCTTTTTCACCAAGGGCGTTATAACTATGGTTATTCATGAAAATTGCTTGTGTTGGTTTTCCGTCCCGACCGACGGTTGGGGTACTTTTCCATGAGGCAGCATTGTCATTATTTTGAGCAGCCCATTTTTCCAAATCTAAAATTGCACTATCAAAATTATCTCCAAACGGAATTGATTCTCCTTTTGAAATTTCAATATATTCACTTTTAGTAATTTGGGTAAACCCATAATTGTTAGTGACAATCAAAGTAATATTGTAAATGCCTTCCTCATTAAAAACCACAGTTGGATTAGCACTTGAAGCAGAAGTTCCATCGACATATGTAATGGTATTTGGAGAAAAATTCCATTCCCACATAGTCGGAACATTGATAGAATTATCAATGAGTTGAACTTTTTGTTGAGGGCAAGTGAATAATTTATCGGCTTTAAAGTTTGGATAAGGTGCCGATTGCGCATCAAACAATGCAATATTATCAATGGCAATATCTGTTAAAAAATCATCACCAGTTACTCCTCTAAATCTGATATTAATAATTTTATTGGAAAAAGCGGATAAGTCTATTTCTGTTTCTTTCCAGTCATTTCCTTGTTCTCCTGAAAATGTAGGAGTAATGTTATAAAACCAATTTGATCCATCAAAAACATCAATATGCAATCTTCCCGTATTCGCTCCTTTCATATGATACCAAAAACTGAAAACAGGTTGAACTACATTGGAAAGATAAAAGCAAGGACTCAATAAATAAGCACTTTGGTCTGTACATCCGCGTGAGCCTTCTAGGTAAAGATATTTACCATTGATGGTATTTGTGTTTTGATCAAAGTCAGGACCAGTTCCCACAGTCGGAGTAGAGCCTTGATGCACTAACCAATCCGTATCGTCACTTACATGATTTGGATCGTTATACCAACCTGATCCTAAAATGCAAGGTGCATCACAAACTGCCTCTGGATCACAATTTTGCAGATTGTCAAAGTTTTGGAAATAAGGAACTGTCGATGAAGTACTCGGCACAACTTTTAATTCAAAAGTCATAGAGTCATTAAAAATTGCTTGATCATTGATTAAAGAAGTCCATACTTTCAATTGATGATCGCCAATCGTTGCTGGTGGAATTTTTTGATTAAAAATATAATTAATCGTGACTCCTGGAGGAATCGAACTATTGTACATTTCAGAAATAATCGGCAAATTATCAAACTGATAAGAAACAGGAATATTCGATTGTAAGGCATTTCCTGAGTTGGTAATATTGATACTTACGGTCATTGGATTTTGGAAACAACTCTGCATAACCGAGTTAGAAGGAGTGGCAATATTGACAATACTAATATCTGTTCCCAAATCACAATTTAATAAATCTGTTCCATCGCTAATTGCCAAAGATCGCCTTCCTTCTAATCCATTTTCTCCAATGGCAGCAACAGCGTACCAGTTTTCTTCCGAAGGATTATCAATTGGGACTTCGAAAAATGGCATCTCAGAGGAAGAGTAAACTTCCATAAATTTTTCTCCTAATTTATAAATCAGATAAGTGTTGGCATTTGCAACAGGTTCCCATTCTATTCGAACCATGTCAGGACAAACTTCAGCGATGTGCACATTTTGAGGAACATCATAAATGGAAAAAGATGCTAAGCAAAGACTTTCTTCACCAGCTCTCTTAATTCTGATTTTAGCTTGGTTACAAGCTACAGTTGGAACTTGCCAAAGTGTACTTCTTTTTTCACCACTAACTAAGTCAACTAAGTTCCAGGTAAGACCATTGTTATAACTTATTTCGATTTCGAAATTCCCAAAATTCCCAAATGCATCCCAATGGATTTTTTCAGTTTCCCCTGCGACTAATTTTTCTCCTCCAAGTGGATAAGTGAGTGTAATGTCATTTTGAACAAATTCATAAACTAAAAAATATGGTTGCGTTTCTTGCGAGATAATTGAACCTTCTACAAAGAAAGAATACAATCCACTTTCAGGTAAATCAATCGTCACTTGTTCCACATTATTCAAATTGTCGATACCTCGAACTGCAGGTAAGTTCAATAGATTGGAATCAGGCGAACTATTTAAGACCCAAGGTAAATGACTTTGATTGGAATTATTTTCAATTCTTAAATCCAAATCATTAACCAAAGAAGGCGAACTAATAGTCGAACCTTCGAAGTCATTCCAATACAACATCACTCTCAATTGTTGTGTCCCTTCAGGAACAGAAACAAAATAAGAATGAGTATTTGAATGTCCTACAACTCCTTCAAAATATTGCTCGTTTTGCAAAACATTCAACGCACGTCTCGCATTGATTCTGCCAAAACCATAAGAGAAATCAGGTCCTGAATTTCCCAAATCATCTGCTGTGTTTAGAACAATAGATTTAATCAATGCAGAATTTGGAAATGTATTAGGATGTTGGTCCTCAAAGGCGTCATAGAGTTGAGCAAGCACTCCCGCTACTCCTGGTGCAGCAGCAGAACTTCCATTTGCTGTAGCATAAGTATTGTTAGGTTGAGTTGAAAATTGAGCATCGCCATTGGCAGAAATGTCTGGTTTTATTCTCCCATCATTGGCTGGTCCACGACTACTTGTGGAGGACAGTTGATCATCAGCATTAACATTGGCAACTGTCAAAACATTCTTTCCCATTTTTACTCCACCTGTAATATTTCCCCAACCTTCGCCAGCACCATAACCGCAATCTTCATTGCCAGTATTCCCTGCAGAAAAAACATGCATAAGGGAAGTATTATTTTTAACTTGATAATCTGCTAACTGCGCTAAGTAAGTATAACCTCGATTGCAACCATCGCTATAAGATGTCGAAGTGATTACAACATCTCGATTGTTATAAAGTGTTGTGGCTCTTTTAACCGCTTCAAATTCATGAAACATATGTATTTCGGCATGACTTGCCGTTCCCTCCATTCGAGGATCTAAATTTCCAGCTCCTGCTAAAATTCCCGCAACCATTTCTCCATGACTTCCTTCGAAATCTCCTTGCACGTCATCTTGATTTGTTCTATTTTTAAAATCAATATGTGACTCAATCATTCCATCATCACCAATCGCAACATTAATTCCTTCTCCATTGAATTGAGGATAACCTGCAATTTGAGGGGTAAGTGAATTTGAACGATGAATGTTTTTTCCAGGAATATATTCAGGTAAGTTTTGCAAGTCTGCAGGGGAGATGAAAAATGTAATCGGAAAATTTGCCACTTCAGGTAAATTTGAATTATTGCAAATTACCACCGCATTCACTTCATGGAAAAATTCGTAAACTTCAATGTTTTTATTTTGTAAAAATTGTTGAATAAAAGTAGCAGAGAGGTTTGGGTAATATTGTAGAAATACTTTTTCATCTGAAAAAATAGAAGGAGTAATTTTCTGATTCGCTGCTAATTTTGAAATGCTTCTAATATTTAGATCGCGTAATTTTTCTTCAGAAAAATCTGAAGGAATAGACGCTACATAAGTTCGATGAGGAAGATAATCGAAAAGTTGAATTCCTGTTTTTTCGATTGTTCTTTTTTCTAATTCAGTTGGAATTTCAAAAAATTGGATGAGACGATAAAATTGATTTTGAATAATTTCATCACGAGCAATTTCAGGAGAAGACAAAAAAGAATTGAAATTTTCCACAGGAGTTTGCGTACCAGTCACGAGGAGTTGGTCAAAATTTCCAATGTGCTTTTGGGCAAAAGTTAGATTACCCAAACACATCAAAACCACCAAAAATGTAAACGTTTTTGTTTGGTTCATAGTCGAATATGTTATATCGAGAGGTGCCGCAGAAGTGGAAAATTCGATATGAAGATAAAACTAAATGCTTTATTTTCAAAGGGTTTTAGAATTGAGGAGAAAAAAACAATAGGATCGGTTAATATAGCATGATCAAAAACCACTATTAATCTTCTTTGTTGTCAGCATTTATATCCCAACAATCATCAAAAATTGAGCAGTAAATAATGTCATATTTAAAGGTCAAATTTCGAATCAAATCCATGCTGTTTTTAAATTTTTTATAAGTGATCTTAATGGCAACAATCTTTTCTTTTGGTGAAATAAAAAAGCCATTTGGACTAGAAAGTGAGAGTCCATAATCTGCCTCTTCTGGAAATATTTTATCTAATTCATTTTTAATTTCCACAAGAGAATTGACTGGTTTTTTATTTAAAGTCAACGTAGCAGATTTGATTTTAGCAGGACCAATTCCTTTATTTTCTATTTCATAAATAAACTCACCACCATCTCCAAATGAGTATCGTAAGTCTTGAACAAGATACGGGAAAACCGAAGTTTTCTGTTGAGATTGCATAATCATTTGTTGCTCTCGCATAATATTAGCTTCATAAATTGAAACACATAATGCACCCAAACTTACGACCAAAGCAATGAACGAGGTCACCTCTGCACGAGAGAATATTGGAAAAAATTGCCTTGGTTCATTATTGTTCATGTTGTTATTTTTTTGAAATTAAAATTACTGCACTTCAAAACTTTTATCCATAATCAGATTCACCCAATTATCATTACTCACTCCCATCAAAGTGAAATGGTAAGTCGAATCAATTTGTAAAGGTTTTACTTGTCCAGGTCTCGTCACATTAAAAACCACGTTGTCTAAATTATAATATTGGAAAAATAAATCATTGGTATAAGTGCCTGAAAGAGCATTGTTATTTTCATCACTAATCACTTGAAAATAAATAAAATTATCATCTGCTGTTCCATCTTGCCAATTGAAAATGGGTTCTACAGAATTACTCAAATCTACTTGACATAATTCAGGAGCATATTGTGTTGGTTTCTCAAAATATTTTAATCGAATTGGCTTGCAATACCAAAGTGTATCATTCGCTGTAAAAGAAACGCATGCCCAAACATCCTGCTCTGGTTTTGGTAGAAAAAAGCGTCGTAAGAATCCATTGAACAAAGGTTCATGCGAGGCATCTTTTTCCAAAAATAAACTTAAGTCGTTAGGATCATCATCGCTATTTTCCGTTTCGTAATATTTAAAATCATTAGCATTTAATTCCGGATAATAGAAAACACTCAACGGAAAACTCTCCTCATCCAAAAAGCCTTCTTGCCCACCTGCTGCACAAGCCACTAATTCATTGAAAGGAGTCAAGTTTGGTTGGTCCTCTATAACAGATTGAAGCGTACTTGGGAGATTTAAGGCATCATCCTTTTTACATGAAAAGAATAAAAGAGAGGCAAGTAGGAGATATAAAAAGTAGTTTTTCATAAAAATGATATTGAGATATAAAACCTTGATTATCAGCTAAATAGGAGTAAGCCGGCTAATGGGCTAGAAAATTTTTTGGATTTTCTGTCTCCAAACAATAAAAAAACAAAAAAAAATGAAGAAATACACTCTTCTGAGGCAGCATTTTTTTGCCATAATAGGTCTTGTCAAAGTAATCTCTCTCATCCCTCCAAAAAAGGGAAGTTACAGAAAACTAAGAAAGGTATGTGAGAATTGAGTGAATTGTTAAAATTGACTCAATTCTCTATATTTCTTAGAAAAATAATATAGACTTAATATGAAACGATTTTTTTACATAGGATTATTCAGTTGTTTATTGGTTGCGTGCAATCCGGATAAAGATATTTTCACACCTAATCCAATTTTCTCAGAAGGATTTGTGACTACAAGTATTTCAGGACAAGTTTTGGATGCAACGAATCAACCGGTGGAAGGTGCGATAATAACTTTAGACCTATTGGATCGAACGAGTGATGTGAATGGGTTTTTCAATTTTAGTAATGTTCAAGTTGATGCTAAGCGAGCAATTTTGAACGTGAATAAAGATGGATTTTTTGAAGGAGGTCGAGTTGTTTTTCCAACAAAAGAAAGCAATGCTCCGCTGAAAATTCGATTATTAGAAAAAACGATTATTGGTAGTTTTGCTGGTTCTGCAGGAGGAGAAATTGACTTGCCAGATGGAGTGATTTTAGATATTCCAACTGATGCAGTTTTAAGTCAAGATGGAACTGGATTTCCTGATGAAGTACAAATTTCTGCCTATTCTTTAAATCCGGAATATTTAGAAGGTTTACAAAATATGCCAACTGATTTAAAAGGAGAGACAAGTTCAGAAAAAGAAAAATTATTAGAATCTTTTGGAATCTTTCTTTTTGATTGTAGAGATATAGATAATCAAAAGCTAACGATTGTTCCAGGTAAAAAAGTAACGATCAAGTTTCCAATTTCAAATGGAGTTGGATCACAAGCACCTTCGGCACTTGGTCTATGGTATTTTGATATAACTGAGAATACTTGGAAAGAGGAAGGGACAGCCAATCTGGAAAATGGAAATTATGTAGCGGAAGTTGGAAAAACTGGTTTTTGGAATATTGCAATTCCTCATGATTTTATTTCTGTAAAAGGAGTTTTGGAAAATCAAAATGATGAAGTTTTGAGCAATATGCCTTTTAGCATAGAGATCGAAAATGGAGGAGTCTTGGGATTTGGTTATGCAGATGAGGATGGAAAATTCAATGCGAATGTTCCGAAGAATTTAGCCTCAAAAATTAAAGTATTAGACGAGTGCAATGATATTGATTATACGACAACAATAGGAGCGTTGAATATCGACTCTCAAATTAGTAATGTTAAAATTAATAATAGCGGTGATTTTTCCCATATTTCTGGGACGCTATTAAAATGCGATGGCAACATAGTCCAAACTGGATACATAATATTAAGCGTGAATACTAAGACCTATTTTTTCCCTTTTTCTGAAGGTGTTTTTCAAGGCGACATTAACGCCTGCGATATAACTTCAGCAACGTTGGTGGCTTATGATGTGGAAAATTCAAAACAGAGTGAACCATTGCAATTAGAAATAATTGCGAGTACTGAAACGGGAGAAATTAGTGTATGTTTTTAATTTAAAAAGGTAGAAATACTTTTAAAAATTTTGAAAACGGGACAAAAAAAATCAGGGTATAGAAAAGTTCTTTGTCAATTTGAAGAGTTCTTTGAGAAGAGTTTTTTTTAGTGATAAGATATGAGTGATAAGTATTGAGTTTTATAACTCATTATTCATTACTTCTAACTTATCACTCATAGAAAACGCCAATTCTGACAACAGCAATTTTCAGAATGACTTCTACTCAAAGATTCAAAAGCTGGTAAAAAATATAATTCATTTAGCGATGAATTATACCCTGATTACCGTCCCAATTTTAAAATGCGTAAGTCGAATCTTAAGCAGATTCTGACTTACGTGTTTTTTAGTTTAGCCTATTTTTAATCAAATAAAATTAAAATCAGAACCTTGGGTTTTGAGATTTTTTTCTTAATTTTAAGAAAGCTACTTAACTGTCTTTTTTTTAATTAGAAAAATCTCACCCAGATTCCTTTTTTTAGATTGCATTAAACAAACACTTTGCCGTGAAAGCGGTAGGCTAAAATATTCACACTTGGATCAAAAAGAACTCATAGCTGGATGCATCCGCGGAGATAGGCAATGTCAAAAGACATTGTTCCAACAATACTCAGGTAAGTTGTTGGCGGTATGCGTACGATACACCCGCCATAGAATGGAGGCGGAAGATGTATTGCAGGATGCGTTCATAAAAATATTTAAGAACTTAGAAAAGTTCGAAGGCAAGGGATCTTTTGAAGGATGGATGCGTAGAATAGTAGTGAATACTGCTTTGAAAAATTATAATAAGAGTAGTTTCAAAAAAGAAAAGATAGGTTTAGAAGATTACCAGGAAGGTTCAATGGAACCAGATGTGATCGCATCATTGTACAAAGAAGAATTACTGAAAGTGATAGAAGAATTACCAAATGGATATCGAGTCGTTTTTAATTTATATGTAATAGAAGGATTTAGTCATAGAGAAATTGCTCAAGAGTTAGAAATACAAGAAAGTACTTCTCGCTCTCAATTAGTAAAAGCAAGAAAGATGTTGCAATCTAAAATAACTCAAATAATGAGAATAGTAGCATGAAAAAGCACCAACAAACAGATCGAATCATAAAGGAAAAAGTGGAACAATATTCCATGGAAGCTCCTATGCATTTATTTGCAGGGATTGCAGATGCATTGGATGCAGATGCAGCACCTACTCCTGCACCAAAGAAAAATGTTTGGAGAAACGGAGTTTGGTTTTTAGCATTGTTAGCTTTAGTTGTTGGCGGGGGCGGAGTTTGGTTTTTGACTTCAGATGATAATTCATCTAATGAAACTGAATCTGAAATGTCGCTTACTTTAAATAGTAATGATGTAAAAACTAATTTTGCAGAAAAGGGAGACATAGATAATGCAAGAATTACAACAATAGATGAAGAAACTGCAATCTCAAATAATGAAGTAAGTAATTCAATAATAAGTAATAGTGAAATTGCTAATGAAAGAATCGAAGCTAAGAATTCTAATTTAAACGGTTCAACTATTTCTTCTCTTGAGAAAAGGCAGGTTGGAAAAACTAGTTTAGGAGCTAAGGTAAATTCAAATTCAATTGAAAACGCTACATTTAAAGATGCTTCTTTCGAAACGACAACACCTGAAAATATTTTAACTCAAAAAGGTGGAACGTCAGAATCAAAAGTGAATACTTCTTCCAATTCATCGAATAACTCTTCGAATTCTATTCTTCCAAATGAAGAAACTAGCATAATCGAAATAAATGCAGCTTTGGATGAACAACCAATTGCGGCAGCAAATGGCAAAGATATTTCTGCTACAAAATTGGCTAAGGAAGTTTACAATTTGCCAAACCTAACTCAATTGGCGAACAGTTCAATTGACCATTCTACTCCATATCGATTAGCAGTAGAACCAGCATGTGGATTAAAACCAGATGGTTCGAGAGTTAAGTTTACTACGTCTATTGATGCATTCTTCTCACCTGATTATGCTAACCAAATGTTGGAATATAAATCAGAAGATTTCAAAGAGCATGCTCAATTAAGAACAGATACAGAAAAACCTTATTACTCATTTAATACAGGAGTAAGAGTAAATTTTTTAACAGAATTTGGATGGGCAATTCGAACAGGATTAGTTTACACGCAAATTAATGAACTGTTAGAAACTCAATATACGGAGATAGTAACTACACTCGATGGAGATGGAAATGTAATCGGAATAACTGAAGGAACTCGAGAGGTGAATATCAGAAACAAGTATAAGATGATTGATATTCCAGTTGTTTTTGGTTACGAAGTTCCGATGAAAAAATTTGACTTGAATGTCAATGGAGGAGTTTATATGAACTTGATGTCAAAGCAAAGTGGTGCTTTCTTTTCTCCAGTCGAAGATCGAGTTGTTTATTTTACAGAAGGACATCCTGATGATTATGATATTTTTAAAAATAATATTGGATTAAGTATTTTTATGGGACTCGGATTTAATCTTGATTTGACTAGTGCATTTAATGCTGATAAAAAAATTCAATTGATTGTAGAGCCACATGCTCGTTTCTACCCAAAATCATTTGCATTAGATAATTATATTTTAAATCAAAAATATTTCTCAACAGGTGTGATGATTGGATTGAGGAGAGATTTGTAAACCTCCTATTCCCTAAAGGGGAAGTATAAAATGCGTAGTGTTTTAAAGACAAAAGCCATCTTGAATTTTCAAGATGGCTTTTGTCTTTTTAGATGATTAGTGATTCGGTCACTCATTTAACCTTATCAGTTTCTCTTTTTCTCAAAAAAAGAAGTCATCAATTCTGCACATTCTTGGTGAGAAATTCCAAACTCTACTTTTGTCTTCGGATGCAACATTCTTTTTCCGTAGATCATAAAACCATTTTTATCATCATTCGCGCCGTAAACTATTTTCCCAAATTGCGCCCAACCAGCAGCACCTGCGCACATTGGACAAGGTTCCAAGGTCACATATAAGGTGCAATCATGCAAATACTTATTCCCTAAGTGATCTGCTGCCGCGGTAATCGCCAGCATTTCTGCATGAGCAGTTACATCATTCAATAATTGAGTTTGATTGTGCGCCCTTGCAATAATTTGATTTTCGCAAACTACCACAGCACCTACAGGGATTTCTCCTTTTTCAAAAGCTTTATTTGCTTCTAAAATGGCTTGTTTCATAAAATGAATATCAGAATGTACGCTGAGCATATATTTTATTTTTTTGAGAATTCAGGTGAGAGGTTCGTCGCTACACGCTCGGTTAGGAATCAGGGGCTTCCTGTTATTCCGATAATCAAAATATTAAGATCAAAAAAAGTGGGATTGCAAAAAAATCCCTGACTTTTGACCGAGCATGTAGCGACGAATCTCTCACCTGACTCCTAATTATCTACAAAAGACCTAAAAACCTTTCAATCGGCAAAACATTTTTGGATAAATACGTGTTCATAATTTCTTTTTTTTAAAAAAATTCTAACTTTGCGCATGGAATTACAAAAAACAGTCAGTCAGACGATACAATCTTATCAGGATAAATTTACAGAAGAGTCTCTCACCTTCGATGATGTCCTGCTCGTTCCCCGATATTCAGAAGTTTTACCTCGAGAAGTTGATATTTCAACGCAACTGACGCGTAACCTTCGATTAAACATTCCAATAGTTTCTGCTGCCATGGATACCGTGACCGACAATAAGTTGGCCATTGCAATCGCACGTCAGGGTGGAATCGGAATGATTCATAAAAATATGTCTATCGAAGCGCAAGCAGAACAAGTGCGAAGTGTAAAACGATCAGAAAGTGGAATGATCATCGATCCAGTTACATTGGGTGCAGATGCTAAAATCGGAGATGCTTTGGCATTGATGAAAAAATATAAAATTGGTGGAATCCCAATTGTTGATGAGAACAATATTTTAACTGGAATTTTGACAAATCGAGATTTACGTTTTGAAACTAGAGTGAATCGACCAGTTAAAGATTTGATGACTTCTGAGAATTTGATCGTTGCTCCAATTGGAACTGATCTCAAGCAAGCAACTCAAATTTTACAAAAGCATAAAATCGAAAAATTACCCGTCGTCGATGACTTTGGGAAACTAGCAGGATTGATTACTTATAAAGATATCATGAAGGTGGAGGATTATCCAAACTCATGTAAAGATGCTTACGGCCGATTAGTGGTTGGTGCAGCAGTTGGAGTGACTCATGATATTATGGAAAGAGTAGATGCACTTGTCAATGTTAGTGTGGATGTAATTACTGTAGATACTGCTCATGGACATTCAAGAGGCGTTTTGGATGCAATCCGTTTGGTCAAACAAAAGTATCCAGACTTGCAAGTGATTGGTGGAAATGTGGCAACAGGTGCAGGTGCATTGGCGCTCGTGGAAGCAGGTGTGGATGGTGTAAAAGTAGGAGTTGGTCCAGGAAGTATTTGTACTACCCGAATTGTGGCAGGTGTCGGAGTTCCTCAACTCTCAGCAATCTTTAATGCAGCTACTGCGATCAAACATACTGGTGTGCCGATTATAGGAGATGGAGGAATTCGCTTCACAGGTGATATTGCAAAAGCAGTTGCCGCGGGTGCTGATACTATTATGGCAGGTTCTCTTTTTGCAGGGGTAGAAGAAGCACCTGGAGAAACGATTATTTTTGATGGTAGAAAGTTTAAAGTATATCGAGGAATGGGTTCTTTGGGAGCGATGGAATTAGGTTCGAAAGATCGCTACTTCCAAGATGTTGAAGATGATATTAAGAAATTAGTTCCAGAAGGAATCGAAGGTCGAGTACCGTTCAAAGGTTCGTTGGCAGAGGTGATGGTTCAATACATTGGAGGACTTCGAGCAGGAATGGGATACTGTGGAGCGAACACAATTAGAGAAATGCAGACTTCAAGTTTTGTAAAAATAACTGCTGCCGGTGTTAATGAAAGTCATCCACACGATGTGGTGATTACAAAAGAAGCACCTAACTATAGCAGACGATAAAATTATAAATCCGTGGCACGGTTTCAAATCGTGTCACGGATAATTCTTACCTCAATGAAACTCCCCCAATCATTCTACCTTCGAGAAGATGTTGTCCAAATCAGTAAAGACCTTCTAGGGAAATATCTCGTCACCAATTTTGAGCAAAAAATTACTGTTGGAAAAATCGTAGAAACGGAAGCTTACCGAGCACCCGATGACAAGGCTTGCCATGCCTATGGCAATAAATTGACGAATCGAACAAAAACAATGTTTGGAAAAGGAGGCACTTCCTATGTTTATTTATGTTATGGAATTCATCATCTATTTAATGTTGTAACTGCCCCTAAAGGAATCGCTCATGCCATTTTAATTCGAGGGATTGAGCCTGTAGGAAATGTAAATGTAATGTTACAAAGACGAAGCTTTGAGAAACTCAAATATAATCTCACCGCAGGACCAGGAACTTTAACTAAAGCATTAGGCATTTCGACCAACCAAAATGGAGTGAGTCTTACGGATAAAAAAAGTCCAATTTGGATTGAAGATCGAGGCGATGTCATTTTGGAAAAAAATATCATTGCTAGCCCAAGAGTAGGTGTTGCTTATGCAGAGGAATGTGCTTTATGGGATTGGCGATTTCGAGTCAAAGATTCGAAATGGACGAGTCGAGCGAAGTAAAAAATAAATTTTACATTAGCTATTATTTTAAAGCTAAAACAATAAAAATGAAACGTTACGCTACTCTATTATTTTTAATCCTTCCTTTTATATCTTTTTCTCAAAGCAAAAATAACTTTCAACCGGGTTGGGTCGTAACTCTTCAGCAAGATACTTTGGAAGGATTTATCGATGATCAAAAATGGGAAAGGACTCCAACTACAATTTATTTTAAGGAAAGCCAAGGTTCAGAAATCAAAACATTTTCAATATCAGATATCTCATCCTTCAAACTTAAATTTCGAAATTTTTATAGAAGCAAATCAATAGAAATGGACATGCTTCCTCGAGCAAAAGGGAGTCTTGGAAAAAACAAGGAGTCGCTATTTGAAAGTAAGAAAGTGTTTTTGGAACTGTTGGCTGATGAAGAGTTGCCTCTTTACTATTATCAAGATCAAAACTTAAAAGAACATTTTTTTATTGATGATAATGGAAGGATAGTTCCACTTTTATACGTGAAATATAAAGGTAAACTTAATAGAGTCAAAGAGAAAAAAACATTTATTAGTCAAATGGAAACTTTATTGGAAGACTGCGAAGAAGTTTACTCAATGATTTCAGAGGTAGAATATACTCGAAAATCTATGTTGAGAATGATAAGAGCGTATAATGTATGTGAGCCTAATGAAGAAATTCTTTTTGATGAAATTGATTATGATTGGTTCAAATTTGGTGTCAATTTAAGTACGACTTTAACTCATTTAACTTTTAACGGACATAACTCTTCTTACACAGAAATATTGAATTTTAAACCTGCGTTCAATTATGGAATAGGAATTTCTTTCGATTTTTTAGTGCCAAATTTTAACCCTAAAATAGCATTTCGAAATGATTTGATTTATAAACCTTATCAAAGAAAAGCAAGTGGGAAAGTAGTTTTTGAAAAAGATGAATGGTGGCAGGAACTTGATTCAAAATTGGATTTTTCTCATTTGAGATGGCAAACGATGGTTCAATATAAATTGAAAGAAACTTATAACTCTACATTTATACTTGCTGGTTTAGTCAACAGTTTTACACTTAGTAACAAAAGTAATACGCATGTAATTACGCAGTTTTATAGTGCACTTACTGAAGAAGATATTCCTCCTATTCTAGATTTCCAATGGTATGAATTTGGATTTGTAGGAGGATTTGGATACATGCACAATAGATATATTTTTGATGTGAAATATGAAGTTGGAAATGGTATAGGGAAAGGAAAAGGATTGAAAACATCAACTCATATTTTGTATCTTTCAGTTAAATATTATTTGAATTAAAAAACTACCAATGCAAAAATTTGAATATAAGACAATCAAGATGAAACCTAAACGATCTGGGTTTAGTCAAAAATTAGAAGATGAAAACTTAGTGGAGGAAATGAATATATTAGGTGAGAAGGGATGGGAATTAGTTACATCAATAGATAATAAAATAGGAGGATCTTCTGTCTCAATTGTTCTAATCTTTAAAAGAATTTTAGAGTGATAGAAGTGTCATAAAAGAATGCATTTAAGAAAAAAACCAAAAACTTAGATTTAAGTTTTTGGTTTTTTTTGGATCAATAGGTATGCCTTCAATTATTTCTCCGCCATTTTTTTATCCGTACCGTTCGCATACATGATGTTTTTCCAAACTTCTCCACGCATCAACGTTCGTAATTTTTCAGGATTTAATTCTGCCCACATTGCTTCAATATCTTTGTCAGGATGAGCATCTTGCCAAACATTAGCAGGAGTAGCTTTGGCCATTTGAGACATACTATCATAAGAATCAAAAGTCATAAAATCATACTCATATTCTGAACCATACGGCATTGCTCGACTAAGGAAATGCCAATTTTTCCGATAGCCTTGTTTTACAGATATTTTATGTGCTGGTTGAAAAGTGTTTAATTCCATTCGCATATATTCATTATACTTATCGGGTTTACTTTGCATTCTATTAGCGACAATTACTTTGGCTGCCTCGTTCATATCAGAATCCGCAGAAGAAAGTAATCGGAATGCTTCATTCCAAACTAAGTCTCTCGAATCTTCCGTTCTCTTTCCCAACTTGGTTAAATCCAAACTAGGATGAATTTTTTTCATACGTGCTTCATATCCAATCCAAGAGTTCTCAAGCTGTTCAATATTTGCATATACGTTGATCGTTACGAAATCATATTCGGTATTTTTTCCACTAGGAAAAGCAACATCATAGACCGCCCAGAAAACCATTCTTCCATTTTTGATTTCTTGATCCATGTAAGGTTTCCAGATTTCCTTTTCCATTTTTGCGTAATCACCATTCTTACTTTTCATGTAGGAGAAAACCACTATTGGATCTTCTTTTTCTGAATTTTCATTTTGAGCATGTAGTGTTGAAAGATTAGGGGAAATTAATCCTAGTAGGAATAGGCAAATTCCTATTGCTTTGAAGTGGAGTGTTTTCATGGTAGTTTTTTTATTCCTACTTGAAATTAGTTAAGTAGAAGGGGTGAATAAATTTTTAAAAAGAATGATTTTAAAAATTGAAGATAGAATTCACAAGAGCGAAATGCAGTTTTTTGCATTGCAATATAGATAAAATAAAGAATATTAAGTTGTTTTTATTTTTTTATTTGAAATTTTATTTCTTGGTGTAAGAAAAAAACTGAGCATTGGGGCCAATACTCAGTTTGCAATAAAATATATATGGTTCTTTTCACAATTCACATCTTTGACAAAAAAAATGAATGCAATTTTAATCATTATATGGATCCATGAGTCCGAGAGGGTAATAAATTATTTTTCTCCAGAATTGTGCAGGGTTAACTTTACCGTCAAATTCATTACTATATAAAGTAATTGAATCTTTGTCTTTGAAATCTTTTTTATACAAAAGTTCGGCTCTCAATTTTGTTTGAAATCCCCCATCATATTTTGGAATAGTAAATTCCCAAATATGATCTTCTGGTAAAAATAAAGAATGATAACTATTTCCACACCAACTACTTGGCAAATATTCAATGTCTCTCCAGTTTCCTTCTTTATCTTTTGCTTGGATTTTGAGATATAGTCTACTGTCTTGAGCATCAAAATAAATTGTATCAGAAGTGGTGTTGACAACAAATAATTTTATGCCGTTAATTCCTTCTGCAAATTTTCCATTCTCCTTTGTATTTACAACCACGCTTAATTTATCGGTTTTAAAATCTTTTGACTTCTTTATCTTTTTAAAATTATTTACAGCTTTTCCCCAGCCTCCAACTCCGGATAATTCCTTTTTTATTGGAGATGAAGCGTAAAAATATCCTCGATTCATATGGTCTATATTGAGATCAAAAAGTAGGTCAGAGTTGATTTCCTTTACTTGCCAAACATATATTCCTTTTCGATTAATATATCCAAGGCGATTTTTTTCTTTTACATGGAAAATTTTACCAGATAACTCTTCTAAATTTATTTCATGAAATCTAGGTTCTACAATCAAATCATGAGTAGTATCCCAAAATCCATATTGGTAGGAGTAGCTTTCATTTTCTAGACTAATATCTTCGTCAAAAAAAATAGTACTACCTCTTCGATAAGTTCTATCATAATCAAAAGAAAATATTCTTGGCTGAATGACGAATGTTCCAGTTGTATCTATCGCACCCAAACCTTCCTCAGTAAGAACAAATTCAATCCCTCCTTGAAAAAAACTTTCAGGGTCAGGATTATAATTATCAAACAAAATTTCTTCAAATGGTTTACTGATAATTTGACCTTGCTTATTGATCAAAAACCAATTGTCATTTGCATCTTGAACAAATGCTCGGTTATTTTTAAACGGAGTAATTTCATCCCAGTCTTTGTTCGAAAAAATAATTTCCCCATTAGGATTAATCACACCTTTGTAATCATATCTTTTTGAGGAAGACCAAACTTTTACTGTATCGTGATCAACGGAAGGAATTGAAATTGTAGCAAGCCCTTCTGAGAAGTTTTCATTTCCATAATCTAAATTCCATGTTTGTCTACTTAGGTTGAGTGTTAATTTTCCATCTAAGTTTATCATACATTTAACTTCTATTCCGAGTAAGATAAATTCTGCTTTAGTGAAATCTGAATTGAAATCAGAAATTTTTGAGTATTTTCCGAAAGGAACTATAAAATGTCCACTCACATCAATTACACCAACTTCAAATGTTGGATCTGTTTCATCATCGTCTGGAAAAGGTGTATGATTTTGCCCCAAAACGATAGCTCGATTTCTAGAAAATGGATTTATTCTTTTATGAAGAGTATCAACAATCATTTCACCTTTTCGATTGATGACACCAAATCTTTCGCTCTTTGATTTTACAATAGAAATATCATTATCATTAAAACCATGAATCATTTGGAAGTTATGTTCAAAAGTTAGATTTCCTTTCTTATCAATGAAATATGGTTTTTCATCAATGAAGACTTTGGCTTGGCCTTTTTCAAAAGAATAAGCTACATCAAATTGGGGGTGAATAACGAACTTACCTTGTTTATTAATGAAGCCATAAGTGCCATCTTTTCTAGCAGGAGCTAATCCTTCAGAAAACTGACCAACGGAATAAAATTGAGGTTGAATTATTTCTTTTCCGGTATCATCAATAAAGCCCCAAAGCCCATTTTCAATAATTGGATAAAGGGTTTTCGACATTTCTTTTGACTCCGAAGAAATAGAATTATAGGAAGTTAAAATAAAAAGAAGTAGAATGCAGGAGGTGATTTTCATAATTTTAAATTTTTCATAAGCAAGTATATTTACATACTTCTATAGACGCTTGATGATTAAAATATGGTTGCAGATAAAGTTAGTTTTTTCATCATACAAAATCGACCCTTAGAAGAATGGAAAACTATTTTTCCTCCTCAATCAAAAAACCCAATTGCTCCAGATCTTTATAAAAGTCAGGATAGGACTTCACCACCACCATTGGTTTTTCAATTTGTACTTTCCCTAACAAAGCCAAAGGCGCAAACGCCATCGCCATACGATGATCTTCATAGGTTTCGAAAGTTGGGTTATCTACAATAGTTTTTCCTTCTGTCATGTAAAAAGTCTTATCTGACTTTTTCGAAAATTTAGGAGGTAGTTTAGAAAAGAAAACTTGCACTTTTTGCAATTCATTTTGCAGCGCAGCAATTCGATCAGTCTCTTTAATACTCAAAGTATCAAGTCCAGTAAAAAGTCCAGTTGTTCCTAGTCCACCACAAATCACAGCTAAAGTTTGAGCAATATCAGGGCATTCTAAAAAATCATATTCGAACATTTGAGTCGAATCATTTCCTGATTTTTTTAAATGAATTCCGTTGTCATTAAAAGTAGAGGTGATACCAAATTGCTCTGCCATCTTTACAATTGCGGCATCGCCTTGAGTACTTTTTTCAAATAAACCATTCAATTGCAAATCTACTTCATCAGCCAAGATAGCTAATGAAAAATGATAAGACGCTGCGGACCAATCGGCTTCAACAATAAAATCCTTCCCTGTATATTTTTGCGAAGCAATAGAAATTTTATTGCCTTCCCAAGTGTGCTGTACACCAAATTCTTCCATCAACTTCAAGGTCATTTGAATGTATGGAACGGAAACTATTTTTCCATCCAAAGTTAATTTCAAACCATTCGGAAGAGTAGGAGCAAGCATTAAAAGGGAAGAGATATATTGACTGCTCGTGTTCGCAGAAATTGTAAGTGTATTGTTATAGAAATCATTTTTTCGTTCGCCAATTTGCAAAGGAGGGTAACCTTCGTTTTCCAAATATTGAATATCAGCACCCAACTCGCGAAGTGCTTCTACCAAAATTCCAATTGGTCGTTGTTTCATTCGATCAGAACCGGTGAGAATTTGAGTTCCTTTTTGCGTAGCTAAATATCCAGTCAAAAAACGAAAAGTCGTCCCAGCATGTCCAGTATTTAATTCCACTTTTTCGCCTTCTTCTTGATTAGCGAATTCCGCTAATAATTTCTCTAGCGTGATGGTATCTTTTGAGGTAGAAATTCTTTTGATGGAAAAATTCTGAGCACACAGCGCTCTTAGAATTAAAGCACGATTGCTAATACTTTTCGAACCATTCAAAGTGATTTCGCCTTTGATGATTTTGTCAGATTTGGAAATTAAATAAGCCATTGGAATGAATGATTAAAAATGAAAAATAACTTTTAATTGTTGGATGAATTTGGTTGGCTAGGTAGAATAAAAAAACCGTAGCGCGAAACTACGGTTTTTTTATTTTATAAAAATCCTTGTGAGTAAGGATTTATTATTCTGAAAAATCATTTCTTGGAAGTGCGCCATGATCTCTGTCTCTTGCTTCTCGAGCCTCTCTTTCTTCTCTTTTTTGGCGACGTTTATCTTCCCAACGTTTTTGATTTTCTTCGTCAGATTTATTATAAGCTTTGATGATTGATTTGACTAATCGGTGTCGAACAACATCTTCTTCATCTAATTTTACCATACCAATTCCATCCAAGCCTGTTAAGATATCCAAGGCTTGATACAATCCTGAAACTTGATTTCGAGGTAAATCAATTTGAGATAAATCTCCATTAATGATCGCTTTGGCAGAAGGTCCGATTCTAGTTAAAAACATTTTTAACTGCATCGGAGTCGTATTTTGTGCTTCATCCAAAATAATAAAAGCGTTGTCTAAAGTTCGACCTCTCATAAATGCTAAAGGCGCCACTTCGATAGTTCGGTCAGCCATAAATTTAGCTAACTTTTCGGCAGGAACCATATCGTCCAAGGCATCATAAAGTGGTCTTAAATATGGATCGACTTTATCTTTCAAATCACCAGGTAAAAATCCTAAACTTTCTCCTGCTTCTACCGCAGGCCGAGTTAAAATGATTTTTTTAACAATCCGATTTCGCAATGCTCGAACAGCCAAGGCAACCGCCATATAAGTTTTACCAGTTCCAGCTGGGCCGAGTGCAAAGACAATATCATGACTTTCAGAAGACTCGACAAAAGCTCTTTGGTTACGAGTTTTAGCTTTGATGACTTTGCCGGCTCGTCCATGTACGATGGTGGCATTGGAAGAACCAGTTCCCAATTTGCTATCATAAGGGCGTCCACCTGCCATCAAATCTTCAACAGTTTGTGTGGTCAATTCTTTGTGATCTCTGAGCATACGAACCATTTGCTCCAATTTGCTTTTCGCATTTTGGGTGTCCTTTTTTTCGCCAGCAAGTTTTAGACTATTTCCTCGAGAAGTAATTGTTACGTCAGGGTAAGCTTTTCTTAAAAGGTTGAGTTTGGAATTTTTTTCTCCATATAATTCTACCAAATCAACTCCATCTACGGTCAAAATAATTTCGCTCAATATGTGTTTTTTTTAAGGTAAAATTAAAAAACTGAACAATTGGATATTTTGAAAATGGAAATAAATAAAGCGTAGTTTTCTACATTTTCAAAATATCTAAAGGCGCAATTTTTTAAAAAAATAATACTTGTTCTAAAAAATTATATATTTCCTGTAAATTTAGGCTTTTCAAAGGATAATTATAATTGTCCTTTTACTTTTTGAAACACTTTATTAAAAAATAACATTCCAAAATTATGCCCATTGTCACTCTTACTTCTGATTTTGGTTTAAAGGATTATTACGTTGCCTTGATAAAGGGGGCAATGTTGTGTGAAAACCCAAATTTAAATATAGTAGACATAACTCACAACATCAATAATTACGATATAGTTCAGGCGGCTTTCATTTTAAGAAATTCCTACGAAAGTTTTCCAAAAGGAACGATTCATATATTGAGTGTCAATAGTTTTCATGATAAAAAACGGAAGTTTTTAGCCATTCGACATAATGAACATTATTTTATAGGTCCAGACAATGGTGTTTTTTCGTTGCTATT
Organism: uncultured Saprospiraceae bacterium; assembly: GCA_937981555.1. Lineage (GTDB taxonomy): Bacteria > Bacteroidota > Bacteroidia > Chitinophagales > Saprospiraceae > CAJQQY01. Next base: position 128,457 of record CALJOK010000077.1, read on the forward strand.
TGATGAAATTCCTGAAGATATTTACAAGTTGGATTTTGTCAACAAAGGTACTTTTCCACTCAAAACAGTTTTTGCAAAAGCAGTTGGTCATATTTCGAAAGAGATGCCATTTAATGAAGTTGGGATCCCCGTGAAGGAAATTGTGGAACGAATTACTTTTCAACCCGTCATCGGGCCGTCGCAAATTAGAGGTGCTGTAATCCATATAGATAGATATGAAAATGTAGTGGTGAATATTTCTCGAAAGTTATTTGAGCAAATTTGGGAAAAAAGAGATTACGAAATTACTTTCCGGAGAAATGATCCAATAGATAAAATTTTTACTAACTATTATGATGTGCCAATTGGAGAAACGCTTTGTCGATTTAACTCTGCTGACTTTTTAGAAATTTCCATTAATATGGGAAAAGCAAGTAGTATGTTGGGATTGAAAATAGAGGATACTGTTCAAATTGACTTTAGACCTGTAGGCTAAAGGAGAATATAGTTACCTATCATCAAAGCTTCTTTTTGAGAGAAAATGTAAAATATATATTTTTAAGAAATGATAAAACGCATAGTAAAACTTACCTTTAGAGAAGATGAAGTAGATATATTCTTAAATAATTTTGAAAAAAATAAATTAAAAATTCGAAATTTTGATGGATGTCACCATTTAGAATTATGGAGAGATAAACACCAGCCTAATATATTTTTCACTTATAGTTTTTGGGAAAACGAAAACAAACTCAACACTTATCGCCACTCTGAACTCTTTAAAAATGTTTGGAGTAAAACTAAAACTCTCTTTTCTGATAAACCACAAGCATGGAGTATTGACTCAGTTTGGGAAGGAGAATAAATAGTTAATTGAATTTGGCGGAAGTTGTACTACTGATTTAATTAATCAGTTAAAAAAGCCATTTTGAATTTATTTATATACCATTTATAACCAATAGTTTTGAACGACAATAGACGAAATTTTCTCCAAAAGATAAGTGGAGCAGCAGGTGCTCTAACTTTCGCTCCATTCTTAAATCCTGCCTTTTCTAACAATATACACACGGAAATTTTAAAGTATAGAGATTGGAACGCCGAAGACTTGGCGAACAATGAAGAATTTTGGTATCAAGTCAAAAAGGCATATACGGTTTCCGCAAATATTGTTAATCTCAATAATGGAGGAGTGAGTCCTTCTCCAAAGGTAGTACAAGATGCAGTAGAAAGATATAATCGCTTGAGTAACGAGGCGCCAAGTTATTATATGTGGAGAGTTTTGGATAGAGGAAGGGAAGGTTTGCGATATAAATTGGCTGATCTTGCAGGAGTATCGACAGAGGAGATTGCTATCAATCGAAATGCTTCAGAAGCATTGGAGACTGTTATCTTTGGTTTGCGATTGCAGCGAGGGGATGAAGTTGTTTTGACAAAACAGGATTATCCAAATGTGATTAATGCATGGAAACAAAGAGCGTTGCGAGAAGGGATAGTATTGAATTTTATTTCTTTTGATTTTCCAATTGAAAACAAAAAAGAAATTGTTCAGAAATTCAAAGATGCTTTTACTTCAAAAACGAAAGTGGTCAATATAACGCATATGATAAATTGGGTAGGGCAAATCTTACCTGTTAATGAAATTGCAGCAGAAGCTCGAAAGAAAAATATTGAAGTAGTTGTAGATGGAGCACATACTTTCGCTCATCTTGATTTTAAAATATCGGATTTAGATTGTGATTACTTTGGAACGAGTTTACATAAATGGTTGTGTGCTCCTTTTGGAAGTGGACTGTTGTACGTGAAAAAAAATAAGATTAAAAATTTGTTTCCATTATTTGCAGGGGAAGAGCCAGAAGGAGAGAATATTAAAAAATTTGAATCTCTTGGAACTCGGTCTTTTGCAATTGAACAAGCGATAGGACAAGCTGTTGATTTCCATCATTGGATAGGTGGAGAACGAAAACAAAAAAGACTCCATTATTTAAAGAATTATTGGATGGAAAAAGTAATGAATTTGCCAAAAGTGAAGATACATACTTCACTAAAACCAGAATTTGGTTGTGCAATTGGACTATTTTCTATTGAAGGAAAAACACCTGGAGAGGTAAGTAGTCTTCTATTTAGAGACTATCAAATTCATACTGTTGGAATCAATTGGGAAAATATTCATGGAGTTAGAGTTGCACCAAATGTATATTCAACGACGAAAGATTTAGATAGATTAATTTCTGGAATTGAGACTTTGGCAAAAGCGTAATTGATTTTTGGCAAAATAATTAAGAAGAAAACCTTTAAAAGTAAGGATAGTAGAGGTTTTTTTGTTTGTTAAAACAAATAATGATAAATTTTAATGTAAAAATACCACTTCCTTTTTTTACCCTACCGTAATATAAAAATATCCTTATATATTATTTTTTTAAAAAGCAAATACCTATTTTTGGTTTAAGTGACTGAAAAAAAGCACTTAATAAGATAGAGATTCCGTAAACATTAAGAAATGTACATATTTGTGTTACAAAGAAAAAATGTTCATCTTTGTAGAATAAGAAGTTAAACTTTAAAATTTGTACATAAAATAATTCTTATCTCTCTAAATTAGAGTTTCCTATCTCTAAACTGTTCAAACTGATTTCCCCCTAGCTGATATAGTTATAGCCTATCAAGCGATGTTTAAAGCAATTTTTATTCTGATTTACCATTACACAAGGTAAACTGGGATATCAATAGATATATATTAATTCATAAACAAAAACATTCACGATTGAAAACACTTTACTCCTTTTACAAAGGCTTCGGTGTATTTTTATTATTGAGTATATTTAATATTCAAATGAATGCCCAGGACATTCATTTCTCTCAATTTGGAAATGCACCCATAAATCTCAGCCCAGCCCTTACAGGGATATTTGGTGGAGATGTACGATTTGTTGGCAATTATAGAAGTCAATGGGATCCTTCCGTTTCTTATCTAACCTTTTCGGGAGCAGCTGATATGAAATTTGATAAATTTTGTTCGAACCATGATCAATGGGCGGGTGGATTAATCTTTAATTATGATCAAGCTGGTGACTCGAAATTAAGTACGACTCAATTAGCATTGAATGGTTCTTACACTCATCGGGTAAACAATAATAACTTTATGACTTTGGGTGTCCAATTAAGTGGCTACCAAAGAGCATTTAGTACAGAAGACCTAGAGTGGGGGAGTCAATTTGGTACAAGAATTTTTGATCCTAACACGGCTTCTGGTGAAAACTTTACTGATGAAAGTGTTTTCTATGGAGATTTTTCTGTTGGGTTGAATTGGCATTTTCAAAAACCTAATTCTCAAAGTAGTTGGAATAATCAAAATCGAACGAAATTTGATTTGGGAGTTGGTCTTTTTCACATCAATCAACCTAACAAAAGCTTTTATAGTGATGACATGGAAACTCTTCCGATACGTTTAGCACTTTACGGTTTAGGAACATTTAGGTTAATTGATCCTTTAGATTTGGTTTTGGTTGGAATGTACCAAGATCATGGCCCTCATCAAGAAATTGTAGTTGGTTTAGGGGCAAAAATTCATTTAGTCAATGAGCTTACTTCACAGTTAAATGTATTATTCGGAGTTAATTTCAGATTGGGAGATGCAATAATTCCAAATGTAGAAGTAGGATATAATTCTTGGAAATTTGGATTGAGTTATGATTGGAATACTTCAGGATTCAATGAAGTTACCAATGGAAGAGGTGGAATAGAATTATCCGTAGCTTATATTTTTGTAAAACCTCAACTTGGTAGTTACAAAAATTGTAACCCTATTTATTAAAAAACACTTACTCGAAACCGGTTAAAAAAAGAAAATACATCAAGATGAATAAAATATATACTCTCCTAATATTTGCTCTTTTCTTGGGAATGAGTTCATCATATGCTCAATCTACAAGTCTTAGGTCAATCAAGAAGGCGGCCGAAAAATCCATGGATAACAAGGATTACTATTCTGCTTGGAAATATTATGAAATGGCATATAGAGCAAAAACTAAATGCCATCCTGATTCTTCTATATTTAAAGAAGAAAATATTGATAATGATGTGGCTTTAGAATATATGTACAAGCTTGGTGAAGCAGCAAGGGAATTTAAAGCATATAGTATTGCTGAGAGCGCCTACAAAAAAGTAATGTTAAGTACGAAAAAAGCAAATCATTCGTCAGTCGAATTTCAGTTGGCAAGAGTTTATCACATTCAAGGTGAGTATAAGGATGCAATTAGACATTATACTAATTTTGAAAGAGAAGCGGGACAAACTACTAAAGGTGGATCGGTCAATGGAAATCAAGAAAGAAAAAAAAATGCGAAAAGTGTAAAGGAAGCCATTCAAAATTGTGAATGGGCAGAAAATCAAAAGAAGAATGAAAGATATAAGATAGATTCTTTGAGAAGTGTAAATACACATCAGACTGAATTTGCACCTTTAGAGCATAATAGTAGTATGTATTATTCTGCTTTGAAATTTGATGAACTTAATTCTTGCCCAGATCCAAATTCAGAAGTTACTCGAATGTATACTTCTGATTATGCAGGTGAAGGTGGAACGACAAGTCCAATTAATTGGGCAAAAGATGAGAAGGGGACATTTGTAGCACATACTGCATTTAGTACTACTGGAGACCGAATGTATTTTACGCTTTGTAAAAGAATTAATGCTACGGAATTTGAATGCGAAATTTATTATAGAGATAAAAGTAGTGGATTATGGGGAGATGCGATTCGATTGCCAGAAGCAGTAAACCTGACAGGCTCTACAAGTACCCAACCAAATATTGGATATGATGAAAATCTAGGAAAAGAACTTTTGTTTTTTGTAACAAACCGAGCAGATAGTTTAGGTGGTGCAAATGATGATATGAATATTTATTGCAGTATCATCGAAGCAGATGGTCGAGTTAGTACACCAAGTAAAATTGATGTAAATACGCCAGAAGATGATGTGACTCCATTTTTTAATAAAGCGAATAAGACGCTTTACTTTAGTTCAAAGGGTTACCAAGGATTTGGAGGATATGACATATATCAAGCAAAACAAAAAGAGGAAGGAGAAGGGTTTGTTCAACCTTCAGCGCTAGAAAAACCAATCAATAGTAGTTATGATGATTATTACTATTCATCTGATGATGAAGAGGAAACGATTTACTTTTCTACCAATCGGTTAGGGGTTGTATATAAAGGAGAAGGTTTAGAGACGTGTTGTGATGATATTTATAAAATGGAAATTATCAATGTTAAACTAGAGGTAACAACATTTAATACATTAACTGGAGAGGAAGGGTTAGATAGTTGTGAAGTCGCTTTATATGATGTTACGGATCCTAGTAATCCAATTTTAGTAGGAGAAAAGAAATTAGATCCTAATGGTAATTTTTATGAATTCCCATTAGAGTTAGACAAAGATTATAGAGTAGAATCAGTAAGAGGAAAACGATGGACTACAACTGATACTAGTTTTACAACTAAAGGAATTACGGAAAGTCAAACTATACAAAAACAGTTATACCATACTCCAGATATAAACTGGGAAGTGTATGCTTTTTCTAGATTTAGAATGGATGGATCAGATGAATATATAACAAGAGAATTGGATGGATGTACTTTTGAAGTAACTAATCGACCTTCTTTGAACAGTATAGAAAAAGATAACCTCTATGAAAGTGATCTAGAATTTAGAGAGGAATACAAATTAGTTGCATCCAAAAAAGGATATTCTCCAAATGGCTCATCTAATGAAGCAATTAGAGATACTAGACTTTATACTACTCCAACCACATTAATTGATACTGTTTATTTAAATGATGAATATGTTGATTTAGGTATTGAGGCGATAGTCTATTTCCATAATGATAAACCATTTAGAACAAATGGTAGAAAATCTCCTAACCAAAGAGTTACAAATGAGAAATACATTGACCTTTATACTACTTACGTAGATGAAAATGGTATGGTTAAAACTTATATCAAAAAGAATAACAGATACGGAGGACAAAATGAAGAAGAAGTTCTTTCATTCTTTAGAGATAGTGTAACGGTAGGGAAAGAGAAACTAGACTTCTTTATTCTTTATCTAGAAGAATTAGCAGAAGAATATAAAGATTCTGATGATTATTATTTTGAAATAGCGATTAATGGTTATACTAGTCCAAGAGCTACTAAAGCTTACAATGATGATTTAGCTTATCGAAGAATTTTCAGTATTAACAATTACATTAAAGAAAAAGGTAGTGCAACATTGAGGGCTGCTTTACCTGACGATGCAAATGACAAAAGTGTAACAAAAGGAAATCTTTTTACTTTTAAATTAGTTCCTGTTGGAGAAACACCTGATGCTGATGCCAGTCTAGAGTTTATTAAGTCGATACCTGATAATGGAGAATTATCAGTTTACGGTATTAATGCATCTAGACGACGTAAAGTAGTGGTTAAAACAATTGAAAGAAAGTTGAAACCAGTCACGAGATAATTATAATAAAATTCAAACAATCAAAATCCCAACTTGCGTACGCATAAATTTTGTACTATGAAAAAAATATTATTACTCAATATATTCGCATTGATGCTGTTTTCTATTCAGATGTCAGCACAATGTACGATACAAGTTGTTACTTCAGCTATAACTATGGAAACATGTGTAGGAAGTAGTGATGCTTCTGCTACAGCGACTGCTGCTGGTGTAGGCCCAATTAGCTATTTATGGAGTGATGGTCAAACTACTGCAACTGCTACTAATTTAACAACTGGAACCTATACGGTAACAGCTACTGATGATGCAGGTTGTACAGGAACAGCAATAGCTGAAATCACATTAGACCCTGAAGGTGTTTGGTTAATGTTTACTTCTACACCTGTTACTTGTAATGGTGGAAGTGATGGAACAGCTCACGTAAGTGTAATGACAGGTGTTGCTCCTTATACTTATATTTGGAACGATCCAGCAGGGACTACCAATGCCGATCCAGTAAACTTGGCTGCGGGTCAATATACAGTTACTGTAACTGATACAAATGGATGTTCAAATTATGGTCCAGTAACAATTACGGAACCAACAACGATTGTTGTTATTTCGAATACAACTAATGAAACTTGTTCTGGAGATGCAGATGGAACAGCAACAGTTACTCCTTCAGGAGGAACACCTGGTTATACTTATCTATGGAGTGATGGACAAACAACAGCAACTGCGAATAATTTAACCGCAGGTGATTATATAGTTACAGTAACGGATGCAAATGGGTGTCCATCAACGACAACTTTAACGGTTGAATTGACGAATCCTCAAATTGTGATTACTGGTACATCTACTCCTGTGTCTTGTTTTGGAGGAAATGATGGAAGTGCAACTGTAGTGGTAACCTCTGGAAATGGACCATTTTCATATTCATGGAGTAATGGTGGAACTAGTGCGACAATTCCAAATTTGATAGCAGGTGATTATACTGTAACAGTTACGGGTGAAGGAGGATGTACTACAGTAACTACTGTATCGGTTCCAGAGCCTCCAGTATTAACCGTAACTACTACAACTACAATAAATGTTTTATGTCATGGAGGAAATGGTGGATCAATTACGGTTTCTTCAACAGGAGGAACGGGGTCAATTACCTATTCATGGAGTAATGGTGAAACGACTGGAACAATTTCAAATTTAACAGCAGGAACGTATACTGTAACTGCTACAGATGATAATGGGTGTACTACAACTACATCTGCAACGATCACCGAGCCAAGTGAGTTAATAGCTACTGGATCAGGAACCAATGTAACAGTAAGTGGAGGAAACGATGGAACAGCAACAGTTACTCCTTCAGGCGGAACACCTGGTTATACTTATTTATGGAGTGATGGACAAACGACAGCGACAGCAACCAATTTAACTGCTGGAACTTATACAGTAACAGTTACTGATTCGAATGGATGTACCACCACCACAATTGTTGAAGTTGAAGATCCTCCTTGTACTTCAATAACAATTACAACAAGTCATTCCAATGAAACTTGTGTAGGAAGTATGGACGGACATGTTGCTGTAAGTACAAGTGGAGGAACAGGTCAACTGACTTTTTTATGGAGCAACGGAGCAACGACTTCTGTTGTAAATAATTTATCGGTTGGAACTTATACGGTTACAGTTACGGATCAAGATGGTTGTATTACATCTGGATCAGAGACAATTGAACTTTCCCCAGAAGGTATTTGGGTAGATATTACGAAAACTAACGCTTGCTTTAACGGAAGTAATGGAACAGCAAATGCAATAGTTACTACCGGAGTTGCTCCTTATACATATGCATGGAGTAATGGAGCAACAACTGCTAATATTACAGGTTTATCTGCTGGAGATTATACAGTTACTGTAACAGATTCAAATGGTTGTATCGGTGTTTTCACAACAACCATTGGAGAAGAAAATCAAATAACAATTACAACAAGTCATTCTAATGAAACCTGTGTAGGAAGTATGGACGGACATGTTGCTGTAAGTACAAGTGGAGGAGCAGGTCAAATGACTTTTTTATGGAGTAATGGAGCAACAACATCAGTTGTCAATAATTTATCAGTTGGAACCTATACTGTTACAGTTACCGATCAAAATGGTTGTACTACGACAGGATCAGAAACGATTGAATTATCTCCAGAAGGTATTTGGGTAGATATTACAACAACTAATACTTGTGTTAATGGAAGTTCTGGAACGGCAAATGCAATAGTTACTACTGGAGTTGCTCCTTATACATATGCATGGAGCAATGGAGCTACAACTGCTAATATTACAGGTTTATCTGCAGGAGATTATACTGTTACAGTTACCGATCAAAATGGTTGTATTGGTGTTTTTACAGCAAATATTGCCATTTCAAATACTAGTACAATAGTTATTACCACGATTAGTGCAACAGATCCAAGTGGTCCAGGAGCATCTGATGGGGCAATAGATATTGAACCAAGTGGAGGTTCAAGTTCCAATTATACCTATCTATGGAGTAATGGAGCAACTACTCAAGATATTTCTGGTTTGGTTGCAGGATGTTATACGGTAATTGTTTCTAATAATGGATCTGCAACATGTGAAACAATTTGTATTCCACAAGTACCTTGTACATTAAATTTAACTGTAACTACTACTAATAACGATTGTATTAATAATAGTATCGGAACAGCGACAGCAACAATTACTTCTAATTGTTCAAGTACAACTTATACATATAACTGGACTGCAGGGACAGGAGCACCAGTTGGAACCACTCAAACTATTTCAGATTTATTGAATGGGACATATTTGGTAACGGTAACTGATGGAAATGGATTGACAGTTACAGGTTCAGGAGTCATTACTGGAAGTGGAGGAATTACCTCTTCTGTAACATCAACGAACAATATATGTAATGGAGATAGTACAGGAACTGCAACAGTAACTGGAATTAATGGAAGCGGAACCTATACTTATATGTGGAGTAATAATGAAACCACTCAAACAATTACAACTCTTACAGCTGGAACTTATACTGTTACGGTTACAGATACTGTTACTGGGTGTACTTCCGTTTCTCAAGTTACGATAGTGGAACCACCAGTAACTACAATCACAGCAACAACTTCTCCTCCATCTACTACTGGAGGAAGTGATGGCTCAATTTCTATTATGGTTACTGGAGGAACTCCAGGGTATACCTACTTATGGAGTACAGGAGATACGACCCAAAATATTATGGACATACCGGTTGGTTGTTATACAGTTACTGTTACAGATGCTAATGGATGTACTACAACCGCTGAACCATGTATTACTAGTCCACCTCCATGTGCACTCTCACTATCAAGTACACCTGAGACTTGTAATCCAGGTACTAATGGAACAGCTGTGGCTTCTATTGTTGGATGTAATCCACCAGTATCTTTTGTTTGGGAAAATAGTAATGATGTAGTTGTTGGAAATACAGCTATGATTATGAATTTAACTGCTGGAATGTATTTCGTTACAGTAACTGATGCAAGTTCAGTATCAATAAGTGATTCTATCGAGGTAGTTTATATTGGTGGACCTGATGTAAACGCTAATGCTGAAGATATAGCTTGTGCTAATGATATTACAACTGATGGACAAGTAAGTGCTGCTCCGAGTGGTGGGACTTCTCCATATAGTTATAATTGGGAAGATTCAAATGGAGTAATCGGAAGTACAGATATTATTTCTGGACTCTCTGTTGGAACCTACACAGTTACAGTAATTGATGCAGTTGGATGTACCGCTGTTGAAGAAGTTGAAATTAATGAAGACGATCCAATTACTTTAACTCAAGTAATTACTCCTTTAGATTGTTTTGGAGATGCAAATGCATCAATTAATGTTACTCCTTCAGGTGGAACACCTGATTATACTTATTTATGGAGTGATGGACAAACGACAGCGATAGCAACCAATTTGGTTGCTGGAACCTATACTGTAACAGTTGCAGATCAAAACCTTTGTACAAAAGTTGATTCATTTATGATCAGCGAACCAATGGAAGTAACTATCTCAGTTGATCCTGACACAATCTCTACTTGTGAAAACTTCACAACTGTAAATGCTACTGCAACTACAGGAGCAACTATTTCGTGGTTAAATCAAGATAGCGTACTTATCGGAACAGGTTCTCCTTTTGCGTACTTAAATATTCCTTCTGGTGTAAATACAATTTATGCAGTAGCTGAATTAAACGGATGTACAGCTATAGATTCAATGGTAGTTATGCAAAACGCAATTGACATTTCAGTTACTCCAAATACATCAGTCTGTTTAGGTGATCCAACTCAATTAATGGCTACGAATAATATTCCAAGTCAAGATGTTGATTATGTATGGACTCCAACTAATCTATTTGTTATAGATACAGACACTTTGGCAACTCCAACTTTAGTTACTACTGATACGGGAACCTTTGAAGTTTATTTATATTCAATCAATGAATTTAATTGTGAGCAATTTGATACGGTTACAGTTTCTGTTCAAGACACAACTACTAACTTTATCATCAAGCAACAATGTATCGGTCTTGAAGTAAATTATACAAGTGCAAGTGGCACAGATATGATTTGGAACTTCGGAGATGGTTCAGCTCAAGATACAGCAATCTCAACAACACATAATTATATGTCTGCTGGTGATTATACTGTTTTGATGATCTTGCCTCCAGGAACAAATAATGCAGCATGTTTACCTGATACAGTTACTCAAGTAATAACTGTAGCAGACGATCCAATTTTTGATACAGGATTTACACTTGAATATGACACTTGTATAGAAAATAGTACGACGTTAATCTTTACGGATACATCAACTAATATTTTTGGTCAGATAGATAGCGTTTGGTGGGTATGGCAAGGAGATACCATTTCAACAAATACACAAGACTCTATGTTAATTACTCAAAGTGTAATGGATTCATTAACGCTTTATGTTATGTCTGAAGATGGTTGTGTGGATTCTCTTTCACAAGAAATTGAGATCAATGTAATCAATGTGATTCTTGCAGATACGATTGTAGCTTGTATAGGAGTTGATACTTTCTTAAATCCAAATGGAAATCCTAGTTATCAATATACTTGGTCACCAGCTCCAAATGGAGATCCGAATGAATTTAATCCGATGATAACTGCTACGGTTTCTACATCTTATTCAGTTACTATTACTGATTTTTCAGGAACTAATCCTTGTTCTATAGTAGAAGAAGTCTTTGTTTTAGTTCCTACTCAATTAACTGATTTAATGGTAACTTCTGATCCTGATAGTATTTTATGTGAAGCAGGTATGGTAACATTTAATGCTTCTAGTTCTTTAGCGGATGATTATAATTGGTATAATGAATATCCTAATGACCCATTAATGATTGGTTCCCCAACAATAGAAATGAACTTTGATAATATGGATGCACCGCAATACTATTATGTAGAAGCGATGGATCAATATGGTTGTCCAACTGTTGATAGTATTTTTGCTGGGAATGCTGAAATTATTACTGCGTTAAATGATGTAGATAATTGTCTTAATTCAGAATTAATCATTCTTGGAGGTGCAGTTTCTAATGGAGAAATGATGATGTACGAATGGTTTGATCCAAATGGAATGTCTATCGGAATGGATTCAACATTAACGTTGACTCCTTCTGTCTCAGGTACTTATACTGTTAATGTTTCTAATGAATATGGATGTGAAATAGAAGAAACATTCAATATTAATATCATTGATATTTCTGATAACGTTCAAGCAACAGCAGATCCAGACACTATCATTTTAGGTGAAATAGTACAACTAGATGTAAATCATCCGAACAACGTTGAAGGTTATAACTACTTATGGAGTCCTGCTAGTTCACTTCTTGGAAATAATCCAACAGAAGATAAGGCTCCAGAAGCAATGCCCGATACAGATACAGAATACCAAGTACTCGTTACTGATTTAGACAATAATTGTACAACGATTACTAGTGTATTAGTAACAGTACTCGACATTTGTGAAAAACCTTATGTCTTCTTCCCGAATGTATTTAGTCCAAATGGTGATGGTCGAAATGATGTATTAAAAGTAGAAAGTGTAGTCGTTGATGAAGTTCATTTTGTGATCTACAATCGATGGGGAGAAAAAGTATTTGAAGGAAATAGCGTAGATTCTGCTTGGGATGGAACGCATAACGGAGAGGCAGTGAGTAATGATGTTTATGGTTACTATTTACAAGCAAGATGTATTAATGGAAAAACTTATGAAGAAAAGGGAAACGTTACCGTCCTTAGATAATTATTTTAAAATAAAATAAAAACCAAAGGGTTCAAGTCAATAAATGACTTGAACCCTTTTTTTATAAATGACTTCAAAAAGTTTTGTGACTCATTGTGTCTTTTGTGGCGAAAAAAATTCCTATTTTTCCATCATATTTCAAATGATCCATATTTAAGTTTTTTATAAAAAAAATGCGGAACCTACTTTTACTCCTTAGTTTATTCTTTTTCACTACAGCCGTTTTTTCCCAAAAAGAAAAAATAGACTTTAAGCTATTTTCATTTGAAGAAGGACTTAGTCATCGAAATGCTTTTAAAATCCAGCAGGATCCATACGGATATATTTGGGTGGCAACGATCAATGGACTTAATAAATATGATGGTACTCGCTTTACTCATTTTAGCAACTTATCCAAAGAGAATTTTATCCCTCAAAATTATATCTCCGAATTACTCATCACTTCCGACACTATGCTTTGGATGGCTGGTGAAAATAATTTGACGACACTTAATGGAAGAAATTATCAGCATCAAAAAATCAACGCAAGCAAAGAAAGTGCAGTTTATAATAAAAATCGAACACCAGGAAGTCTCGTTCAAGATGACGACGGTAACATTTGGAATATCACTTACCAAAAAGATGCAGGCGAATCTTTTTTACAAAAATTAGGAACCGACAATCGGCTTAAAGATGTCATGAAGTGCGAAGGCAATGCATCCAAACGAGGGATGATTTGGGCACATGGACATATTTATTTAGCTAACAGTTCTAACGAGCTTTTAAAAATACAAAAAGGAGGAAAAGTTGTTCAGCAATTTAATTTTCCAAAAGAAAATAATAACGAAGCATGGATCGTCCAAATGCAGATTGATGATGATCAAACGCTTTGGGCGCTTATGGATGATGGGCGCTTATATTTTTTACCAAAAGGCGAAAAGAAGTTCCGTGTACACCCTGTTATGAAATCAGTTTCCAATCGAGAAACCACTAACTCTCTTTTGATTGGAAAAAATGGAGACATTTGGATTGGAGGACTTGGCATTTTATTTTATTTGGAAAAATCGACAGGAAGATTAACTGACTACAGTTTAGAAATAAAAGAGTTGACTAATAATTATTGCAACATCCGACATTTATTTCAAGACGAAATGGGAATCATTTGGGCAGCGTCAGAATATGGGGTCATTAAAATTTCTCGCTCCGAAAAAATATTTGACAACTACCTCGCCGAAGGGAGTGAATATTGTACCAATGGTTTTTGTAGTATTCGAGGCATTACCGAAGATGAAGAAGGTAATATTTATTTCAGTTATTACAACTCGATACATATATTAAAAAAAGGAGAAAATACACCTCAACCACTTTTTCCTAGAAACGATTATTTTAATTTTCCCTTTGGATTGACTTATTATAAAAATGCACTTTGGACAGGTAACGGCCGCCGCATAGATTTAGAAACGCAGCAGGTCGATACTGTTTTTAATAAACCTTCTATTGACCTCGGAGTTTGTATTGTTGGCAAAGATGAAAATCTCTGGTTCGCTTACCGTAATTGGATTTACACTTACAATCCCGATACCAAAGAATTGATAGAATTCCATGATCAAAATCAACTCATCGATACAGCTAAGCTTGATGCAGCATACCTTTATCAAGGTAAAACTAACGACTACATTTGGCTTTCGACACTACAAGATGGATTATATAAAATCGATCCAAAACAAGGCGCTATAGCACACTACACAAGCGATTCGAGTTCAACGGTAAGATTAACAAGTAATAGAATTAATGTTACCTACGAAGATAATGATGGTAATTTATGGGTCGGGACAGCTCAAGGAATTCAAAAAATAAATATTCAAAAAGAAACGATCCAAACTTTTACTATTAAAAATGGTATGCCCAATAATTTTATCAATGGACTTTTGTCAGAAGGCGATACTGCGCTTTGGATGAGTACAGATGTTGGAATTTCGAGGATGAGTATTGCCAATGAAACCTTTATTAATTTTTACAAACAAAATGGGTTAACGACCAATGAGTTTAATCGAGTTTCATTTTACCAAACTCAAGATGGGCGATTATATTTTGGAAGTATAAAAGGAGTCAATGCATTTTATCCCAATGAAAATTTTCTAAAAGAAGAGAAATTAAAAGAGGCAAATTTGATTCTTACTTCTTTTTCCAAACTGGATGACGTGAAAGGTGAGATGATAAATTTTAAAAATGATCTTTCTCAAAATCAATCTTTTGAATTGACTTATCATGATAAATTTTTTGTTTTCAATTTTGCTTTGACCAATTATAAAAACCCTTCAGGAACTATTTACAGTTATATTTTGGAAGGATACGATAGTGATTGGTCTGAACCTTCCACCGCAACATCTGCAAGGTTCAATGGGATTCCAGCAGGCGATTACACTTTTAGAGTGAGAGCAGCCGCTAATAAGAATGATTGGAACAAAAAAGAATTAGCTATAAAGTTAAAAGTTCAACAAGCTTATTACAAAACTTGGTGGTTCCTTTTAGGATGTGGAATTATTGGAGCAGGAATTTTATTTTTAGCCTATCATTATCGAATTTATACATTGAAAGAAAATGAAAAGAATTTGGAAAGAGAGGTGCAAGTTCGAACTAACGAATTGAAAAGAGAAAAGAAAAAATCAGATGATTTGCTGCTAAATATCCTTCCTGCAGAAACAGCTGACGAGTTAAAAAAATATGGAAAAGCCAAAGCCAAACGTTACGACTCAGTCACCGTATTTTTTTCTGACTTTAAAGATTTTACAAAAATATCGCAAGATTTAGGTCCCGAACAATTGGTGGCTGAAATTGATTTTTATTTCAAAGCCTTTGATAGAATTATTGAAAAGCATCAATTAGAAAAAATAAAAACCATCGGAGATGCTTACATGTGTGTAAGTGGAATGTCTGTCAAAAATGAAAAAAGTGCTTCCCAAATGGTTTTAGCCGCACTAGAGATTCAAGAATTTTTAGAAAAAATTGCAATAGAAAAAAAGAACAAAGGACAACTATATTTCGAAGCAAGAATTGGTTTACACACCGGTCCAGTTGTGGCAGGAATTGTTGGAATAAAAAAATTCGCCTTCGACCTTTGGGGGGATACAGTTAATACAGCCTCTCGCATGGAACAGAATGGAGCAGAGAAAAAAGTCAATATTTCAGAAGCAACTTATCAATTAGTTAAAGATCATTTTGATTGCGAGCACCGAGGAAAGGTGATGATAAAACATATCGGAGAAACTGACATGTACTTTGTCAGTAAGAAAAGTAGAACATAATTAGTAATTTGTTCGTTTCAATCAAGAAGACGAACCAAGAACCACGATTCAATTTTGATTTAACCAAGGTTCGTCAAGCGAAGTGTTTGTGGTTCAATTAAATTATATAAAATAAAATACTATGGCAGAAGTAAGAATACACCAGAATGTGGCAGTATTGATCGACGGTAACAATATCGAAATAAGCCTCACCAAATTAACCAACAATAAAAATGCAGTTGTAAATTTTGATGTCTTGATTCCTAGAATCTTGATGGACAGAGGGTTGAGTCGATTAATTTATTTTCGAGAAGGATTAAATATTTCAGATAAATTAGCAGAGCGATTGCACCGACTTTTTCATGGTTCGGTAATGCCTTGCTACAAATCGGCAGACATTCCATTGACGATCACCGCAACTCAGATTGCAGAAAAAGTGGATACTATTATCATACTTTCAGGCGATTCGGATTATGTAGATTTAGTTCGACACTTGAAGTCAAGAGGAGTAAGAGTAGAAGTTTGTTCCGTCGAAGAAACGACTGCACAAATTTTAAAAGAAGAAGTGGATCATTATTTTCCAATTACGAAAGAGGATGCATTTATTTTGAAATAAAATGTAACGAGACCTTTTAAGTCTCGTCCCTCAAAAATAAAAAAGGTCATCGAATTTTTTTCGATGACCTTTTTTGTGTAAAACTGGACTTGGAAATTCCTTCTACATTACGCTTCAAAAAATAATTCCATCGCAATATTATCCGCTAACAATTTTCCTTTCTTAGTCAAAATAAAAGTATCACCATCTCGCAGCATTGTTTCATTTTGAATAAAAGACTCAGCCGTTTTTAAAAAATATTTTTCAAAATTATCTCCCCAGATTTTTATTTTTCCCACATCACAACCCCACATCGTTCGTAAGGCAGTCATCACATATTCATTATACTGTTGCTCCGAAGACAGAATTTCTTTCTCAAATCGACTTCCATTTTTAGTCAAATCATTTTTGTCAAAATCTATAGCTTTTAAGTAAAGTGCATTATTAGCAATATTCCATTGGCGACTTTTTCCATCAAAAGAATGGGCAGAAGGACCAACTCCGAGATAAGATTCTCCTGACCAATAATTTGAATTGTGTCGAGCATATTTCCCTGGTTTTGCAAAATTACTAATCTCATAATGATCGTAACCATTCGCTTCCATCATCTGCATCAGTATCTCAAATTGGTGCGCAGATTTTTCATCATCCACAGGTTGTGCTTTTCCTTTTTTGACAAAATGATCTAGTGCTGTCCCTGGTTCGACAGTCAAACAATAGCAGGACAAATGCGGAATTTCGAAGTCAAACAATTTTTGCACATTCGTTTCCCATTGTTCATTTGAAGTAGTTGGTGAACCATAAATTAAATCTACCGTTAAATTATCGAAGCCGAGTGCTTGCGCATTTTGGATGCAACTTTCAGCTTCCATAACATTATGTGCACGGTTCATTGACTTTAGGTCTATTTCGGCAAAAGATTGCACGCCAATGCTTAATCGATTGATCGGCGTAGATTTAAGTATTTGTAATTTTTCTAAAGTCAAATCATCAGGATTGGCTTCGAGCGTAATTTCAGCATCTTTAGCTACGGTGAAAGTTTGATTGATTTTTTCAAAAAAAAGATTCAACTCTCGCTCATCTAAAAGGGAAGGAGTTCCACCGCCAAAATAAATCGTTTCGATGTTTTTGTCGACGAGATAGTCTTTTTGCAACTCAATTTCTTTTATTATAGCATCAATCATTTCCGATTTATACTTCATCGAAGTCGAAAAATGAAAATTGCAATAATGACATGCTTGTTTGCAAAAAGGGATATGAATATAAATTCCGCTCATAATCACAAAAGTATTAATTTTAACCAAAACATATTTTTCAAAAACGAACGTTTTAATTTTTAATGAAGAAAAAAGAAAATAGAATATCCAATATCGAACAAGGAATGTCCAATATTCAACAATCGATATGTGAAACAATATTGGAGATAGAACATTTCTTGTTCAATATTGGATATTCAACAATTTTCTGTTTGGTACTTTTTCTTTTTTCAATAAGTCTTTCTGCCCAAATTCCAACTCGCTATAATCTCAAACTTGAACCAATCGACCAAACCGAATCATTTCTCAAAAATCAAATCGAGATTCCACCATCATTTTCCGATTCCCTTTCGATTAGAAATGAACTCGCAAAAGTATTGTTACAATTGCACGGCAATGCCTATTTGGAAGCATCTGTGGATAGTATTTATCGTTTCGAGAAAACCTTCTTTGCAAAAATTTTCATTGGCAAAAAGTACGAATGGGCTAGTTTGGAAAATGGAAATGTAGAACCTGCATTCTTAGAACAAATTGGTTTTCGAAAACGACTGTATCAAAACAAAGATTTTTATTATCAAGAAGTATTGAAGTTGCAAAAGTCATTGTTGACTTACGCTGAAAATAATGGTTATCCATTCGCAGAAGTTGGTTTAAAAAATATTAAAATTAATGATGGGGAAATTGCTGCACAGCTTTTTATGCAAAAAAATAGGTTGATCACAATTGATGGAATTAAAATAAAAGGAGAAGTGAAAATATCCACTCGCTACCTCGAGAATTATTTAGGTTTTAAGAAAGGAGACTTGTACGATAAGAGTAAAATTCAAAAAATCCGACAACGAATTCGAGAATTACCATTCGTGCAAGAAGCGAAAGATTTGACAATCACTTTTAAAGGAGACAAAGCAACGATTAATTTATTTTTGAAAAAAAAGAAGGCGAGTCGTTTCGATTTTTTAGTAGGAGTTTTACCTCGGACGAATAGTTCTAGTAGTCCCTCTCAGCGAAATTTTTTAATCACAGGAACCTTTAATGCTGACATGCACAACCAATTTGGATTAGGAGAAAGAATCTTTGCGGAGTTCCAACAACTCGCTCCAGGAACGCAAGAATTGGAATTGCAATTTGCGTATCCATACATTTTAAATTTTCCATTTGGTGTAGATTTTAAATTTGATTTGTACAAAAAAGATTCGACCTTTTTACAAATTGAATCAGATTTTGGAATTCAATATTTGTTGGAAGGAGGAAATTATCTAAAAGCATTTTGGAATACACGAACAACAAATTTGTTGACTGTCAACGAGTCTCAAATCATCGCTGCCAAAAAATTACCAGCAGAGTTAGATCTCACCAATTCTGTTTTTGGACTTGAATATAATTTGCAAAAATTGGATTATCGATTCAATCCACGAAAAGGATGGGGGACACTTTTGCGAGTAGGCGCAGGCTTTAAACGGATCAAAGAAAATAATTCAATTATCGGCTTGGAAACTTCCGATCCTGATTTCACTTTTCAAAGTTTATACGATTCTTTGACCTTGCGGACTTTTCAATATCAGTTGGAAGGAAAGATAGAAAAGTACATTCCCGTTTTTAAGCGAAGTACAATTAAGGGCTCAATTACTTCAGGTTGGATTATTTCGCAGTCGCCCATTTTTAGAAATGAACAATTTCGTTTGGGAGGAAATCGATTACTTCGAGGCTTTGATGAAGAGTCTATCTTTACGACCAATTATGTGATTGGAACATTGGAGTATCGATTATTGATTGGACAAAATTCTTTTCTTTTTGCTTTTGGAGATTATGGTTATGTGGAGAATATAACAATAGATTCACGTGAATACGATACGCCGGTTGGAGTAGGAGCAGGGATTACTTTTGAAACGAAAATTGGTGTTTTTGCTTTTAGTTTGGCTGTGGGAAAACAGAAGGGTAACCCGTTTGATCTTCGAAGTGTGAAATCGCACTTTGGATATGTGAGCTACTTTTGAGCACGTGGTGGTCTGCTTTAGCTGACCTGAAAAAAAGAGCAAAGCGATTTTTTCTCTAAATACAAAACTTAAATTATTAGATTTGAAAAGATAAGCTTAAATCGTTGCGCTCAATCTTTTTAGGTCAGCTAAAGCAGACCACCACGTGCTACTTAAAGAATTCATGCAACACCTTCACCCACTTCGACTTATATTTTTTTATTTCAAAATAAGGCACCTGCTCTGCCCCAAAATTCCTACGCACTCGCGTAATCGGTTCGATCATACTTCCTAAGAAATCAAAATCTTTCTTTCCTAAAATTTCTTTCGCATATTTGATCGAATGCCAAGTCGTCAAAATTCCAGCACCACTATTTCTCAAATCAGGATCATCGCCAGCCATTAAATAGTAGGCAGTATCTTTATCCCAAATTAAATAGACCGCAGAGTGAATTTGATTTTTCTCATCCACCGCAAAGAATATTTTCCGCGCATTATTTTTTTCGAAAGCCAAGTCTAATTTTTTTAAAACTTCGAATGAGAAAGGCATGGTTAGTTTTTGTCGATCAAATGTTTTTTGTTGAACGGAATAAAAATCTTCTAGACTACGGTCAGTTGAAATATGAACAATGAACTTCGCTTTCGGTATATTATTATTGCGATAACCTCCGTGTAAATTCGAAAATATTTTTTCTAAATCCTCTTCTAAACTAATCTTAAAAGTATAACGAATTGTTCCTTCAAATTTTTCCCAAAGAAAAGGTAACCAACTTTTTATCGAAGGATGAAAATATTGCTCGAATAAATCAAATTTTGGAAATTGATGAATTAATTCTCGCATCAATCTTTGCTGATGTTTAGGAGAGCGAAAAGTTTTTGTAAAATAAGGTCCCCAATATTTCACAAAAAGCGGCATGCGTGGTAACCGCAATCCATATTTTTTTCGGACTTGAATCGGCATGGTAGCCGCAATTTCATTTCCTCTTTTAATGATCAAAATGTCCCAACCATTTTTTCCACAAACTGCGTCCAACAACCAAGGCTGAGAAAAAATTGGTACCTCTTTTTCTTTTTCGCAAAATTGTAAATATGTTGTTTTGTTGGACATTTTTTCGTTCAATTACATGTATAACACTTCGCACGTGGTGGTGTAAATAAAAACCAAAGATAGCATACTCCCGTCACACTTTAATTTTTCTAATTCTTAAACTGAATTTTTTCTTTAAATTTGAAAACGAATTATATAGAAAAAAAATAAGCTATGAATTTAAAAATAACAAAAATATTTCTTCTCCTTTTTTCCTTGTTTCTTTTTGAAAAAATGCATGCTCAAACGCCTCTCCAAATTCAAGGTGTCGTGCTAAACTCTCAAACGAAAGAATCACTCTCGAATGTCAATGTTTCCCAAAAGAAAGGAAAGGGTTCAGGTACAACAACAAACGGAGATGGGTTTTTTCAAATGGAAATATCAGATTTACCGACAACGTTAAGTTTTAGTTTTGTGGGTTTTGAGACAAGAATTTTAAAAATAGAAAATGTAGAAACACGTGAATTTATCATTGAACTTCGACCAACTGCCTCGGCACTTCCTGAAGTTTCGGTGAGTGCCAAACGGAAAGTAGATACAGTTTTCTTCGAACCTTATAGTATCGTGGATTATATTTTTTTCGAAAATAAAATACTGCTGCTTGCTCATCGAAATTCAATTGAAAAATATTCATTGATTGCTTTGGATGAAAAAACGAATAAACCCATTGCTCAGATTTCATTAAAAAACTATTTCCCCAAAGGCTTGTTGCAACATTGCACCGGTGAAGTATTTTTGGTTACAGAAAAAAATGTTCGAACAATTGCGATAGATTCCACGGGCATTTTTTTTCCTAAAAAAATATTTATTGGAGATTTTTATTTAATAGATCATCCATGTGTTTTGGCGAACGAAAATTTTCTTTATTTTGAGCGACATTTTTATCAAGGTCAAGCGCTGCGATATAATGCATTTGTCAGAGAACTAAATGCCCAACAAAAAAGAGGGGAAGCGCCCATTCCCACGGATTCTTTAGAAAAATATGAATTTCCCTTAATCCAAAATGAAAAAGAAATTTTTCGGCTCATCGAAGAATTAGGATTGCGAAGACCTTGGTCAGGTGATTTGTGGGAAGCGAATCTTGATGAGAAAATTTTGGCGTTGAAGGAAAGTGATTATTTTTTGAAAGGAATCATGAAAGTTTTTTATCCAAAATTAAATACCCCAATTTTTCAAAAAGGAAAAGAGTTAGTTGTTTTTAATCATTTCGAATCTGAGTTGCAGTTTTTTTCAGAGAAAGGAGATTCCCTTCGAAGTATTCCAATTGACTATCATAAATCTCGAAAATGGAAAAAACAAATATTATTTGACAATATCCAAAATAGAGCATTTACCACTTTTAATACTAGATGGGGAGAAAAGGTGCAAGAAGTAGATTTGGAAAAAGGGACATTAGGAGCAGCACTACCTATTGATTTTGCTTATATCGAAAAACCAAAAGTAAGAAATGGCTATTTGTATTTTTTATATAAGAATGCTTGGGCTGGAGAACGAAGATTAATTTTGCATCGAATGAAATTAGATTAAATTAATTTTTATAACAATATAAATACGTAACATAAAAATTTAATTAGAGAAAGAAATATGAGGAACGAACGATACATTGGAAGTTATGAAGGAAGTGAAAAAGGCCCCTTGCTGATTGTTTTTGGAGCAATGCATGGAAATGAACCTGCAGGTGTGAAGGCACTAGATTTAATGTTTAAGATGTTGGAAGTAGAGCCTATCAGAAATCCTGAGTTTCAATTTTGTGGAAGATTAATCGGCTTAGTTGGAAATATTCGAGCAAGGGAAAAAGGAGTGAGATATATTAATCGAGACTTGAATCGACAATGGACTCCTGTAAATGTGGCTCGAATTCGTAATTCAAAGTTGGAAGATTTAGATGAAGAAGATTTAGAAATAAAAGAATTATTGGACGTAGTTCATCATGAAATTGAAACGTATCAACCAGAGAAATTAATCTTTTTGGATTTACATACGACGACTGCTTTTGGAGGAATTTTTTCTATTCCACAAGAGACAGAGGAGAGTATTCGAATTGCGGTAGAGTTGCATGCACCAGTCATCAGAGGTTTGCTGAAAGGGGTAAAAGGAACGACGCTACATTATTTTAATAATGAAAATTTTGAGCCTGATACTGTTGCGGTGACTTTTGAATCAGGGCAACATGATGAGCAACTTTCGGTCAATCGAGCAATTGCTGCATTGACTAATTGTATGCGAACAGTTGGGTGTGTAAAAGAATCACATGTGGAAAATAGACATGATTCTATTTTGATTGAGTACTCGAAGGGCTTGCCAAAAATTGCAGAGTTGATCGCGACTCATCAAATTTTGCCTGATGATAATTTTGTCATGACTCCTAATTATAAAAACTTTCAAAGAGTAAAAAAAGGAGAAATTTTGGCAACAGATAAAAATGGAAATGTGGTGGCGAAGCAAGATAGTTTGATCTTGATGCCGTTGTATCAGAAGCAAGGGGATGATGGTTTTTTCTTGATTAAGACGTTGGAAGCGTTTTAACCCTGATCCCTAAAGGGGCGTTTTGAGTTTCCTTTCAAAGGCGATTTTTCTTTTATTTTCTTAATGCTTTTTTAGAAAAGATTGGGGAACTATTTTTTATAAATAGTTCCCCAATTTTTTTTTGTAAAACCTTCTTTCTGAAAAATAGTATAAATAAAAGACGAACAATTTTGATTAATGTAATTTATTTGATAACTTTACATCGAAACGTAATCAAATAAGTTTCAATATTATAACACCATATAAATGAAATTAATCCAACAAACAAAGCTGCATTTCCAAGATACCAAGTCTGATAAAGTCTATGAAGTAGATTTATATGAGATGGGCAATGCAACTTATGTGGTTAATTTCCGATATGGTAGGAGAGGGCAGGAACTGAGAGAAGGAACAAAAACAGACCTTCCAGTTTCGTTAGAGGAGGCGCAAAAAGTTTTTGAAAAACTAGTAAACGATAAAAAGAAAAAAGGGTATCAAGATGCCAATCAACCTTTTGTCGCGATTGCGGAGGAAGATGATAATTTATCTGAAGCGTCTGAACCCAATCTTGAAGAAATACAAAATGTAAGACCTCAAAATGATTTTGAATTTCCAGAAATTCGGAAATCTCATATTTTAAAATCATTAAAAGAATATACTGAAGCAGAACAAAAAAAATCTTCTTCTCAAAAAACTAATCAAGAAAATACTCCTCACACTCAAATTCCTATTGAGGAAAAAAATGAAACACCTTCCTCAACTTTAGACACTATTTTTAATCGTTTTAAAAGTTGGATTAATTCATCTGATGAGAAATTAAAACCTCGGCAAGAAAGAGGTAATCAAAATACTTCTTCTCCCAAAAAATCAAAAAAAGAAAACACACAACGACCATTAAGTAGATTGTTGTGGCGAGTGGGAGAGTTTAGAATGAAGGAAGCAGTTCCTTATTTATTGCAAATGGAGATAGGTGTAAATCCTTTATTTAATTATTGTTTTGCGTGGGCGATTGGTCGATGTGGCGATGCAGCAGGGTTATCGAAATTGGGAGAGATGGGAGAGCAAGCAAAAGATTACCCATTTCTAAAAGAGATGTTGCGGGAAGCAAAAATGGCTTGTTTAAATCCAATTGCTCAAAAGGAGATTGCTGCTGAAATTTTTCAAGGGCAAGAAGTAGGATTGAAAAATGCGATTAAAAATGAATCCGTAAATGAATTGTTAGAATTTATTGATGATTCATTTAGGAAGAGTAGAACGACGAATGAAGTCATGGCCTATTTGTACTTGATTTCAAATCATTATCCGATTATTCGAAAATCATTATTGGAATGGGTGAAGGAAGCTCCGCTAAAAGGAGATGGTTATTTTCGGACGTTGCGACAGTTTTTTAAAGCAGCAGAATTTCGAGAAGATGCAAAAATGTATGGCTTACTCGCGCATCGAATTCAACAGGCTCGACCTAATTTTGAAAATATAGAATGGGGCGCTGCGAATGTAGATGGGAAGTGGCTTTACGCAAGAGATGAAGTTAAAAAGAAAGATTCGCGTTTAGGTTTTTCCAAAAATACAAAACTGTATTTAGGTCGTCGAACCTGGCGAGTGTTGAACCGAAAAGGAGAGGTGAGTGATCCTTCTTATGTAAAAATGGCTACTGGTATTTTGTTAGCTTTTTCTGATGAAGATTTGGAAACGCCTCGCTCAAAAGATTTTTGGAATTATTATCGAGATGCGAATGGACAATGGCAGAATGAAAAAACGACATTGTATTATTCACCTTTGACGAGATATCTGACTCTGAATAATATTTTGTACAAAAACAGTTCACGGTACGAAATCAACAAAGGAAAAAATAAATGGCTTTATAAAACTGGACAATCTCCTTCCTCTCCAAAATCAACGGAAAGAGAAGAAGCGTATCCTGAATTGTGGAATAAATTACCACAAGGATTGATGCATTTATTGGCAGAAAGCGAAAGTTCATTTGTACAAGAATTTGCAGTAAAGGCTGCGAAAGATAATCAAGCAAAAATATTAAACTTAGTAGATGTCGATTTTGTAAAAGTATTGTTACGGAAAGGATATGAAGATACTGCGCGCTTCGGGTTGGACTTAGCAAAACAAAAATATAAAGCCAATGAACCCGATATTGAATTAATCAACACCTTGTTAAATGTTAAGATTTCCGAGGCGCGCCAGCAAGGTATGGAGTGGGTGGATGAGCAAAGAAGTTACTTTCTGAATGAAGTTGGCTTTGTGATTAATTTGTTATTTAATTCGTTTGAAGATGTAAATGTTTGGACAGAGGAAATCTTGGATAGTGCATCATTTTCTGAAGAAAAATCTCAACTTATTATTGCCCGAACGATTGCCTTGATGATGTCCTATGACGAAAAAGCAACAGAGGAAGAAAAGCAAAAAACATTAACTGCAGGTAGTTTTATAACAAAACATTTCCAAAAAACTTTATCGACTACTTCGTTTGACTTATTACATGATTTGTTCAATCATCCGTTGATTGAAGTGCAAGTTTTTGGCGCAAAAATATTATTGAATCACGAGACGAAAGTGGAAGATTTACCAGAGGATTTATTGCTAGGTTTGATCAATGGTACGTCGCCTGAGATGCGAGAAGTTGGTGTGCAATTGTTTGGGAAATTACCCACAGAGAAATTACTAGAACGAAAAGTTTTATTGCAAGCCTTGAGCATTTCTCAATATCCTGAAGTCCGAAAATCATCGCAACCGATCATTATTGATATGGCAAAAAAAAATCCAGGGTTCGGGGATGAATTTGTTAAATTACTTGCACCCTCTTTTTTAAAGAAAGAAGAAAACGAAGGTCGAGATCAAGATGTATTGGAATTGTTGACGGTGCATTTAAAAAATCATTTGGATAAAATTGAGTTAGGAGACACGTTAAATCTATTATACTCTCCACGGAAAGCAGCTCACGTTTTAGGAAACCATTTATTGCAAAATCATACCGATCAAAAAGATTTGACGATGCGACAAATTGTTCGCTTAGGTGATAATGAAATGGTGGCAGTTCGACAATGGGTAGAAAGTATTTATGAAAAAAATATAGACCGA
>CALJOK010000078.1 GCA_937981555.1 uncultured Saprospiraceae bacterium
TAGTCGTGATAATCCTGTTGCTGATGTTTGTCCAAAACTTGATAGTAAATAATCTGTGTATAAATCTAATTTATCTTGCATCTCACAAAGCTAGGCTTTCATTACTTTTTTTCAAAAGTGCGTAACTTGAGTTATTAATTAAAAAATAGAGTTCACTTTCATTTAAGTGGACTCTATTTTTAATATAATTTTCAATACATTCATAAAAAAATACAAATGAAGTTAGGAATAAAATTTACTCTTCTATTATTACTATTTGTTCAAATGGTTCAAAGTCAAACGATCATCAATGGACAAGCGTATACTTTTGACGACCAAGATTTAGATGGTTGGACTTCCGAAAATTTATCACCTAATAATTTTGGAAATTGGCAATGGTCTGAAAATGGAAAAGCTAGTGGAGGAACTTATTGGAATGGTCGTGATTCGATTCGTTCGACTTCTTTGGGTGGAGCGGCAGTTTATGATAGTGATGGATTATTTTCAGCGGGAATTGGAAATGCTTCTTTGCCTGTGGAAGTCGTACTAAATTCTCCAGTTCTAAATTTTCAAGGCGAGCCAAATGTCTATCTAAAATTCAATCAATATTTTCGAAATTATCAGACTGATACTCGCGTCGAAGTTTCTGTTGATAATGGAATGACTTGGACCATTTTTAATGTCAATGATAATGTAAATCAAAATGTCGAAACTTCTTCTGGTGATTATAAAGTTATTGATATTTCAACTCCAGCTGGCGGGGTGGGAGAGGTAAGAGTTCGTTTTGTTTTTTCGGGAGATTACTATTTTTGGATTCTGGATGATGTGGAATTTTGGGATGGTTATCCTTATCCGCAGACTTTTCCAGCATATGTTGGAGATAGTTTGGTGGCTTTTAATGTTGCTTACGAAGTGGATGAATCTGCTTGGCCATATGTACCTAACGAAATCGTAGTGCAATTTAAAGAAGGAGTTCTAGAGGTTGAGAAAGAAGTTTTAAGAGATTCATTTGGAGTCGTATTTTATGAATCATGTGTTTGTGATCGTTTGGAACTTTGGAGGTTGGGAGATGATGTTTTTTCAGGAGGAGATACTTTGTCAGATTTCGGTGGTACAATAGGAATATTAGAAAGAGTGAAAGGAACTCAGAGTCCACCAATAATTGACGGTTCAGACTTTAATAGGTTGAATATCAATGAGTTAAAAGATTCTGTTATTGTTCCAAATCAAAAGCTTCAAAGCATACCTCCAAATGCAACCACTCCAGCAAATGATGCAGTTTTGATTGCTATTTTAGATACAGGAATCGATTATGATCATCCAAGTTTTGATGATTTTATTGCACTTAATAATGATGACCTTGGAAATAACATTGATGATGATAATAACTGTCAAATTGATGACCCTGTTGGTTGGAATTTTGTAAATGATAATAATAATGTTTTTGATAATCATGGTCATGGAACCCATGTAGCAGGTATTATTCAAAATAATTTGATCAATTATAATTTTGACAATTGTGAGATAAAAATTATCCCCTACAAAACACATAACTATCAGGGTATTGGTGATTTATTTGCAGTCACTTGTGCTACTTATCAAGCTCTAGAAGATAGTGTTTCGATAATAAATGACAGCTGGGGATTTTATGGTGACTCTAGTATTATCTTAAGTAATGCGATTGACACAGTTAGTAATTATGATATCCTTGTCATTTCGGCATCAGGAAATGATACCATTAATTTGAATGATGTCCAACAATATCCTGCTTGTTATGGTGCTAATAATATTATTACAGTAGGTGCACATGATACTGCATTTATTGATATAAATTTCTATGATACAATTATTTCTCCTTTCTCAAATTACAGTCCTAACTATGTTGATATTCTGGCGCCAGGAAGTAATATATTGAGTACCCTTCCCGGTAATATGATGGGTAACAAAAATGGAACTTCAATGGCTACTCCTGCGGTAGCAGCAGTTGCAGGTATTTATTATTGTTCTGGAATTTCAAATTTTTTAGAAGTAAAAGATAGTTTAATTAATTGCTCTAAAAAGAATAACGATTTAAGTAGTGAGGCCTTAGATGGAAATATTTTATACTTTGATGCATCTTGTTTAACTTCAGTAGGGAATATTGATATTGGGGAAGATTTTAAATATGTCGTATATCCAAACCCAGTTCAAGAAAGAATTTTTATCTTTCCAAAGCAAACCATGAATGATGTAAAAATTGAATTAGTAAACATGTCAGGTTTTACCATCTTTCAAAAGAAAATAAAAAATTGGGATAAACAATCAATAGAAGAAATTGATCTTAATGGTATTCCTAGTGGAATTTATTTTATGAAAATACAATACAATAGTTATATTTGGAGTAATAAAATTATTAAAATCTAACACTCCAAAATGTTATATATAAAAAAAATAATAGGGATACTGATTTGTACATCAGTATCCTTTTTTTTATTGGGGAATTGTCCAGAGAATTTGAAAATTAATTCAACTTTAAAAAGTTATGATATTCAAAAAATTTTAGCACTCTCCTTGGAATTGGAAAAATGCCCGGATTATAAAGATTCATTGGCCCTTAGTTATCATACCTTGGGCGCATTGTTTTTTAATTTTGATCAGGATTTTAAATCTGCTATTTCTTTTACTGAAAAAGGGCTCAAATTAAGAGAACAACTCTTTAAAGGAAAACCTAATCTTGACTTAGGAAAATCGTATAATAATTTAGGGGTGTTTTATTCTTATGTTGGTAAAAACCAATTAGCGAAGGATCGATTACGAAAGGCTGCTGAGATTTTTGAAAAGATAGATTTAAATCGAATGATTAGAAGTAAAATGGAATTAGCAAAGATTCATACATTGGATGGAGAATATGAAATAGCTAAAGATATTTTTAATTTAATAATTATTGATTCAGAAAAAAATAATCAAAAATTAACTACAGCAACAGCTTTACTAAATTTAGGTTTTCTATTTAGTGAAAAAAAAGAATTAGAGAAATCTATTGAATATTTGAACAAATCACTTGATTTACTTAATTCAGAGGATAACACTTCTATGAAAGCCTCTTGTTATAATAATCTTGGAAAAGCATTTTATAATTTAAATAATTTTCCAGAAGCAGTTTTTAATTATAAAAAAGCTCTTGAGATATTTAAGTTTAATGAAAATTGTCATGAAATTTCTAAAGGGTTGAATAATATTGGTTTAGCTTATCAAAAAAATAATCAATTAAACCTTTCAATCAGAACATTAGATGAAGGTTTAAAGATCGCCCAATCTTGTGACTCCAAAGAAATCATCGCCCAAAGTCATGACAACCTTGGCGAATATTACCTAGCTAAAAAAGACTACAAAAAAGCCCTTTCTCATTTTCAAAAAGCTATTCAAACGTTGATTCCAAGATTTGAACGAAAGGAAAATTGGCATAACCCTACTAAGATGGATGTAGAATTAGCTTATAATAAAATAGATCTTTTAATCTATTTGGGTGACAAGGCTAAAACGCTTCGACTTCTTGCTTCAACTGAAAATGACTCAAAATATCTAACCTCTGCACTTCAACTTTTCGAACTTGGTGATGTGGTTATTGATAAACTCCGAAAAGAACATCAAGACCAAGACACTAAACTTTTTTGGCGAAAAGAGGCGATTCCATTTTATGAAAATGCCATCGAAGTTTGCTACGAAATGCAAGACGTTGAAAAAGCATTTTTCTTTTTTGAAAAAAGTAAAGCGATTTTATTACTCGAAGCTTTGCAAACTTCTGATGCGTTAGAATTGATTCCTGATAGTTTGAAGAATCATATTTTGACACTTCAACAAAATTTACTTAAAACAAAAGGGGATCTAGAAGATACTAATGTTGCGGGAGCTGAAAGAGAAAGTATCATCAGAGAATTGGTGGGAATGCAAAAGGAATTTGAATTTGAAGTCAAACAATTAGCGGTAGATTATCCGAAGTTTTATGATGTAAAATTTGGAACAAAAGTACTTTCATTGGCTGATGTGCAAAATGTAAGTTCTGAATTGTTAGGAAAAAATACTATCCATTATTTTTATGGAGAAAAAAATATCTACGCAATAACAATACATTTACAAAAATCAAAATTACATAAAATCGGAAACACTTCTTCCATTGAAAAAGAAATTCGATCACTACTTTCCTTTTTTGAAAAGTCCTCCAATATCGAAAATGCACCCAACGATTTTTTACAACAATCTAAAAAGGTTTATGATATTTTAATCGCTCCTTTGTTGATTCCAGCAGAAGAAGAGGTGGTAATCTTTCCAGATGGAGCTTTGGCATATTTGCCTTTCGAAGCGCTCGTAACTTCAGAGTCTGATGACATTGCTTCGGCAGATTATTTGCTTAAAAAGCACATGATTTACTACGGATATTCCGCTACGATTTTTTCCAAACAAAATAAAAAAACGAACCAGTCAACTGAAAAATCAATTGCTGCCTTTGCACCTTTTGCAGATGGATCAATCCAATCGAACTATGCTACGCTTGCTTTTAGTCAGGATGAGTTGGGAGAAATTAGCCAACAAGTCGCTGGTTCTTTTCTGAAAAACCAAGAAGCTTCAAAGTTTAATTTTTTAAAAAATAGAGATCAGTTTTCTGTGTTACATTTATCGACTCATGCATTCTCTTCGGCAACGGAAAGTAAACCACATATTGTTTTTGCTGATACATCTTTGTTCCTTTCAGAATTGTATGGTTTGGAAATTCCTGCCGATTTGGTCGTCCTAAGTGCTTGCCAATCGAACATCGGAAAATTGTCTCCAGGCGAAGGTGTGATGAGTTTGGGCAGAGGATTTACTTTTGCTGGGTCGAAAAGTTTAGTGTCGAGTTTATGGAATGTAAATGCGGTTTCGACGAGTACGATTTTGTCTGATTTTTATAAAAATGCACAAAATAATTTTTCCAAATATAAATCTTTGCATGCTGCGAAGTTGGCTTATTTGGAAAATGAAAATATTCCAAGTTATGAGCGTTCGCCATATTATTGGGCTGGGTTAATTTATTATGGGGATGATGGGGGAGTAATTTTAAAAGAAAAAACTAGTAATAATAAATTTTATGGTTTGTTGGGATTAGGAGCGATTTGTTTTTTGGTTGGTTTTTATTTTTCTCGAAAAAAGTAAAAATGTTTTCTTTTTTTTTATTTAAATAAAAACAAAAAATATGAAATTCCCTATAATTCTACCTGTTCTAGTTTTGGTTATACTCTTTCTTACTCTTCCAATTTTTGGGCAATCTGATAGTTGGAGAAATGCTTATTCTGATGAAGAAGTAAACCTTTCTAATTCTGAGACAAATCTTAAGCACGGCGTTCGTTTTAAGATGAAGGAAAACCAACTACTTACCAATTTTAACAGAAGTAGTTCCTTGCTAAAAAAAATGTTTCCTTCTTTTATTGAATATAATAAAACAGTTTCTGACAGTACAAAGAAAGAAATAGTTGGCTACCTTCATTTTTTAGTTGGAGTTAGTAAAGCGGATGTTAATCCTACGATTCTTAGTACTACTGCAGGTGGAGAATTTGGAGGACTCTCATTTCATTTAGCTGCGGGTGCACAAATAAGAAATTATCTAGGAGTTGGTTTAGGCGTTTATGGAATTTCAACACTTGATCCTTGGAATAGTCATCTTGGCTTTCTGGGAACGGGTATAAATATAAATGGTTACCCAGGTGTCTTTTTTTATAATGCTACATTTGGTGTTGTGACTAAATATAAATTAATTGATGATAAAGAATATCGATCAAAAACGTTTGAAAAAGAAGAAGGTACTCCTCTTTTTTTTGAAATCAAGGGTGGGGTACGAATGTCTCAAAAGTTTGCTATTGGCCTGGGCTACTTCATAGCTCCGAAAATTAAAGGTAATTATAAAGAATACGAAGTTCCATGGTCGAGTAATGTTTCAATTTTCGATGAGGTTCGTGAATCAAAAATTTCAGGCTTTCAGTTTTCTATTGGATTTACACTTTGATATAAATAAATATTTTTTGTAAAATATAGGTTATTGCTTACTGTAGGTTGCTAATAATTTTTACAATACTTTTTTCTTCAAAAAAAGAAATCAATCGCAAAACGAAATGTAGAATACGAGAAGGCGGTCGTTGAATTATTTTATTAAAGGCAGCCACCGTATTATCAGTCTTTTCAATTAAAATATTTTTAGCCTTTGCATTAAATTCTAGTGTAGCAATTCCATTGGCAAGCTCCCAAGCAAACTGTCTAGATTTTACAATTCCAAAATTGATAATTTCCTCATCTTTATTTTTTCCAATCCAATCTAATAAAAACATCAGTCTCGAAACCTTGGCAATCCGATCTTGCATTTCACTAATAATTTCTTGCAAGATTTGATTGACTAACATAAAATCATTTTCCAGTTCATCAATTTTATTTCCAGGAGAAATCTCGGCAGCAGCCAAACCTAAGTCAAAATTAATATGTGCATTCATGCCCATCATCAAATGTTGAATGATCGTAAATGGTTGATTTTTCACTTGAAAAGCAGTATCCCATGATTTGGAAATGGGTTGTTGTGATTTAAAATTGTCGTAGGCATTGATATATCGATTAGCAAAAATGACATCGAATTTTTCCATTCGGACATTATCCTCAAACCGTTTTTCTAAAATGGCTTCTTGAATTTTTGCCGTAGTTCTTCGATAAACAAAGGCGAAGATACCCAGGTAATTATTGGCTTCGATGGTTTCTTGGATGATGAGATCCAATCTTTTGATCACGTCATCAATGGAAGATGGGGGAGGTGTTGGCATTTGATTTTTTTGTAAAAATATAAATAAATATGGAAGATTGGCGTTTTTTAAATTTTATAACAATAAACACACGTATTAATTTTTGATAAATGAAAGCCAAACAAATGAAAATTACTTATCGAAAAAACAACTATATTTACTTTCTTAAAATGCTTTAAAATTCCTCTATTCAATTTTAATATGAAACCAATCTATCAATTTATTTGCTGTTGCGTTATTTTTTTTGGAATAAAAACGACTGTGCTCGCTCAAGATACTACGATTACTTTTCAAGTTACTATTCCAATTACAGCTGGAATTAATGATGTGGAAGAAGAGGAGGATGGAACAATGTATACTAATTCCACCGACCTCGAATTGATTGATGATGGAGGGGAACAAATGGTAGGATTACATTTCGAAAATATTCAAATTCCTCAAGGTGCAGTAATTGATCAAGCATATATTCAATTTGCAACAGATGAAATTTCTACTGGAGTATGTGATCTCGAAATTAATGGAGAAGCTACTTCTGATGCCACTAGTTTTTCTACTATCCCTTTTGATCTTTCTAATCGAATTCCTACCATTGAAACGGTCGAATGGTCACCTAATAATTGGTCGGTGATTGGAACAGCTGGCCTTGCACAACGAACGCCAAATATTGATACGATCATTCAAGGAATTATTAATCAATCAGATTGGCAAATGGGCAATTCTATTAATGTTTTTATTTCAGGCACAGGTAAACGGGTAGCGGAATCATTTGAAGGTGATCCAGATCTTGTGGCAAAATTAGTGATTGAAACGAGTGTTACTTTTTCGATTGGAAACTTGGAAAATATTTATATTAATGAATTGATGTCGCTAAATAATGCGATCACAGATGAGTTTGGTGAAATGGATGATTGGCTAGAAATCTACAATGATAATGAAACTGGAGTGATCCTCGATGGAATTTTTATTTCGGATGATTTGACAGATTCTACTAAGTGGCAATTCCCTGAACCTATTTTTATTTTCCCAAAAAGCTTTGCGTTAATTTGGCTAGATGATGCGTCAGAACAAGGATCGAATCATGTTCCATTTAAGTTGAGTAGTGGAGGAGAAACTGTTTTTATTTCTCAGCAGCAAGGAGATGAATTAGTGGTGTTGGATGAAATTACTTTTGGTGCTCTTTCAGAAAATGTAAGTTATGGACGAGCGATAGATGGAGAAGAGAGTTGGGTTTATTTTGGAAATTATACGCCTAACGAATCGAATAATGGAAGTGATTTATTTTTGGATGCTTCGATTGATTTTTCGATTGAGGGTGGATTTTATTCAAGTGGGACAGCATTGACATTGAGCTCGAATGATCCAACCGCTGAAATTAGATATACTGTTGATGGGAATCTTCCTGATCAAAATTCCTCAATTTATAACAATGCTCTTACATTAAATTCGACGACACTTGTTCGAGCAAGAGCTTTTAAACCAGGGTATATTTCCAACTTGGAAAAAGAAGAATTTTATTTGATTAATAATACGCACGATTTGCCAGTTGTTCAAATTTCCATTGATCCAAAACATCTTTGGGATGAACAAGAAGGCATTTACATCACAGGTGAAAATGGAATTACAGGAAACTGTTCAGATGTAGTGGAACGCAATTGGAATCAAGATTGGGAACGTCCCATGTCGATTCGATATTTTGAACCAGATGGGAGCGAAGCTTTTCGATCTAGGGCAGGAATAAAAATAGCGGGCGGCTGTTCCAGAGGATTTGCGATGAAACCATTCAGTATTTTTTTTAGAGAAAATAAAATTGAATATCCGCTTTTTGACCAAATGCAAATCCAAGAATTTAAGCGATTGAAGTTGCGAATGAGTGGGAATGATCATCCATTGACTATGGTTCGCGACGCTTCGATTCAAGCATTACTTTATGACCAAGTTGATATAGATATGATGGCTTATGAACCTGTTGTAGTTTATCTGAATGATGAATATTGGGGTTTTTATGGACTACGAGAAAAGTTCAGTAAGCATTATGTAGAATCACATCATGGTGTCGATAAGGATAGTATTGATTTGCTTAAAAATCCATATTCTGCTCTTGAGATCAAAGAGGGAGATGCTGTTGCTTGGGATGAGTTGACTAGTTTTATTGAGGATAATTCTATGCAAAATTTGATTAATTATGATTTTGTTACTTCGAGAATGGATATCAATGAATTCATGAATTATAATATAGGTCAGATGTATGCGGCTAATTATGATTGGCCAGCGAATAATGTTACCGTTTGGCGAAATCGTAATGATGGAAAATTTCGATGGATGTTATATGATTTAGATATTAGTTCTGGATTTGAAGCATGGACTCCTTCTAATGCTCAATTTAATGCCATCGTTCATGCGACCACGATCAATGGTACGACCTGGCCAAATAATCCTCAGAGTACACTTTTTTTAAGAAAAATAATTCAAAATCAATTTTTTCAAAATGAATTTGTGCAACGGACTTGCACGTTCGGGCAAACTATTTTTGCTCCAAATCGAACGGAACATTTTATTGATAGTTTGACGGCAAGAGTAGCTTCGGAAGTGCCGAATACCATTGTTAAGTTTGATAATGCCTCTGCTGATTGGTTTATGTGGAATTCCAGCCCAGGTGGTGGAAACAACACTACTTGGACTAACAACTTGAATAAATTTAAAAGTTTTTGGGAAGATCGATTGGATAATGTTTTATCAAATTATGAAAATTATTTTAACTACAATGGACATTATAATTTGACTATTAACTTTGATGAAACAACAAATGGAACGGTAGTATTTCATACCAATGAAATGAAAATTCCATTTCAGTATAATGCAAAATATTTTGATGATGTGCCGATCTGGATCAAAGCAATTCCAAAAGATGGATATTATTTTTGGAAATGGTTGGAGACTGGTGATACTACTGAAGTGATTAACTTTACTTCTTCAACTGATGCTGTTTTGACTCCACTCTTTTTGCTGAATGGAACGGTAGCGAATATTAATCTGAAGGAAGAGTTTGTTTTTAAAGTTACTCCCAATCCAGCTAGTTCTACTTTGTATTTAAAGTATAGCAATTCAAAAATGACTGATTTAAATATACGTGTGTATAATGTTATGGGGAAAGAGGTTTTTGTAAAAAATATAACTAATGGAGTGTTGAGTCAACAAATATCAATAGATGTTAGCAAGTGGGCGAGGGGAGTCTATTTTTTAAAAGGAGAAATAGAAGGAGGAGAATTTGTTGAAAAATTAATTGTTGACTAATTATTGAATAAAAAATATTGCTTTGTTAAAGTTTTAAGAAGTTTGACTAACTGGTTTATCAAATCTTTTATCAAATCATAATTTTCCTTTTGATTGAGCATTCATGGTTTTAATTTTTTCCAAAAGACTATACCAATAATGAGTATTTATATTTCCTAGAATTGAGGATTTAAAATCTATTTTCTCATACATAAAATATGGACTTTCATATTCTATCCCATCTACCGTAAATGTTTTGTTACAAATTCCGCAAATGTCAAAAACGGCAACTTGGGAATTGTTTGTTCTATTCAAAGTGAGATAAGAACTATGACCGCCTAATGCAAAAAGAATAGTAATATTTTTATCTCTTTCGGAATTTAAGGATTCATAAATGGATTGAACTTGCGGGTGGCTAAATCTATTTTTTTCAAAATCATAACTCCAATATAATTCCTCTTCAATGAATTTCGGCGGCACACCTTCTGTGATACATCTATTTAAAAAATACTCTTCTAAGCACATTGAAAGACCATGTAATTCATTATTGTTTCCTATGAAATGATAATTGATATATCTTCCGCTTCCTATTTCTGATAATATTCGAATGATGAGATGGGGTAACTTTATTTTGTATCGTTTTTGATAGTCAGCTAAATAGGCTAGGCTTAATTTTTTTAAATCATTCTTGCTAAGGACGCCATTTAAAAAATAATATATTTCACTATCTTTTATATCATTTTCAGGTTGGTATAAAAATTTCATTTCTTGAAATAACTGTCGACGTTCCTGAACTTGCAGTTTGATTTGTTGAATAATTTTATCATCCAAATCTGCTTCTTTAGTCTTGTTATCTTTATTGATGACTACCTTATTTTTTTTAAAAAAGGAAAATAGAGATTTAAAAATCATTTTGACTTTTTCACATATTGCGTCAAAATAACAATATGCTGACCATCAACTTTACCTTCGATATGATTCGCATTATTTTGATCTAAAGAAATTCGTCGGACAGCAACACCTCGTTTGGCAACCATGCTAGTTCCTTTTACGGCAAGGTCTTTAATTAAAACGACCGTATCACCTGCTTCCAATTTTACCCCATTACTATCTAAATGTACAATTGCATCTTCATCCGGTTCTAAAGATTTTGCCCATTCGGCAGTTTCCTCATCCATGTACATCATATCCAACATATCTTGCGGCCAACCTTCTCCTTTCAACTGATTTAACATTCTCCAAGCGATCGCTTGCACGGCAGGAACTTCACTCCACATACTATCATTGAGGCACCTCCAATGATTGACATCTACTTTGTCCGCATCCTCAATTTGTTCCAAACAATTATTGCAAACCATTGCTGCGTATTCAACTTCTTCTTTGATTGGAGGAACTTGATATACTTTTAAGTCATCGACAGAACTGCATAATTCACATTTGGAATCACTTCGTTTTTTTAAATCTCTTTCTAAACTCATATTAATTCTTTCTTAATTTTTTGAAGGTGTAAGATAGGAAGTGACTAGCTTAAATTGTTCATATTGAAACTATTTTTCCAAATCTATAAATCTTTCTATTTTTCTAAGAAAGTATTCTTTTACCAGCATTTTTTTTTTGACATAAAACTTCCCTAATTCGTCAAATAGTTGACATTTAAAATAGTGTATTTCTAATCCACGCCCCATATTATTTTTTTCTATCATCAAATAGTTTGTTACTTTTACTTGACACAAAATTAGCTATCTAAAATAATAATTTTTTTAAACCAATTTTTTTCATCAAAGAATTATTTAGAACTAAATAGTATCTACTCATTTACAAAATCATTAACAAAACAATTTAAGTATGAAAAAGACCTTCACCTTATTTCTTCTCTTTTTACTTTTAATTTCTTCAAACCTATCCGCACAAGTAGATTATAAAATTCTACTTGCTTCAGGAGAAATTACACCAACGGAAAACATTCAAGATTTTGTTCAAAAGTCAACCATTGCCGACAAAGAAAACTATGATGGTTACTATTATCAGATTGTTCAATTTTATGACGTTCCAACTAATGCGCAACATCAACAGATTGCTCAAAGTGGAATTCAACTTTTAGAATATTTGCCACATCGAGCTTACATTGCTGCGATTCCTGTAACCATGAATCCCGAAAAACTGGTTAATTTAAATGTACGATCAGTCTTGGATATTTCTCTAAACTTTAAAGTGGCAAATAATTTAAATCAAGTTTCTTTTCCTAACTGGGCGATCCAAAAGGAAAGGGTAGAAGTGATGATAAAATATTATAAAAATATTAAACAAAGTGATTTGTTGCCACATTTGGTGGATGATGGAATAGAGGTGAAAAGTTTTAACGGATATAATAATTTTTTTAGAGCAACTATCGAAAAAAATAAAATAGCAGAAATTGCTGCACTTGCTTATGTTTCTTATTTGGAATTGGGCCCAGCCCCAGCGGTAGCAGATGATGACTTGGGGCGGTCGCTTCACCGATCTAATATGATTGATGCATCTTATACAGGTGGTCGATCTTATACAGGAGTAGGTGTAGGTGTTTTAGTTAGAGATGATGGAGGCCTTGGACCTCATATTGATTATCATGGTCGGTTGACTCAAGAGTTTATTACTAATGGTCCAGGCGGAACTCATGGTGATGGAGTGGCTGGACTCTTGGCAGGTGCGGGAAACTTTAATCCAATGAATCGAGGAATGGCTGCAGGTGCTGATATACATGCTTTGGACTATCAGGCCGATCATTTAGATTCTACGATGCATTTATTTTTTAATGAAGGGGTGATTGTCACTAACTCTTCTTACTCGAATGGATGTAATGGTGGCTATACGACGATTACAGAAACAGTTGATCAACAAATTTTTAATAACCCAACTTTGCTACATGTTTTTTCTGCTGGAAATTCTAACAATAGTGATTGCGGATATGGAGCAGGTGACCAATGGGGAAATGTTACGGGTGGACATAAGATTGGGAAAAATGTAATCGCTACTGCGAACTTAAATGCAGATGCAACTTTGGTCGCTTCAAGTAGTCGTGGTCCTGCAAGTGATGGACGAATTAAACCAGACATTTCTGCCAATGGCCGGAATCAAGTTTCGACTGATCCTAATAATCAATATAGTCCGTTTGGTGGAACTTCTGCAGCTGCGCCATGTATTGCAGGAGTAACTGCTCAATTGCATGATGCACACCGACAATTGAATGGAGGAGTAACTGCGGAGTCTGCTTTGTTGAAAGCTGTCCTTTTGAATTCTGCGAATGATCTTGGAAATATTGGCCCTGATTTCAAATATGGATGGGGACATGTGAATGCACTTCGAGCAGTTGAGACTTTAGAAGAAGGACGATACTTTTCAGCATCAGTAGATCCTGGAAGTACAAATACTCATGACTTAATTATTCCTTCTGAGGTACTACAAGCTAAAGTAATG
Organism: uncultured Saprospiraceae bacterium; assembly: GCA_937981555.1. Classification (GTDB taxonomy): domain Bacteria; phylum Bacteroidota; class Bacteroidia; order Chitinophagales; family Saprospiraceae; genus CAJQQY01. The sequence goes on from CALJOK010000078.1 coordinate 13,494, forward strand.
ATCTATTGGAAAGACCAGGAAGGTTCAACTTCAGCAGCTATTGCATTGGTTAATAATTTAGATGCTAGAGTTTTAGATCCTTCGGGAAATATTAATCAACCTTGGATTTTAGATCCTACGCCTGACCCAGTTACTTTAGATTTACCTGCCACTACTGGTATCGATAATTTAAATAATGTAGAGCAAATTGCAATGGATAATCCTGCGGCAGGAACTTATACTATTGAAGTAACAGGAACAGAATTGCCTTTTGGAACGCATGAATATTATGTGATCTATGAATTTTTGACAGAAGATATCAAATTGACTTATCCTATTGGAGGAGAAGGTTTTGTACCAGGAGAAACGGAGAGAATTCATTGGGATGCTTTTGGTGAATCAGGAGGATTTGATTTAGAATATTCCATAGATGGAGGAGGTACATGGACTACTATCGGGACAGCAAGTGCTGATGCTCGAATGTTTAACTGGACTGTTCCGAATGACTTTACTGGAGAGGCAAAAGTAAGAATAACTAGAGGTTCTTTAGAAAGTATTAGTGAGGCAAATTTTTCTATTTCCACACTTCCAACTGGACTCGAAGTTTTAACAGTATGCCCTGATTATATTGAATTGGGTTGGAATGAAATGACTAATGCTACGAGTTACCAGATTTTTGCTTTAGGCGAAAAATATATGGACTCGGTAGGAGTGACTAGTGATTTGACTATCCAAATTCCAATTGCTAATCCAGCGGATATTAATAATGAATGGTATTTTGCGATTGCTGCACTTGGACCGAATGCATTGGAATCTCGTCGAACGATTGCCCTATATTATCCAGGAGGTTTCTTTAATTGTCAATTACAAAATGATATAAATCTTACTTCAATTACTAATATTGGAACTGGAAATATTTTTTCTTGTGATCCTACATTTAGTGTTCCATTGACTATTTCTATTATGAATACAGGATTGACAGATGCAACTGACTTCGAAGCAGCTTACCAAGTGGATGGTCAGGTAGCAGTTCAAGAAACGGTTGTAGGAACTTTGATTGCAGGAGAGAGTATGGAATATACTTTTACTCAAGCAATTGATTTAGCAGCAAGTGGAAATTATGATTTGACTTCTTGGGTTTCCGTAGTTGGAGATAATTTCTTACCTAATGATACAGCATCGATTAATTTTGAATTGAATTTATTGCAACAGTCTGCAGCACAATTAGATGTCGTTGAAACTTTTGAAAGTGGAGTTTTTCCTCCAGCACTTTGGACTTCTATCAATGATGATAATGACGAAGGATGGGAAGAAATAACGGTGACTCAAGCAGACGGAACAATTGGAACAGCTGCTCGTGTAAATAATTATTTTTATTCAGCTGCTGCAGATGTCCCAATAGAAGATGAGTTATTTACTATTCCAGTCGATTTGACTTCGGCTACTAATCCTTTCTTTTCATTTGATATTGCTTATACTTATTATCAAAGTGGGACTAGTGAATTCTTAGATGGATTGAGAGTAGAATTATCAGATAATTGTGGGACGAGTTTTACGGAAATTATTTATGATGAATTTGGTGAGGACTTAATTACTTTACCAGCTCAATCTGGTCCCTTTACTCCAGATGATGCTAGCCAATGGAGAAATGAAGTAATTGATCTAACTCCTTACATTGGTGATATCGTAATGATTAGATTTATCAATATCAGCGGGTACGGTAATAACTTGCATATTGATAATGTAAACTATGCTAACTTGGTTGCACCAGTAGCTGATTTTACTTCTACGACAACTACAGTTTGCGAAGGCGAAACAGTTACGTTGTTAGATAATTCTACAGGAGCTCTTTTGGACTATGATTGGAACTTTGGAGCTAATGCTAGTCCTTCGAGTTCTACTGTTGCTGGTAACCAACAAGTGATCTTTAACTCTGCTGGTATGGTAACAGTTTCATTGACGACGACAAATCCTGCTGGATCAAGTTCTTCTTCAATGACCTTTGATGTACAACCTTTACCTCAAGCAGATTATTCATTTTTGTTGTCTAACAATACTTCTACATTTACTAATACTTCCATTGATGGAATTTCATACAATTGGGATTTTGGTGATGGGATGACGAGTACGGATGAAAATCCAATTCATGTATTTGATTCAATTGGTAGTTACACCGTGACCTTGACGATTACAAATGATTGTGGAACTAGTGTCAGTACTCAAACGGTAGATGTACTAAGTACTTCGATTTTTGACCCGAATGTTGACTTTGATTTATTTGTTTTACCAAATCCAAATAATGGTATTTTTGAAATGGTCATCGAAAGTAGCGAAGCAGATGAGCTGAATTGGAATATGTACAACTTACAAGGACAATCAGTTAGAGAAGGAATTTTATCAGTAGGTGTAGGCAAAACTCGGCAAGTAGTGGATGGGAAAAATATGCCTGCAGGAATTTATTATTTGAGATTGCAAAACGAAGTTGGATATAAAACTTTGAGAGTTGTAGTTCAATAATTTTATTTTATTGGGAAAAAATGATTTGGCTCGCCAAACTATTTTCTCCTTTAAAGGCCACTTCCAATTTAATTGGAAGTGGCCTTTTCTATAAATGTTAGCATTAATGGACAGTTTAAATAAAGAGGAACTAGAGATTAAATTGTTAATTTTTTTTCTAATTTCACAAAAAGAATTGTTAACTAAAAATATAAAAAATGAAATCTAAATTTTTTTTCTATGCTTTTTGGGCTCTAATTTTCTCTGCATTATTTATCACTTGCAAAAATGATGATGATAGTGATGGAAATATGGGAGGCACTCAAATACCCGATTTTTACACAGCAGGAGAATTATTTCCTTGCCCTAGTAATCTAGTTGATCTATCAAGCGTGGATTTTCAAATCAATGCAGTTTACGAATATGAAGGATTTATTGTCGGTGGTGGATTTAGTGATTTAGTTATTGCTAATGGTGATGGAGGAGATATTGTAGAAATTGATACGCTAGGAGTGAGTCAATTTTTAGAATATGATGGTAAGTTAATGATGTGCTCTTATCAAGGATTATATAGTTTAGATCCACAAAAAAATATTACGCTAGAAGCTGATGAACGTTGTCATTCTATCTTGATTTCTGCTAACGGCACATTTCTTATGACAGCTTCTGATGATAAAATTTTGAGTTGGGATGGGACTCAAGGTATCGTTCCTTATACTGATCCTCACCAATCTAATCACCTTGATATGTATAATTTGATAGAACTCAATAATGGTGAATTGTGGGCTACTGTTAATGGGAAGATTGTCAGATTCAAAGATCAATTATTCTTTGATCTGTTTGATAGTAACAATATGCCATTTAATGAAATTTTTGTTGATGGTTCGATATTTCTGGAAGCTTATGATGAAGGGGCAATTTTGGTAGCTAAGAATGGGCAAACTTATCAGATTCTAAAATATACTAATTCTCAGGAATGGGTAGTCTTATTTGATTCATCACTTGCTCCTAGTTCTGACGAGACTGTTGCAATAATTCAGCCTTCAATTACAGATATTTTAATACGAGAAGATAAATTATATGTCTCAACTACGATTGCAAGTTGTAAAGGATTTCAAGTTTTTGACATTACAAAAGATGAACTGCTTGCTCCTGAAGATTACTTCCCGCAATACGATTCTAATTTTGAGGATCATTGCATTAATGGATTGAGTTATGGTGCATCAGGTGATGTTATTACTATCGCAGGAAATCAAGTTTTGATATATAATTGCAATTAAGGAGAAAATGATGAATAGATTGAAAATGATTTGATTCACTAAGTCATTTTATTCCAAAAAGAGACCACTTTCAAGTTAATTGAAAGTGGTCTCTTTTTGGAATAAAATGACATTCTTTTTTTGATAAAAAAAAGGAATCAATAGGATAGGAGATTGGTCAAAATGTCTTCAAACTTTATTTTTTATCAGAAAGTTCTTTTTTGAATTGATCTAATTTATCTTTCGTATAAACTTCCTGATTAATTTTATATGCTTTTTCGAAATACAGAATCGCATTTTTTAAATCTGATTGCGCTACATAATAATCTCCCATCGAATCATAAACATTTCCACTTTTAGGATAGTATTTTATATTCATATCAAAAAATGCGTAAGCTTTTTCAGGCTGATTATTTAAGAATTGGTAACCGATCATATTTAAAAAACTCTCCTCAGGAATTTCCTTAAAACCAAAATTTCGAGACAATTTTTCAAAATGATTATTAATAAAATTCACAGAAGCTTCCACCGACATTTCAGGATTATTTAGCGCTGCAACATTTTCGATTTCATACCAATGAAAAATTGCTTGCAATCCATAATAGGTGGAAAGAAAAGGAATCGTCCCATGATTTTCCTCAGGATAATATTTCGAATAAAAGTTTAATTTATTTTGAGGATTGGCTTCAGCTACTTTTGTAAATTGAAGAATGGAACGAATATGATCAGTCATTTCGGTTGTATCATTTTCTACATTGTCGATATTCAAATCCTCAGAAACTCCTTCCATCGTATTCGCCACAGCAACATAAAGTGATTTGTTAGCAAATTTTTCTTTTTTCAAAATTGTTTCAGCTTGCTTTAATACTCGTTGATTATTCCACCAAAGGCTAGGATCAATCGAAATATAATTATCAAAAAGATCAGGGTGATTGATCAAAGTATTGATGACCAATAATCCACCAAGGGAATGTCCCACAAATGTTCGATAAGGTTTGGTCGGATATTTTTTATCAATAAAAGGAATAAGTTCTTCTTCCAAAAATTGAGTAAATTTTTCGCCACCTCCTGATGTTTTTCCCCAATTATCATCTCCTGGACTCGGAGTCATTTCATTCATTCGGTCTATTGGAGGAATTGCAACGACAATCATTTCAGGAATTTTGCCACGTCCCAATTGATTTAAAATACTCACCACATTTAAAAAATGGGCATCACCATCCAATAAATATAAAACAGGATAATTTGGGCGAGTATCTGCAAATCCATTTTGAGGCGGAACATGAACCCAGATGGTTCTATTTTGATTTAGGATTTTGGAAAAAATACTGTCAGTTTTTCCAATGACGATTTGCTGATTTTGAGCAAAAGAAGATTGTGCAAATGTATTGTTATAAAATCCGAAATAGGAAATAGCAAAAATTAAACTGTAGTAAAAATATTTGTTCATTTTGGTTTTTAAGTTTTAATTGTTGATCGTAAAGGTTACTGGCATTTCATAAAAAACGCCCACTTTTATTCCATCATGTTCGCCAGGAATCATCTCAGGAAGTTGAGTAGAAATAATTCGAGTTACTTCTTTTTCGATAGCAGAATTATCTGCCACAGTTTTTACTTTTGATACCTTTCCATCGATACCAATTTTTAATTCGAGTTTTATTTCTTGCGTTTTCTCTTTTGTAATTGTTTTGTTAAAATTTGCTCCGAGTAAGGCACTAATCTTTTTTGTCAAACAATTTTTTAAGGCTTTGTTATCACCCGAGCAGCCAGGATAAGTTGGTACTTTTCCAATAACTAAAAAAGGAATTTCTACCAAATCTTTGACATCGTCAAATTGTTTACTTTCCAATCCCTCAGGCATCGTCAAAACGTATAAAGTTTTTAACGCATCCATTTCGGCATCTGTCATTTCACCTTTTGCCATGATTGATTCTTTAAGAGCGTCGATATTTTCCATGACATTTTTATCTGAATTGGAGCTGCAAGAAGTATAAATTAGCATTGTGAAAATGACTGGAGCTAAAAGAAAATATTTAAGTTGAAATATTTTTTTTGATTTTGATTTTTGTAGCATAGCTATTCTTTTTTTGATTAAGGAATGATTGAAAAATGTATTGGTAAAAGAGAGATTATTAGTTTGGAAAACTTGTGAAAGTAAGTCTTGGTAGTATTGATTTTTTCCAACCTGTTGAGTGACTTTTGCATCAGCAATATATTCATGCAAGGTCATAATTTTTTTCTGAAAAATATAAATGAGAGGATTGAACCACATAAAAATTCGCATTACCTCAAAAATTAATAAGTCCAATGAATGCAAGTGTTTTACATGAATTTTTTCATGTAAAAAGATATTTTTCCGTTGTGCTTCTGATAATTTTTCTCCAAGAAAAATAGTGTTGAGAAATGAAAATGCTGCGTTGGTTTTTGGCAAAATAATAACTGATATATTATCAATGATTGTTGATTTCCCTACGTGCTTTAATTGATCGAGACGTCTCATTTTTATAAAAAATAACAATATACTTGCAAGAACTCCGACAAGCCAGATTACCTCCCAATTAATTTGGAAAGAAGTTTGGATTGGTTCTAAGATGGTTGGGTTTGAAATAGTATTTTCAACAATCGTTTCTGGAGATAAATGGATGATATATTCTCTTGGAATATTTTTTTCGATTGTTGGTATTTTTATAAATGGTAATAGTAAACTCAACAGGGGAGTGGTCAATAAATAGATCCTATTCCATTGGAAGAAGGTTTCCTTTTTTAAAAAGAAATCATAAATGAGGAGGAATAAAATTTGGAAGATGACTACTTGAATTAAATAATGAATCATTTTTTATCCTTATTTATATCTTTTAAAATTGATTCTAATTCTTTAATACTGACATCATTTTTTTCCATAAAAAATGACACCATGCTGGAAAATGATCCTTGGAAATATCCATCTACTAATTTAGAAATGGACTGATTGCTATACTCTGATTTTTGAATTTTTGGAAAATAAATATGTCCTCTTCCTTCTCTTCGATAATCTACAAATTCCTTATTTTCTAAAATCCGAACAATGGTTGAAACGGTATTATTTGCAGGTTTGGGATCAGGAAATTTTTCGACTATAGAAGCGACATTTCCCTCGCCTAAATCCCAGAGAATTTTCATAATATCTTCTTCTGCTTTGGTGAGTTGTTTCATGATTTTTTCTTTTGTAAAAATTATAACGATACAAATATAACTAAATAGTTAGTTGTAACTATGTTTTTAGTTAAAAAATTTCAATTAAAAAAATGTGGTATCTCTTTGTTAAGAAATACCACATCATTTTATCTCAATTAATATTTTATAAATGGAAGTTCGATTGGAAGCCTTCTATTATTTTTTATTATACTTCAACCATTTTCTAGGGCTTCTCCTCAAGTACGCTTCCGTAAATAGATTATCAGGAATGCCAACATTATATTTCAAATCAGAATAAGTGGTATAAGTAGATTCTCCAGTTTGAAGGTTCGTCATTGAAAATTGGGTAATCGTTGGAAAGTCTTGAATTACCTTCGTTTTTTCAACTCGGTATTCTCTTTGCTTTTCACCCTTCTTATCATAGAAAATTCTTTTTGTAGGGAGAAAAGTTTTTTTATCTACCCAAGTATAATAATAGGAAAATTCAACACCTGAAGTTTTAATTGGCGTGCTTTTAACCTCATAATATTTGTCATCCGTTTTTACCAATTCATGTTTATCCAAATTCGGATAACGTCCAGTAATATCTTCATATACAAATTGAGAACCAGCAAAACTACTTCGCTTATCCGAACCAGCTAATCTTTTTACCAAATCCATAGAAGGTAAATACAACCATCTGTCATCATCTTTTTTAGGGTTTTTCCAAACCATAAAAACCATCTTTCGAATGTCCGCAGGTTTCTTAAAATAGGCGTACCATTTTTGCTTTGAACTATTTTTTACATTTTTTCTAACCACTAGAATTTCTCTATTCATAATGGTTTTTTGATTTTTATCCTTAATGTCCATTTTGGCGGTAGTGATTCTATCATCTCCAAAACATTTATAGGCATTATAAGTTTTGTCTGCAATCTGGTCAGCGGTTAAATTCTTTTGGGCAAAAACGGTTGCCGTAAAAAGAGAAAGAATGAAAAGGGTGAGCGTAATTTTTAAAGTGTATTTCATGTTAAAATAAAATTAATGGTTATTATTTAAATGAGTTTTCTAAATATAAACTTATGAGTTCGCTTATTCTTTTTTGGAAATAAGGAACCGTTCAAAAATTTGAATTAATGCCGGCAAAAGTATGACGGTGATCAATCCTGAAAGTAGTAAAATACTTGCCAATAACATTCCTACTGTTTTATACGGCGTTAAACTAGAAAGTAACAAAGGAAGAAAACCAACCGCTATTACAATTACATTTCGAGAGATGGCTCTTGATGGTTCTCCAAACATCGAAAAGGAGGCCTCCTTCCAACTTCCTGATTCATTCATGGCTTCCCTTGCTCTCACTAAAAAGTGGATAGAAAAATCAATGGCAAGTCCCAAGGCTAATGACGAAAGTACCGCAACAGGCATATCGTAATCTTTTCCAATAAAACCGATCACTCCATAAATTAATGCAATGGTCAGACTCAAAGGAAGCATACATAGTAAGGCCCACTTAGGAGATCGAAATAAAAATGTCATCATCAAAAATACCACCAAAAAACTTCCTAAAAATGCATCCAACATTCCTTCCACCATTTTTTTCTGCCACACTACATTAATATAAGTTAACCCAAACCATTCATGTTTTATTTCTTTTGGTGGAGGGTTTTTCTCAAAGAAATTGGCAACACTTGCGATAGTTTTTTCCATGTCTTTATTATCGCCACTTTTAAGTTGTATCCATAAATTCAATCCATTAAAATCAGCATCAACCAAATGTCTGAGTTGTTCAGGATGATGACTGTTTTGATAGGAAATAATACATTGTGCTACACTCGAAACATTATCAGGAATGGTATGATATTTTTCATCTCCTTCGTGCAATTCTTTATTTAATTTTTTGACCAATTTAGCCAAGCTATTTATTTTACCTACGGTACCTTCCTTTAATAAATAGTCTTCTAATTGAAGCGTGTATTCTAAAAGTTCTGGTTGTTTAAAAAGTTGATTTCGAGACAAGACTTCTAATTCTACGATTGATGTTAACTCTTCCCAAATTGCCATTTCTCCATCTGTTTCACTTTCATCTGCTTTATCATATAAATTATCAGTCAACGCACTAAAGAATTTTTCTTCCGATTCATTTTTTTGTGCATCAGCAATCACTTGGGTAAGCGCTACTTTGATAGCTGCCGTACTATCAGTTTGATTTAAATATTTTTCTAGTTTTTGATTGAGTCCATTTGATATTTCTTTGACATCAGGTTGGGTTGTTTGATTCGGTGTAAGACTTAAGTAGGCCATGTAGGTTCCTCCAAAATGTTTGTTCAATGCTTTATCAGCCACTCTAATTGGGTGAGTTGGAGAAAACCATTTTACTGGGTTATCATTAATTTGGATGAGACTAATTCCATACATCGCTAAACCAAATAAAAGAGCAGAACCTGCTAATATCGCACGAGGTTTTGTACCTGTGAGGATTCTGATTTTTTGAAGAAAACGCATCAATAAATTTTTCTCACTTCCCGCTTTTTCTTTCATCCCAAAATCTTTTAGAGAGTCTTCAGACATCATCATAATATAAGCTGGGATAAAAGTTATCGTGAGTAACCAGGCTACCAATATTCCAAAAGCGACAAACACTCCAAAAACTTGCACCGGTGGAATAGGGGTGATGGCTAATGAAGCAAAACCTGCCGCAGAAGTTAAAGAGGTAAAAAGCATCGGACGAAATAATTCTTCCATCACTTTTACAATCGTCTTTTTTCGATCTTTAATTTCAGGATATTTATCAAAAAATTCTGAGAGGATATGAATGGAATCCAGCACCGCTATCGGCATCACAAAGATCGGAATCATCGAACTCATAATGTGTACCGTATTGCCGGTAGCAATCAATAATCCCATCGTACAAATAACCGAAATCATGGCAACGATCATTGGACTATAAATCAGTTTTAATTTTCGGAAAAAAAGCAACATCAAGACAAAAATACAGACCATTGCTGCAGGTGCAGTCAGCGCCATTTGGATAAACATTTCTATTCCAAAAGTATCTTCCGCTACTGGCAATCCTGTGATATGATATTGTTCATCGCCTTCGTACTCCGAGACTTTATCTTGAAGTTTTGTGGAAATTTCGTAAGTCAAATCTTTCGAAGTGATTGGAATATAAAGGCAGATGGCTTTCCCATCTTCAGAGACGAGCGTGTTTTTAAACATCTCATTGCTCAACAACTTTTCTTTGACAAGTAACGCTTCTTTTTCATCGGCAGGGGGAGTAGCCATCAACCAATCAAACTTCAAAGTTCCAGGAGCAACGGGTTCAATATGGTCTACATTCGAAGGTGCCATCACATCTCGCTTAATGACTCCTTTATATTTTTTTATTTTTTCCTTATCGAGAGAATTCTCTTCTGCTGGTGGAGTGGTTTCCGTTTCTTCTTCTATTTCTTGTAAAGTATAAATGAACTCCGACAACTCATGAATCTTAGTTAAAGAGGATTTATTAAAAACTCCTTCTGGATGTTTTTCATTAATAATTCCAAGTACTAAAATATCACTCATTTCATATTTTTCCTTTAGCATGTTATGAGTTGCTCTAACGGGCTCACTCTCCGATAACATATTTTCAGGATCGGTATCTATTTTTATTTGGGGGATAAATGCGAGTAAGATAAGCGTAACCAAAAGCATGATACCAACAATTGCTTTAGGGCGTTCGATTGCAAAATGGATTATTTTCATTGAATAGTTTTGTCTAAGTGTTAGTTGATTTTATTATAAACGTTTTGTCTTATTTAAAGGATTAGAAGCTCCTTCTTATTCCTGCATATACATTGTTATTTTTTTGAAACTGACTCCAAAAAGTATTATTGTTTTCTCCAAAAAAGAAGTTAGCGCCTGTTTCTATTTTCCAATTATCATTTAATTTATAAGAAATATTGGGCCGGACATATGCATCATTATCCGAAATAGAATAATAGCTAAATAAAGAAAGATGGAGTCTTTGTTTGTTGAGTAACTTCGTTAACCGGAGCGTCACCATGTCGTGAATCTGTTTAGGAGGAGGTGTTGCACCCATTGGAAAATTATCTTTCATCGTTTCGTACTGCATCATGATTTCAGCGTAGTATTGAAACGCGATTTTAAAATCCTTTTTGAAATCCATCGCATGTCCTATCAGAAAATTAAACCGACTATTATTGATGGCAAAATTATCTCCTTTTTTATCGTCCTTCGAATAATAATGTCCCACTTCAATACTCAAGATTCCTTTAAATTTACTGCCTTCAAAACTTGCACCGTGTGCATACATTTTTGGAAAAATATAATTACCGTTTTGAAGATTAAGTCCTGCTGGACTTTTCCAATAACCATAATAACCATAAAGGGAAAGATCGAATCCTTTGACATTTTTTCTAGCTCGCCAATGAAACTCTGAATTGGAAAACCAATCGTCTGGAATATCAGTTTGAATTTTATTATTGTCTCCTCTAAAAATTCCTTGGAAGCCATCATAAAATGAAAGTCGATCCCCATCAGGAAAAATATCTGGATTAAACTTAGGAACAAAAATAGCATTCAATTCAAACCAAGGAAAATAAATCGTCAACTTCGCAGCATCAGAAGTTCCCTTCAAATATTCCAAATCACGACCAATAAAGAATGCTTGCCAATCTTTAGGAAAAAGGTCATTGATAAATAACATATCTCCTTTTCCCCAAGTCAAAATTTGTCTTCCTATTTTTAGATCAAACCAATCAGAAGGCGTCAAAAAAATACTTCCTTCTCTGACATTGACCAAGAATTTATTTTGCCAAGAGTCATAAACAAAATCAGTTTTGAGTTTAAACTCAGCCCATTCTTTCCAATATTCTATTTGGAATTGAAGCCTAGTTTCGCTTAGAATAAAGTCTTTGGATTGGGCAGAATCCTGTTGTAGACGAACACCATGACGAGAATCCAAAAAGCCTTGAATTTCAAAAGGGAGTTTTTCTCGAAAAGATTTTTTTTCTGGAGGATCTGATGGTTCATTGTCCGTCTGGGAAAACGCAAAAACAGGCAAAAGGAAGAGAGAAAGAAACAGGAAATATTTATTCATCTGTAATTAGTCACGCGCTCTATTCAAAGAGTTTTTATTAGAAAATTTGGTTCTTTTTAGTTAGAAATAAAATCTGATATTTAAGTGATACCAACTTTGTAATCCATTTTTTTTAAAATCAAAAATAGAAGGGGAGCAAGCTGTTATCACCGCAATAAATAAATTTTGCTATAATCATTTTAATTTCTATTGTAAAGATATAATCAATGTTGATTTTTTTTGTCCCTCCTTATAAAAACGGATTTAATTATTACGTATAAAAAACCTAAATATCTGATAATCAGTAAATTAAATCGGTGGAAAAAAAATAACAAATTTTATATTTTGGATATTATTCTTTGTCAAAGTGATTTTTATCCTCATTTCTCAATGATAATATTGTCCATATTTATGATTTAGAACTAATAGTAAGATTTAGAGGTTGCTAAAAAATGTCTGATGAAATAGATAGGAAGGGCTTCTTATTATTGATGAAGCTCTTTTTGAGTCTCAACTCCATAGGGATGGTTTAGTATAGGATAAAAAGATTTGAAGTTAAGTAGCTAAATTTTTTCTTTGTAAGTCAGAAAGAAATCCTTGTTTTTAAGAATAAGGATGTGTTGGAGAAAAAGTCAAAGTGGGAGGAATTTTTTCCTGATGTGTGGTTTATTCTGAATTTACTAATGATCATTTTTGCTGAGATACAAATAAAGGGATCAGATGTTTTTAGGAAGTGTTTTGTTTTGCTAATTGGTTGCAGGGATTACTTTTTTATCTTTAAATTCTAAGAAGAGTGAGTGGAGTAAATGTTTTGTTATACTCCGTTGTTCTTAGTTGAAAATATTTAATTGGTCAATTGAATACTTTTAATAATCGTTTGATGAAAAATTATTACTACTTGATTTTTTGAATGTACAACTCATCCAAGTTGCCGTAAACGTAAAGAGGCAGGAAATTAAATTTGATATTTAAACTGCTTCAACTTTTACTGCAACTTGAATTTGTTATGTGAATAGTTTAAGATGAAAAACCTCCAAACTGAGTCTCCACCGCTTTTGGCGAGGCCATATAACCAGCACCAACTTGTTTGGACATTACATCAGGAAAAACATCTTCCACTCCATCTTCGATAGCTTGGATAACATTTTTAGCGACATTTTCAGGAGTATCTTTTTCCATTTCAATGCCTTTCGCCATTTCGGTATCGATAGGCCCAGGATATACGCCACAAACCAGCACATTGGAATCTCTCAATTCTCCTCTTAAGCCTTGTACAATACTATGTACTGCAGCTTTCGATGCAGAATAGGTAGAAATAAGAGGCATATTCGCCAATCCTGCAACTGAAGAAATAGAAACAATAGCTGCAGATTCACTTATTTTCAATTTATTAAAAAATGCATCGGTTAGTTTTGTCAACCCCCAAACATTAACTTCAAAATTGGTCTTCATACTTTCTAACATGTTTCCATAGGCAAAATTCCCAGGAACCATTACTCCTGCATTGTTTACCAAAATATCAATGTCTGAAGCAGTACTTGCTGCATTAGCAATTGATTCATCTTTGGTTACATCCAATTCAACTGGAACCAAACGGTCTCCATACTTTGTACTTAGATCATTTAGTGATGCTACATTTCTTGCACAGGCGTAAACTTTTTTTGCGCCATTGTCTAATAAAGCTTCGGTAATTGCTTTTCCGATTCCTCTGTTTGCTCCGCTAACTAAAGCGGTTTTTCCATTAATGGATACTTTCATCTGTTTCAATTTTTTATTAATCGTGATTTAATCAGAGAGTAGTCATTTTATTTAGACTCCTCTCTTTTGATTTATTCTAAATGAATTCTATTTGTACTGAACGGTACAAAAGTATAAATTGTTTTTGACCAAACGGTACAAATAAGTATTTTTTTTTTACTTTTGTAAAAAATACTTATGCCAAGAGTAAAATTATTTAATAAGGAAGAAGCTTTAATGAAAGCAATGGAGCTGTTTTGGGAGAAGGGATATGCTAGTACCTCCTTGAGTGATTTGACCAATCATCTTGGAATAGGGAAGGGGAGTTTTTATGCTACATTTAATAGTAAACAAGCGCTTTTTGAAAATGCTTTTGATTTGTATAGAAATTCGAAAGTGGAATTTTTAGAGCAACTTTTGAACTCGGAACCTAATATAAAAATTGGGTTGAGTAAATTATTGAAATTTAATTTAGAAGAACTTTTAGGGGACCATAAACATAAAGGTTGTTTTATCGCAAATACCTGTTCAGAATTTTCGGGTACGAATGAAACCTTAAAAGAAAAATTGGAGGAACATTTTGTTATCATGCAGAAAGCATTGGTTAACTATTTGAGGAGAGGGAAGGTTAATCCTAAAAAAGCTGAATCGATTGCAGCTACGATTATTACTTTTTTAATGGGAATGAACCAGCAAGCTAAATTTAAAAGAGATAAGAAAAGTTATTTGAATTCTATAAAACTATTAGTTGGACTCTTGGATTAAATGAACGTGAAATTGTTTTAATGATTTTTCATTTTTTTACGAATCAATCTGTATTTACAATAAGTAAACTTCGCTAAGATCCTTTTTGTTCCTCGTCTTCAAAAATTCTATATACAGAATATGAAACAGAGCATTTCAATTTTGCTATTTCATCCGTATCTAATTCTTCAATCATTGGCACAAATATATTTGCTAAATGTTTAATTTTTTGTAGCCTCTGGATATTCTTAGGAACAATATATGAAGCACTTCCATAACCGTATTTTTTTCTTGGAAATTTGAATTTACCTTTTTTGGGCTAAACGTATTTCCAATTATATGAAAACTTATTTTTCAAGACATCGTTTTTTCTCTTTTTTTTAGTTGCACAGAAGGCTCTCGGCTACATATGCAGTACGACCCTTAGGGAGTATTGTTGTTATAGACATTGTTCATTACCATAAAGTTAACTAAAACTGCTAAAAAAAAGATATACTAGCAGTATGAAACGTGACAAAAAAACCTTCACTTTAAAAACTCAAATAGAAAACCTGAATGAGTTTATCATTCAGGCAGGAAAAAACATAGAAAAAAGAGCAATGTTAAGATTTTCTAAGTCGGTCTCAAACAGTAAACTGTTCTTAACGCCTTTTTAAATCCAATTTTCCTAAAAAGAATAAGGCCGGGAAGTAAATGGCAACTTCTGTTTTTCATTTGAGGAAAAATTAAAAATGAAAGGAAAACCATGAGAAACGGGAGGCGGGCGAGGAGTGGCGAAAAATGAGGGTGCGGGCGCTTACCTTGAGAACAGCATTTTTTTCGCTTAGGGTTTTTGGTTCTTTTGGGCCATGCCAAAAGAGCAACCTTCTCAATATCCACCAACTCCAAATGTAAAACGAAGTCAAAATAATAAAACAACAATCGTCTAATAAAAAAACAGAAACCTAAAGCAGGTTTCTGTTTTTTATAACAATACATTTACATCAACTTATTTTATACCAAACGATAAACCCAAGCTCACAATAAATGCATTCAACCCAGTACTCCTCTTATAATAAGCAGAGCGAATTTCAGCAGATTTAAACATAAATAATTTTTTAGAAAAAGGAACTTTAGCTCGCCCAATTCCATAGACAGGAGCGTATTTAAAACCCATTCCAAACTTATGACTGCCTCTTCGGCAGCCTTCGATTAATAATTGAATATTAGGGCTTGTAGCCATTAAGTTTGGTTTGTTATTTAGACTATACGCTAAGAGAGAGTAGGAGGGTTGCCTATAGGATTTTTTTTGTAAAACTAATGGAATAAAATCTTTAATATTTTAAACAACTCTGAAAAGAAAATGGTCAGGAGATAATTAAATCACCTGACCATCATCTTACTTTGTCTCCTCTGGCACTTCCCGATCTTCAATTCCTAAATGTCGCTCAATCTCTTGTTCCAAATATCGAGCTTTTGATAAGCTCATGATTTGAGTAAAAAGCTTAGTATGCTTTTGACCATCTGGACCATTAGTAATCATATATATAGAGTTATGGCCATGAACTGTTTTAATATATATTTGATCAATTTCCTTGAGATGAAATTTTCGATCTCTTGTCCATTTTTTCGGTCGCCATTTGATATGGATATACTCATCAGCAATATTAAAAAATATTTTATGATGCTTCCTTTGAAATAAATTATAAATTGGGAACATAGTTAATATCCAGCTAGTCAAAGGAATAAAAATGGGAATCCCTTTTTTGAAAAAAACCATAGTTAAAATGAAAGTAATAAAAGAAATGAGGATTAAAGGGATAACATCAAAAAGGGTAATAGGTTGGTGAATTGACATTTCTAATTCATCTCGATACTTGAAAATTTCAATTCCTTCAGGTCTGATTACTTCTTGTTTTGGTTTCTTTGAATCCAGTAGACTAGATATATTTTCGTGAAATGGAAAAACGATATCACAAGAATTGCACTTCGCAATTTTGTCATTGATGTTTAAGTTGTCGGCAGGAACGATTGAATCACAACTTGGACATTTGATTCTTTTAAATTCAGGTTTTGGTTCAAGACTTAGATTCTTAAGTTTTAGTTTATACTCTTCAATTGGTTCGTGATCCATAACTTATTTTTTAGTTCAAAATTGAAATCAAAACCTGCCAGCTAACAGAGACAGATTTTGATTTTAAAATTACAACATTGCTCCAACTTTTTCTAAGAGTTTTTTAGTTGCCCTAATTCCTTCATCTTCACTCAACTCATCTCCTTCATATTCAATTCCAACATAGCCTTTGTAACCATGATCTTTTACCGTTTTCATGATTCGCAAATAATCCATATTTCTTTCATTTCCTTCTGCATCAAATACATTTGATTTTGCACTAACTGCTTTGGCAAATGGCATCAATTCTTCTACTCCTTTGTAACGATCATACTCTTTGATACATTTCCAACCTTCTCCTCGTTCTAGGCAGAAATTTCCAAAATCAGGGAGTGTTCCGCAGTTGTCCATATTGATTTGTTTCATGACACCTGATAACCAAGAACCATCAGACGAGTAACCTCCATGGTTTTCTACGATAACATTTAACCCAGCAGATTTTCCATACTCCGCTAACTTTCCAAGCCCTAAAACGGCAGCCGCAGCCACCTCTTCCGCAGTCCCTTCTCCCGCAGCATTTACCCTGATGGAGTGGCAGCCTAAATGCTTGGCAGTATCTACCCATTTGTAATGATTTTCTACCGCCTCCATTCTTTTTTTCTCATCAAGATCGCCAAGGTTTCCTTCGCCATCGATCATAATCAATAAGTTTTTACAGCCATTATCATCAGCACGTTTAATCATTTCATTGAGATAAGCAGTATCTTTTGCTTTGTCTTTAAAGAATTGATTGACATATTCCAAGCCTTCTATTCCAAAACTTTTTGCTTTGGCAGCGAAGTCTAAGTTATCCATAGTAGCTGGGATATCTTCATTTCGTCCAAGTGATTTATGCAAGGACCATTGAGCTAGGGAGATTTTAAAAAACATTTCTTTTACCTCTTTTTTAGTGGGTTCTTTTTCTACTTTTTTATTGGAATTATCTTCACAAGCAGCAAATCCTAAAAGGCCTAAGCCTAAGGCCGCTTGTCCAGATTTTTTGATAAATTTTCGTCTTGTTCTTTTCATGGTAAGTTGTTAATTGTTTAAAAGTTGTTTTTGTAAATATATTGTTATTAGCTGTTGAAATAGCTGTTTGGTTTTTGAGAAATGAATTTATAAAATATTTTGCGAGAAGTAATAGTAAAATGATAAATTCGCCAATTATTATTCATTTAACCTCTTTTCAAATCCGCGGAAAAATCCGCACTAAATTATTTTTTATAATGAAGAATCTTCTTTTCCTATTTTGTCTTTGTGTTTTATTTTCTTGCGAAGAAAAAATTCCAGCGACACCAAAAGACCTTACCAAAGAATTTTTAATTCCAAAACCAGATTCACTTTTGGCCACAGGGAGTTCATTTCAATTAACCAATGAAACTCAAATCGTTATTGAAAATGGAAATGAAGAACTTAATAAGGTAGGACAATATTTATCCAAAAAATTAAGTCCAGCAACTGGGTTTAATTTTCCAATTAATTTTTCTGATAAAAAAAATACACCAAACGCTATCCATTTTTTTATTTCCAAAAATAAAAAACAACTGGGAGAGGAGGGATATGAATTGACGGTTGATGAAAATTATATCCAGCTAGAAGGTAATACTCCAGCTGGAATTTTTAGAGGCGTGCAAACCTTGTTACAATTACTTCCTGAAACGATCGTAAAGAAAACTTTGCAATCGGAATCATGGGAAATTGCAAGTGGGAATATTTTTGATTTTCCAAACTACGAATACCGAGGAGCTATGATTGATGTGAGTCGTCATTTCTTTGGCGTTGAAAAGGTGAAAGAATATGTTGATCATTTGGCGAGATATAAAATGAATTATTTGCACATTCATTTGACTGATGATCAAGGATGGAGAATTGAAATTAAGAAATGGCCAAACCTGACTGCGCATGGAGGAAGCACCCAAGTGGGCGGCGGTAAAGGTGGTTTTTTTACACAAGAAGATTATAAAGAAATTGTAAAATATGCAGCGGATAGATTTATCACAATCGTTCCTGAGATAGATTTGCCAGGACATACCAATGCAGCTTTAGCTTCTTATGCAGAACTAAACTGTGATGGAAAAGCGACAAAACTTTACACAGGAATGGAAGTTGGTTTTAGTACGCTTTGTACTCGAAATGAAAATACTTATGAGTTTGTCGATGATGTAATCAAAGAGTTAGTGGAGATGACACCTGGTCCATATATTCACATCGGTGGCGATGAATCTCACTCAACTAAAAAGGAAGATTATATTTATTTCGTTGATCGAGTACAGGATATCGTAAAAAAACATGGCAAGCAAATGATGGGCTGGGATGATATCACCGCAGGAAGTTTAACATCAAATGCTGTTGCTCAACATTGGGCAAAAAAAGAAAATGCCAAAAAGGCTGTAGGACAAAATGTAAAAATAGTGATGTCGCCAGCTAGCAAAGCTTATCTAGATATGAAGTATGATTCGACTACGACCTTGGGATTAAATTGGGCTGGATTTATTGAAGTGGATACTGGTTATATTTGGAATCCAGCAGCTTTAATTAATGGAGTTAAAAGAGAAAATATTCTAGGGGTGGAATGTCCTCTTTGGACAGAGACGGTAACTGATTTGGATGAGTTGGAATATCTCGTTTTTCCGAGATTATTAGGTTATGCAGAGATTGGTTGGACGAAGCAAGAAGATAGAAATTGGGAAGATTATAAAGTTAGATTAGGTAATCATCAAGCTAGATTGGAAGCTTTGGGGATTAATTATTATCCTTCGAAATTAGTGCCTTGGACCAAGCCGACAGAGAAAGGAGTCAAGTTAAAAAATTAAGAAAGAAGCTACCTAATCCGCATTGGTTTAATCCAATATATTTAAACGCAGAGGTGGAGAGTCGCAGAGAATTTTTCGAAGAAAAATTAAAAAAATGCTGCGCCTCTCTGTCTCTGCGTTTAAATATTTATGGAATCATATTAATGTTGAATATTTACGATTTCCCTATATAATTCTTTTTAGGAACTACAATTTTTTATAAAATATCTCAATTAATCTCCCCCAAATACTCAATTAAGAGACCTTTAATTACTAAATAACCACGATTAAGTACCCATTAAGTGGTTTTTAAGATTCCAACCTTTTCTTTGCTACCAGTTCATGTGACCTTATATTTATCAATTGAAAATGTAT
Source organism: uncultured Saprospiraceae bacterium (assembly GCA_937981555.1). Classification (GTDB taxonomy): domain Bacteria; phylum Bacteroidota; class Bacteroidia; order Chitinophagales; family Saprospiraceae; genus CAJQQY01. The sequence goes on from CALJOK010000078.1 coordinate 33,240, forward strand.
GGACGAGTACATTGCCTTGCTTCGGCAAATACATGAATCGGTTATTAGAAAGTTCTTACAAAAAAAAAGTTTTGTTATGATTTTAAAAGAAATTAATCCAAATGCAGCAGTACTTCCTTTAGCAATTACTCCTACACTTAATGGAACAATCACCATTAAAGAAGCAGAAGAATTAGTTGATGGTGATCACGTATTTGAAACAAGTGCAGTAGCAGATGCCAGAGGAAATTCGCGAACCAATATGTCAATTCAGCAGGCACAACAATTTGTTGTTGAGTTTGAATGGAAATGGCAAAGTGGTCGTTTTTTAGATGATTCTTTGACAGGAGGAGCATGGAGAGTCGCAGCTTTATTTGAAGCGATGGGTTCAACTACTGCTAACCCTGGTGCTAATCCTTCTAGTGATTTTAATATCACAGGACAAACTGCTTATGGTTCTCGAATAAACCCTGTTGCTCTTCCCTCTCCAAATGGACCAGTTGACAGAGATTACTTGGTTACCTTACAAATCAATCCTGATCCTACCACTAATCCAATTGCACCTGGACTTTATAGAGTGAGTGCAAGAGCACAATATTTTGATGGAGGAGGAAAAGCAGCTGCCTTATCTTTCTTTGAAGATTTAGGAATGATTCACGTTTACTCAGATGGTTCTTCTTTCGTCTAGTACTTATTATTTTAAGTAAGTGAAAGGGAGGAGTAATTGACTCCTCCCTTTTCAAATTTCTTAACGCTAAAAAACCATCCAAATGAAAATGTCCCTAGATAATTATGATTTCACTCGAAAGTCAGAATCTGGATTAGCAGGTTTTGAAAATTTCTTTAACTCCGACAATAGTAAATTTTATTTTCATTTTAATGATGAAGATGGGAATGCATTATTATATAGTCAAAGTTATGCTACGGAAAAGGGAAGAGATAAAGGAATAAAATCTTTGACTGCTAACCTCGTAAACTCATCTCGATATGAAGTAAAAACTGATGAGAAATTTTATTTCGTTATTCGTGCAGGCAATCATCAAGAAATAGCTCGTAGCAGATTCTTTGATGAAAAAGAGAAAATGTTAGATGCAATGGATTTCGCAAAAACATTTTATGCTGGCGAAGAATCAGAAGAAATTTCTACTTCTAAAGCAATGCTACAATCATCAAAAATAAAAAAAGAAGAAGTGCCCTCCTCTAAGCAGGCATTTAGAATTGATATTTATAATGTAGGAAATGGAGATGAGATAAATGGGAAAATAGAACACCTACTCACTAAGGATAAAATGACTTTTTCTAATTTAGATCCTAATGAATTAGTTCAGTTTATACACACCAAAATAGCAGAAGCTAAGACAGCTAATGAATTACCTCAAGATAGGATTGAATTGGTAAGCTCTACTGCTCCTGATGTTTTATCTGATGAGGTAAGCTTTGCAGATTTTGAGGATCGAGTAAATGAGGAAAGTTTAGAACTTGAGAATCCATTGGAAATAGCATCACTTACTTTGGAGGATGCTATACCCGCAGCACCTCAACCATCTCCTTCAGATCCTTTCTTATTTCATGAGGATGATGTTAGGATGAAAATTTTACAAGGAGGACATGTAGTGAAGAATAATATAAACAACGCGAACCCAAATTCGCCAACAAATATCACACTTGAGTTAAACCCTCTTTTAACCAATAATGATATTCGAATTGAAGCTCATTATAATTTAAAATTACTAGCAACAGGTGATATTGTTTTTGAATCAAATTTTATAAGAGATCTTACCAACCAAAATAAAGTGGTCATCCCCTTAGATTTTAGTACAGTTGAAAATGGAACCTACGCTATAAATATTTTTGCAAAAATAGGACGGGATTATGAAAGTTTACCTTTCCAAATAACAATGAGAAAAAGTCAAATATTGACAGTATATCAATTTACTAAAGTTGTATCTAAACAATTAGTGACTAGTTTTTAAAATTTAGATGAATTTAGTAATGGACTGTTTTACTCCCAAGGTGACACCAATTTATTTTTGGGAAGGACAAATAAAATAAAAATAATCATGGCTAATAATATTGAAATTTCAAGTAATACACTTCCTTTCGGTCTTCAGTTAACTGGCACATTTAAAATTGTAGAAGGCACTTCCACCGCAGGTAGTGAAAATGTTTTAGACACATCAGATCCGAATGATACTAAGTCTAATTTTTTAATTCAAAAAGATCAAGATTTTACCATCCGATGTGATTGGAATGTCTATGGTGAATTTGCTCCATTTTTGTCAGGAGGGAGTTGGCGATGTCAATCTTATTTTGATCAAATAGGAAAAGGGGAATTTATACCTCAAATAAATCCGGTGGCTCCAGTAATTGATCAAGGAATAGATGGCGGGCATTACCAGCAAGATTTAACGATCCCTCACGGCACTATGGAACCTGGAACTTATCGAGTAGCTGCTTCCATGCAATATATCGACTCGGATGGAAAACCTGCTCCAATTACAGTATTTGAAGATATCGGATTTGTAAATGTTTATGATGAGAATTCAAGTTTTATTTAAATTATTTCATTAATAACCTTAATAAAAAACCAATGAAAAGTTTTGAAGTCAACCTTGCCCAAAATGTGTTAAGTATAGTTGGGAGTGCCAATATAATTCATGGAGAACCTAATTTAGGAAATCATGAATTAAGTCGAAAAGGATTAACTGTAGGTGCCCAAAATCTATTTTATCCTATCATGTTAGATCGGTCGCTACCCAATGATTTATTTAAAGTAGAAAAAAGAGGAGACAATAATGCTGTAATAAAATTTAGGCAATTACATGTTTTTGATATAGATGGAAAAGAAGTATTTACCTCATCGGGCAATCAATATAATAACGATTGGAACGGAGTAGGAAATGGTGGATTTACACTTCCTGATGGAACTTATTTATTCGAATTAATTACCAACTTAGGAAATAAAGAAAAAGGGGCAATTCGATTAATGGGAATAAGTGGAAATAGTTTTGTTACGGATAATGACAATTCTTGGGTCGTATTTAAATGGAAAATCAGAGGTAGCTTTTTGTCTCTGCTTAATAATGGATCATGGGAAACGCATGTTTTGGTAGAAGATGAGAATGGGAATTCTGTAACTAATTTAGCAGGTACGACCATTCAAGTTGGAGCAAAACAAGATGGAGTATATTCTAATTTTATTGAATTGGATCAAACTAATTTAAGTCCAGGTAGATATAAAATCTCTGCAGGTTTGCAATGGACTGATTCAAAAGGAGTATTAACTTCCGTTAATCATTTTATTGATCTTGGTGAGATCATTCTAAAAGGAAAGACACCTGTGGTAACCATCCCATCTAGTCTTAAGTTTTCACCTGACGGAGATGGCGTTAATGATACCCTTTTTATTCCAGGCATAGATAATTTCCCTAATAATGAAGTAATTATTTATAATAGATGGGGGAATGAGGTTTTTTCACGAGCTGGTTATTCCAATTCTAACCCTTGGGATGGAAGTATTGATGGTAGTCTTACTGATACTTCTGATGGGGGATATTTCTATCATATAGAAGATGGAGAAGGAGAAAAACATTTAGGATATTTGATGCTGGATAGATAATAAGTGACTATGGCAAAACTGAATATCGAATACTTCGATATTCAGTTTTGTACAAAGAAAAGATGTTCTAAAGTCTAATAAAGATCGTCCGATGGATTTCTTTTTATAGTCGGAACATGTGATCCGCTGTGCAGCGCCATTCGATTTCCTTTAGTAATCATTTTCCCAGTTTTCCAATTGAAATGTTGTGTATAACTGCACTCTGCACATTTGTAAACAATCCAATTGCCTCTAGTGTAACCTTCGCAAATGTGGGTTTCCATTGGTGGAAATAAATTTTCTTGGTGTTTCATAAAAAATATTTGTATTTATAAATGCCTCGATTGTATCTCCATTCACAAACAGACGATGGATTTGGCAAGCGAGGTTTTTAATTTAATTTTTTTGAAAAATAGGAGCAACCTATGATTTTCAAAAATCATGATTTTTGGCTAAGAGGGATAATTTTCTAGTTTAGACTTGGTTGTAGGATTCTTTATCGAGGATGGGGTAGGCAATAATTACCTAGTTTTAAAACGAAAATTTAAATAAAAAAATTATTTCTGCAAAGATAGTTTTTTTATTAATGTATTAAAAAAAAATGTAATGTTATTTGGTAAATTTTTTCCTTTTTCCTTTTATTTTAACAATTAGAATGATAAATTTGGATAACCTAAAAGATTAACAAACAGACTTTTTTTTTTGAGAAAATAAAACAAACAGATCCACTTAGACAGGTCAGATTTTTTTTATTAAAAATTAATTACTGACTGTCATCAACCCAATCAAATTAAAATAAAGTAATTTTTATTTTCCTTCCTTATTTTCGACTGAATACTAAAAAATTAAATATTTCTGGCCAGAAGGGAATTCTGTACCAAACTAGTCAAGTAATTTTATTTGAGTAATAGTTTGTCATTATTCATCTAGTGATTTAATATGCTACCTCATGGGTAGGATTAGTCACGTATTTATAACCAAATGCGAACACCCAAAATTCTATTTTTCGGCCATTTAAATAGTCAGGTAGGAGATGTTTTTAGAAACATTAATAGTTTCTTTGAAGTAACTGCGCTGACTCGAGTACCACATACCAGATCTCAATTGCGAAAGTATGGCAAGTATTCCTTAGCAATTATTTTGCATGATCCACCCAAAGCAAATGCTTTTTTAAAGCTTAAAGAGTTAAGGGCTATTCTGCCCGAAATTCCAATTATTTTCCTAGCATTAAATCCTTCTCGGGAAGAGATTGTATCGGCAGTAAGAATGGGGGTAGCGGATATTTTTATCCTACCTGTTCCGCCGGACGAATTGATTTCTGGAATTTATAAAAATCAAAAAAAGGAAAAACGATTTTGGCAAAAAGGTATTTTCAATCAGTTGAAATCTAGCTTACAACGGTTTACCGGAAACTTGAAAAAAATAGATAGCACTTCATTTTCTCAATCTCAGAATAATTCGTTGAAGTCTTCCATCTTGATTCCGATCCCTACGATTCCCGAAACGAAAAATATTATCAAGGTTCAAATGTTGGGTGAATTTCAAGTGAGTTGGAATGGCACTATTTTAAAAAAAATGAAAAGCAAAAAAGCAATTGCTCTTTTTGCCTTCTTATTATTGAATAGAAAAAAAAGAATTCATAAGCATATTTTGATGAATACTTTTTGGAGAGATTCTTCGAGAGATAGTGCAAAAAATTGTATGCATGTGATGATTCATTCTATTCGAAAATATCTGAATGAAATGATGCCCGGTTATGATTTTATTATTTACCAAGATGATTGTTACAGCATCCATCCTGAATTTGAAATCAGATTAGATACAGATACATTTACTGAAAATTGGAGGCGAGGAAATTATTTAGAAAAATCAAAAGTACCTGCTGAATCAATCGAATTATTTCAAAAATCATTTTCACTCTACCAAAATGATTTTTTATTTGAGATTCACGAAGAGAGTTGGGTGGAAGCGGAACGAGATAATTATAAAGAAACTTTTCTAGTTATTTTGGATCGCTTGAGTGCTCACTTTTATAGAAATGGAAATTATTCTTTGGCGATTAATTTATGTAAAGATGCGCTAAAAAAGGATCCATGTTTGGAAGAAATTCATCGACGGTTGATGCGTTGTTATCAGAATGTAGGAATGCGAGATAAAGCGATTCGGCAGTTTCATAAATGCGAACAAACATTAGAAAGAGAATTAGATATGAAGCCTTCTGAAAAAACAATTGGATTGCTCTATGAAATTAAGAGTTGATTTATTGACCTCCATTTCATCATAATATACCCTTGTTTAAAACGCCTAATCATTTGATTATCAGATGATTAGTCGTTTTTATTATTAAAAATTAAGTTCAAATATCTTAGCACTTTGCTTTTCTCCTAAAGAATCTGGCGTCATTCGCATGATAGAATTTCGAATCTTTCTTCCAAAATAATTTTCCAATTGAGCAATCTTTCCAACTTGCCAACTTTGATTGATGACTCCATTTGCTTTTTTAATTCTTAATTTTTGAAAATTAGAAAATGCCTTTTTGATGTCTTTTTCTTTTTCCAAACATAAACTTAACGCCAATGCATCTTCAATGGATTGACACGCACCTTGCCCCATATTTGGAGTGGTCGCATGAGCAGCATCTCCGATCAAACAAACATTATTGGTGTGCCATTTTTTGATCGGCTTTAGATCATTAATTTCGTTGACAATTATTTTGTCGGTAGGAGTGGAGTGGATAATTTTTGAAATTATTGGATCATAATCGGAAAACATTTTCCCCAAATCAGCCTCTTGAAATTCTGTTCTAAAATTGTTTTTATAATTAGCCAATGCAAACCAGTAAACTTCTCCATGCGCCAAAGGAACAATTCCAAATCGAGTTCCCTTGCCCCAACTTTCATTTATCTCATGTTGAAATCTTTCGGGTAACTTCATTTTTGTAATTCCTCTCCAGCATACTTGATGTGCATTTCTAATGGCTGTTTTTGGAAAAAAATGCTTTCGAACAACCGAGTGGATTCCATCAGCACCAATCAAAATATCTGTTTGATGAGAAGTGCCGTCCTCAAAATATATTTGGATTCTATCGTCAATTTCGATGAGTTGTTTTACTCGTTTTCCTAGATGTAAATGTCTTGTTGGGATTTTTTTTAATAAAATTTCTTGGAGGGTTCCTCGATGGATCGCAGCATAATGAGTGCCTAATTTTTTCTCAAAAGATTTAAGATTTATTTTGGTTAAGGTATTTAATTTTTCGTCCACTAGTTTTAAGGAGGAAATATGATTCGAATTTTTATAAATTATTTCAGACAAACCTAATCGTTGGAAAACTTGCATAGCATTATTTGCCAAAACGATTCCTGCGCCCATTTTTTTCATCTCAGGAAATGATTCGAATATTTCAACTTCGAATCCTTTTTGCCTTAAAGCTATGGCTGCGGTAAGTCCGCCAATTCCTGCGCCAACGATGGTGAATTTCATATTAAGTATTTTTAGGAAGTAGATATTAGTACAATTGCACTAATTTTAGACAAACCTACAAATAATATTTTTATAGTACAACTGTACTATAAAAAAATTATATTTGCAACATGAGTACTACTAAGAAAAGAATACTAAATGCTTCTCGAAAGTTATTTAATCAACAAGGTTTATCAGCTGTCAGCCAAAGAACGATTGCTACTCATTTAAAAATTAGTCCAGGAAACTTGACGTATCATTTTAAGAAAAGAAGTGAAATAATTGAAGGTTTATACTTTGAGTTAGTTGAAAAAATGGATCACGATTTTTTGAATGTTGAAATGGAAAAAGGATTGTTTTTTGGATTATATCAACTGACTCAAAAGTCGATGGAAAATCTTTTTGAGTATCGTTTTATGATGTTGGATTTTATTCAAGTCATGCGCGAATTCCCAATCATCAAAAAACATTATTTAAAGTTGATTACTCAACGGGAAGAGCAAATGCAAATGTTTATTCAAATGATGATTCAAAGTGGTTTGATGCGAAAAGAAGAAATCAAAAATGAATACCAAAATCTGACTCGACGAATGATGATTTTAGGTGATTTTTGGTTAGCTTCGGCAGAGATAAATCGAGAGAAAATGGATAAAAGACAGATTGAGAAATATTTAGAAATTACGAGTCAAGTTATTTATCCGTACCTCACAGCCAAGGGAAAAAGAGAATATCGAAAAGTAGAGAGAGACTCATAACTACTTTTAGTCTAGCACATTTATTTTATATTTTAAACAAATAACAAATATGAAAAAAAACAAAAAATCAACTTCCCGCAGAAAATTTCTTAAGGCGGGTACTTTAGCAACTGGATCATTCTTTATAGTTCCCAGACATGTTTTGGGAAAAGGTTTTACTGCTCCAAGTGATCGATTAAATTTGGCCGCAATCGGTGCAGGAGGAAAAGGATTTGGAGATATTAGTAATGCATCAGATAAAGGAGCGAATAATGTTGTGGCACTTTGTGATGTAGATTCGAAGGCAGCGACTCGAGCAAGAACCGCTTTTCCAGAGGCTAAATTTTTCAAAGACTTTCGGGTTATGTTGGAAAAAATGGATAAGGATATTGATGCGGTAACGGTTTCCACACCTGATCATATTCATGGTGTTGCGGCGATGGCAGCGATGTCTTTAGGAAAACATGTTTATGTACAAAAGCCATTGACTCATAATATTTATGAAGCAAGACAATTGACCGAAGTTGCTCGAAAAAATAAATTGGTAACTCAAATGGGTAATCAAGGTGCTTCACATCCTGGGCAAGTTCAAATGAAAAATTGGTTTGATCAAGGTTTGATTGGAAAAGTTCACACGGTGGAGGTGTGGACGAATCGACCAGTTTGGCCGCAAGGGATTCCAGTTCCGACGGATCAAAATAAACTGCCAGAACACTTGAGTAAAGATGATTGGAATTTATATATCGGACCTGCAAAGTATGTAGATTATCATCCCTTGTATTATCATTTCAAATGGAGAGGTTGGTGGAATTTTGGAACAGGTGCTTTAGGAGATATGGGTTGTCATATTATTGATACGCCATTTCGAGTGTTGGAATTAGGCTACCCGACAGAAGTAGAAGGAAGTGTTGGAGCAATTTATAAACGAGATTGGAACCCCGAGCATGTTCCGGAAGGTTGTCCGCCTTCGTCACGAGTTCAAATTAATTTTCCAAAATCAAAAGTGAATGATTCGCCTGTAAAAATGATTTGGCATGATGGTGGACTTCGACCATTCCATCCAGACTTGATTCCTGCAAGTGATGATATTGGAGGGGAGGGGAGTCACAATGGAATTATTATGATTGGCGATAAAGGAGTGATGACTGCTGATGTGTATGGTTCTAAACCGAGATTGTATCGAAAAGGGGAAGAGGTTTTAAGGATGCCGGAAGGATTTGATGGCGGAAATAAATATTTGGATTATCCAGAAATGGGCCATCAAAAATCTTGGACGGAAGCTTGCAAAGCAGGTTTTAATAGTAAAGAACATTTAGGATTGACTTCTTCTTTTGATTATGCTGGGCCTTTGACAGAAACAGTTTTGATGGGAAATTTGGCGATCAGAAGTTATACATTGGCGAAAGCTAGATTGGACGGTGGAAAAGATTTTCCAGGACGAAAAAAATTATTGTGGGATGGGGAAAATATGAAAGTGACGAATTTTGATGAAGCAAATCAGTTTGTGACGAGGGATTATAGGGAAGGGTGGAAGCTGATTTAGGAAAAATTAAATTGTGATACAGGAAGCTGCTAGCGCATGAGTTAGCAGCTTTTGTATTTTGTAAATGTATTGTTTTTTTGTGAAAACCTGTCATGAATAATTCATGTATCAGTAAATCTTGTAATGAACATTCGGAGGAATGAATGAAAATTTTGGTTAGATTTTGGAAATAAGAAGGAAAAGGAAAGAGTTGAAATTAAATATTTAATTCTTCTTACTACCTTAAAATTGATTATTATTAATAACTTTAATATTATTAATAAGTTCTTTATATACTTATTTCAATTCTAACTAGCACACCCTAAAATTACTTAATCAGAAAAATTTGAAAAGTATTTATGAATGCTCACCCTAAGACAAAAGATAACAAGTTTTTAGACCAGGAGGAATTCTATCAAAAAATATTTGATGGTTTAAGTATTGGATTTGCATTATGCGAACTCTTATTTGATCAAGAGGGAAATCCGATTGACTATCGCTTCCTTAAAGTTAATCCAGCGTTTGAAAAACAATATACAATGGATATCCGATTTATGATTGGAAAAACAATTAAGGAAATTTATCCTGATGTTGAATCATCTTGGATTGATAAATTTAGTTCTGTTGTCCTTACGAACCAACCCATTCAATTTATTGACTATAATCATAATACCGATAGATATTACAATGTCAATGCATTTGCGATTCCAGAAAATAAATTCATTATGCAAATTGAAGATGTTACTGAAGAAAAAAAATCCGAAGCAAATTTAAAGAAAAGTGAACTCAACTATAAACATATTTTTAATTCTATGTTTGAGATGTTCCAAGTGATCGAACTTGTTTATGATGAGCAAGGGAATGCTATTGATTATAAATATCTCCAAGTCAATCCTGCTTTTGAAAAATTAGTCAACAAAAAAGAATCCGAATTAGTAGGCAAACGAGCAAAAGATGTTTTTGGAATCGTTGAGGATCATTGGATAGAGACTTATGACAGAATTGAAAAAACGGGTATATCCGAAAGCATTGAGGACTATGGAGCCGAACTCAAAAAATATTATCGAATCAATGCTTGGAAAGTAGAAGAGGGACAAGTTGCCATTACCTTTAAAGATGTCACGGATCAAAAGGTATATGAAAAAGAATTAATTAAAGCTAAGGTAGCTGCAGAAGAAGCCGACCGATTGAAATCAAACTTCCTTGCTAATATGAGTCATGAAATCAGAACTCCTATGAATGGAATTCTTGGTTTTACTGACTTACTCAAAAAGGAAAACCTCTCTGGTGCCGAACAACAAAAGTATATTCAGATTATTGAGAAAAGCGGGATTCGACTGCTTAACATCATCAATAATATTATTGATGTTTCAAAAATAGAGTCTGGGTTGATGGAGCTTGACATGCATGAATCAAATGCCAACGAGCACTTGGAATACATTTTTGAATTTTTCCATCCTGAAATAGAAAAGAAAGGAATGCAATTTTCACTTAATAAATCATTGCCTTCAAGTAGAGCTACTATTAAAACTGACAAAGAAAAATTCTTGGCAATATTAACTAACCTTGTGAAAAATGCGATTAAATATAGTGATAAAGGCGTGATCGAATTAGGTTATTTTCTAAAAGGTAATTTCCTTGAATTTTATGTCAAAGATTCAGGAGTTGGTATTGATAGCGATAGACAGGAAGCTATTTTTGAACGGTTTGTTCAAGCTGATATTTCTGATAAAAATGCTTTCCAGGGCGCTGGTTTGGGATTGCCTATTTCCAAAGCTTTTGTTGAGATGCTCGGTGGGCAATTATGGGTAGATAGTGGAAGAGGAGAAGGTTCAACCTTTTATTTTACCATTCCTTTCGATGCGGAACAAAAAGATACTATCGAACTGGCAACTGATGATGTTGATATTCCTACCCCAACCACCGCCATTCCTATTAAAGACCTCAATGTACTTATTGTAGAAGACGATGAGATCTCCATTCTAGTCTTAAATTATATAGTAAAAGAAATAAGTAATAAAGTTTTACATGCTAAAAACGGATTGGATGCTATTGACATTTGTCGAAATCACCCCGATCTAGATTTGATATTTATGGATATTAATATGCCGCTATTAGACGGTTATGAAACGACTAGACAAATCCGCCAATTTAATCAAGATGTAATTATTATTGCGCAGACAGCTGATGGACTGGCAGGAGATAAAGAAAAAGCTATGGAAGGAGGATGCAATGATTATCAACCTAAGCCCATTTTAAAAGATGAACTCTATTCTATTCTTCAACAACATTTTGCTAATCGAGATACTTACCAAGCAGGGTGAGAATTAAAAGAAAAACTGCTTGAGTTGACTTAAGGTCACGATACTTATTTGACGTAGTACTTTTTTTGGTAAAAGAAAATAAAGGTTTTTTTACTATAAGCATAACGTTAGAGAGAGTTGTGTATACATTTGTTCCTACCTTATTTCAATTTCAAATATTCACTAGGAGATTTTCCAAAACGTTTTTTAAATAGCTTTGAGAAAGTTGATGGATGCTCAAATCCACATTGGAATGCGAGGTCATTAACAGAGGTAGAAGTATGTTCCTCCAATATTTTCCGAGCTTTAGTTAATTGTACTTCTCTAACCATTCGAGCAGGAGTTAGGCCAGTTATAGATTTCACTTTCCGACTCATTTGACGACTACTAAGGAAGACCGCAGCAGCAAGGTCTTCTACGCTGAAAGTAGATTCATCTAGCGAATTATGGATTATTGATTTTAGGTTTTCAATCCATCTTTTATCCTCTTCATTGACCTGGTTCTCCTGCTGTTTTGGGTTATTGGAATGGATGGTAATCTCTTCTTCGGAACTTTGCACTTGCTTCCGTTGATGATAATTGTAGAGTAAGTTTTGGACACGGATCATTAACTCAGGTACAGAAAAAGGCTTAGTCAAATAGTCGTCAACACCAATCGTCAACGCACTAAGTTTGTCTCGTTCTGCAGCTAGGGCGGTTAACATAACAACTGGAATTCCAAACCATTCGGGATGAGATTTAATCGTCTTTAGCATTTCTAGCCCATCAACTTCAGGCATCATAATATCCGAAACAATCAGATCGATATTAGCATTATTTGCTTTCAATAATGCTAACCCCTCTGCCCCATTTTTTGCTATCAAAACTTGCTTGTATTTTTTTTGCAAAAGTTGTACAATGAAATTCCGCATATCAGAATTATCTTCCACTACCATAATATTGAAATCCGATCCGATTGAATCAATAACAGGATCTTCTTCAACGGTTTCCTTGATTGGTAAAGTTATTACCTTGTCGACTGTCACTTTCTTTTTTGGAAACTCAAAATAAAAACGACTCCCTGTACCAAGTGTACTTTCCGCCTTTACTTTCCCATCCATCAAATGTGCCAATTCTTTTACCAAGGCTAAGCCAATTCCAGTACCACCATATAATTTTTGATCCACCTGTTTGGACTGATAAAATCGTTCAAAAATATGTGGCAAATCTTTTGGATGAATCCCTTTCCCATCATCGGAAACTTGAATTTTTATCAGCTCTTCGGTTTCAGAAACCTTTAAAAGAATCTTTCCATTTTGAGCAGTAAACTTTATCGCATTGCTCAGGAAGTTGTTTAATATTTTTTCCAATTTTCTACGATCTACTAATACTTGGAGGTTTTGTTGAATATCCAATTGCAAATCATAACTAACTGCCTTAGCCTGAAACTGAGGTTCGAAGACAAAGAAAAGATATTCAAAAAACTGAACCATTGGAGTCGCGTCTTCTTGCAGTTCTAGTTTATTGGCTTCTATTTTTGATAGGTCAAGAATCTCTTCTATAAGTTGTAAAAGATTTTTTCCATTCCGTTGCATGACCAGCAATTGCTGTTGAACTTGAGTTTTATTCCACTCTTCTGGACTTTCAAGAATATAAGAAAGTGGTCCAAGAATTAAAGTAAGTGGTGTTCGTAATTCATGAGAAATATTAGCAAAGAATCTTGATTTGATTTTGTCTAATTCTTTGAGTTCTTCGGCTTGTTGCTCAATTAAAGATTTGTCTTTTTCTATCTGAGCCGTTCGTTGCGAAACGATCACTTCGAGTTCCTTTTGACGTGCTTCTAATTGTTGAGTACTGCGCCTAATTCCAAATTTGATAATTCCATATAATATTAATCCGATGATAAGTAGGTAGAGGAGGTTCATCCACCATTTTTGCCACCAATTAGGAAGTACAGAAAAAGAGAAGGTAGCAATATTGCTTTCTTGCAGATGAATATCAATTGCCTTGACTTTAAATGTATATTTCCCAATAGGCAAATTAAAGAAAGACTTTTTGGAAAGTGGACTTGGTGCAGACCATTTATTATCCAATCCTTCCAGCATGGTTTGATAACGGATGGATGATGTATTAGAATAAATTGTCGCTGCAAAATTAATAGTCAGGTTACCATTGCCTTGATAAATGTCGAATGGCTCGATAGAAATATTCCCTCCACTATAAAGCAAAGAATCCTCATTCATCACTATCTTTCGGATTAAAGAATTATAAGCTTTAATTTTATTAGTGACCGGATTTCCTTCATACCGGATGATTCCTTCTATGCCGTTGAACCATGCGACTGTTTTATCTAAAGTACTTTTTTCGTCGATCAGGGTATTCCAAATAGGAAAATCTTTTATTGCTCGAAAGGGACTACTGATCACTTTATTGACAACGGTGTCTTGAGTTTTTAGTAGTATACCATCGCCTGGTTGCATCCAGATTCGACCTAGATGATCTTTAGTTGGATAAGAAAAAAACTGCGCCTTGTGGCGATAAAGTTTTTTATAAAAAGTAGAAATTTCCTCAAATCGATTTTCTGATGCTTTAAATTGAAAAGCTTTTTTTCCTAGAAAATGTAGATCATCGTTTATCTGAAAAACATATTTCAAATCAGTAGGAAGTCCTTGGCTGGAATCAAAGGTGATAACGGGAGATTGATCTAGATTTACCTGACCATTGATTGACTTTGTTGCTAATTGATGTACCTGACTTTTTTGATTTCCAATGATCCAAACTCTATCAGCATTGTCAACCTCAAAACCTTTATAAGTTGGATGAAATTTGGTGGTACGTGATTCTTCTTGAAATTGATTGAGCTCTTCATTAAAATAATACGTCACCAATCCTTCCCGCCAATCTATAAAAATCCGATTGGAATCCACTTTAGATTGCCGGATCATAGTTACCTTAAAATTATCATTCGTATTTTTTTTGACGAAATGAATTTCATTATTGACCACTTCAAAAAATCCCATTCCATAACCGGCACCGTATAACCGATTCTTAAATTTGAAAAGCTGGTAAACAGAAGCATACGAACCTTTTACTAAACGAAAAACGTCGTCTTCCTGATCAAAAACATTAAGGCCATTGATACTACCTGCGTATAATTTGCCATTATGTTGCTCTAAGTCGTAAGTCGTCTTAAAAGGTAATCCCAGTTCTGGATTTAGAAAAGTAAATGGAGAGGCCAAATCAATAGAAGAAATACCATTAAATAAAGCTAGCCAAAGAATACCTCTTGAATCGAGGTAGGTATAATTGACGGTATTGTCTTGAAGTCCAATATCTGTTGAAAGGTGATGTAAGATTTTTCCTTTTCTGTTGATGAGAATGGCTCCATTACCGAGGGTATTTAATAAATATTGATCTTCTTTTGTTTTAAGGCCAGGAGCATATAGTTGATCTTTGATTAATTGATCTGCTTCTGTAGGGAAGGGCTGAATACTTTTTGAATCGCACAGGAAAAATCCTTGTTTACGTGTTCCAACTAGTAAGGTGTCATTGGAATAAGTTTGGATTACATAGATATCTTTTTTTGCAAATTCTGGTTGGATTACTTCTAGATCAAAGCGATCTTCATTTAGGACACAAATTCCTTTTTCCCAAACTCCAATAAGTAATTTCCCATCAATAATATTTGAACGTTGAAAGTATGCTTCGCTGACCAAGACTTTCATTTCTAATCCATCCCATCTAAATAATTTAGATTTGGTTTGGAAGTAAATTTTTCCATTTAAAAAATAAGTATTGAATACTGCTTTAAATACTTGGTGCTCGGAAGGGAGTTTTGATTTTAAAGAACTAAAAATCGTCTTGCCCTTTTTATCAGATTTTAGATAACCAATATCTCCAACTAAACCCGCATAAATAACTCCTTTTTCATCCTTCGCTAAAGACTGGGCAACTTGTCGTTTTGGAGATTCGATCAAATCCCAGTTTTGACCATCATATTCCAAGATGCCCTGGTTATTAGCAAAATAGATGATCCCTCGATCATCTTCGAGAATACACCAATTAGAATTACCAGCATTATAAGATTGATAACTATAATTCTTGATTAGAGGATAAAAGCCTTTCGCTTGAGCAGATAACTCAAGAAATGGAGCTAATACAAAAAGAAGTATTAGACTAAGTTGTTTCAATTTGGAGTTAATTTAGATTTACTGTTAGTTAACGATATTATTTAGTCGCAAAAATAATATTATTTCTTAATTGTTGAAATCTAAATTAACGATGAGGTCTCATCTTGGACAAGGAACTTTGTGCGAGTATAACGGATAGAGTAAAAGATGTTGGAGAAAAGATGAGAAGGAAGGCTCTCAAGCTGCGAATTTATCGAATGCTGGTTATCGGGGTTAATGATAACCAGCATTTCAGTTGGATCGCATGGCAAGAGAAATTTCTTCTAGTCTTGCGTAAGCTCCCATAAGATTGGGGATTACTAATTGGTCTTTTGGCGTTATGCATTGCAAATATATAGGCCTTTTTGCTTTCCAACTTGCCAAAAACGGACATCTTTCAGTTGAAAACGGACATTTTAAAGAAAAGAATGGCTTTACTTTTCAATTATGGCAGTCCTCTGGTATTTTTGAGATTAGGTATCGGATTTTAGATTTCTTGCTTGAATAAAAAGAGATGCTCATGAAATGTGAAATATTTATCCGAATTAAAGTGACAGATCTATTTGTTAACAAGGGAAGCCTTAGTACCTAAATTTTCTTTATGAAACGAGGTATATGCCTATTAATCATTGCTTTACATGTTTTGGTATTTAAGACAATTTCTATTCGAGAAATGCTAAGACAACCAGTTACAGAATTTCTTGCCTCTGCAAAAAAGCTACCACTAGAGGTAGGCAAATAATTGGTACTTCCGCTTAACAATAAAACCCCAGATGAAGCACTATCATACCAATCGATCGTCTCCCCTGAGTTGACACTTGCCATTAAAGCAGGAATAGTTGCATTATTACAAATCGTGGTATCTCCTCCGCTGATTGGAATATCTGGACTGTTACTGATCGAAACTATTTTGGAACCTGAGTGTGTTATTGACCCACTTGTTGCTTCAACTGTAAATATATATGAACCTGAAATTAAATTCGATATACTAGGGTTTGACAATGTTGAACTATAGGTGTATCCTCCTGGTCCAGTAGCCGACCAATTGAATGTAGCACTCGAACTTCCTGATCCTGCAACGTTTGAAAAAAGATTTAAAATTTGTCCTTCACAAATAGGTTCGTTAGAACTAGGTGAGACATTTAGACTTCCTCCATTATTATTTAGATCACTAAATGAATAAGTTGCTCCAGCTCCTCCATTACAGGAAGAATAAATAACTGTTCCTATTACTATTCGTTTGGCAGCACTACATGGATTTGAGATATCAAGACTACCTAATGGTTCTACAATAAAAGCAGCACCTGCTGGAATGTATAAGGAGACATTAGAGATCCACGATCCAAAACCACCATTAGCAATAGTTATTAGCATTGTATTCAATGTTGAAATACCTGCGACTAATAATACATCGGTAGCAGCTAAACCATCTCCGATCGTCAAAGAATTAAAACTGTTAGGAATATTTGATGAAAGAGTTATAGAATTACCTCCCTCAATAGATATATCATTTGTCCCTGCGTTCTGTCCAGGGTAGCTCGTGGCTGGAACCCAAATAGTTCCATTATAAACTTCCCAAATTAACGGACTTGTCCAATTTCCTGAATTTATTGAACGATAGTCGTTTACAGATTGAGCTATTAAATGTGGTGTGAATACCAAAATAAAGAATATACTAGATAGAAGGATTCTTATCTTTTGAGGTATCAAAAAATTTGGTCCCATAGGACTTGGATGTTTTAAGCGTGTGTATATTGTGTGTTAGAATATGATAGAAAGGATATTAGTGAATAGATAATGATTCACTAATATTACTTTATGTAACTATGATATAGTTAAAATTGTTTCTGATTTTTTCTAAAATTATATATATATTATGTTAATGTGACTAGGATTTGATTCTCAAAAAAATATTTAACTCGATGAGGTTGTGTGGTAGCGGCGATTTATTTATTTTCTAGAGGTGGTGACGTAAGGAAATAAAAATAAATTAAAAACGGTTACCGCTAACTCAAGATGTCGATGTTAAAATCTACCTGTTCACCATTTCATGATTTAACAAAATCCAATCTGCATTCAAAACAAACTGCTTGTCATCTTTTGGGTTTTTGAAAACCAAAAATAAATCACCTACCTCAATAGTCGGAGAAACTGGAATTTGATAATACTTTGTTCCAATTTTATCTTTATCAAAATATCCTAATTCAGCTTCACCAATGACATTTCCAGTTGGACTATTTTCTCTGATTTCAACTTTGCCTTGGTAATCATAACCAGCATTATATTTTGCAGCTAATTTGATACTAGTTAAATTTTCAAAACTTTGATTTTTAAATTCTAAAAAAGAATTATGCACGATAGAGCCAACTAAAATTGCTCCATCATTATCCCAAATTCCCAATCCTTCCGTTCTTTCATCTGCAGCTTCTGCTTGTATCTTTGGTGGATTAAAAATCATTTGATCCATAACAGAGAGTGCAGAATTTTCCAAATTAGGATTTCCATTGTCAAGGTAGGAAGCCATTAAAATATACTTGCCTTCGCTGTCACTTTTTAGATGTTCTGTAAATTCTAAAGTACCAGCGATGGCAATATTTTTTTCATTAATATCTTGATTCGGATTGAGTGATAAAATATATTGTACCATTTTTTTAACCTCGGCAATTTCTAATTGTGGATGAGCTGACATCATGGTTTCTCCCCAAGTTCCGACACTTCCTTTGATGATAGAGCTCACTAAATAATCGGTATCTTCATTTCCATATTTAGTGGCAATTTCAACATAGCTCGGACCATTTACTTTTTCATATTCACCATGACAAGATTTACAATCTGAACCATCGATTAATAATTTGCCTTCAGGAACCGTATTTTGTTGATGACCTAAAGTTGCAATAATCAGGTCTTCTCCTTCGGCCAAATAATTCATTGTTACTTTTATTTTATTAGCATCTATGGTTTTATCTTCCGTATTTCCATCTTCTAAATCTTGCACGACGACTTTATAATTTACCTTTTTTCCATTCCAATAAGTAGCATCTTGATTATCCATTTCAATACTCAATTGAGGAGCCTCGTTACCCACTAATATTTTTTTATTTGTTGTTACGGATAGACCAGCGGCATCGGTCACTTTTAATTTGACATCAAAAACCCCAATTTTTTCAAATGAGAAAGTTGGATTCATTTCTGTTGATTGAACTTCCTCCTTGATAAAAAACCATTCGTAAGTCAATTCATCTTGATCATCATCTTTTGATTCCTTCGCTGAAAATTGAATGGTAAGTGGCGCCGCACCAACTTCTTTATCAGCATTAATTCGAGCTAGGGGAGGGCGGTTTCCTTTGATATAATTGATGCGACAAAGTCGGGCGTCAATATTTTGGACATTCCATTTTTGACCATATTCCAACACATACATTTTTCCATCCGTTCCAAAAAACATATCCATAGGGTGAGAAAATTCTGAGTTCGGCATAAAACTTTCTGCGTGAGAATAATTTTGATTTTTATCCATCGATACCACATAGATCCAATCTCTCATCCACTCATAAACAAATAATTTATTGTCGAAATAATCTGGAAATCCTTCAGTCGCTTTTGGAAAGTCCGCGGTATGGAAAACGGGACCAGCCATCGGATTAACTCCTCCTTTTCCCAACCAAGGAAATTCATCAGATTTATCATAAGAAAACCAAATCATAGACGATTCAATCGACGGTAATTTTTTTAATCCTGTATTGTTTGGCGAATCATTGATTATATTTTTTGGATCAAATTTTTCTCCTGATTTTTCTGTTGTAAAATCATAATCATTGTACGCTTGATTATTTCCACGGGTGTAAGGCCAACCCCAATAACCTGCTTTTCGAGCTTGGTTAAATTCACCCATTCCAGCAGGACCACGAAGCGAATCTTCTTTCCCAGAATCAGGGCCAACATCTCCCCAATAAACATTTCCATTTTTGCTGTCAATGGAAAATCGAAATGGATTACGCAATCCCATTGCGTAGATTTCAGGGCGAGCTTTTTCTGTTCCTTCAGCAAATAAATTTCCTTTAGGAATCGAATAAGTTCCATCTGATTGAGGGGTAATTCTTAAAATTTTCCCTCTCAAATCATTAGTGTTGGAAGCGGACCTTTGAGCGTCCCAAAGTGCTCTGTTTTTTCTTTCGTCAATTGGAGCAAAACCTTCAGATTCAAATGGATTCGTATTGTCGCCTACTCCGATAAATAAATTTCCATCTGGGCCGAATTCCAAAGAACCCCCGCTGTGGCAGCATTTCCGAATAGTCGGAATAGTTAAAAGTAATTTTTCTGAAGCTAAGATCAAGGAATCATTTTCCAAATTAAATCTTGAAATATGTTGTTTGGAGATTTCTCCAGGAGCAGTATAAAAAAGATAAATCCAATTATTTTCTTCAAATTTAGGATCAACAGCTAGTCCAATTAATCCATCTTCATTTCCATAAAAAACATCTAACTGCGCAATTTCATAAGTTATCTTATCTTCAAAATCATATCGCTTAATCGCACCTCTTCGTTCGACAAAAAGAATGCCGTTAGGCACTTCCTCCATTTCCATGGGTTCATTCAAGTTAAAATCTAACACTTCTTTTACAAATCTATTTTCCTCAGGAACCCTCGGTGAATTGGCTGCTGAATAATCTAATTTTTTATCTCCAATTGCATATCGAATTCCGCCCAAAAGATGTTGAAGGAAAATTGGTTCTTTGAACGTTTCATCAGCATGTCCCATACCGGTATAGAATGCTCGACCACCATCAAATTCATGAAACCAAGACATTGGGTGTTGCTCTCCTTGATGTGCTCCTCCTTCATAGGTGCTCTCATCAATTTCAATTAAAACATTTATTTCAGGATTGATATTTTTAAAATTATACCATTCGTCAGTCTTGGCCCAAGGATCATTTATTCCTGCGGTGGCAGGATGATTTTTTTCCAAAATATTTAAATTAGCTTCTTGAATTTTTGGATGACCGTTGAAGTATGCGCCTGCCAATTTGTTGTACCATTTCCAATCATATTCTGTGTCAGTTGCGGCATGAATTCCAACATAACCTCCACCTGCTTGAATGTATCTTTCAAAATCTGCTTGCTGCGCATAATCTAAAACATCGCCAGTTGTATTTAAAAAAACTACTGCGGAATATTGCTTTAATGTTTCTTCGGTGAAAAAAGAGGCATCTTCGGTGGTGTCAACTTTAAGGTTGTTTTCCAAACCCATTTTAAGCAAAGCCGTTTGACCTGCAGCTATCGAGGTATGCCTAAATTCGGCAGTTTTGGAAAAAACTAAAATTCGCTTTTCTTCTTGAGTGCAAGAAGAAATAAATAGAAGAAAGAGAGAACAAGTGATAAATTGTACTATTTTTTTTGACATGCTATTTTTTTGGAAAAATAGTGAAATTCAACGTGGAAATATTATTTTTTAGGAAATAATATTATCTACCCTCCATTTTTAATTGACTCCATTTTATCGAACTTAAAATCCATTATCTTGACCTAATTGTCCATATTTCTATTTCAGCTTTGCCTTAGATTTGTATTTATCATTATTAGAATAATGTCTAATGATGCAAAATAAATAATATGAAAAAATTAAAAGAAGGCACTTCTGCTATCCATTTTAAGGCAAACGATTTAAATGGAAATGTGATAGACCTAAAAAACTTTAAGGGTAAAAAATTATTGATTAGCTTTTTTAGAAAAGCAGCTTGTCCATTTTGTAATATGGGTTTGCAGGACTTAATCAAACGCCACAAAGAATTTGAAGAAAAGGGAATTCAAGTGATCACACTTTTCGCCTCGCCTAAAAAAGAGGTTTTAAAATATGCGGGTAAACAAAATCCTCCTTTCCCAATTATCGCTGACGGAGATTTTAAAATCTATGAGAAATATGGAGTGGATGTTTCCTACATAGGTATGCTAAAATCTATGGTCAATCCAATAAAAACTTTTAAAGCAATGACTGGAGGATTTTTTAGTTTAAGAAGCATGACTCAAGATCCAGTAATTCCTGCAGATTTTTTGATTGATGAAAATCAAAAAATTCATAGGGCATATTATGGTAAAGATTATGATGACCATATTCCCATCTCTGAGATATTAGCTTGGGCAGCATAAGACCTATTTATTTTCTTACAAAAAAATTATTTTTTTAACTACTATTTAATTATTCATTATGAAAAAGATATTTTTCACCATAACATTAATAACAATTTTTATGATACAGACACAAGCTCAAACCAGCAGCCTACAACTTATTGAAAAAACAATTAATCATTACTTCGATGGAATGGTCAATCACAATGCTGATTCCTTCACTAAAGCGTTTCATCCAACAGCTATCATGAGATGGAACGATGGCGCGAAATACTCAGAAGTTAATGCTGTTGAGGCATTAAGTGGTTATGTAAATTCCAATGATACAGTAAAAACAAAGACTAAAATTGTCAATGTTAATATTGTAGGTGACGCTGCCAACGTTCATTTAGAATTGGAATATGAAACCTTTACCTTTGTTGATTTTATGCACCTAATGAAAATAGAAGGGGAGTGGAAAATCGTTAGTAAAACTTACACTACAGTAAAGAAGGATTTTTAAAAGAGATCACCGAAAGAAGATATCTGTTTTAGAGTTTGGTTGTAGTTTATATTTAAGCTTCGATCAAGCTCTAACAGAATCAACCTAGTCACCAATTTAACTTCAATCGAATTAACATGATTACAGCTCATTCCTCTTTTAAATATCAGAATCAAGTACTCATTGAAAAGATAAAAATTCTTCCTCCTTTTCGTTCTGAGGCTATGTTTCAAAATACAGGATGCTTTATATATTTTAAGGAACAAGGTCCTCAACTATTTTCATCCGAAGTAAATACTCGATTGAAAGGTAATGAAGCGGTCCTCTTAAAGTGTGGTAATCACTTCTTAGATTTATTAAGAGAAACAAAAAATGATCAAGTTGAAGTAATTGTAGTGCACCTTTTTCCTGAAGTTCTGAAAAAATTATATACAGGAGATTTACCAGAAATCATTAAAAAGCAAAGTAATAGTAAGAGTAGTCAAGTTGTGGTATCGAGTAATGTTATTACAAAGTTTATAGATTCTTTGGAATTTTATTTTCAAAATCCTTCCTTGGTGAATAATGATTTATTGGAGTTGAAAATCAAGGAATTAATATTATTGCTGATTCAGTCAAAGAACATCAATTCCATTATGGAATTAGTGGCTGATCTATATTCTACGAATACAATTCAAGTAAAAGAGGTGATCGAATTGCATTTATTTTCTAACCTGAAATTAGATCAACTAGCTAAATTATGCAATCTAAGTTTATCCTCTTTTAAGCGGGAATTTAAAAAAGAATATAATGATAGTCCCACCAATTATATCAATGACAGAAGACTCGAAAAAGCAAAAGAATTATTAAGTATTACAGATTTGCCGATTAGTGAAATTGCCTATGAAACTGGGTTTCAAGATTCCTTATATTTTACCAGACTTTTCAAAAAAAAGATAGGTATTCCTCCTACAGCATATCGGACAGAAAATTCACTTTGATCTAAATATCCATATCTACGGACCTTTCCACCATTTCTTCTCTTCTCATTTCCCATACTTTTATAATTAGAATTAATAAATAAAAAAAGATTTTAATTATGAAAATACTTATCGTTATAACTCATCCAACTCTTGAAAAATCATTAATCAATAAACGTTGGATTGAAGAGTTAGAAAAATATCCTGAAAGATATATTCTACACAATCTCCACGAGGTCTATCCCAATGAAGAAATTGATGTAGAGGAAGAGCATCGCTTACTAGAATCTGTAGATAAGATCGTATTTCAATTTCCATTCTATTGGTTTAACTGTCCACCACTTTTTAAAAAATGGATAGATAAAGTTTTAAACCATGGGTGGGCTTATGGGAAAGATAGTGGCTACAAGTTGGAAGGAAAGAAAGTAGCTTTGGCTATTTCTGCAGGTATCAAAGAAGAAGATTATCAAACTGATGGAAGATATAAGTACACGCTTGAACAACTCACGAGTCCTTTCGAGATTACATTTCTTTATGTTAAAGCTGACTATCAACCTTTCTATGCTTTCTTTGCGGCGGAGTACAAACCTACTTCTGAGTTAATCTCACAAAACGCAGAAGGTTATATTAAATTCTTAGAAAACCTATAAATTTTTATTTACAGCTGAGGTTTTAAATCTCAGTTGTATTTTTTATATGGAACTGTTTTTTTTATAAATAATCTTTTGGACTAAATATCCATAATTCCGAATGCTTTCTCCATTTCATCCTTTTCTAATCCTCATATCTTTGTAATATAATCAATAAGTGGTGAAGCTGTTTTTATCAAATCATAAATAACAGTAATCGAAAAAATTTAATTTTCCACAATCACAGCTTATATTTTTTAAACGTAAAAAATAATAAAATGAAAAAAGTAATTTTTTTCCTATTGATGGTAACACTTACCACTTCAATCTTTGCACAAACAAAAGTAGACCAAAAAAAAGAAATTAAAACACTAATGGAAGCAAGTCGGGCATGGGCAAAATCTTCTTCTCCAGAAATGTTTATGAGCTTTATTGGTAAAGATGCATTAATGATGGCACCAGATAAGGCAATTGCAAAAGGACATCTAGAAATTGGAAAATTGTTGGGTGAGTTTCAATCATATCCAGGATTCCAAATTGTATGGGAACCGCAGGAGGCACATGTTTCAAGTAGTGGAGATTTAGGTTATACTGTGGATCGAATTTTAGTTAATTTTACGGGAGAGGACGGAAAAAAAATTGATGTATTTGAAAAGGAGTGACCGTTTGGAAAAAGGATGCTAAGGGAGATTGGAAACTAGCTGTTGATATTTGGAATATTGATCCTACGATCAAATCTATTTATAAGTAAACTCAACTAAATTGTTTTTACAGAATATTAAGTAATGCCTGAGTAGTCAATTTGATTACTCAGGTATTACTAGGTGGAATCTCTTTGCATATACTAATTTTAACTTTACCCGCTTGTGCTTGTACTTGTGCTTCTTGTTTCGTTATAGAACAAAACATTATCTCTTGCGCTGATCCTCTGAACCACGTTTATTCTTAAGCGATTTGTCTAATTACTAAAAAATAAACACAGTCTAGAGAGTCCTATGGTATATACACGAAAGGGCACTAGTTCCAATTCAATTTCCTTATATTTCCTCTATGGGAAAAAAATCAAGAAGTAAACTCGGTCACCTAATATTGGAAGATGGTTTTAGCCTTCTGATAAATAGCATGGTTGTTCG
>CALJOK010000079.1 GCA_937981555.1 uncultured Saprospiraceae bacterium
AAAACAAAAAATATGACTCGCAAAATTCATTTCTTTCTTTTCCTAATCATCATTTCATTAATAGCAAGTTGCCAATTTCTTAATAATACAAAGGAGTTTAAAAAAACAACGGAGGAATTTGCTGAAGCATTAATTAGTGAAGATTATGATAAATGTATTGATCTATTTGCTTTAGAGCATGAATTGGCTCAGAGTTTTAATGAAGATACTTTGAGGAATGGATTACCGGATTTTAGGAAATTAATTGTAGATAACTTTGGAAGTGATTTAGAGTATTCACTAATGTCTGCGGCAAAAACGTATTCAACAGTCGAAGGAAATGCAACTCCGCCCAATACAACTAATGTTCAAGTTCAGTTTTCCAATCAAAAAGAATTTGGCGTTTTAAAAGTATTATTTGATGATACTTCAAAGAAAATATTAAACTTAAATGCAGAGAACAAATTATATGAAATTCCGAATATGATTTATTTTTGGTTGTTTGGGTTGATTACCATTTGGATTCCAATCTTCAATATTTATGTCATCAATCAAATTAGAAAAAGTAATCTTAAAAGAAAATGGCTAAAATATATAGGTGTGTTGTTTTTCAATTTACCTACGATTTCTTATTCGGCAATGAGTGGGTTGAGTTTTAAACTTTTAAATTTTCAATTTATGTTGGGATTTAGTTTTGGGTACATGGGGTATTTAAGTGCCATCTGGGCATTTGGAATTCCGCTTGGAGGAATGTATTGGTTATGGAAAATCAAAACGAAAAAAGAAAACGAGGAAGTTGTTTTAAATGATTTTTCGGATGATAATATCTTAGATGATTTTGGGAAAAGAGAGGGAGAATAATGCTTATTTAAATTCACCTTTTATTTTCTTTATTGTTTTTTCTCATCGCTAAAAAATAATCAAATCGTTCTTATTGCTGAACATTAGATTCGTGTATTTACTAAGAAGAAAAATTAATCTTACTTTTGGAAAAGTATATTTTATAAAAAACAAAAAATATGAAAACCAATAAACGAGCTCTTCCCATTTTTTTCTTTCTCCTTTTTCTCGTATTAAATTTTTCATGCAAAAAGAAGATTACCAATTTTATTGAAGTGACGAATAGTGACTTGGTCATTAATATGACCTGTGATGGAGGATATTGGGAAAGATGTTATACAGGGTTTGCAGTAAGGTTTTCTCCGAATACTGGCGATTTTCCAGAAACAGATCCTGATGTCATTTACGAATGGGACTTAGGAGATGGAAGTACCTCGTCAGAAATTTTACCATATCACGAATATGAATCTATTGGGACATATACCATAAAAGTTAAAGCAACTTTTGAAGAGTTTCAATATTTAGCAGAAAGGACAATTGAAATAGAAATACCTCCAACCATCATTGAAGAGGAATCTCAACGGGGAATTTTTCTTCACCAAACCACAGATGGTATTTATTCATTTCTTTATATTGATCCTAATATTGATAAATATGTCACGAGGTATCAAGAAGGAAATATTTTGAGTAAGAAAAAACTCTTTCAACATTATACGATCAATTCTGAAATTGCTCCTATTCAAAAAGCAAACGGAAATATTGTATTTGTGGAAGGTAATGATTTGATAGAAATTAAACCTGATGGAGAAATAATTTCAGAAAAATATCTCTATGCTAATCCAACTTCTTTTTTTAAATCATTAAGTGGATACTCTTCAACTAATAAATTAGGAGATGATGCTTCTTTGAGTAAATATGATAATGAAGGTAATCAGCTAGAGTACAACAATATATTTCCTTTTGTAGAGAACTATATTGTTGAAGGGGTTACACAGGCTGCTGCAGATAGTTTCTTTGTAACTCATATTGGAAATGGAAATCAAGTTGTAGAGCAAAATTCTATTCTTCAAAGAATTGATTTTGAAGGAAATGAGGTTTGGAAAAAAGAGTATGACTTTCAAATTGGTTCAAGAATAGACTTGTTGAGTGATGGTTACTTAGCACACTATTCTTTTTTTATTGGATCCTCTAAATCTCATTTTCTTACAAAGTTAGATTTTCAAGGAAATGTTATTTGGAGAAAAGAAATTTCTGAAAACTACAATTATATTCGTTATTCAATTTTTGAAGAGGGAGATGATTTAATTATTTTCTTTGATAATATGAGAGGAATAAGAATTTCTGGTTCTGGACTTTCAACGGTTTGGGATAAAACTTTTGGATTTGGTCCAAGTGTATTTAAACATGCCATCAGAAATGTTAATGGTAATTTTACACTTATGGGGACTCGCTATCAGTATTCTTCTAGTGAGGATGTTAAACCTTCTATTATGGTGGAAGTGAATAGTGATGGAAAAATTATAGAATGGTAAATTAGATAAGTTCAAAAAAAATTGCAGAGAAATGGATTTTAAAAAACTATTGTCAAATTTTTTCTCTAGAAATTCGAAGACAAACAAAAAGGGAACCTATGTAACCTCTGATCCAAGTGATAAAAATTTAAGATGGGGAGTTGATAATCAACCCACCCAAATGAATAAGGCATATATAGTTCTGTCAAAAGAAGAAAGAGCAAAAGGGTTTGTTAGACCAGTTCGTCTAAGTTATATACACAAGACCTGTAATACTTCAACATTTATGAGTCGTGAAATTGCAGAAACTTATGCGAGAGATCCAAAATATTATGGTTCTACATTTTGCAGCAATTGCCAAATGCATCGTCCTATTTCAGAATTTTTATGGGAAGGTTCGGATGAAACAGTAGGATCATAGTTTCAATAAAATAAACCAACAAATCTATCTTTATATATTTACTATAATCCGATTTTTCAATTCCGTCTCCGCTTCTAACAACGCGTTGAAAAAATCCCGATGAGAATTTAAAATACGCCCTTTGGTTTTTCTATAAGTAAGTTGGATAAGTTGATTTAGTGCAGTCTTATTTCCAGAAAAATATAGCTGAAAAAAGGCAGCGACTAATTGACCATTTACAGACTTTACTATATCGTCATATTTAAAATAATCACTTTCCTCGTTATTTAAATAGCCTTCAAAGTATTTGTAAGAATAATCAAATGTTGTAATCGGCATATAAGAACTATTGGTCAAACTAAGTCCGACGGATAGCGGTATTAGTTTATCAAAATCAGTTTTTTGAAGTAGTACTTTTCCCGAATCTTGATATTCACCAAGTAGATCATTAAATTCATTTTTAAAGACAAAGTATAATTCCTCCGCACCAACTTTAATCCAACTAATCAAGTTGATTAATTTGACTTCCATTTTTTCTATAGAATTAAACTCTTCCCAAACGTGGTAAAAAATATCATCTTGGTTTGACATATCTATAAAATAATTACCTCCACATCCATCGCTTCCAATATATTCTAAAGGACTAATCAAAGGAAGTATTTCATATTCTGTGGAGTCGGATAATTTTCCAAAGTAATTATGTTTCAACGAAAAAGGTAGATCTGGTAGATAGTAGTGATTTTCAAATTTTATTTCATTACTGAGAACAGAGAGGAACAAAACTTTGAGTAAATTTTCATTAGGGTAACATCCATTAATTGTTTTGTATCTATTAATGTAGAAATCAATCCGACTTCCAAAAAACTCAAGAATTCTATCAGAATCATTTGGAAATAATTCTTTTGTTTTTGTTTGAAGTGATTCACTTAGAAGTCTTGGTGTGTTATTTTTATTCATAACTGAGAAAATACTTATTGGTGTTATCAAATTTCTAAAAAAAAGGAAGTTACAAATGAAAGAATTAGTAAAGGACTAATTTTCATTTTATAGGTTGGATAAATTTATTTATATCCAAGAGACATTTGGAAAACGAAGAACCAAAAGTTGAAAGTCTAAATGAGTTGTTGAAAATAATGAGATAGAAGATTAATGACTTAAAACTATTCATGTCACATTTTCTTTTTATTAAGATAAAATGTGACTACTTAAAATTTTAACGTCTCATTAACAAGTTGCAATCAAAACATACTATTAAAATAGCAACTTTCCCATTTAGATAATACTACTTGTTTTAAGTTTTTACTTTAATAACTAAATAATTTGCTTTGGTTCTTTTACCAATTGCGTAACAAATTTTAATTTTTTACCCAAACAAATAAACTCTATTACTATGGATTTTACACAAATTTCTGAATTCTTCAGCGGTTACTTCGTTGAAAATGGCGACTTTCTTTTTAAAATTATAGGAGCCATCCTTGTCTACTTTATAGGGAAAATAATTGCTTCGATGATTAAAAATTTAGTCGTCAAAGTGATGAAAAAGACAACACTCGATAATAAACTATTTAAAAATTCTGCTGGCAATACATCACCTGAAGTATTTGTTGGGAAATTAGTTTATTACTTAATCATGATTATTGTATTGATGATTGTTCTTGAGATCCTTGGATTTACTCAAGTACTTGATCCATTAAAAGATATGCTTGGACAATTTTTAGGTTTCATTCCTAATATTGTAGTAGCATCTATCATCGGATTTGCAGGTTATATGATTGCCACAATCGTTTCTGATTTGGTGGGAATGGCAAGTTCTTCTCTTGGTAAATACTCTTCTAAGCTTGGTTTGAAAAGTGATATCAATTTACCAAAATTGATCAAGCAATTAGTTTTCATTGTAGTTTTCATTCCTGTTTTAATTGCTGCCCTTGATGCTTTAAAAATAGCAGCAGTTTCTGAACCATTAAAAGAAATGCTTTCTACTTTTATCAATGCGATACCTAATGTTATTGCTGCGGCGATTATTGTTACCGTATTTTATGTCGGTGGTAAATTTTTATCGACGATGGGAGCAGAGCTTTTAAAAAATCTAGGAACGGATAACTTGGCCGAAAAATTAAATATGCAAAGTGTAGTTGGAAAATCTTCACTTTCTACCATTATCGCAAATTTAGGTTTCGCATTTTTAATGGCAACTGGAATTATTACTGCACTTGATAAGCTTAATTTTGGCAAATTATCAGAAATATTCAGCAACCTTTTAGAATTGTCTGGACAAATCTTCTTTGGTTTAATCATTATGGCTATCGGTAATTATGTTGCCAATATCGCTTACAATTCTTTTGCAAAAAATGAAGATAATGCCTTTATGGCATCTATGGCAAGAATCGCAACTTTAGGATTGTTTTTAGCGATTGCTTTACGAACGATGGGAATTGCTAATGACATTGTGAACCTTGCATTTGGATTGACACTTGGAGCAATTGCAGTTGCAATAGCACTTGCTTTTGGATTAGGTGGAAGAGAAGCTGCTGGTAAACAAATGGAACATTTTTTCAGCAACTTAAGAGGAGAAAATAAAACTAAATAAGTCTAATTTAATCTTTTTGCTATATTATTTATAATCATTAAGCAAAGCTGAGCTAGGAAACTAGCTCGGCTTTTTTAATTAATTTATCTCTCCATACAACCTTTTAGCTTTTTTATGCATATTATTATAAAGTGGAACTTCATTCCATTTGTAATATTTCTATTTTAAAAAACTAAAAACTATTATCATGAAAAAAATCTTACTATTTGTTTCGGCTCTTTTAATTTTCAATTCTTTAAGTGCATCAATTAATTATACCAGCTATGGTGATGGATGGGTTATTCCGATGGATGCCAACGAGGCGATCGATATTGATGGGAATGGAACGGTGGATTTTTATGTAAACGGGATTACTGGTGAATTGGGATTCGTTCCGATTTTTGCAGTTGGCTGTTTTTCTAGTCCTGACGAAACTGCTTACACTAGTTTTGGAGCAAGAGAGCTATCACTGCACCAAGCTGGTGATTTAATTCAATTGAATTCTACTAATTTTTACGATTTTATTGATGATGGCCGAGGATCAGGTTATTCTGTATCAGGAGGTTTTGCAGATGGTTGGGCAGACATGGAAGATGTGTATATTGGTTTTGTGGTGATTGTGGATGGAGGTGATTCACAAAGTGGATGGATGAGAATTGCGCTTGACGAAACTAATAAAACTTTGATCATAAAAGAATTGGCATATGGAGAACCTCAGCCAATGGATACAGGAGGTATATCAGTTGGAGATACAGGATCGACTGCTGTAAATAACTTGTCTCAAGATTTTGGAAAAATTATGATTGCTCCAAATCCAGCCAATGATTTTTTCCAAATTGATTTTGATTACTTAGGAAAAAAAGAATTATCAATCGTGATTCAAAATGGAGTAGGGCAAGAAGTTTATCGAAATGCATCTAATTTTACACTTGGAAAATCTACTCTTAATTTATCAACCTCAGATTGGTCAACAGGAGTTTACTTTATCAGATTTGAAACAGAGGATGGTGTAAGAGTTGAAAAGCTCAATGTAGCGAAGTAGTAAATTTAAATATATAGATAGGGAAGGTGTTGCGATTTATTTCGTAACACCTTTTTGTTTTTTGTTGAAATCTAAAATATCGGATTAGATTTTAATTTTTTATTATTAACCAACCCATGCGCAATTTTCCGAAACAACTCCACCGAAATCATCTCATCAGAATAGATACTTGAAGCATCCAAAAAATTCGGATTTGCAGAAGTTTTTACGATCACCGTTTTTGTAGTAGGATTGATATAAATAAGTTGATGGAAAACTCCAATTGCCATAAACTCACCTTCTGTCCCGTTCGGAATCCACCATTGATAGCCATAGCCAAAGTTAGGTTCCGCGCCTTCCGAGTTATTAGGCATCAAGTGAGGTGCATCTGGAGTGAGCGAAGCTTTGACCCAAGCCTTCGGAACAATTTGTTCGCCTTTCCAATTTCCTTCATGCAAAAATAATTGACCCAATTTTGCGTAATCTCTCAGGGTAGCATTTAATCCACCCAAAGCCATTTCCATATCTTTATTGTCTGACACCCAAAAAGCATTGTGCTCCATTCCGATTTTTTTCCAAATTTTTTCTTCGAGATATTCTGTCAAACTTTTGCCCGTCGCCTTAACTAGAATCATTCCCAGCACATGAGTATTGATACTCACATAATGATTTTGAGTCCCAGGTGGTCTTTCGTTGACAAGGGTTGCCGCAAACTCATCTTGCGAATCGCCCAAGGCAAATGCTTGAAACCAACGATTGATATCTGAATTTGGATCAGCATAATCTTCATTAAATTCTACCCCAGTTGACATTTGTAAAACATCTTTGATTCGAACACCTTCGTATCCTGACCCTTTTAATTCTGGTAAATATTCTTCTACTTTTTGTTCTATACTTTTGATATGACCTTCTTCTATGGCGATTCCAAACATAGCTGAAATAAAAGATTTGGCAACAGACCAAGAGATGTGTCGAGTACCTTCTTCTTGTCCGTTATGATAATTTTCAAATACTAAACTATCATTTTGTAAAATCATCAAGCCTTGAGTTCCAGTAGAATCAAGATATGCTTCGGTATTAAAAACTCGTTCAGGAATAGAAAATTCCATGGGTAACGGAATAGATTTTCCTCGTGGAAAAATATGGGGATTGGCGGAGGCTTTAACTTCTTTATGTGGAAAAAACTCATCCATATTTAGAAAAGTATAAGCAATATTATTTTGATCTAAAGCTTTGGCAACGACTAGTCCTCTTTGGTATTTTGGATAAATATAAATTCCACCAGCGATAAGAATTACGAGAAAAAGGAGAAAGAAATATTTAATGAATTTCATGAATTATATTTTTTTTGGAAAATGAAATTTCGAATAATTAAAGGTAATAAAAAAACATCCCGAATTCTCAATTAGAAAATTCGGGATGAATAAAGGTTCTTAATTTTTCTAGCAAAAGAAAAAATTATTCGATACCTAGTAACTCTACTTCAAATTTCAAAACAGATCCTCCTGGAATTCCTTGATTCCCTTGGTCACCATAAGCTAAATCTGCAGGGATAAAAAATTCGTATGTTGAACCAACTTTCATTAATTGTAATCCTTCTGTCCAACCTGGAATAACTTGATTTAATCCAAAGGAAGCAGGTTGACCTCTTTCTCTTGAACTATCAAAAGTAGTTCCATCTAACAATGTTCCCACATAGTGAACAGATACATTATCCGTTGCTTTAGGAGAAACTCCGTCACCTTCTTTGATGACTTTATATTGTAAGCCAGAAGCAGTAGTTTTAACCCCTTCCAGTTTTCCATTCGCTGCCAAAAACTGAATCCCTGATTCTTTCATTTTCATTGATTCTAATTTTTGTTTTTCCATGCCTATTGATTGCATTTTTTGACTAAACTCTTGCATGATAGCTTCTTTAGCTTCCTCTGAGATTCTAGACGAATCATTAAGCATTTCTTTGATGCCTTCTGAAAACCGATCTACATCCAAAACATATTTCCCATCAGAATCCTCTTGAATTTGTTGGAAGGTCTGAGCCGTGAAAAGACCAAAAGCATATGAAATAGAATCTATTTCATTCATCAATGGTTTAGGCTGAGTGATGATAGGTAGTATTGGTTTAGCTTCTACAATTTTTTTAGTTCCACAAGCTCCAAAGAGTAGGGTAGCCAAGAAAAGGCAAAAAATATTTCTCATAAATTAGAATAGATGTAAGCACAATAAGGTTAATGTTCAAGTGCTTGGATGAATAATTATTTTAAAAAAATGCAAAAGTACAAAAAAATAAGTAGGTCTAATAAAAAGAAAAGTCCTTCCTGATTGTTGAAATCGGGAAGGACTTTTACGAATATTTTTTATAAAATCTATTCTTTAATAATCTTAAATCGATCTAATATCTTTCCTTCTGCTTCGACAACTAATAAATATAATCCTTGATTTCCTTCCAGTTGGTATTTGATGAAATCAATGTTTTGAAATATTTGTTCTTTGATTTTTTTTCCGGAAATCTCATAAATTATTATCGAAGCCTCCGAATAATTTTTTTTCAAATCAATAGAAAACGCTCCTTGAGTTGGATTTGGAAATAAGGAAATAGTTTCTTGATCTTTCAAATCATTCAATCCTACAATTGTAATTAAAAAACAAGCAGAGGTATCTACGCAACCATCTTGCGTAATTGCAAGGGCATAATTTCCGCTTTCAGTAGCGGTGAAAGCTGGCTGGGTTTCATTTGGAATAATTGAATAATTATCATTGCAATCTAACCATTGATAGCCATCTGCATCTATTGCACTTGCCATCAATGTTGGTTCATTAGGGTCAGTTATAACCATAGTCTCCACGGAGTTGATAGTCAACTCAAGATTATTGATCGTATCACATCCACTAACGCCTGTAGTACTTGATGTATATGTTCCAGATTGATTATAAGTCATCCCATTCCAGGTGTAGGAATTACAAGCGTTAATATTTTCATTAATGGTAACAACCCCAGGAGCCACTTCGGAGCCAGCTACCCAATTTGAAAAATCACCAGCCAAATTAAAACCCATCAAACTGCCATCATATCCGTTTCCGGAAATATCAATAAGTGTAGTTTCTCCTGCATTGTCTTGGTTCGCATTACCCTGATTAAAAATATAATAAGCCACTAAATTATCTGGCGGAGTACATAATTCTTTGTTCATATTATTTTGAATTTGTCCTTGATCCAAAACGATATCCCAAATTCTAACTTCATCAATTGTTCCTGTAAATGAATTGATATTATCGATACGGCGTCCAATCTGAACGTTAACATCGACCTCCGTGTCAACAGGAATCGTAGTCGTTCCAGCCACATCTAATTGTCCATCAACATACAATTTAATTTGTTCTGTTGCTGCAGGATCAAAAGTTACTGCTACATGATGCCAGGCTCCATCATTGACGGGAATCAATCCACTTACACCATTTCCACCGACTTCCAAACGGATGGCATTTCCCCATAAAACATTAAACGTAAATCGATTACCCTGCCCTGAAAACATTCCCCAATCAACGATGGTTTGTTGAATACCTCCTGCGGTTGGAACAGCATTGGCCGTTGTTTTTATCCATGCCTCTATTGATCGAGGAGCGGTACCTTGAATGCCTGCGAAATTAGTTTGCACCACATCATCCACTCCATCAAAATCTAAAGCATTTTGAGCATGTATGAAAGGAGTAGTGATAAATAAGGTGATGATAGCAAACGAAAGATTAGTTAGATTTTTCATAAAGAAGGATTTAGTGTTTTGATTTTTGGATAAATATAAAAAATTAAATTTTTAATTCTATCCCAAAGCTGATCGAAGAAATTCTAATTCTAGTATTAAAAACCAAAAAATTATCCGATTCATCAGTAATTAAATTTTTCCATTTTCCAGTTGAAAAACTTAGGCCAGCCATATTTGCGGTGAACCTAAATCTATTGTTGAGATTATAAAGTAGTCCTCCATCTATTCCAATTTTTAGATAAGCTACCTTGTGATCAGTTCTTAGTTCATCATCGACTTTGTATTCCTCCGTTGCTGAATTTACATCAAGGACGGGTTGCAAAAAGAAATTGAGTTTTTGTTTTGGATTAAAAGTATATCGAGCAAAAAATCCTGTACCAATTTGTTGACTAATATTTTTCGCGTCTACTAAAATAGGGATACTAAAGGAGATGGGTATTCTTGACTTGTAGGTTCTATTTCGAAAATTTAATTTAACTCCTAGTGCCCAATTTTGAGAAAATTCTTTTCCAAATGTTGGGGAGATGGAAATGTCTGTACTGCTAGCATCATTAGGTCGTGATGAATAACTTGCTCCAGCAATTCCAAGTGTGGATCCTAAGTAGGGGACTTGTTTTTTTTGAATAGTAAGATTAAAATAACCACCTAAAAGAATGGCTCCCTTAAATACATCTGACTGAGCTTGAAGGTTTCCAAAGGAAATTAAAAGTGTAAGAAGTATAAGTAGGTTTTTCATATTTAAATTTTTGTTGAAGAAATAACTTTAAGCTAAAGTAATTATCTAAAATTTTTTCTGAGCATTGAAAATGACTTTAGTTATTTTTTAACCATTGAAATCATAAAAAATAAAATGCAAAAAGGTGTTGTAAAATAAATTACAACACCTTTTATATTTTAAACAATGGATGTAGCTGATTATTTCTTTTGCAATTTAGCAACACCATTGCAATTTCTTGCAGTCGTATGAAATGATCCCTCAAAAATAAAATGATTACTTAAATCAATATTTATGGTATTTTTAGTCTCTACATTTGTTGTACTTAAAACACTAAATTTTGCTACTAATCTTCCATCCACAATTTTTCCATTGATAGCGGCATTATGAGTGTCTTTCCTATAGTTTTTAGATTTCCCTTGAAAAGTTTCACCATATTTTTTCCCTTGTCCAGTTATGATCTCACCAGTTTGTGTGATGTCAAATTCATAATAGGTTTCTAATCCACCTTGGACAAAACGATCTTCTGTAGTCCCCTTACAATCTTCAAATTTAAAAGTTAATTTCCATTTCCCTGCTAAGTCTTTCACTTCTGCTGCTGGTTCCCCTTTAGGAGAAATATTAATTTTTGTGCCAGGATCGCTCCATGCCGTTTGGGTAGGTCGTACATCATCAGTATTGCCTCCAGTCATTTTCATAACGCCAAAAACACCGATTAGAAGCAGGCCTAAGACTGCTGCGATTCGTCCAACGGGAAGCTTGTTTGATGAGTTTTCTTTTTTATTGTTAGAGGAGGAATTGGAAGTCTGTTTTAATTCTTCTTTTGCTGGAGTGGAATAAGACGGGGGAGTAGAAACTACTTTTTTCTCTGGAACAGCAGCTATAATTTTTTGTTCTTTCTTTTCGACTATTGGAGAAGGAGGTACAAATGAAATATCTTTTATTCGTTTGTTTTCAAGAAATTGAATCAACTCTCTAAAATCATTATCACTATGCATGTCAGGAGTCAATGCATTCACATCTTTAACGAAACTAGTGAATTCGCCAATGATCTCTCGAATATCATCGTATTGTTTGAGTTTAGCATGAGCTGCTGTAGCGTCTTGAAGTTCTTGTAAATCTCTAATT
Organism: uncultured Saprospiraceae bacterium; assembly: GCA_937981555.1. Taxonomy (GTDB): domain Bacteria; phylum Bacteroidota; class Bacteroidia; order Chitinophagales; family Saprospiraceae; genus CAJQQY01. The sequence goes on from CALJOK010000079.1 coordinate 11,919, forward strand.
CTTTTTTGAAGGTTATTCTTTTTGGCTGACCAATAATCCAAATATTCTAGGCGCTGAATTTCATCAAAAATATTCGCATCGGAAAGTATAATAGGAAAAATACGATCGCTGTAATCTTTGTTTTTTACTAATTCCAAAATTTCATACATACAAAATTCCGATTTCAAATACTTATCGCTAATGACCACGACGACATATTTTCCTCGGCCGATTCTATCCATGAAGTTGGAAATCCTTCCACCATATCCAAGACTTACTTTATCTCTGATGACCGTAAATCCTTTGGAAGTTAAAGAGTCGTATAGTTCGTTGACAATTTCTTCTCTACTTTCTCCTTTTTCATTTTTATCTCCCCATGCATAGGAAATAAAAATTTCAGAATCACTTATTCTCATTGGTTATTTTTTTTTGAGGTTACCAAAATTAGGTTTCATTTTTTTTTGTAATAAAATTTAATTGGCAAAACAATATTAGAATTCATTTGCCAATGAAAATTTTATTCTCCCTTTTGGAAATCTATGATGAATAGATTTTTGAAATAAAATGTTTTTTCTCAAAAAAAAGAGGAGGTAAGAATTCCCTCTTGTTGTAGGTATGTTTAATTCAGACTGTTAAATTATCTTTTTTTTAATAAATAAAGGAATCAGGGGAATTATTTTTTCTGGAATGTCTTAAATAAATTTAATCCTATTGCGAGACTGATAGGAGAGAGTCAATTATTAAAATATCATATTCCTGAAGTTTGAAATGAAAAGTACTTAATGGTGATCGGTTATTTCTCGTGCGTGTTTAGAACGGGAAATTGTAGTTTAAAAAAAGCCACTTCAAAAATTAATTTGAAGCGGCTTTTATTCCTGTATTTTTTAATCTATTACTCTTGTATGATAAAAGTCATAGTTTTTCTTGCACCTAAAATTTGTATTGAATAGGCACCTGAAGGTAAGGAAGATATGTCCATTTTGATGGCATTCACCATTTCTGGTTCTACTTCCAAGCTCAACTGTTGAACTACTCTTCCTAGCATATCTGTAATCTGTATTTGCACTTCTGTTTTTGGTGTCAATAAGTCAATATTCAAAGTACCAAAATCTCGAAATATAGGATTTGGATAAATACTTATACTAGCCCTATTATCACAATCTGTTTTTAATTCCAGCACTTTGGAATACTTGTATTCTCCATCGAGGTCAACCATCTTCAATCGATAATAATTATATACTGAAGCTGACTGATCGGTGTGATTGTATAGTTTGGTAAAATTCCCACCTGAGGCAATTACTTTTTTTATACTTCTAAAATCTTGACCATTTCCGCTCCATTCCAATTCAAAATAATCAAAATCCTTTTCATTTTCCGTTAACCAGGTTAAGTCGACTTTACAACCATCTAACTCTAATTTAAATTCGATTAAGTCTAATGGTAAAGCAATTGACATAAATGCAAAGTCAAATGTTGCAGGTGTTGTTTCTGCATTTGGATCAGACTGTTTAGTTACACTTTGACCTTGTTCTGCTTCTGCGATTACTCCAGCAGGATCATCAGCATCTTCCATGTCATTTCCGTTTCCATTTGCATTGATAACAGTATTCATATAACCAGATGGTGCTGTGGCGCTTAAAGTATAAACAGGCTCTGTTCCATTTCCATCCCCATTATAATCTTCATCTAGTAATAGATTTTTAAAATTATAATAACCTGTACCATCAGTCAAAGTCGCTACCGTTATATCAGTTGTACCATCATTGTTATAATCAATTTCTAAAATAACGATGACTCCACTTAATCCTGATTCTCCACTATTTTGAAGACCATTACCATCTACATCGTCCCATACATAGTTACCAAGAGCTCCAGGTTGTGTATAATATCCAAAATCAATATCAGTAATATTTGTTCCGCTTAGGGTAACACTTACTGGATCATTCTCACTATCCGATCCAAGGCTATGCCATTGGTTGGATAACACTTCATATACATCAGTTACTTCTACGGTATAAGTGCCATCAGGAATTCCTTCGAAAGTATAATTTCCACTTACATCAGTTGTCGTACTGGCAATGATATTTCCATTTACATCTTGTAATTCTATTGTTACATTTTCAAAACGTACTGTTTCAGTTCCATCTTTTATGCCTTCTGCATCAGTATCATTCCAAATAGTACCATTAATATTATGGGGTGTAGAAGCTTTGTAACCAAAGTCCTGGGTTAAGTTACTTGTACCTGCTAGAAGTGCAAAATTATTTGATTCATCATCTCCTGGTGCAGAACCATCTGGATCAATACTATTGGTCAAGCCACTAGGGATAGTTGCAGTATTTACTTTCAATTTGTAATCATCTGCTTCTAAATTACCAAAGAAATACAATCCATTTTCGTTGGTAATAGTGGTCTCTAAAACTGTATTAGTTACACCATCCAATAATTGAACTTCTACTCCTTCAATACCTGACTCTCCTGGAGTATAGCCTCCGTTTCCATTGGCATCTAAGTAAATCAAGTCTCCTACAAAACTCTTTATTGAAGTATGTCCAAATGGTACATAACCAAAGTTTTGACTCAAATTATCTACAGCTCCTAAGCTAATTCCACTATAATTATTGTTACCGCCATCTGGATCTGCATTATTAGATAAATCATTGATGACATTATCTGAATCGGTTACTTGAACTACATATTCTTTAGCAGGAAGATCTGGGAATAAATAGTTACCACTCGAATTTGTTTCGGTTGTAGCAACAACTCCTTCGCCTGAATCCCAAATTCCATTTTCATTTACATCATCAATCAATGCGATAGTAACACCAGCGAGTGGAATATCATTTGCAGCATTATAAATTCCATCTGCATCAACATCAACATAAATTGTACTTCCAATATCGGCTGGATCATCTGAACTATTATAGCCAAAATCTCCACCTAGCCAAACATCCCCTGGAGCAATAATTACAGGATCACTTATATTATCACCATCTCCATCAGGGTCTTCGGTTGGAGTGATTATAAATCCTGCTGCACCGATATTTGCTGATACGACTTCTATCACGTATCCATCAGGTGGTATATTGTCAAAAATATAATTTCCATTTCCATCTGTAATTGTTGAATTTACGAGATTAGTATATGTTCCATCATTTTCAGGGTCGCTATAAAGATTAACGGTAATATTTGGGATACCTGCTTCACCTGCATCTTGGTTACCATCTCCATCTGCATCATTCCAAATTCTATCACCCAATGCACCTGTAGAAGTCATAGTCGGAGTATTAGTATCTGATATAGGAACCCAGTTGTATCCAAAATCTGCACTTAAATATTCTTTTCCTACAAGGGTAACTGAAGTACTCATATCAGGACTACTCGTTGCGCTATTTTCATCGTAAGTTGGATTTAATCCTGTTGGGACATTAGATAAAACAGAAACGGTATAAGTTCCAGCGGTAACTCCTTTGAAAATATATCCGCCATTTGTATCTGTAATTGTAGTTGCTACAACTGCATTGTTAGCATCTCGTAATTCGATGACTACATTTGGAATACCTGCCTCACCAGCATCTTGGACACCATCTCCATTTTCATCTAACCAAACTACATTTCCAATAGTTGTTGAAGGGAAGGTTAATCCTAAATCATATTTATGGTCTCCGGATCCAGTTGCTTCTGTAGTAATATCAATAAATGGCAAGCCATCAGGACGTGCGCCTAAACTACCTGTCGTCAAGTTACTTCGATCCACATCTGAGTCAATTTTATTATTACTTCCTGCATTGACAAATGAAGTAATCCCATAACTACCACTACCTACTGTAAATTCATTTGTATTGAATTGACCTCCTCCAAAAACAATAAAATATTGAGCCGAATAACTGACGCCTGACCAAGCAGTCGTAGGCGTAGCTAGACCACTTCCATCAATACTTATTCCGGTTGTATCTACATTCTTTTGGTTGAAATAATAATTTCCTAAAATCGTAGTGTCTTGTCCAACTAAAAGACCATTTTGATCATATAATTGAACAATGATATCGTCAATGCCACTTTCGCAAGCATCCTGAATACCGTTTCCTAAAGAGTCGAACCAAACATAATTCCCTATTTCTAAAGATAAGATTGGACAAGATGCTTCTACATCTCCTAATCCTGCTGCTTTTCCAAATCCGCCATTAGGTTGACTATCAGCAATCAAAATATAGCCTTCTCTAGTTAATCCCGTGGTGTTATCTAATGCTTTTATTCCTGCATTATATACTGCATTTATGTCATAAACAGTAGTATAGAGTCGGTTGTCGGCTGGATTTAACCATATACCACCAAGTGATGTTTGAGGGTGATATGAATTATAATAGTCTCCGCTATAATAACTTCCTCTTGGAGTAGTTGCCGCTGGCCACCCAATTCCAGAATTTGCACCAGCAGAAGTAACACCTCCACAACTACCATTCGATTCGAAATTATAGGTACTGCTAGCACTATCATAGCAAAAGCGCATAATGTCACCAGCCTCTGAAGAGCGAAATACGGTATTACCATCTCCTGTAATTGGTTTCCCTGCTTCATTACCAAATTGGTCAGCAGATATGTCTCGAAAACCTAAAACAATATCATCTCCATCAAATTCTATATCTGATGGAATTGTTTTCATACCGTCTCTGTAATCATCTTTAAAGTCATCCCTCCAATGGAAAAATTTACTCACTCCTCTTTGTACACTTTCTTCTAAAACGAGCGTCCAATTTCCAGTAGTCGGATCTAGTGAATAAACATAAACTACAGCAGGACTTTCTGAACAACAGACACCATCTCTATCTCTACTTTGTTCAGAATCTATTGCGGCTACATAAATTAAGTCATTATGGTAACTTAGTCCAAAAGGACGTATATCATAAGCTGCATCTCTTGGTTTTAGCGTAACGTTAGGATCTGTTACTTGGTCTAACGGAAATGAAAAAGTAGGTTGTACTGCTGTTGGATTAGCTAAATCTATTTGGTATACATTTCTATCTTCTAAGTTTATAACATACAGCGTAGATTCGTCTGTGGAGATATCCATGTCTCCCAAACTAGTCCGCCCTACTTTACTAAAAGCGTCTACATCATTAAACCAGCAAGAAAAATTGTCTGGTGTTCCACTAGAAGGACAAGTAGTAGCTTCTGAAAAATCATGCGGGTTGACACCTGCTGTACCAGCACCATAGATACTATTCAAATCAGCCAATAAGCTTGGTGGATTCGCTTGTGATAAATCAATTTTATAAATAGCACCTGTTCCATCAGGCCCAAATCCTGTATGTCGTTTCATGTATGCGGCGGTATAAGCGGTATTCGTTTGCCGATTGACTGCTGTCCCATAGGTTGTTCCAATTTGTTCATGCGTTGCATAATGAATGACAGTTTCTGTTGCATCGACAGAAGGATCATCTATCCTATTCATTTGAACACCAACAAAGGCATCATTATCTTTATTGGCACCTTGGTAACCTCCGAAACTATAACAGGGAGTTAATAGCATAAGTGAAGCTGCACATGCGTCTATTGGTGATAATCCAAAACTAAGACAGTTGTTAGTGGTACTAAATTGAATATCGGATTTATTATCTGTTCCAACTTTGGTTGGCGAATAATCATAAGCAATAGATTCTGATAAAATAAACTCTACTCGATAGGCAGTATTGTCTGTCAAAGCACATACTTGCCAATCTCCTTCACTATCTGTGTAAGCTGTCCTAACTAAAACATTATCACAATCAAAAATTTGCACTTCCATACCTTGTATGCCTGATCCTGTGTTATTTATTCCATTATAACTACCATCTTCAAAGACATTACCTCCGATACAGCCTAGTGTCTCCGAACAGGCTGGGATTGCTGTAGGACATGGAACAGGTGCATAAAAGGCTATAGAATCTGATGAACAATTAGCAATTGAAAAGGCAGCTTTAAAAGATTCTGAACCTTCGCCATCCGCATCAATATTAGTTACAAAAGTCGAAGGACTACTATCTGTACTTGGGTTAATCACTCATGTTACGCACTCAAGAAATTAGTCTTGAGTAATTTAAGTTCATTGAAAGCTGCTTTATTAGCAGCAAGGTAAATTTTAGATTTCATAGCAAAGTGATTCAACTTGCTAGAAAACTTTAGTTTTTCAAGTTTGACAT
>CALJOK010000080.1 GCA_937981555.1 uncultured Saprospiraceae bacterium
GCACGGACGCTGGAATTGTCACTCTGTGGCAGTTCCAAGCATTCAAGAAGGCTCCGCCTTCCATAGCCAAGAATAAAGAAAGCTACCTCCCACGAGGTAGCTTTTTCTTTTTCAATAGGTAAGTATTAACTTACGGAAAAGGAAAGAAATACCGAGACCTAGTAATAGAAAGTCTTCAATATTGTATTGATTACAAAGGGCTACATGTACAATATAGCAAGGGTGATACAACAGAAATTGAATTATATTCACAACAATCCAGTTCGAGCAAATTGGGTAGGGATGCCGCAGCATTATATTTATAGCAGTGCGTCTAATTATTTAGATGAGGGAAGAGGGATATTAAAGGTGAAAGTTTTGGATGAATTTTATGCTGTTAGTTAGGTGCATAGTTGGCAGAGCCAAGTTGAATGCAAGGCGTGAAGCTAATACAACTAATCAGTTTAAGTTTTTCAATCAAAAACAAAAGTTTTCAATTATATGATATTTACCATTTCTAGGGTACATTTCTAAAAAGAATATCCTGTAATTTGCAAGAGTAATTTATTCATTAATAACACTTAAACTTTTACGAATTATGAAAAAGCAATTTATACTATCACAAAAGGAAATGAAAAACATTAAAGGCGGAAACGGAAATGGTAATGCTCAAAATGTTTTTCCTGAATTACCAGCAGAAGGACAGGCTGGATTAGAAAATGTACCAGCTTTACCAGCAGAGCAAGCAGGTAATGGAAAGCGTCCTTTCTAATCAATAATTAGATACTAAGAATAAAAAAAGAGTCGTACTCAAATTGAGTATGGCTCTTTTTAGTTAAAATTCATTAATCTTTCTCCAATTATCCATTTGCCATTTTTGGCTAAAAGTTTTTCTTCGTTTTTCCAGTAAGCATTGTTGCCAAGTATTTGAATGACAATCAATATTTTCACTTCTAATCGTATTAGAATACTCATTAGATTTGAATACAATGAAGACTAATATTACAACCAAAATTGGTAGCAATATTGCTAGGATGTGTTTTCTCATGTAGAATAGGTGTTTATAAAATAACCTGACAGTTTTGTAAATCTATATTTTCTATTTGAAAATAAAAAGAGAAAATTTACATTTTTATTTTTCAAATAATTGATAATAAATTATTGCTGTATTTAAATCAACCCGCTGGCCTTTAGTTTTACATAAAGGAATAAAAGTAGAACGGTGGGAGAGACAAACCTTGCGTAACTTAAATTACTTAAGACAAAAACCCATAACATTTCATTAATTCAAATCCACTTTATTAACGATTCATTTATATATCTCCAGAAACTCCACTTTATTTTAACACATCAAAAATGTTCCAATAACATTTCTTAACATAAAAAAGCTCTTCTTTTGTTTTATCATAATCAGAAAGAAACATCTTCCTTTTAATCTCTTCCTTAATCTATATTTTCTAAAAAATTAAAAATTTGTCAAAGATGAAACGACCAACATTTTTTATGGCCTTGCTATGCCTATTGGCAACCAGTCAACTTTTTGCGCAAAGCACTTCCATCTTTATTGGAACGGAAGGGGGATTTAATCTTTCAAAATTACAATACACCGAAGACTTAAAGGAACTTTACCCAACGTCCAATTTTCGAACGGGAATCAATGCTGGAGTTAAAGTTGGATTTGAAATGGAAGAATGGATTTTCACCACCGGATTGAGCTACCTCCAAAAAGGAGGAAATTACCAAACAGATAATTTTGATGATGGACAAGGGGTTGGTTTTATTTCCGCCAAGGAAAGATTAAATTTTTTAAGTATTCCAATTACCGTCGGTTATCAAAAATGGTTTTATGAAAAAATCGGCGCTGCCATTTCTATCGGCCCTTCGATCAACTTTGGACTCAAAGGAAAGATTGATGAAACTTACGAATATTTCGGCGTGGAGGAAGTGGACAAAGAACACTATGAGGTGAGTTTTGGAAAAGGGGTCAATGATGATTACAAAAAAACTCAAATTGGTTTTCAAATTATCCCTAGCCTTTTTTATAAAGTCAATGATAAAAGTAGAGTGCATCTCTCGGTAAATTGGGACATGGGAACGAGTGATTCATTTAATAAAAGATATAAATCAGCCAATGATTTTTTCTCTGATTACAAAGGAAATCAAATGAATCAATCGGTGATGTTTACCATTGGATATACCCGTCATTTTAACTTCGAAGATAAATACTAAACAGCTATGAAAAATTGCAATAACTGTGATACGATTAATATAGACTCAGCGGTGCAATGTGCCAACTGTAATATGGAAGGTCAATTTACCTTTCATAGTTTGCCCATAAAAAAAACGGAACGCAAGGAGAATATTCAATGCATCAACTGTGGTGCTTCGGATAGAGGAGAAGGAGCAAAATGTCATCAATGCCATTTTCCCATTCCGCAAAATGGAACGGACGAGGAAGTAAATGCCATCTCATTAAAACCTAATTTCAAAGCAGCTCAATAGCCGCTAGAATTTGAAGTTGTTGTAAAACAACTTCTCTAAATAGAAATAAAATGCCTAGGAGAAACACAGAACTTTTTAGTTTGTCGATGCTTGATCTACTGACAGGTGCATTGGGTGCGATCATATTTTTGTTTATCATCACTCCAAAAGGAGAAGGCGCCGTCCCTGCAATGGCACAACATGCGGTCGTTTATTTTGATACGCTGGAAATGAAAATGTATGGGACATTGCCTGATAGTTTGTTAGCCAAAACAAATGGCGATTCTTTGTTAGTGGTTTTAAAGGAGTATAAAAATTTACCGAAAAAAGAAAACTCCCCTTACAAGGTCTTGGCAAGTAATGAAGCCAAATTACCCAAGCCATCTCCTCGCAAGCAAACAGCTGATGTAGCTAAACCAAAACCTAAACAGGTGCCAAAAACAAAGTCAACACCTCCTACTAAAAAACCACCCGTAAAAAAAGGAACGCTCAATAAAACGGATTCCAAATCCCAAAAATCAGAGAAGGAGTCTACCAAGTTTAAAGGCAGCCCTCCTTCTGTACCCGCAGCCGTTTCTTTTGAAATTAATTGGGCTGACAAAAATGACAATGTGGATTTGATTGTATGCAAAGATGGAAAATGTGTCTATGGTGGAAAGAAACGAATTAAGGATGTTGGTCAATGGGATAGTGGGAAATCTCGGAATCGATTATTTGGAAATGACTTAAGGACTAATCAAGAAGCGGTTAGACAATACGATAAAATCATCCCTGGTCGATATCAAATTTACGCTCAATTTAAGGAGAGTAAAAAGAACAAAAAGACCACCACCATCAAAGGATTGATTTATACTAAAAATGCAAAATCACAAGAAAGGGGAGAGCACTTTACACGAAGTCTCCCAATTACGACCAACAGGTTTTTAATCGGTACCGTCCAGTTAAAAGCAGACGGCACTTATCAATTTATTAAAAAATAAACCTTGAGATATTGTTAATCAACTTCTCATTTAAAAATATACATTATGCTTAACTCAAATAAAAATCAAATCATTTTTGCCATTATTTCAGGATTGGGATTATGGATCGTATTAATCTTTTTAGGTTCGATGTTTCCAACCGATTCTAATGGACTCCGCTTTATTGAATTGCTAGGAGGCTCATCGACCGGAGTGATTCAAGCCTTAATTTATATCGTGTTTTTTTACTGCTTGTTTGAATTACTAAAAAAACAAAAATATATCCACACGCAATTCGATGGTTTTAAATTAGACTTGCTACCTACCAAAGATCAATTGGTACTGACACCTGATCAGGTAGCAGATATAAAATTACAAGCCATTCAATATGAACGCCAAGGCCAACAATTCTTAGTCAATGATTTTATCAAAAAGGCGTGTACTCAATATCGAAATGACCAATCCATCAGCGAGACGCTGCAGGTCTTTCAATCTCAAGTAGATAATAGTAAAGAGGAAATGGAAGGAGATTTGGAAATGGTGCGATACTTATTAAGTACCGTCATCTCCTTAGGATTCATTGGAACGTTGATTGGATTATCCACCTCCATCGGAATGGCACACTTGGCAAAAACGGCAGAAGGAATGCCTGAGATTACTCGAAGTTTATACCTCGCATTTGATACAACTTTGGTCGCGCTATTTATCGGGTTAGTGTTGAATTTTTTCTATCACAGCTATCTCAAATCTATGGATAACTTTTTTGCAAAATCTAAAACGTATGTGATCAATAATTTAATCAGTCGAATTTATCATCCTAAATCGATGGGATGATTTTAGCTAGTTCGATTACTTAGAAAGAACTTATCTCCAAAAATATAATTTCACCGGATAGGCACATATAAAGCAGAGTATTTCACCTCTGTTTTCTATGTGCCTATATGGTGAAAAATTCTACCTGCTCTTTATTTTCTCATTTATAAAAGATCCTTATAGCTTTTACACCTCATGCAAGGATCGAGGAATTATTTTTAAAAAGAATACAAATCTACCGGTAGAATTTTATTCCCCATTTATTTATTTTATTTTACATCGTTTTATATTTTAAAACGAGAGAACATACTTTTCGAGACAACTAAGCGTAAGGCATACTTTGATGAATATTTTTTTCAAAAAAAAATTAACAGAATCTGATTTAAGGGAACTGTTACTTTCTGGAAATGAAAGTAAGTGGAATCAACTGCGGAAGTATTTTATTCAGCAACTTCGTTTACAAGATCTTAAATCCTCTCCTAAAAAATATTTTTTCAACAACCTTAAAGCGCCTCATGAATCGAAAACATCTTTTGAAAAGGCTTTTCAAAATTTAATCAAGAATCCTCCTTTACCAGATCAATCCATCCTCAATTCATTTGAACGACATCTTGATTTTGAACTTATCCAATTGATGCAGACCAATGATCTAACTTTATTAAATCAAGCGGAAAACTATTTATTTTTTCGATTTTCAGAAATTCCTCATTTCCTAGAATTTAAAAATTTAGTTCCTGATGAAGAAAAAAGGTTGGATGCATTTGCAGATGCTTTGGTTCATTTTTTTCAAAGAATTCAATTATATGGATTCGAACAAAGAGGTACCTTAAAAACTTTTTTCAATGTACTTTTCAAAAATGAATGCATCGATGATTATCGAAAAAAAGAAAATCCTACGCATCAAGTTTGGAACGGAGAGGACGAAGAATTACTGCTCCAACTTAATTCTTTTGAACAGTTAAAAAATACTTTTTCGAAATATGATATAGAGGAACTAAGGTTTATTTTAAAGCAATTCGAAAAAGATAATCCAGGCTGCCATCAACAGATTGATGCATATTATTTAAAAGAAATTCCAACAACTGTTTTGGCAGAAGTGGCAGATAAAACGACAAGTAAAATTAGAGGCGCAAGATTTCGATGCATGGCTAAATTCAGAGCATTTTGGGAAAAAATGAAAAAAAGTGAGATATGAAAGAATCTGTTTATAATAGAATTCAACGATTCTTAAATCGGGAAATGAGTTCTGAGGAAATAAAAAACTTTGATCAAGATTTAGAAAAGAATGCTGATCTAATGGAAGGTCTAGCATCTGAACTAGCTATCCGTAAAGCGGCTAACGAGAATCGTAAAGCGGCAATTAAACAAAAACTCAAAACTCAAAATCAACGACCTACTAGAAATATGACAACAACGATTATCCGAGTCGCAGCAGTTTTTATTTTATTAATTGGTGCATTCGGATTGTTTCAAATTATAAATAGAGAACCAGCATTTTTATCTACTCAAGATCAAAATGCATTGGAAAATATTGTGGTAGAGGCGCAAGTCAACTTAAACACAGCCGGTGCTGATGATGAGGGAAGAAATGCTTTCAGAGAAAAAAAATACTTAAAGGCTATCCCTGCTTTTAACAGATTTTTAGATACCAAAGTAGCCGCTGGTGCTGATCGCTGTGACTATAATGAAATTAATTTCTACCTCGGTGCCATTTATCTTTATAGAACCAATGACTACCAAAAAGCAATTGAGCACTTCGCCTGTACGGAGGCAACCAAAAATAATGGAAAGAATTATAACAATGAAATTCCGTATTTTTTAATCGTGGCAAATCTTCGCGCGGGACAAGTCCAAGAGGCCAAGGTTCTGATGGGAAAATATAGAATTCAACCATCAGACCTTGAACCAAAAGAGGCAGATCTTTTAGAATAATGGATCCGTATTGCCAATACAAATAATATTGGCCCAATATTTTGGGTGAGCATTTTGAGGACTCGCTTTTTCCAAATAACCCTTTTTGGCATTTTTTAACGCCACATGAATTTCTTGCCCTGCAAATAAATTTTTATAAAAATAACTCAATAAAATTGAAGTCGGTTCGTCTTCTAAATTATCCAATGCTGCCACCACCGTTGGACATCCTGAGTAATAAAATGCTCGAGCAATACTTTGCAATCCTTCGTTTCCTCTTTGCTGTCCATCAGCTGTTTTACAACTACTCAAAACGGCTAGTTGGTTTTTCAATGGAAGATTATAAATATCCGCAGTCGTCAACCTTCCGTCATTTTCATCCATAGGAGTAAATTGTAAATAATTAGTAAGGGGATGATTATCTACTGAAAAACACCCATGCAAAATAAAATGTGAAATCTTACAATTGATTCCTTTCTCTACAAAAAGGGGAGCAGTAGCCTTAGCTGGAAATATTAATTCTGTTGAATCAAAAACTGATTGAGTGACCTTTCTCATTCCACTCTCCATAAAAGAGAGTGGAGTATTTCCTCCACAGCCCCAATCAGCTGAATGATAATTTTCAGCTGGATAGGCAACAAAAACACCCATCTCATAAAGAGGTTTCGCTTTATTTTTTTGGAGTTTATCTATGGCCACCTTACTTGCCAGAGAGTACGTGTACACTATGTTATATTTCTCCATCAAATATGGTTTTTCTTTCCAATTATCGTCAGCAGATGTTGATACTTCTGTAAGTAATGTTTGAAAAACTACATTATTCAAATCCTTATCTCTGATCATAATTAAATCAGTAACATTATCTAGATGGGGTAGAAGTGGTTGAAAAATAGTTTGAAACAGTTCGCTTGAACTTTGTTCAAAATGAGGAGTATCCTCTTTGATGCTTTCAGAATATTTAAAAATGATTTGATGAAAATCTTCGGGAATTTCTATCTCAACTGTATTCACTTCATTTTTTGAAATAACAAATGCGATCACTTTATTGCCAATCCATTGGTATTCAATCAGGGCTTCTTTAGCTTTTAAAATGTTATGTTGAATATAATTGATGGAAGGAATTTCATCGTTAAATCTGTCGAGATAATAACTATAGTGGATGGAATTTAAATCTGCATTCTTTAATGTATCAATAAAATCGGCATACGATCGTCGAGCCAAAATTAAAGCGTCTCCATCGTTTTGACTAACTGCGTTTTTAGCGACCAACTCAATTATTCGATGCTTAAACAATTTCTCTTTTTCCCAAAGTTCTTTTTTCTCTCCTTTATAATTGAACTGCGCAAATTCAAACGAAGCCGCATTTCGAAGCAAAAAACTTTTCAATTTTTCTGACAATTCAAAAGCTATCGAAATATATTTTTCCTTTCCCGTCAGATCTTTTAACAATAATGCTACCTGAATCGCTTCGCTTGCAAAATCTGAAAAAGTAATTCCGTTGGCTTCCATCGCAATTGGAGAAGGGTAGTCTATCCTGATTTTCTCTAAATAGGATAATACGTAAATATATTGTTGTAAGCTTTTTTCCAATGATGGAATATGATTTGATTTCCGTCCACAGATCTCTGAAACCTTAGCTTGATGATAACTTAATTCCGCGAATGCATTAAGCTTTGAACTTAAAACAGTAGGATAATTCTCACCTGACCAATCCTTCTCTCCAGTCAATAATTCCATCCCCTGATCTATGTTTTGTTGTGCCGCTTCACATTCATTTTTAAGACTGTACCCTAAAGCTATCTTTCCATAAAGGTCAACAATTGATAACTGAGATTGGTCGGGAGTTTGATCAAAGAAAGTTTTTGATTGGTTGAAATAGTAAAGGATACTATCTGCTAAATCCACTTTATTTTCTTGAAGTAAATAAGTTAATCCGATTCCTCCATTATTCTTTGCTTGATATTCGCCTGCTTTATTTTGGTCTAACTTAGCTAACCAAGATTGTGTAAATCTACTCATCTCCATACTTTTACTAAATTGTTTTTGCGCCATTTCTCTATTCCCAATTCTAGCCCATCCTTTTCCTAAGTCTCTAAAAAACTTACTTTGTCCGTAGTAGCCACCGATGTAATTTAGAGAATCCATGCTTCCAATATTCACCGTTTTCCAGAGGCTGTCCACCATCAAATAGGATTGTTCTGCTTTCTCAAATTGATGGATACTTTTGTAAAGTGTACCTAAGTTAGTTTGAGCGGTAATCATTCCTTTTACCACTCCATGTTCGTGGTAGATGTCAAATTGTTTTTGGTGATAACTAGCTGCTAACCCATAATTTTTTAAAATATTCTCATAATACAACCCTAACAAATTGGAGATATGTGCTTGTTCTGCAATAACATTGAGGCTACTAGGTACACTTCCTAAAAATGCTTCTATTGCTTTATAAATTTTAAATGCCTCTTCAAATTTTCCTTGATTATATAAATCAATAGCCTTAAATCTTAATGCTTTTGCCTTTAGATATTCAACTCTAGTTATATCCAAGGTGTCCAGCTTAGTGATACTATTGTCAACCAACTCTCGAATCTCAGGGGAAAAACTTTTCCCAGGATCATTATGATAAACGGAATCTATCCGCAATAAATCTTGATCGATTGCTGACACTTCACCAGAAACGATAACCATATTATTGGCAATAAAATAAAGAAGAAAAACAATGGGAATAGCTACGACGGTAAAGATAACCGCCCGTTTTTTAAGTTTACTCATAGTATGTTTTTTAGGGGAATGAATGTGGTGATTAATTTTGTTTCAATCTTAAATTGAAGCAAATGATTATTCTGTTTTTTGTTTTCTCAGAGGTAAAGAAAGTGTTTTAAAAAACGAAAAGAAAATATTTTAAAAAAAAATTAAAAAAAACGAACGCTTTTAATTCTACTACGATAAAGGATAAATAGAGGCAAGAAGGAAAAAGAGAGGAATGGAGTATTAATCAAAAAAAGCAATTCACAAAAGTAGAAATGAATCAGAAGATGTACTGAAATGTATCAGTACGTCCCTGCCCATACTTTGTGTATTCACCTAGAAAATCGGAGACTCCAAAGCTTTTAAGGTCAAAGATAGAGGTCCATAACTATTGTGACAAACTGCAGAACGGCACAACAGGAAAGTGATACCAAAGGGTCGCGCTATTGGAAATAAGTTTTCCAAGGCGAGATTTTTTGAAACCAATTTCTTCATCAACTAAAATGTTGTGTCATGAAAAAAAGTATTAAAAAAACCATCAAGGATTTTAAAAATTCGCAAGGAACAATTTTAACGAAAGGAAAAAAATCCAAAATCAAAGGCGGAACAGTCTCCGAGGATATTATCATAATCTAAAGAAAATCGATGCCTTAATTTAGTATAATGGGAAGTGATCCTAAAAGTAGATCACTTCCTATTTTAACCGCTCCTGAATTTTTTGAATTAACCAAGGCTTCATCATGATAGGTTTTGAATCCTCATTTACCTTGGCTAAAAATTCTGCCAATGCTAATTGTTCTTGCTTCGTGGAAGTAGAATATTCTAGAATTTGGTAGAAGTTTTTAATCACTCGACTCAGGTTTTGAAATCCTATATTTCTATCATGAGCATTGAGTTTATTTTTTCTAACATAGTGCTGGAATCGATTAATCATCGAGATCAAGAATTTTTTAAAGGTTGGATCTATCAAGTATTGTTCAAAACTACTTCGTAGTAAAAAACAATTGACTTGCAATTTGGAAATGGCCGTTTTTTGATCAACTAGAGATAAAAATTCAATCGCTGATACAAACTTCTTTTGCGCCATGGCAATATAACCCTTCGCAAATTGAGCGGCATTCTTTTGGATGGAAGGGTTTAAATATTTCTTGTATTCCTCGACAAACAAATCTGATGCTGCAAATTTTTTACAGGCTAAATGAGTAGTCAAGATATTAGAGAAGGTCGCATAAGTCATTATTTTTTTATGGTCCAAGAGAATTTCATGCTTTAATCCAAATTGGAAAAGGGACAATTGTAAGGGTAAAACCGCTCTATTTCCTTGATTAAGAAAGGAGGTGATATAGTTAATTAAAAACTGAATTAACATTCTTTGGTCCGTATGACTCCATGCGGTTAAGTTATTTTCAAAGATGTCTTTGGTTAAAATAAATTGATCTTCTTGGTAATTTTTATCCCTAACCAATTGAAAGAGTTGAGTGTAAAATTGAAAATAGAAGGAGGTTTGTTTTTCACCATAATGGAGTGATTCATTTAAAGCAAAAAGAGGCTTGTCTTCATTGATGAAATTTTTACGCAAATGCATCTCGGTGCCTAAGCGCAATTTTGTCATACAAAAAAAGGAATCGAGGTGATCGAACATTTTATGTTGACTATCAATTTCGAAATGATGTTTATCAGTATAGGGATCAAGGTAAATGGTTTCTTGAAGCAAAAAATTATGGAGGTGATAAGTGTGATCGTAAATTTTATTTTTCCCAAGGTACGCCGCAGTTTTCTTAGCGGTCTTTTTAAAAAAGTCTGGTAAGCCTTGTTGAGAATATGATTTTAGCAATAAATGATTTTTTGTAAAATCGTCTTGGTCTAATTTTTTGATGACTAAAAATCGTTCTAAGGCCTTTGTCAGATTCATCGGTGTTTTAGCATTCAAGAGAATGGAGGAGTTCTTTTCATCCTCTTTAAAAAGGGATGTCAAAGTAGCACTTTTAAAGCCGACAAAATTTTCATCATGGAGTCTGACTTGAATTAATTTAAACAATTTCTTTACATCGGCAGAGATGTTAAAGAAGTCAGCAGCTAAGAATGACTGGAAATTTTTAAACTGCGTTTTATTAAAAGATCGTAATATTTCAACTGCACCTTTACATAGAATGGAATTTTTAACATTTTTTTCAATCATAACTTACTGATAATCAATACTTAAATAATTTTAACTACAATAAAAGTAATGATAAATAAGGAATTAATGGTTTTTTGGGAACAGATTTGTTTTGCTAATTTTCCAGTATAAATTAATATTTGTACCCATTACAACCTGAAAAGACATTCAGGATATATTTCTACCCAAACAATTATAACAACATACTTACATTTTTATTAAATTCCATTTTTCGAATTTAATGCATATCCAGTAGAATCAGTTATTGATTTTATTCCCCCTTGAATATGCGAACGAACTCGATCGGGAGATGAATTTATTTATAAAGAATTAAACAACATACATACATTTTTTTTTAACCAGAAAGCAATTCAAAATGAGAATAACACCACCTATTGTTTTTACAACAATACATTTACCAACCTTACTATATTTCCCTCAAGAAAATTGCAATGCATTTAGGAATATAAAATTCCTAAGATCGGAGTAACCATCAAAGTAGAACTGATGCTATGATCAGCTGCTAACCTTGGCCTCGATTATTTTTTTTTTGAATAGAAGTACCATCCCAAATTCTTATTAAAAAGAAATACGAAATCTATTTGGAGAAGTGTTGACCTATCTTCTCCTTAGGATACCTTTGCCTATACGCTTTAGTACAAGGGAGAAATATTCAAATTTATCATTTTAAAACAAACTAATTATGAAAAAAATGCAATCACAAATTTCCACTTTTTTAAAGGTTTTTACCATCGCTTGTTTATTGTTTCAATTTGGACAAGCATCAGCCCAAGAAGAAGATAATTCTTTGGCCAGAGGTGAAAAAGGTTTCTTCTATTTTGGCGTAACCGCTGAACCATTTGTCATCAAAAAAAATCAAGACTTACTTTTTATCACTAAAGATGATACGAATGATCTTTTCTTCTTCAACGATGTGCTAGATGAAACGGAACGCCTACTCGGTGCGAATTTTGGCTTTGAAAAATTTGGCGCTGGCTATGCGATCTCTCTGGAGAGTTCTCTTGGATGGAAGAAAAAGTTTTTCACCTATAATGTCAATGTAGGGCTGGGCAAAGTGATTAATGTAGGAAACATTGCTGTTGTACCAAAAGTACTCGTAGGATTTGGAAGTGGTAATATTGAATTGGGACACATGGATAATTGGGATTTATACATCGAGTTTGATGAGATACAATTTTATGGCGATAGTGTCGAAGTAAAACTTAAAACTCAAATGTTTCATGCGACTCCCCAGATTGATTTTATTTTTCCTCTTAAGAAAGCTGCTCTCCGATTGAGTGTTGGGTACCGAGTAGGATTAGCAGGTAAGAAACGAATAAAATATACTGGATATAAAAATGAAGATAACACCGAAGAGGACAAAGTGCATAGACCTTTAGATCATGAAAATCATAACATTTCTATCAATGATTCTAAGGTCGATAAAAAAACAGACATCATCGGTTTTAATGGGCTGAAAGCTCAACTTTCTTATATCCATAATTTTTGAGAAAACTAACATAATCTAAACATACTATCATTATGAAAAAACTTACCTACCTATGGTGCGCTACTATTTTGTTAAGCTGCTCTTGGAACTTAAATGCTGCTGATTACTCTAATACAGCATCAGAAATTAAAGTCCAACTTGAAACGAAAACGTTAGCGACTCCTTATAAAAATATATTAGGGAAAAATTCGCAAGAAGAAATTAATGCCTTTTTAAAGGAGCAACCATCGGAGATCAACACTACTGCTTTTTTAATAAAAATAAAATACAGCAAAGGATTGGAGACAATCCAATATGTAGAAAAACGAGTCGGTGAAAATTACTATTATGAAATTAACTTTTATTCCCCCGAATATGAAGTGATTGTTTTGGATAGTAATCAGGTTTCGATTTTTGAAAAAAAATACGGTAAGGAAAAGGTGACAACTGATTTTGGAAAAGAAGATA
Source organism: uncultured Saprospiraceae bacterium (assembly GCA_937981555.1). Lineage (GTDB taxonomy): Bacteria > Bacteroidota > Bacteroidia > Chitinophagales > Saprospiraceae > CAJQQY01. Next base: position 13,004 of record CALJOK010000080.1, read on the forward strand.
GCTACCAGTCTTCTAGTGATCTTTCCTCCGCTTGGCGGAAAGCGAAAAGACCGTTTTACAAAACAGAAGAAGAGAAATATAACAATGTAATTACATTCTTAGAAGATTTCGAAAAAGAGGTACTTCCTCAATTTACGATAGCATCAAAAGAAGAGGAAGAAGAAAACGCTATTCAGATAACCCATCCTAAATCGATAGAGAATTCGATGGCTGATACTGTCGAAGTTATCGTAGAAGAGGTGATGCTTCCGCAAGATACAATGGCTACTATTCAAGAAATCGTTCCAGTAGATTCTTCTGAAACAATACAAAATACAGACTCCACACAAATCAAAATTACGCAAATAGATACGCTCACTCAAGCCCCTATTGTTACCGCAAAGGGAGGTGATTCTATAATCATTGCACCGATAGAAATAATCGACCAAAGGGATCTTCGAGATCATAATAAAATTATTTCGGTGGGAATGGGATTAGGAAATTTGAGAGGTTATCAACTAGCACAACCATTAATTGGCGGTTCATTGGATCGATATTCATTTGATGATTTGCTTGGTGTGGATTGGTTCTTTGCAGGAGGATGGATTGGCTATGGAAAATACAAATTTGATTATGATGGATTTTATCCAAATACATTTGACGTTACAGAAATTTCCTTCACCAGTCGGTATGGTGTTTCCATTACTAGGATTTTACAAGACAAAGGCATTGCCACTAAATTAACTGAAAATTTTGATGTCTATGCTTTAATACAATTTGGCTATTCACTCATTCTGACCGATAATTTTATTTTCGGCGTAGATACTTCAGGAGCTCGAGGTGGACTAGCGATAGGTGGAAGGTATGAATGGAAAAACTTTGGCGTTTTTACAGAATTAGGAAAAACAGAAACGGGGTATGCAAAAGCGGGACTCTTTCTAAAATTATAAAAAATCTTTTCCCAAAGGAATGCCGATGCTTGACTTGAGGAGGAAAATCAAATTTGGAATTGCTTTTTTATGGGTGGTTTTGACCTAGTTGAAATCACCCAATATTAAAATTAATTAACACCACTATTAAAAATAATTAACCATGAAAAAATATATTTTTTTATTCATAATGATCTCTTTCTTATTTCCCAATGAGACCATTTCTCAAACCTCCATTTTTCAACCCAAAAAAAATAGAAAGACCTTAGGTTATCTTACTTCCGCCAAAAAAGAATTAAAGAGTAAAAATTATTATAAAGCAATCGCTAATGCTAGTGCTGCTCTTAATTCAAAACCCAAAAAACGCCAAGTCAAAAAAATAAATAGCGTCATGGAAAAAGGGTATGCTTCCTTCTTGCAAAGCAATCAAGAGAAAATTGAAGCACTCCAAAAGACGTCCACCAAAATTGAAAAAGACGAACACATTAATCAGCGAAAAAAAATCATAAATCATTACCTGGAATTCATTTATGTCCAAAATGAATTGGCAAAGGTTCCTGCTGATTTGATGGGAAAGATAGCCATTACGATAGATCAAACTGATCATTCAGCGCATCTTACTACAGCTGAGGAAAGCTTAGCGGAAGGAAAAAAAGAAATGATGGAAATTCATTATGTCCTTGGAAAGGATATGTTTGACAAGAGTACTACTCGAATAGAATTTAAACAGGCAGGTAGACAATTGGCAAAAATTTTCCGCTATGAATCCAAATATAAAGATGCAGCAGATCTTTATCTAACCTCTAAAGAAAAAGGTAAGACTAAGATGAGTGTTCACTTTTTCCATAGACCTTCCCAAAAGGTGGTTACCAAAATGAAAGGGGCAGAACTGGAAAATAAAATCACCCAAAAACTATATAAAAAAACTAACTCAAATCCATTCTTTTCCCTATACCCAAATGATAGCGGCGGGATGATCATCTACGATACTGCTGATGGTATGGTAGGTTATAATAAAGCTGCTAATAAAAGTAATACGCTACGAGATAAAAGAGAAGGCGTACACTATCAACTAACTGGGTTGATCCTTGAATGTGAAATTGTCCACAATCAAAAAGACCTTGATCCAACTACTTCAACTAAAACCATCAAAAAGGAAGACTCTAAGAAAGATGGAAAAGATGATCCTGGGATTAAAGTAAGTGCAAAAGTTCAAGTGCATTCTAAGACGTCTTATGCCAACATTTCTGTCTCCTATAAAATAATAGATACTGCAACTGGAGAGGTCTTAAAGACCAGACGAATTGCTGGATCTGATCCATGGTTTTATGAATATGGAACTTATACTGGAGATAAACGAGCCCTTTCAAGATCGGATAAATTGTTTGTCGATAAGAAACCTAAAAGTCCTCCAAGTGATCAAGAATTAATCAAAGATGCTAGTATTAAATTAGCCGAAAGTATTGCTAAGGAAGTACAAGAAATTATTAATTCAAAAGATTTATAAAAGAATGAAAAAGCCATTCAAAAACACCATAGCAATACTCTTTGTATTGCTATGGTGTAACAATACATTCACCTATTCTCAAGAAACCATTTGTTATCCGCTGGCCAATAGTTTTGAATCAGCAGAATGGATTAATCCTTCCTTGGAAGTATTGACCAATTCATCAGGAGCAACTGGGAATTTCACTACCCTTGCTGCTGCAAATAATCTATGCGACTCTGGTAATGCTATGGATTTGTATTTTTTTGAAAAAAATGCAGGTTTGAAATTTGATAACTCAGATGATTTTATGGATAGCGTTTATACGATTGAAATGGTCTTTAATTTTGATGAGATTACTATTCCTTTTTTAAGTATCAATGGCTGGGCGAAGGTGCTTGGATTTGCAGAAGATGATAGTGGTTTCTATGTCAATAAAATTAATTATCCTTTACAGCCTACAACTTACCAATTTGAAATATGGAATAATTTCTCTTCCTTAGCTCCGTGTTTATTTCCTACTTTTAGTGAAGGAGATTTTTATAAATTAACCATCGTGAGGAATGAAATGGGAATAGTTAATTGTTACGTCAACTGTAACTTAGTTTGTAATTTTGATGACTCAGAAACTCGTCTATTCTTTCCAAAATCTTCAACAGGAAATCAAATACTATTTTTTAAAGATTACAATACTGCCGGAACTGGTGAAGCCTCTGCTGGTCATGTAAAGAATATCAAGCTATCAAATTTTGCAAAATCAGTTTCAGAAATTACAGCTGAATGTGATTGCTTTTGTGAAGAACTCACCTCCTGTGAAATGGTTTTTAATTCATTGTCTTTTTCCTGCGAACCTGATGACATAGGTGTTTTGACAGACACGTTTTTTAGTCATTGTTCTTGTGATTGCCATTCTATTTTTATTAATGAAATTCAATTATTCGGAAGTGATTCTACCTTCCTGGAAGATACAACTTGCGACACGTCCACAGCGGGAACTTTTTATCAAAACTTACAGAATATCAATGGATGTGATAGTATTGTTATTTTACATGTTTTATCATTAGGGTCACCTCAATTATTGGATTCCAATATCATGGCAGATTCAGGAAATGACGATGGGTTTATTTCTATTAATATTACAGGAGGAACTCCGCCTTATTCCTATTTATGGAATAATGGCGCGACTACTTTTTCTATAAATAATTTGACAACGGGAACATATTCGGTAACTGTTGTAGATCAAAATGATTGTGAAGTCCAATTGGATTTTGAAGTAGATATGCTAAATGCAGTTGCGAAAATACCTTCCTCCAGTTTTCAAATTTATCCTAACCCCATTAGTACGAATGAACCATTGCTGATAAAATGGATAGATACAAAAACAACCTATTTACAGGTTGAATTATTCGATGTCTCAGGACATTTAATTTATAAAAACACCAGGCAATTTGATTCAGGAACGTCTAATTATTTTTTGGATCATAACTTGAAAGAGGGAATTTATTTTTTAAAAATAAAAGATAACGAGGGGAGAAGTGCTGTTAGAAAAATTGTGGTTCTTGAATAAACTACCCCTAATAAAAATGATTGTATCGATTGCTTTAAATTTGATCCAACTAAAAAAGGAAAAAAACAAAAGCAACAAATTGAAAGCGGTTTAGGTTAAATCCAATCCTGCGGAAATCATCCAATTGATTAGCTTCTTTTTTACAACTCATTTTGTGTAAATTAGAATTTCTAAAACGAATCAATCAATATGAATTATCAATCAGAAAAAATAACCAAATGGAATATCTCCCTAATTTTTATGCTCTTACTTCTAGTCTCTAGCTGTACCTTAAAAGGAAATAAAAAAACCAAACCCAAGGAAGATCATAATCCAAAAACAATCACTCCAGTAGGCAAAAGATTAAAAACAACACAAAATAATTTAACCTATAATCGAGGTGGTTATTGTATAGAAGGTCTACCGAGCTTTATTGCTCAAAATATCATTTTTCCAGAAATCAAAGATTCCACTTCTCGCCAATATCTAGTTCCTTTACTTTATCGGATCAAAGAAGATGGAACGATCTACAATATTGCCATTGAAAAGAATTTTGTCAATTCTAATCCTACTTATCAATTAACCACAGATCCCGAATTTGAAATGGAAGCCATTCGACTTTTGGGGACATCAGGAAAATGGAAACCTTATTCTTATAATGAGAGCTATGTCAATCGAGAGGGAAAATATTCAATGCGTTTCGACTACCATCCGGAATACTTTAAAGATTCAAAAAATAATTTCGCTCTTAATCCTGATACGCGATCAACATTTAATGGGGACCAAAATATATACGACAAGATCATGAATCCAAGAAATGGTGCGGATGGTATCGTAACCTTTTTGGCAATCATCGAAACAGATGGGAGTATGTCAAATGAACATTGCCTCCAAACAGTCGGCAAAACGAATTGCGAAATTGGACTTTCTTATTTAAAAAAATTAACGCCCTGGAAACCTGCCATTAAAAACGGGAAGAAGGTTAGATCTCAAATTAAAATAACGGTTCAAACTCAATAAGGAAGGAAAAAATTACTGTCTGATTTTTGAACCCACTAAAACAGCCCTTTCTTCACCTTCTCATAATAACTATCACTTACTGGGATTTTCAGTTTACCGATAAATAGATCCTTCCCTTTCAAAGCCGTCACCAATTTTTTATTGACGATATAAGATCGATGCACTCTGGTAAAAATAGTAGCATCCAATATTTTTTCTAATGCTTTTAAACTTTGGTGACTCATGATTTTATTTCCTGTCGTATGAAAAACCACATATTCATTATCACTTTCAATATAAAGAATATCGGAAAATTTCAACTTATGTAAATTATAACCTGACTTCACGGTAATTGTATCTGCAACTATTGCTGTAGGTGCAGTCATTTTATTAACAGCTATCAAAAAGCGGTCGAAGGTGATGGGCTTTAATAGATAGTCCAAAGCGTTTAGTTCAAATCCTTTTAAAGCATATTCGGAATAGGCGGTGGTAAAAATAATTTGAGTACTCGTCCCTAGCATTTTCGCAAAATCTGTCCCCTTTAAATCGGGCATCTGAATATCCAAAAAAATAAGGTCAATAGTTTGGCCTTTCAATATTGACATGGCCTCTAAGGGGCCTTCAAAATCTGCGATCAATTCTAAAAAATCCAATTTGTCGACATAAGACCTTAATAGTCCCCTTGCTAATTCTTCATCATCTATGATTATACATTTAAACATCTACTGGTGGTTTTATGGTTAACGCTACTTTAAAAGTATCCGCTTTTTCTGTTATTAATAATTCATGATTCCCAGGGTATATGATCGTTAATCTTTTTCTAACATTTTCCATTCCAATTCCTCCTACTTCGTCTTTATTAATCGCCATTTCGGGAATGCTATTTTCTATTTCAAAAACGATCATTCCTTTTGTCACCTTAAGTACTATGCTAATAAAAGCATTTTTTATTTTTTCAATATAACTATGTTTTAAAGCATTTTCCACAAAAGGAATTAATACCATCGGAGCGATTTTTTCGGAAGTGTCTAAAATTTGAATATCCATTTTGATAGGATATTGTCGACTACTTTTTAAAGAAAATAACTGAATATAATCTTCAATATATTTCACTTCTTTTTGAGGCGAAACAAAAGGTCGCTCACATTCATACAATACATACCTCAACATATCCGAAAGATAACTAATGCTTTTTTGAGTTTTACTAGCATCTATTACTGCCAAGGCATAAATATTATTTAAGGTGTTAAATAAGAAATGTGGATTGATTTGGGACTTCAATAATTTGAGCTCAGATTGTAAAGCCTCGCTTTTTATTAAAACGGTTTCTTGTTCTTTTTTTTGTAAAAACCAGATTGCTTCTATAAATAATCCTAACAAATAAGCAATCAAAAGAAGTAAACTTTGAGATAGATGCACCAATATGGATGGTCTAAAATCTGGTCTTTTATTTCCCAACATTTCAGGCGGAGGCAGTTTCGCAAAACTAAAAACAAAGTTAATGATTAAAGAAAATACAACAATAGAACCTATCGAAATCAGAAAAAATAACAAGTACTTCTTCTTAAATAAAAACTTCGGTGCAGCATAGTAAATTAGGAGGCCAAGGAGTATGACTTGGAAAATAAAAGTAGGTACGCTTTCTAATAAAAAATGAGCTTCCAAGTTTTGTGCAAAACCTAAAATCATCCATACAACCAACCATAATGCACTCTGAAAAAGAAGCCGTTTTGATTTTTTCATAACTCAATTTAGAACAATTAAAATAAAGCCCCTCCTAAATTCATGCCTTTTTAAGCTTTAAAAAAAAGATCCACAGAACATAAATAGGCATTCACAGAATAGCTCCTACTATTGACTGAAAAGTCCAATACCACAACAAGCATAGGTGTCTACATCAACGTTTAGTTATATAGTTTTACGTTTTAAAATTGTTCTTATTTTTTCATAAAAAAGTTCTAAGTCAGAATTATGAATAAGTTATTTCGAGATTTATCTTTTTCTACTTCTAGGCAAAAAACGTAGGCGAACCCTACGGTTCGACGAGGCTTTTTAACGACGAAGGATGAAAATATAAGCCGAAATAGCTATTCAATAATTTTGTCATAGAACTTAAGTCTTAAAATCTATACTCAAAAATGAAATTTAAAAAAAATGTTCTGATTCCAACTACTATTTTATTTTCCCTATGTCTTCTCTTTTTTGTATCATGCAAAGATGATGATGATCTTCCTTGTACCGAAACGACTTGGTACGAAGATGCTGATGCTGACGGATTGGGTAACCCTGATGTTAGTCAATCTGCTTGTGACCAACCAACTGGCTATGTGGCAGACAATACAGATACCAATGATTCAGGTACAGTAACTCAACTTCATGCAGCCTTTGCTGAATTTGATGCTGATCGAGTTACTGTGATTTTGGATGGAAGTAATTATGTTGTTACAGCTACCGGACGACCAAATCATGAAACGGAATATTACCCAGTAGATAATCCCTTACATATTGAAGAAGACATCGACCATACGGGGGCGGCTTTAGGTGATCCATCATATATTGAAGACGGAGGAGACTATGAAATAACCTTCACCATAGATGCAAGTCCTGACCTTACAGGTGATGCAGTTGCGACAAGCTTAGGGGCACAAGGTGTTGCCGTAAGTGGAGCATATATTTACAATAATTATGAAGGCCCGACTGTACTTTCAACAATGACTGCTGAATCTTTGGATTGGACTGGAGCACATATTGGAAATATGGGAGCGTATCATTATCACTTAGAGCCTCATGCATTTTCTAGCGATGATAGTAATTTAATAGGGATTCTTGCAGATGGTATATTTATCTATGGAAGAAAATGTAGTGCAACTGGAGATTATCCAACTGATTTAGATAGTTCAGGAGGACATACAGGTGTCACCCAACACAATGCTGCTGGAGAATATCACTATCATATGATTAACGAAGAATTTTTTGCAGGAACTGAAAAATATTTAATTTTTGAGGGACCATTTATGGGATATTAATCCTTAGCATAACAATATAATTGTGAGATTGGAAATAATAGAATGATTAAACAACTGTTACTTTCAATCTCACCTATTTTAACAAAATCCAATGGTTAGCAAAAGAGTGTTACTAATGAAAATATACTTTATTTTAATTATTAGTTTGTTGTACGGTTGTCAAAATCAAACAGAACATTTAAACAAAGAGTTCCCCCACAAAGTAAACATTATCGAATCTACACAAACAGTTATTACTGATACGTTATATGTAAATACTGATAGTATTACCATACAAACTATTGGTGGCAAGGGATTATATAAAGGTGAATTATTTACTGGCTACGCTGCTAAATTTTTCGAAAATAATCAGCCTGCTGAAAAAGTATTTTATTTAAATGGTAAAAAAGAAGGAATTGCCAAGTATTGGTTTGAAAATGGTACCATAAGAAAAACGAAAAACTTTGCTCATAACAGATTAAATGGTCGTACGATTATATATTTTGAGAATGGGCAAAAGGCATCATTAAGAAATTATTTAAATAATAAACTTGACGGTATTCAAGAGGAATGGTATGAGAACGGAAAGATCTTTAAACGTCAAAATTGTATCGCAGGTAAAGAGGAAGGCTTACAACAAGCTTGGACTCGCAATGGTAAAATATTTGCAAATTATGAAGCTAGGAATGGACGTATCTTTGGTCTAAAGCGAACGAATTTATGTGTTAATGTAAAAGACGAGATTATCTCATTGGATGAGTAATTTTTTCCCAACAAATGAATTCTATAACCTAGCATTACTTCCGAACTATTCCTTCTTCTCCTTATCATAAGAACTATCACTCACTCAAATCTCCAATAAAGGCCTCTCCAAATTCATCCCTTTTTACCCTTTAAAAAAAAATCACAGACCTCAATTAAGCATTCACAGGATAGTTACTACCATTGACTGAAAGGCCTGATTTTGACATAACACTAGGTGTATCATTCATCGTTTATAGAGAAAAATAAGCGAACATATTGTTTACCTTTTTTTTCAAAAAAAAAATCAAACCCATATCAAAAATGATAATTAGAAAAAAGATAATTATAGTGGCAACAGTTGGAATTTTGTGTTCCCTATTCATCTTTATGGCAGCAAGTCCTGAGAAAAGAATTGTTGTTGGGGATGAATTAATTCAAAAATCTTTTTTCAATAGTACTGCTTTGATTTCATACAAAAAAGTGGATTGTACGCTTGAAGATGGTTCAAGGGTAGATTGCTATGAATTAGTTTTTAATAGTAACCCTGTTAACCAAGGGCCATACTGTCCTGAAAAAATTGATGAGGCTGTAAGTCTGACTATTTATGACGGGCCACATAACCCTGGTTTTCAATTGGTTACCAGAGCATTGTTTGAAGCAATGGAAGCAGATGGTTTTGATATTGTAGAAGATGATGGGGAGGTGCATGGCTTTGATTCTGAGCAGCGAAGTGATTGGGATTACTGCTTAGGCCCCAAAGCACCTCCACGTGATATTGGTTTGGAGTTGACCTTTCTTATTCCTGCAATACCAATAATGACTGAAACAATTAGTGTTGTCAGTACGACCGATTTTGATTTAGTTGGCTTAACGCTCGATGGCATTCCGATTGCAGGAGACCCGCCATCTATATTTGACGGACCAGGCCGTGGTATCCCCGGTGGAAACATTCCAGCCTTAGATCCATGTGGTGGACATCCTGCCCCTGCAGGATATTATCATTTACATTTTATCCCTGAGACTATAAATAAGGTTTTGGATGCAAATGGAATTACCGAAGTCGCTTGCACCAATATTTCCCAAGCATCAGGTACTCAAATAATTGGATTTGCTAAAGATGGTTTTCCCATTTATGCTTACGATGAGGAGCCTTTGGATTTGGATGAATGTAGAGGACGAAATGCAAGTACTCCTGAATTTCCAAATGGTACCTATCACTATGTAGCTAGTAATAAACTAACACCTAACGCTCCAGATTGTATCAAAGGATTGGCGGTAAAAAGAGGCTTTAGTTTTTAAAAAAATCAAGCAATCTTATTTTCAATAACAGCACTTCCTTAATAGAAATTCAAATTACAAAAAATAGAATACACCTTAATTCAGCTTTAATTTATTTACTAACTTATTTAAACAAAAGAAAATGCAATTATCAAAAAATGCAATTTTAAAAATCACATTAGGTCTAGTATTATTTATGCTAACTTTTACAGCCTGCAAAGACGATGATGAAGTTATTGTTGAACCTGACCCGATAGAAGTTTCGGATAGTGATTTGGTTCAAGAATCCTTCTTTAACGCTTCTTCTTTGGTTTCGTTTGAAACAGTTGCCTGTACCCTTGAAGATGGCACCGCTACAGAATGTTATCAAATTACTTTTAATGCGAACCCTGTTGAACAAGGTCCATATTGCCCTAGCAACATTGATGAAACGGTAAGTATTACAATTTATGATGGTCCAAACAACCCAGGATTTCAACTGGTTACAAGAGCTTTGTTTGAAGCAATGGAATTAGATGGTTTTGACATTGTAGAAGATAATGGCGATGTCCATAATTTTGATTCCCCTCAAAATGATGATTGGGATTATTGCTTAGGACCAACAGGAGTGATACAACCTACTACATTAGAATTGACTTTTCTTATCCCCGTAACGCCAGTATTGGCAACTGCTAATAGTGTGATTAGTACTACTGATTTTGATTTGGTTGGACTTTCTCTTGATGGTATTCCTATTGCTGGCGACCCACCATCTATCTATGATGGGCCTGGGCACAATATCCCCGGTGGAAACATCCCAGCATTGGATCCTTGTGGTGGACACCCTGACCCTGCAGGTTATTATCACTTACATTTCTTTCCTGAAACTATGAATAAAGTATTGGACGCTAATGGTATAACTGAAATATCTTGTACCAATATTGGACAAGCTTCAGGTACGGAATTAATTGGTTTTGCAAAAGATGGTTTTCCAATCTACGCTTACGATGATGAGCCTACAGACTTGGATGATTGTAGAGGAAGAACGGCAGTTACGCCAGATTTTCCAAATGGAGTTTATCATTATGTAGCTAGTAATTCGCTTGCGCCTAATGCTCCTGATTGTATCAAAGGATTGGCTGCAAATGACTACTTCAGTTATCAATAGAAATAAACTTAAAAGGAATAGTGAAGTTTTGGGCATTACTCAACATTTCACTATTCCTAAGTTGAAAATAGCCTCCCTCATTAAATAATTCATTCAGAATAAAGTCAAAAAAAAATGAAAGAAATATTAATCTTTTGCGCTTTAATGTTTGGTCTACTCAATGTGAGCAATGCCCATAATCCATTATCCGCAATGTATAATCTTGATGTCAAAGGAGACTTTGGAATATTGAATATTGGTCTTAGTCAAGATGGACTTAACCAAGCTTTGATTAAGTCTTTTCCTGATGTGGACATAGAAAACTTATCCTCTTTGGAATATAAAAAATTAGCGGTTAAATATATCAAAGATAATTTCACTTTAAGCATCAATGATCAAGACATCGCTATTTTAGATGGTGGAATTAAACTTGGAAACCATCAAACTGATTTGAAATTTATTACCTCTGAAATTCCAAAAGATTTCAAAACCTTAGCAATAGAAATTGACGCTTATAGAGAAAATAAACATCATCAAACTATTTTCCTATTATCCTTAAATGGAAATTCCAGCAAGGTAATTTTATCCGAAAAAAATGAATACCAATCATCATTAGTTCTTAGAGATAATAAAATGATTATCGAAGTGGAAGGATCAAGTGAAAATTATTTTTGGTACCTATTACTTATTCCGATGCTAATTATTGGAATGAAAGTTTTGAAATAATCAAAGATAAAAGTAGGTCTTATTAATGGAATATTGTCTTTAGTATGAACCCGAAAATATATTTTATTAATAAAAGTTGTTTAAAAATATTTTTCTGCAGATCAGCGAATATTTTTAAACAACTTCAATAAAATAAATAGGGTATAAAAGGTTTCATTTGGTGAATAAGTGCCGGGATTAAAATTCCTTTTCTGCTCCTTTAGAGAGGAGAAAATGGATTTTTTAATCTCGGTAAATTCCACCAAACAACATTCCTTAGCTCTATAATTTAGCATTAACATAATTATACATTCAAAATAAACAACATGATTACAAAAATTTTAAAAACGGCAAGTGTGATAGTTTTCATTCTACTTTTAGCTTCTTGTTCCAACAAAAATCAACAAGCAGATAGTGCTGAAAATGCTCGCCCAAGGCAACAAAATAGTTCAAGATCTGGCTCTCAAAAAGGAAAACAAGGGCCTCCTAATTTCGCTGAATTATTAGCAAAAATGGATGCCAACAAAGATGGGAAATTAGCGAAAAGTGAAGTACAAGGTCGGTTGAAGGATGACTTTTCAAAAGTAGATACTAATAGTGACGGCTTTATCACCGAAGCAGAATTGAAGAATGCCCCGAAGCCAGAACGTGGAGGTCGTAGAAACTAAATAAATAAGGAGATGGCAGATTTTAAATTTTAATCTGTCCTCTTTTTTTTTCGTGACCATCGAATTTATTCGAAGGTTCGATAAAATAGAAATGGATAATAAATCCTGTCCAAAAAAAATGGGCGGTTACGAAAAAATTAAACAACTATTCTCATTTAATAAACACCGTTTCTCTTGTATCTTATTTTTTCAAAGCAGTACTAAAAAACAACTATGGCAATTTTTACCAAAAGAATAAGTAGCCTTATGCTATTCTTCTTCTTTTTTTTTCAAACATCCTTTTCTCAAGACTTTCAAGATATAAAAGTAAAAGGGAGTTATGATAAACTTCCTATTGATTTAATTTTTTTGGATTTAAAAATAAACCATCGAGTCAATTTTGAATATGATCAATCATTGCTTGAAGATATTGAAGTGAGTGCTTCTTTCAAAACTAAATTAAGCCAAGCTTTGCCTATCATTCTTCAGGGAACAGGATTGACTTTTGATTTAGTGCCTCCTCGGACAGTCAAAATTTATCAAGGGGTAAAAGAAATAGCGGCTGAAGTAGCCATGTCTGAACCTACTCGAAAAGATTTTTCTGCTACTGGAAAAATTAAAGATAAAAACACGGGCGAGTCACTACCTTTCGCTACTGTTTTTTTACATAATTCTACCAACGGCGTTTCTACCAACGTAGATGGCTTTTTTACTATTTTTAATATCCCCTCTGATACTTCTATTTTAGAAGTTCAATACTTAGGTTATCAATCTCGATTGTTTCGCCTCAACCCAAATATGGATATAGAAAACCTCGTCATTGATTTAGAAGATTTTAGTGAAAACCTTCAAGAGGTAATTGTTTCCGCTACCAAGCAAGAACAACTTATCAAAGCAAGTCAAGGAGTAAGTACGATTGGCTTTTCTCCTGCACAGTTGGATAAGTTACCGAGCTTTGGAGAGAAAGATATTTTTCGTTCATTGCAGTTGTTGCCCGGTATAAGTGGCAGTAACGAAAGTTCCTCAGGGTTATATGTTAGGGGTGGAACGCCTGATCAAAATTTGGTTTTATTTGATGGATTTACGGTTTATCATGTGGATCATTTATTTGGATTTTTTAGTGCATTTAATTCTAATGCCATCAAAGATGTGCAATTGCACAAAGGAGGTTTCGATGCAAAATTTGGTGGACGATTATCGAGCGTCGTGGAACTGACGGGCAAAGATGGAAATACCGAAGAATTCAATATGGGATTAGGAATTAGTTTGGTCAGTTTTAATGCTTTTGCCGAAACGCCATTTGCCAAAGGTAAAGGTTCTATTTTGTTGGCAGGTCGTCGGTCTTTCCAAAGTAATTTTTACAATAACTTATTCGAATCATTTACAGGTGGCGAGGAAGCAGCCGACCAACCGCAAGGTGGTTTTGGTGGACGAGGTGGGCAACAACAAGTTTCTCCCAATTCTTATTTTTATGATTTGAATGCTAAAGTTTCTTACCGGCCTTCCAAAAAAGACTTGATCTCATTAAGTTTTTACAATGGTCAAGATGACTTGGATAATTCTAGAAATGAAGATGAAAATTCTTTTGGTGGCCCTCCACGTGGTGGTGCTGATCCTGATTTTACTTTTACTCGGGAATCTACTGATCTCACTCAATGGGGAAACTGGGGAACAAGTGCCAAATGGAGTCGAAAATGGACAGACCGTTTTTACTCCAATATGAACCTTTCTTATTCCAATTATTATAGCGAAAGAGACCAAAGTAATAATACTACTATCACAAGAGATGACAGTACAACGATTCGGAATAATGGAACTTACGAATATAACGACCTCCAAGATTATACTTTAAAAATTGATAATGAATGGAAAATTACTCCCAATAATCAATTGGAATTTGGAGCACAACTCACCTATAATGATATTCAATATGAATACATTCAAAATGATACGACGCAAATCCTGAGTAGAGATGATCAAGGTTGGACCAACTCATTGTACGTTCAAGATAAACATACTTTTGGAGATAAATTAATTATCAAAGGGGGTCTTCGAACTTCGCATTATTCGGTAACGGATAAATTATATTTTGAACCTAGAGCAGCTATGACCTATTTGCTTTCTAATAGATTTAAACTTAAAGGTGCTTGGGGAAGATACAATCAATTTGCCACGAGAGTAGTCCGAGAAGATATCCAGCAGGGTAGTCGAGATTTTTGGTTGTTGGCAAATGACGTAACTGTACCGACCAGTTATGCGGAACATTTTATCGGTGGGGTGAGTTACGAAACGCCAACTTTGCTTTTTGATGTGGAAGCTTATTATAAAAATCTGGATGGATTATCTGAATATTCCACAAGGTTTTCTACCACAGGATTTGGGCCGAATCGAACCTTAAATTATGAAGAATTATTTTACTCAGGAACAGGCGTTGCCAAAGGAATAGAATTTTTGGTTCAAAAGAAATCAGGAAAATTTACTGGATGGTTAGGATATACTCTAGGAAGTGTAAAATATGATTTTGAGGCATTTGGCGACGAACCATTTTTTGCCAATCAAGATCAAACCCATGAGATAAAATTGGTAGGAAATTATTCTTTGGGGAAATTCACCTTCGGTGCTACTTTTATTTATGCTACTGGAAAACCATATACTGCACCAACAGGATTTTATGAAATTGAATTGTTGGACGGGACGACTTCGGGCTTCTTTGAAGTAAGTGGGAAAAATGCAGTTCGCTATCCTGATTATCATCGGTTTGATCTGTCTGCCACCTATGATATGAAATTGGGAAATAGTAAAGCAAGTTTGGGTTTGTCTGTTTTCAATTTGTATAACCGCCAAAATATTTGGTATAAAGAGTACAACGTGATCGAAGGAGAATTATTGGAAACCGATGTATCTCTTTTGAATTTTACGCCGAGTCTTTTCTTTAATTGGACGTTGCGATAGTTAAAAAAAAACGTTGAACATTAGTCGTTTTACGTTTTACGGACGGCAATTTAATTTAGTTTTACAAATCAAAAAAGCGCATTAAAATGAAAAAAATTATCCTATCTATATCTTGTATTTTTATTGTTATAATTTTCTTTAGCTCTTGCGAAGAAACAACTCTTGAGGATTTTGAAACCGAATCGATGGTGATAGAAAGTTACCTATTTGCAGGAAACGCTGTTGATTCATTTAGAGTTACTCAGTCGATTAGTTACTCTTCCACGAGTGATGAAATTATTACTTTAGATGACCTTACGATTAGTTTAGAAGATGGAGCAGATACTTATTTCTTGGAATCTATTGGAGATGGCTATTATAAAAATTTTGATTTAATTATTTCCGCAGGGAAAAATTATACGATGGAATTTCAAAAAGACAACACTACCATTTCAGCATCTACTTACATTCCGGAACAAAGAGAAATTGTCATTTCCACTACCTCTATTTCTGTGGAAAAAGTAGAAGCAGGAATAATGATGCCACCTACTCAAACTGACCCCATCACCATTTCTTGGGAAAATGACGAAGGAGATTATTATTATGTTTTGGTGGAAAATATAGAATCAGATCCCGAGTACATCAATGATAACTTTGCTACTGGAAATTTTGGTGACCGAAAATTTATTACCGAACCAACGATTTCTTCAGAACATAATGTAGACACTCGCAGAGACATCCAATATTTTGGAACTTACCAAGTGGTGGTGTATCGAGTGAATCCTGAATATGCTGCTTTGTACTCTACTGCCGAAAGTACTTCTTCTTCGATCGTCGAGCCTTCAACTAATATTGAAAATGGATTGGGAATCATGACGGGGATAAGTACGGATACTATTTATTTTGAGGTGGTGGAATTATAACATATCAATTCATAAGTACGGGGGCATAATAAATGATGTTTTGTCATGGAATCACAATTGAAACTGTTCAAATAACTGTGTCAAAATTAAAAATTTCCAAATTCACTTTTCAATAAAGAAAATACCACCGAATCCTCCATCCGATCATTCACAGAATAATGCTCTCGCAAAACACCTTCCTTTTTAAAATTCATCTTCTCTAAAAGTCTTAAGGAAGGAACATTATAAGTAGCGGCTAACGCTTCGATCCGATGTAATTTCATTGTTATAAATCCAAACTCAATAATTGGAGGGAGCGCTTCAGACATCAATCCTTTTTGTTTAAAAGAGTCATCGAATAAACCGTAACCAATTTCTGCTCGATTATGCTCTGTGTACCAAGTGTGATAACCGCACCACCCAATAATTTTCTCAGAAGCTTGATCTATTAATTGAAATACCCGAAAGGATTTATTAAACATAGAAAGTCCCTGATCATATTTATTTTTCTCCGTAGCCAATTCCTCCGTTGAGGCTAAGCCAAGAAATTTCATCTGCGCTTCGGTGGTTAAATTTTGATAAATAAAATCATACACCTTTGGCGATAATATTCTTAAGGTCAATCTGTCTGTAGTTAATTGTTCAAATTCCATTTTGACTCCTCTTTTTTGATTTACTTTGCATTTTTCTAAAAATAGCTTCACTTACTTTTTGATGGCCTAAGACATTAATATGTCCGTCGATAATAAAATAATCTTCCTGCTCTAAAATGGTGGACATATCAATCAACTGAATCTTTTCCAAATGATTTTCTTCCACATATTTTTTGAAGGCTACATAATAGATGTCCGTCGTTTCAAAAGATTCTAAATTGAACATAATGATCTTTCCTTTGAATCCTGCTTGCATTAATTGTATGATCCTAAAAAAATGATCGACTTGACTAGCTAACTCCAATGATGGAACACCTTCTTTTCTTCGCTTGGTCACTTTTCTAATTGGATGGGCCAAAGTTTCAAAACAATATTTGAATGGATAATAGTTCGATTGGAGGAAATTTCTTTTGTACCTAAATTGATATTCCCTTTCTGACGAGATTTCTAGCTGGTCCCCATTTTCTACAAATGATTTATTTTCTCTATCATCATTCGAGCAATATTGCCAAATGATCGTTTGACAAGAATCCGTTTTTAATTTTTGAAACAATAAAAACTCGCGAGCAGTTCCATAAGAAACGATGCCCGTATTTAATACTTTCTTTTTCACTTTTTGCTCCAACAAATTTGAAAACGTTTCTTCTTGTTCTACCCCCCAACCCATCGTATGAGAATCTCCGAGCATAATTATTTCTGGAAAATCGAGGGACGTTTCGTCATCCCGTGTTCCTTGAGAATTGACTTGATAATGATTAGAATATTCAAAGTTAGAATTAACGGAATGGCCTGATTGAAGGGTATAAAATAGATCTCGATCATACTTCCCTAAACCCATTTGAAAGGAAGGAATATTTCGAAAATATTGGAAATACATATTTTTAGAAAACTGAAGAATAGCTGGAGATTTAATCTGCTGTTGTTTTACTAAAGTAAACGTTGAATAAATCCCAAGCTCCATCATTAAAACTATACTAAACAGGTATAAATAACTGATTTTCAATCTTTTAGATAAATAATACAAGACTATTAAAATACCTGATATAATCAATAAAACATACACTCCAATCGGAACCCAACCGCCGTTAAAATTATCATTAAAAAATATGGGCAGCACTAATAATGCTAATCCAAAAAGGAATTTCCGTAAATCTGTTTTTAAAAAATTCACTTGGCTTAAACTTGTTTTTCAAGGTAATTTAGAAATTTTTCCATCTGATCATCCCAACGAAATTGTTGTAATGCTTCCCTTTTTATAGGACGAGTAATGGTCCCATTCTCTAACCATTCTTGGTAATATTTTAGGATAAAGTCTTCTACTACTTTTTGGTAATCATCATGATCATAGGCAACTATACCTGCATTCAATTCATCAAATATTTTCTCAAACTCAAAATCTTTCGAGCCTTTGATGATTAATAAAATTGGATTTTGCGCAGCAATATATTCATAAAACTTTGCCGTCAAAATACCTTGTTGATTTTCACTCGCCCAACTCAACAATAAATTAATCTGACTCTTTTGCTGAATCATTTTCGCTTCCTGCATCGACGTAATTCCATGTGTCACATTTATTTTTTGTAGACCAAAATCATTAATCCATTGCATCCAAATCGCTTCCTCTTTTCCAGCGTAGTTGAGTTGAATTTTTTCTTTATCAATCTTTCCTTGAGCAATTAAAGTTTGCAGCGCTTTCATAAGCAACTCCGCTGAACGCAAATTGGCATAAATAGAACCGGTGTAGGAAATAGAAAATTTCTCAAAAAAAGGTGTTTCAATTGCTGGAGCTATGGCTGAAGAAATAGCATTTCGTAAAACATAAATGTTAGCATGATAAGCGGATAAATTTTTCGTCAACCCTTCCGACACCGTCGTAACCACATCTGCTTTTTTTAGAATTTTTCGATTAAACCAATGTTGTAATTTTGGAAAATAAACATTGCCTCGAATTTCATCAACATGCAAATCCCGAAAGTCCGCAATCCAAATTAATTGAGGATTCCATCTTTTTAAAAGATAACAAATCAAGTGATTGGAATAAGGCTTAAAAGAAGAAAAGATGACTTCCATCTTATTTTCCTTAATCATCTTTTTTCCCTTAAAAAAACCTCCAAGAATAAAAGTAAGTGCACCGTCAGCGAGAATGAGATTGAAGGGAAAGGAGTACGCTAGTTTTGTAATAAATTTTACGATTCGATTTTCTTTTACGCCTTCATTAATACTAGTTGACGCGTTATTTTTTTTACTTAAAAAAGTACGTAAGTCGTAAGTCCAAACTTCCACCGTATTAGCAACAGCATTATCGTCCAAAGGAAAATGATCTTTTTCGAAAAGTTGTCGATTGGAAGTCGTCAATCCAAATACTCCTGCAAAATGCTTTTGCGCTTCGACATGAAAATTATAAATACGAACCGTCGCTACCGTTTTGGTAGGAGGGAAATAGTAGGAACAAATCAATATCTTTTTGTCGGAAAAATTTTTCATAATCAATTTCGGAAGCCAAAAGTAAGCACTTCTTTTTAAAAAAAATCAACATTTATATTTTTCATTTGCTAGGACTAAGCACTTGATCAAAATATCTATGAGTAAAATTTTGAAATTATTATTTTCTCTCGCGAGGCAAAAAACGCAAACCTAGCCTTATGCTATGGTGAGTATTTTTAACGAAGAGAAAGGAAGTAATAAATCAAAATTACTTATAGATACTTTGATCAAGTGTTTATATTTGTAAAAAACAAACAAAATGAAATTCTACCTCAACTTACTTTTTTGCCTCCTTTTTCTTTTCTCTTGCCAATCAAAAAAAGAAAACATCTCCTTTGAAAAACCGATTTCTTCGGTCGAAGACTTAATCAAACACTCGGAAGAATTTATTACCCCTGAAGTCATTGAGGTCGTCAAAGGGGTGCATGTTGCCATTGGATTTGGATTGGCTAATTCTATCTTGATTGAGGGAGAAAATGGCAACATCATTGTCGATTGTATGGAAAGTAATGAGGCCGCGGCGAAGGTAAAAGCAGCTTTTGATCAGATTAGTAATAAACCAGTCAAAGCGTTAATTTATACCCACAATCATGCAGACCATATTTTTGGAGCTGGAACGATGGCAGGGGAGGACAACCCTGAAATTTATTCTCATGAGTTGACCAACTATTATATTGATCGATTATTGAATGTCGTGCGACCAATTATAGGGGAACGAAGTGGGCGAATGTTTGGGACTAGTTTGGATGAGGATAGTCATGTCAATTGTGGAATTGGTCCAAGATTAGATGCTAATGAAAATACGACTCGGACATTGTTGCGACCAACCGTTACTTTTAAAGAGGAATTGGCAATCGAAATTGAAGGGGTGAAAATAAAATTAATCCATGCACCTGGCGAAACCAATGATCAGCTATTTGTGTGGATCGCAGATCGAAAAATTTTGTTGCCAGGCGATAATATTTATAAGGCATTTCCCAACCTCTATACCATTCGAGGAACTTCGTATCGAGATGTAAAAATGTGGTCAGCGAGTTTGGATAAAATGCGTTTTTTAAATCCAGAGATTTTAATTCCAAGTCATACGCGTCCGATCAAAGGGGCGGAAAATATTCAAGGCATTTTGCGAGACTACCGAGATGCAATTCAGTTTGTGCACGACCAAACGATTCGACAAATGAATAAAGGTTTGACTCCTGATGAGTTGGCAGAAAAAGTAGTTTTACCAAAACATTTAAGCGAGTCTCCTTATTTACAAGAATTTTATGGGCGAGTAGATTGGTCCGTCAAAAGTATTTTTAGTGGCTACCTGGGTTGGTTTGATGGGAAATCTTCTACACTACTTCCGCTTCCCGTAAAAGAAAAAGCGGAGAAAATGGCTGCCCTCGCAGGAGGTGAAAAACAACTATTGGAAAATGCCCTTGCTGCCATCGACAACAAAGAATACCAATGGGCCTTGGAGCTGGCAGATTATCTTAAACGATTATCGCCTGATGATCCTAAGATTGATGAATTGCGCCAAACATGTTTAATTGCTTTAGGAGAAAAACAATCTAATCCGAATGCTCGAAATTATTATTTAAGTCAAGCTTTGGAAATAAAAGGGGAGTTAGCAAAAGTCGATGGCGTACGATCTTTAGAAATGATTCATCAAGTTCCTTTGGAGGCAATGTTTAATTCTATGTCCGTTAGATTGGTTCCGGAGAAGAGTTTAGATTTTGATAAAAAAGCGGTTTTTAATTTTACAGATACAGGAGAGAAATGGTCGGTGCATGTGAGGAGAGGAGTAGCAGAAATTCAGTCCTTTGCTTTGGAAGATCCGGAGTTGACCATTTCAACTACGTCGATTATTTGGAAGGAGATTGTGGCTAAGGTGAGAAATGCGAAGATGGCGATAGCGAAAGGGGATTTGAGTATTGAAGGAGGCATGGGTGCCTTTGGAGAATTTATGGGGATGTTTGTGGAGGAGTAACTAAACAGGCAACGGGACTAGCCCATAAAGTGTGTCAAAAATTATTTATCAAGCCATTTAAGAAAACGGTCACCAAACATAAGACCTAAATTTTCTTGAATGGCTTTCCATTTAAACGCCTTTCGCTTCCACGATTTTTCGTTTTGCATCAAG
>CALJOK010000081.1 GCA_937981555.1 uncultured Saprospiraceae bacterium
CTTGATGCAAAACGAAAAATCGTGGAAGCGAAAGGCGTTTAAATGGAAAGCCATTCAAGAAAATTTAGGTCTTATGTTTGGTGACCGTTTTCTTAAATGGCTTGATAAATAATTTTTGACACACTTTATGGGCTAGTCCCTTTTTCAAAAAGAAAAACCTGTCAGAACATTTTGTACTGACAGGTCTTTCTTTCCAAATTTCAATACACAAATCACTATAATCTAATCACTACTTTTTCCACATCCACTACAATTCCATCTTTTTTTATTTGATAAAAATAAACTCCATTTTTCCAATCACTACAATCAATAGAAGTCAGATGCTGATTAATTCGTTGAGTAACAATAGCTTGGCCTAAGTTATTAAACACACTCATTTCAAAACCATTTAAAGCAAGAGTACTCGAAAAAGATAGGTTAATCCAATCAGAAGTCGGATTTGGGAAAACATTTATTTGTTCACTTAGGTATGGGGTAAAATTTTTAGAGGCAAGACTATCTGGAATAATCGCCACACTATCCACCACTACTGTAAACCAATTATCTATGGCTTCATAAACAAAAGCAATATGTCCTTCAGTAGCTATAAATGGAATTTCGACACCAGCAGTATCAATCGTATTTGTCCCAACAGTCGAACCAGTCAAATCCAATATTTCAATATAATCTCCATCATTCGGATCTTTACTTCCATCACTAAACCAAATCCCAAAATAATCTAAATTAGTCACTCCAATTAGCGCAAAAACATTTCCTTGAAAACTTAATTTGGAAGTAGAATGAAAATTTATCGTTGGCGAAACCATCCAGTCACGAATCGTATCACCTTGCGTATTCCCCACAGGATAATCATGGCTGATAGCTCCAGTCGAAAAATTCCAGTCAAATAAACTGGAAGGAGTCAAACGATATTGAGTCCACTCATTTTGTTCATCTACTGTCTGCCATCCTGCTGAATAGGGAAGGTCTTCAACTTGAGCGAGAATGGAAGTGGTCAAGAGAAAAAGAAAAATGAAGTGTAATTTTTTTAATAGCATTGCTTTTTGTTTTAGAGCATATTTATAAAAATGATGTCCATCATTTTGTAAGACTCTATTTTAGCTGAAATGGTTTGGGGAAAACTATTTTGCAATCGCTAATTATTTACCATGTGTTCCAGAAGAAAACTGAAAACTACCATCTTTCTTTGGCTTCAAAATAAAATAACCCATGGTTGGAGATTTTCCACTTTTGGTTTTAACCACTCCACGCATGTCTACTTGCAAATTATAAAACAGTAATTGGTCGCCATCTTTTTCTACTGTATAAAAACCTTTGGCAAACCATTTCATTAATTGAACTAACTCTGGATTTACATCATCGAGTAATTCATTGTTGGTAGGAAAGTACTCCAAAGGAAAATTTTCATTTTGGAAGGATGAATATTTTTGCAGATAAATACCATCAGTTGTTTTGGCAACGCCATACCAATTGATATTTGCAATTCCGACAGGCATGGTGAGCAAAGACGAATAATGGATGTTTTGCTTGTTGAAAGAAGATTGAAAATGGTTTTCCACTTGACTTTTATGACCTAGAGTAAACAACAAATAAAGAGAACTAACAACAATTCCAATTTGATTAAAAATAGCTTGCGAAGGCTTATTTTTAAAAACCAATAAACTTCCTACCAATCCAATCAATAAAGGAATCGTATAAACTGGGTCAACTACATTCACAGAATCAAACCCAATTCGCTCATTTGAAAATGGTAAATATAATTGCGTTCCATAGGCCGTAAAAGCATCCAACAACATATGTGTAAATAATGCTAACCATGCAAAAGTAACCATTCGCTGAAATGAAATATCCTTCGTCCACTTTACTCGTTTGAAAATAAATGCTAAGAACAATGCGCCTAGAATACTAAATAAAATAGAATGACTAAAGCCTCGATGTATACTCAACATTTCCAACTTGTCATAAAAAAGAAAAAATACTACATCAAGATCTGGAATGGTAGCTACAGCCGCACCAAGGATAGCTCCTTTGCTTCCTATTTTTTTTCCTAAAACTGCTTCGCCTATTGCTGCCCCAAGTGCGGCTTGTGTCAAACTATCCATTGTCGATTTTTTTGAACAACAAAATTAGAATAGTTTTCGAAGATATTATTTTTTAAAAATGGGATTAATCAAAATCATCTTTTTAAAATTCTCCCCAGAATTCTCTTATCCTCGAAATCAACCACCAAAAAATAAACTCCACTCTTAATTCCAGAAAGATCAATTCTCTCATCCCTAAACACTCCTTCGGAAACAATCCTACCCAGAACATCCAACACCTTCACATGTCCAAATTCAATACCTTCAATTCTAATCATACCAGTCGTAGGGTTTGGAAAAAAACTAACTTTTAAATCATCCACCAATTCAGTTGATACATCAAGACAAGCCATTTCAACTTCTTCCCTTGAACCACATCTGATAGCATTAAAAAAATGAGCTGTATTGTTAGGAATGGAAATATATTCACAAATACTAGCTATCGCACAATTAGAAAGAAGGGGATTATTAACGATAATAATTTGGTCAATAATCATGGGATCTAAATTTTCCAAAGCAGTTAAATCAACTATGGAATCATTAAATCCAATAAACAACATACCATTAAGTGTAGTTAAATTTTCCACACCATCTAAGTTTGTCATTTGTGTGTTTTCCATGATGCGCAAAACTCCATCTATATCCGAAAGGTTGATTAGCCCAATTAGATTTTCTAAACTATCATTTAAGGTTACAGATAAATCACCTTGGATATGAGTAAGATTTGCTAATCCAGTTAAGTTGGTTAAAGCATCATTATTAATAATATTCACGTCCAATTCTACTGTCGTCAAATTTTCCAAACCACTCAAGTCAGTCAATAAGGAATTCCCATTGATGTTTAATCTACCTTCGACAGTTGTCAGATTATGCAAGCCATTTAAATTTTCTAAAACTAGATTATTCTGAACCCCCAAGTATCCATGAACGACCGATAAGATTTCTAAGCTGCTAATATCTTCAAGTGATGTATTCGAGGATACTTCAATATTTCCTCCTATGGAATCTATGTTTTCTATTCCGTTTAGGTTAGTCAATGCTGGATTATTATTGATGAAAAAATAATCTCCGACTGTGGTTAAATTACTCAGACTATTTATGGTGGTTATCTGGCTATTATCTACTAGATCAAATCCACCTCCAATCGAATCTAGATTTTCAAAACCATTTAAATTAGTCAACAAATGATTTCTATAGACTGAAAAAGTTCCATGGACAGCCTCCAGATTTCCCAAGCCACTTAAACTAACCAAAGCAGGATTGTCACCAATTCTCGAATTTCCTTGACCTATGGAGACGATATTATTTAAACCAGTTAGGTTGGTCAAAAGTGCATTATTATTTATTCTTAAATAGCCATCAATAGAAGTGAGTTGTGCCAGTTCATCAAGATTGGAAATGTTGGAATCGCCTTCAATTTTTACATCTCCTATAATCTGAGAACAAGTAGGATAATTCATTGGGAAATCATCAACTTCTGTTTGAGTATTAAACGTAATTCCTAAAGGGAGGCAAGTTTGCGCAGCTAAAAAAGTACAACTAAAAATAAAAATAGATTGTAAAAGAACTGTTTTCATAATTAAGTTTTTTGAAAAATGATTTAAAGAAAACTAGATGAAATAATGTTTTTGTAAAAATTAATCTTTTAATTAAGAATACTCAACTTAAGAGGGTTGAAAGAGATTTAATAGAGGATGAATGGGTAATCTGTTTTCCTTATTCCTTTTTGATTTTCAATTTAGTAAAAAAAAATAGGGTCAAATCCCATCCAACCCCAATTAATTCCCACTCAGCTACATCGGTTTTCTCCATATAAATAATCCAGTTATTTTTATCTTAGAGAAAAAACAAAAGTATGTTTCAACGAATAAAATACAGTTTTCCCATTTTGGTTTTTGGAATTGGACTATGGTTAAGTTTTCCATCGTGCAAGCATGAACCATTATTTGATGATATAATCGATCCAATAGACACTACTTCAAATCCAATGGACACGATACCTGTGGATTCTATGCCAGTAGATACTTTTGGGATTCCTTGCGATCCAGATGTGATTTATTTTGAGCAAGATGTCTTGCCGATATTACAATCTAATTGTGCCTTTTCAGGATGTCATGATGTAGCCTCGGCACAAGACGGAGTGATCCTGGTGGACTATGATTATGTGATTCAAACGGCAGATGTGGAACCTTTTAATTTGAATGATAGTGAAATATATGAAGTTTTAGTAGATAGTGATTTAGACGACCGAATGCCACCTGCTCCAACTCCAGCTATGAGTCAAGATCAAATAAATATTATTGCGGCTTGGATTTTACAAGGAGGATTAAATTTGGAATGTGACCCAAATGCAGGAGGGTGCGATACGGAAAATATTAGTTTTTCAGATTTTGTAAAACCATTGTTACAAAACCAATGTCAAGGTTGTCACAGCGGTGCAACTCCGTCTGGTGGAATTGATTTGACGACTCATGTTAACATTAAGACCTATGCAGATAATGGAAAATTAATTGGTTCGATTGACCATCAAGCAGGTTTTGAAGCGATGCCTCAAGGTGGGGCAAAAATAGATGATTGTAGTATTGATAAAATAAAAAGCTGGGTTGACGCGGGAGCGTTGGATAATTAATATTGAAAAATTAATGATGAAGAATATTGTAATTGTATTGTTTTTATTACTCGGACTTGGAGGTTGTTACTATGACGTGGAAGAAGATATTTATCCAACCACCGAATGTTCCACCGAGGATATGAGTTACCAAACTGATATTTTTCCAATCATAAATGATAACTGTTTGGGGTGTCATGATGCAGCGAGCAACTTTGGAGGGATTACAATTGAGGGCTATGATTTATTAAAAAACTTTGTGGATAATGGCCAATTGGTTGGAGTGATTAAGCATGAATCTGGTTTTTCTCCTATGCCTAAAAATACGACTAAATTACTCGATTGTGAAGTCGAAAAAATTGAAGCATGGATTGTCAATGGTGCTCCAAACAATTAATTTACATTTTCTCAAAACAATCTAATTATGAAAAAATATTTGAAATACATTTTGCTTTTGACAGTTGTTGGAGGAGTGGGGTTTTATTTTTATAGTAACAAACCTCACAAAAATATGACTAAAGCTGCTGTTGAAATGCAACTTTCTTCAATTCAACTTTTTGCCGATTTTGAAAATAATGAGGAAGAAGCAAATGGGAAATATTTAGATAAAATTATGGAGGTGTCAGGAAAAGTAAAAGAAATATCCTTGGATGAAGAAGGAAGAACCAGTATCACACTTGAAAGTGGTAGCGAAATGTTTGGAGTGATTTGCCAATTAGATAATTTAACCAAACATGCTCGAACAAATTTTAAAGAAGGAGAAGAAATAAAATTAAAAGGAATTTGCACAGGTGTATTGATGGATGTGATTTTAGTTCGCTGTGTAGAAATTAAAGCATAATTATAAAACTTATTCCAATACCTATTTTTAATAAAAATTTAAACATGAAAAAAATAATCTTTTTAGTATTTGTAAGTGTATTGTTTTTAACTCAATCAATACAAGCTCAGAAATATTTTACTCGAACAGGTAATATTGTATTTTCATCAGAAGCTCCGATGGAAAAAATCGAAGCCTCTAATCAAAAAGCAACTAGCGTACTTGATGCTAAATCTGGAAAAATGGAGTTCGCAGTTTTGATCAAAGCTTTCCAATTTGAAAAAGCATTGATGCAAGAACACTTCAATGAAAATTATATGGAAAGCGATAAATTTCCAAAGGCATTATTTAAAGGTGCGATTGTCGATATGTCAAAAATTGATTTGTCAACTGACGGAACCTACGCGGTAAAAGTTAAAGGAGATTTAACGATTCATGGCGAAACGAAAGAAGTGGAAACGGATGGAAACATCGAAGTAAAAGATGGGAAAATTTCAGCAACTTCCACTTTCGAAATTGAAGTGGCAGATTTTAAAATTGAAATTCCAAAAGTCGTGCGAGACAATATTGCAAAGATCGTATCCATCACCATAAATATTGATTACGAATTGTTTAAGAAAAAATCATAAATCTGTCGAGAGAGGCAAATTAGCGAAGAGAATGAAGCTAGGGGTATATGAGTTTTATATGCTTTGATTCTCTGCGCTTTTTAAAAAATGTGTCATGAAAGTACTTCACTTAATTTTTTGTCTTTGCATAGTTTTGTCGAGCACGCTGGTTATTGGACAAGACGATGAAATGGATTTATTGTCCATGTTGGAAGAAGAAGAAACCACCGATTTTGCTACCGCAGCATTTAAAACTAATCGGGTAATAAATTTGCATTCTATCGAAAGCACCGCTGGGGGAGTGATGGATATAAAAATTTCTCATCGGTTTGGTTTTCTAAATGGAGGACTTTATGAATTGTTTGGCTTGGATGGAGCGTCGATTCGAATTGGCGCAGATTATGGCATTACGGATAATATAACTGTTGGATTTGGGAGAAGTAGTTTTGAAAAAACATTAGATGGGTTTTTAAAATATCGTTTTCTTAGGCAAAGTTCAGGTAAAAGAGAGATGCCAATCACCGCTGCCATTTTAGCAAGCTCAGCGATCAAAACAGTCAAGTGGCAAGATCCTGATCGAGAAAATTATTTTAGTTCTCGAATGTATTATACTTATCAACTTATCGTTGGTCGAAAATTTAGTAAAACATTTTCATTGCAATTGTCTCCAACTGTTGTTCATCGGAATTTGATTAAAACTAATTTGGAAAAAAACGATGTCTATTCATTAGGTGCAGCCACCCGAATTAAGCTTACCAAAAGGATTGCGATTAATGCAGAATATATCTATGTTTTTGAAAATCAGTTAGCGCCAGGTTATCGAAATTCTTTTTCTTTAGGATTTGATATTGAAACAGGAGGACATGTTTTTCAATTACATTTTACGAATTCTACCTCGATGATTGAAAAAGGTTTTATTGCTGAAACTACAGGTAATTGGACTGACGGTGGAGTACATTTTGGTTTTAATGTGTCGAGAGTTTTTACGCTTCGAAAAGCAAAGATTCATAAATAAAAACAAAAACTATGAAAAGATTTATTTTTATAACAGTACTTCTACATTTTTCCTTTTTTGCTTTTACTCAAAACAAATATGGTGTTTATGTTTTTGTAGCGGAGAAATGCCCGATTAGTATTTATATGGCAAAACCATTACAAGAGGCCTTTCAAAAGTATGGAAATGAAGTTGACTTTTATACTGTTTTTCCAATGAGGAATAGTACCAATGAAACAGCGCAAAAGTTTTTAGAAAAATATCATCTTACCGATTTTAAAATAAAATTAGATAACTATCAAGGTTTCTCTAAGAAATTAGGAGCGACGATTACACCTGAAGTTATTGTTTTGGATGCTCAAGGAGAAGTTGCCTTTCGAGGAAGAATTAGTAATGCCTACAGGGCTCCTGGGAAGATGAAACATGGTGTAAGGAAAAATGAACTAGTTGAAGTTTTGCAAAAACTGACCAATGGAGAAAGTATCGAACAACCATGGTCACCAGCAGTAGGATGTTATATTACTTTTCATAATTAATTAATTAAAATTGAAAGTTGTGTTCCGAGTGAATATTTTTGGGTTACTAAATTTTAAGGGTTTAGTAACCTTTTTTATAAATGTAAATGTATTGTTTTTTTGTTCTATTCCAAGCTTTGTGTTTGGTCAAGAAATTACTTTTGTTGAACATATCGCTCCAATCATTTTTGAAAACTGTACCCCTTGCCATCGTCCGAATCAAATTGCTCCAATGCCTTTTACCAATTATGAAGAAGTGTCAGCTTATGCTTCAATGATAAAATATGTTACGGAAATTAAATACATGCCTCCTTGGAAAGTAACTAAAACTGACCATTCTTTTCAAGGTGAAAGAGGACTTTATAACAATGAAATTACATTAATTAAAAAATGGGTGGAAGGAGGAGCTGAAGAAGGTAATAAATTAAAATCTCCAACTATTCCAAAGTTTAATGATGAACCAAAACTGAAAAACCCTGATGCGATATTCTCGATGTCTGAAGGATTTGAGCAGTACGGAGTTTATTATGATCAATTTAAAGTTTTTGTTTTACCAACCAATTTAGCAGAAGATAAAGCGGTGAGTGCTATTGAATTTGTCCCTGGAAATGCTTCAATCGTTCGTTCTTGCTTTATCTCAATTGATACTTCAGATAGGGTAGAGGTATTGGATAACTGGGATCCAACTTATGGTTATTTTAGTTTTGGAGAAATTGGTTTTGTGCCCAATGAAAGTCGTTGGTACACTTGGACACCACAAAAGAAAATGACTACCTTTCCAAAAGGATCTTCGAAGCGATTGCCAAAGAATGCCAAATTATTATTGCATATTCATTATGGGCCGACAGGAGTTCCGTTGAAAGATAGTTCTGAAATTCGATTAAAATTTTCCAATGAAAAAAGCAATCAAAATATTCAAACCGTTCCTTTGATTCATTCCTATAATTTGACGAATCCACCATTTCAGATCCCGACAGATCAAAAAATTAGATACCATGCAAAGTTTGTTGTTCCATTCGATTTGGAGCTTCGGGGCTTGATGCCTCATAGTCATTTGTTGGGAAATACTTGGGAGGTGTTTACAGTTGAACCTAATTCTAAGCAATCGCAAGTTCTATTGAAAATTGAAGATTGGGATTTTAAATGGAAACGACAATTTGATTTTTTTCAACCCATGATTTTAAAAAAAGGAACAGTTGTTCATGCATTAGCACAGTACGATAATACCGCTGAAAATCTTTCAAATCCTAGTGATCCTACTCGGAAAATGGATTGGGGGAAACGAATGTTTGAAGAAATGTTTTTGGTTTATTTTGAAATAATTCCTATCGTAGAAAAAGGTGAAGTGGAGTTGCTATTTAATCCTTCCATGGTTTTTGGGGATGAAATTATTTTTCGTTTTTTTAATAAAGAAAATCAAAAAATGAGTTTGGAGTTAAAAGGTTTTAAAAGCCAAAAGGTGATTTCAGTTTTTAGAAATAAATCATTTTCAAAAGGTAAGCATGTCGTAAAGGTCTTACTTAAAGATTTAGAAAAAGGGAATTATTTTTTGGAAATGAAAAATAAGGAAGGTGAGATTGTTGCTATTCATATTTTCGTGAATGTTGAGGAAGATTTTTTTGAATAATTATATTCTGGATTTTTTTTTCCTACTCTACCAGCTATGCAAAAGTGAGGTAATGGTAAAACAATTAGGTGTTTTTTTGACCTTATTTTACTTTATATGTAATTAGTAATTTTCCAACAATGTATTTAGTGGGATTCCGCCTCAGGCTTGGCAGTACTTGTTAAGCTTCGTACAAAGTTGCATACCTTTTGCTATCACCTTTTCTTTTTCCATTTGAAAAAAAAAATAGTAGAACAATAACTAGAATCAATGTTATTTCCTTGACGGTTAACAATCGTAGGATTATGGATACGGAAAAAATAAACCAAAATATTTTTGTAGAAAGTCTCATTTGAATCATAAATAATTTCTATTCCTTCAAGGTGATAGGATATTCTTTTGACTGTTGGAAGAATGGAAGAGGAAGACGGAGTTAATTGCAAACATTTTGGAGGAATTTTTGAATATAGAATAATAATAATATATTAATAGTATCAAAAATACCCTTTGCGTAAATCATTTCTTATTCAAATCAATGA
Organism: uncultured Saprospiraceae bacterium; assembly: GCA_937981555.1. GTDB lineage: Bacteria > Bacteroidota > Bacteroidia > Chitinophagales > Saprospiraceae > CAJQQY01. The sequence goes on from CALJOK010000081.1 coordinate 9,772, forward strand.
AAAATAAATCCTTCATCAAAATCATATTACTTGTTCTTATTTCAAGTTTCTTTTACTGCAAGCAAGATAAAAGTGAGAACAAAACAACGAAGCTTGTTGCAAATGAAGCAAAGGAGCCGGAAAAAATAGATTCTACCAATCAAGAACTACAAATTTTACCAATTCACGGAGAACTAGATCGAGATGACTTGGCTAAATATTATCCAAAGGTGGCAGACGACATTAAGGATATAAGAATTTTTGGTTCTGAAAAAATTGACTTGAATTCAGGTAATGAAATTCTGGTTAGTCTCCTTCACAACACAGGAACATTTGACGAGATAATAATTTGCACGCACAATAAAAAATTGGTATTAATTGACCATTTATATATAGGCAAGGCAACGGATTTTGATAATGGAAAAAGTCATACCATTGAATCTGAAATAAATCAGCATGAAATTATTTTCCACCAAGTCGATTGGGGATTTGTGAAAAATGGAAATGAGGAAGAAATTGATACCATCAAATATGAAAAGTGGATGGTTAGTATTAGAAATGATGGTCGAATAATCCATCATAGAACCTTGCCTAATTCAAATAAAATTGGCGAGAAACTATTTGGAAAATCAGATAGTTTATTTACTCTTGACATTATTGATACTGAAAATTTTATAAAAATAAATGCTCCAAAGAATACAGATTTTTCTTTGCCTGATAAATCTGCCAAAATAGAACCTTTCAAATTTGCGGATTTTAATGGAGATAGAAAAGGAGATATTTTGGTTTACTTGGGGGCTTGCGGGACGGGTGGTTGTATGTATGGTTTGTTTTTAAATCAGTACGATAATTATTATGAATTAGCATTTATGGATTACCTGAAAAATCCAACATTTGAAAAAGAAAGAAATGGTTTTTTTGCGATAAAATCTTTTGAGGAAATTGAACCTTATAATCCCTCAAAACTTAATGTTTCCATTTTCAGATTTGAAAGTAATGAATATCAATTAGATACGACTTTTGTATATGACGATAAGAACGATGGTGAATAGAAAATCATTCAATGTACATTGAAATCAAAACTAAAAAATATTTCCATCAATGAAACTATTTACAATTATACTTTTATTCATTTCCCATACTTATTGTTGTGGGCAAGATTATTATTTCATTAATGCAGAAAGTGGATTGAATGTTCGTTCCGATAGTAATTTGTCTTCCAAGAAAGTTGCAAAAATTCCCTACGGAGTTATGGTTGAAAAAATAGCTGATACCAATCAAGATTTAATTATTAATGACAATGGCAAACAAATCAAAGGCAAGTGGGTCAAAATAAAATATAATAATTACCTGTATTTAGTATCAAAAGAAACCGAATCATTTGAAAGAGAAGGCTATGTATTCGATGGCTTTTTAACAGCCTTTAAAAATAAGGACGTGATTGATAATACAAAAATTGACAAAGGAGAATATATTGAATTATTAAAAAAGGCACCAAAGAAAATTTACACTCCTAAAAAAGTTGGCAGCCTAGATTCAATTAAACTGATTTTGAAAAATAGAGTAGGGTGGGTGACTGAGTTTGAAAGAGCTGATGTGATTAAAAGTATTACCACCAAAAATGGTCAAACACTTTTAGTAAATCAAAACAGTAATGACTCTGGATTTTCAGAAGGTTGGTCTGGTTATTATCCTGAATATGATATTCTAGTTTTGGAAGGTGGTCACTCAAGTGATATATGCTTTTTGATAGCAACTGGGGAAACAGAATCAACGATCGGGAATCCTCAATACATCATTCCCTCTCCAAAAAATAGTTATCGTTTAAATGGACATTTCGGAGGACAAGAATGTATCTCTTATTTTTTTCAAAAAAAGGTAAATGGAAAATTTATTTATTTAACGGAGTTTAATTCGAACGGTGATATTTGCACTTTCAAAACGTTTCATTGGATTAGTGAAAATGAATTTATTTATTCAAAAATGAATTACACGACAGATTCAGAGAATGGAGTCGAGGAATATTTTAATGGCAAAATAATTAAATAGGACATGGGACTGGACTATACGGAAGGCTGTGTAAATTTTAGAGACATCGGAGGTTATATTAATCTGATGGAGGGCGAAAATATTTTGTCAGAAAAAATATTGTACCGAGGAGGAAGCATAGATTATATTAAAAATCTTAACGAAATAGAAAATGTAAATACGATTGTAAATTTAAGAAATGGACAAGACTATCAAGAATTTGACCTTGACTATTTTCATTTTCCGATGGCTAATAATATTGAAAAATATAATACCAATCTTAAGGAAGTCAAAGTTTGGCTCAATTCAATCCTTGAAATATTTGAAGATGAAGCACTAAAATATCCTGTGCTTATTCATTGTTTATCTGGAAAAGATAGAACTGGAATAGTTGTAGCAGCATTGTTAAAAATACTTGGTGTAAAAGAATTTTCAATTGAAAAAGAATATCTATTGAGTCAGGAAAAAGTCGAAAGAGCGTTAATCCAAAACTCTATAAAAGGGATGCAGCCGATAGCAAAATATTTTAATAGGATTGATTTGGAAAAAATAAAAACGAATATTTTAAAATAAATTATGAGTATTCTAAAGCAGCTCCTACACTACTTTATTTGGATCTTAGTATCGTTTTTATTTGCGGTTGGATATACACGAATTATCTTAGGGCCAAAACCGTCAACAGATTTTATAAAACCTTTTGACTGGCTTTATATTCTTGTCTTGCAACATTTAGGGTTAGTCATAGGAAGTATGATCGCAGTAATATTTATTCTGATTGATGTTTTTTATCTAAAGGAAAAACTCAAAAATAATTCAAATGCAATACCTAATCGTTTTCTGGTTATTCTAATCATAACTTTTATTTTGGGAATAACGCATTATGTATGTGAGAAAATAATTGACATTATTTAAGCAACAAAATTAAAAGTTGAAATGCAAAATAATATAAATGGAAAATTTAAAATACTATTGACAATAGAGAAATAAGATCAACCGATACAATTATAAACTTATGCCAAAAATAATAATGACAAACTTAAATATACTCACGTTACTATTTTTAACGATTGGATTTTTTGCTTGCAATTCTAATGGAGAAACAAGTAAAAAGAATAAGGAAACAGTTGAACATGATTTAGAATCTAAAGAGGAATTAATCCAGAAAATGCAAGAGGCTATCAATGCACCTATAAATACAAACCAAATCAAGGGAGAATTCAAGAGTAATTTAAGACCTCAGGAAGCAATTTTAGAAAATCAGCTATATATAGACACTATTGAATTTTTACGCTATGATGATAACGGTGACTATTATCATCTATTAGGAAAAAAGAATGGGGAAGAGGTAGCCTTTATTTATAATTGGGATTGGATGAATAATCAACGATACAATTTTAGGTCTGGTGATAGGATAAAAATTCAATGGAAAATGTTTCGTGCTGTTGAGGCTGGAGATGAAGAAATTGTAAATTTTTCAGAAAGAGCAATTGATGCGGAGCGGATTGCATCAAGTAATAAATCAACTCAATTTTTGTGGCGAGCAGATGAATATGATGAAGAATTAAAGCAAGAAGTAAATTCAATATTTATTGATGAATCGTTTTGTCATTCTATGAGTATTCAAGAAAAGGCAGCCTTAGGTTATGTCGCTACTTTTATTGGAAATGAATGTATGTGGGATGGAGAAGCTGATGAAAACCGAAGTAATTTAAGATGTAAAATTTTGACTGCATTAAATTTGGGATACCAATGTTCTGATAAACATTTAGGTTTTTTAAAAAAATGGTTTTCACAAGATACCGCCGTCTTAAAAAAATTAGAGCGTTGCGGAACTATGCCATTTACGGCTTCGGTGCAAACTACATTTGATGAAGTTTTAATATTTACAGACCAAGAGAAAAAAACTATTACCATAAATTATAAGACTAGCGGAGTAAACCTTAGAGAAAATGCAACTTGGAGTTGGACTCGAAAAGATGAATTTAAATATACTTCAGAAAATATCAAACTAGTTGATTCGAAAAAAGATAAGTCAGAAAAAGATCATAAAAATCCAGAGCGTTTTGTCCCTGAAGAATATATTATAACTGAAAAAAACTTTGGCGATTTAAATAATGATGGACAAGCGGATTGCGTTCTTATCGTAAAAGGAACGGATAAAAATAATTTTGTTATCAATCGGTTTGACGAAAAAGTTGACCGCAACAGAAGAGGAATTATTATATTATTCAAACAACAAGAAGGTTATCAATTAGCAGTTGAAAACTATGAATGCTTCTTATCAGAGCATGAAGATGGTGGAGTTTATTTTCCTCCAGAACTTTGGGTTGGAGTAGAAAAAGGAAATTTAGCTATTCATTATGCTCACGGCAGATACGGATTTTGGAAATATAAATTTAGGTATCAAGATATGAGTTTCGCGCTTATCGGATACGATGCCAGTAGTAATCGCGGACCAATAATCAATAGTGAAACCAGTATTAATTTTTTAGCGAAAAGGAAATTAATAAGAGAAAATACCAACGATGATGCAGACGGAAGTGGAAACGAAATTTTTAAAGAAACTTGGAAGGATATTAAAATAGATGAATTACTTGAATTATCTAAGATTAAAGACTTTGAGGAGTTAGACGTTAATAAATATTAAATCATATATTATTCGAGTTCTAAAATAACCATTCCGAACTCAATCGAAATGGTTGTTTTTTATATTTTTAATTTCTTAATTCTTAGAGTACAGGCACTACAATCGGCGGCGTCCATTTATTCCGCAAAAATTCTCTACCTAACAACCGAAACTTTAACTCCACCATCTGCAATTGAGGTAAGTCTGTCAAAAGCATAGATTCTGTCTCCATATATAACTCATTGACAAATGGTTCACCAGAGTTAGCAATACGATGTTCAACTGCGACATTGACTACATGCTCCCGATTAGGTAAAGTAAGACTTATTTTAAGTTCGCCCCGCTGTCCAATACGACCCCAACTTCCATTTAAAATTATTAATCTGTTTTGTGTTGGACAGCAGCGTATTGAAGAGACACAATATTAATTTTTTATATATAAATCATAACGAGACAAAGTGTCCAATTCGAATTGTACAAGGACTTTATTAAATTTTTTTCTAGTTTTCCTCTTAACTTTTTCTCTATCCATTATTCCATAAATAACCTGTAGGATTGATTTCTGTTCATTAAGATTAAATGAATTGGTTTTCAATAAGCTAGTTAAGTACTCAACACTTTCCGTCGTACCACTTGTTCTTAAAATGCCTAACATCCTGTAAAAGAATTTTCCATCTAGATTGTCAGGAATTCTTTTTAAAATATCTGTTTCAATACTCGCATTGGAGTAGAAAAAGCTAGTGATGATTATATCTCTGTAGCCAATGCTGTTAGTTCTGTCATCAAAGATTTTAAAATATTCATTTTTTAATTTGTATTTGTATTGTTTTAAAAAAGTCGCTTCAGCATTATTACAATATTTAAAATCTTGCAAGGCTATTTTCTTTAATACATATTCAAAGGAATCAGCTACACTATTTATTGAATAGAGCTGAAATTCCTTATTGAGATTCATAATATTAATTTGTGCAATTATATTTTTTAAATACTTAGCTGTGTCTAGATTAGGACTATGAGTGTAATGCGTAAACTTCCTTTTATCATTTTTTAGATTAATCCAAAGTGTATCTGAGCAATTGCAATCATTATATTCAGATAGAGTTGACGTTTCTAAATTGACTTGAAATTGCTGTAACTGATTTTCTATTTTATCAAAATTAAAAACTTCATTGAAGGCAACATTTTTTAACATCTTACATTCATCTTGATAGAGACTTTGGCTTTCCCCTATTAAAGAATAAAATAGAATCAAAATTACTGTTTGTATAGCTACTTTCATTTTTTGTTTATTCTTTGACTTACGTCAATTAATAATAGATCGTAAAAAATTCAAGTCGATTGGTAAACACGAATTAAGAACAATCATTTGTATCACAACGAATCAGCGTTGAAATTTGCTGCTTGTAGATGTTGCAGGACTACACTCAAGAACCACGAGGATGCACAATACAAGGACGGTAAAAAATACACTGCAGACTTTCTCGAAACCATCGTCTTCATACGCGATGGCAATGGCTGGTTAATCGACCGGTATCATGCCGCAGTCTTAAATCCTTGGGACTGTAAAGAGTAATGACATTATACTGCGATAAGCGCAAACAAAAGTTGGCGAATCCCCGCTGTCCAATACAACCCAAACTAACAATTAAAAATAAACCTGCTTATGTATACTTTAAAGTCTACATACAGTAAAGGTAACGGGCTTTGTCCGACAGCCTACAAGTATAATAAAGAAGTTGCTATTACAAAAATCAACACCATCAGAACATTTTCCTTTAAAAAAAACAAGCCACTTACATTTTTATAATATAAGTGGCTTGGTGTTAAAGCTCTAAGAAAATAAAAAATAAAATTATAGTAAAATAATTTTTTCAATTCTAATTTCATCAGTACCTTCTATTTTTAGCAAATAGGCTCCCTTAGGTAGATGAGAAATATTTATGGTCTGTTCAATCTTACCATTGATAGGTTCTGGTAGTGCTTGTTTTAATAAGAGTTTTCCAGATGGATTAAACACCTTCAATATATTCTTTTTTGAAATGGTATTATATTCGAGATTCAATACTCCCGAAGTTGGATTGGGGGATATTAATAAAGATTTATTATTGTCAAAAGCAGTTGTTGAAACGGGGTCTCCACAATTTTCTTGGTCAAACAGGATATCTATGGAAGGTAATGTTCCGCCGATATTAATTTCCAAAGTATCAGAATCGATTAGGCCTCTGTCATCTGTGATTTTAAGAATAACCTGATGTGTACCAGGAGTATTAAAAGTAACTTCTGAAAACCAAGTTGAGGCAGTTGCCGGTGTTGCACCTTCAAAAGACCATTCCCATTGAGCACCTTCGTGTTTTAATATGGAATAATCTACAAATCTGAAAGTTGACCCCACATCCGCACAAGTTTCAATTCGATCCACCATGATTTGAGCGAAGGGCATATTAGGTCTTTGGAATAATGTGCTTTCCCACATTCCTTTGGTTGACGAAATTCTTAATTTATCATCTCTGTAAAAAGGTCTAGATTTTTGAGCAGTCGATACAGCAGGTAAGCCATCGGAGAAGTCCATCCAATCCGTCATGCTGTCATCTTTATAATACATTCCCAAATTGGTTCCTAAGTAAATACCTCCATTGGTTCCTGGAATATAATCAAGCGTTTTTGCATATTCATCTGAAATGGTCGGACTTGAAATATTCGTCCAAGTTGTACCGCTATCTTCTGATTGGTATAAGATAGAAGGATCATCATACGTGCGGAAGCAATCCAAATATTGGAAGGATCATAAGGATCAACTTGTAGTATTATAAATTTAAACACATCAGATGGCAATGTTGTTTCTTCCCAAGTTTGACCAGCATCTATGGATTTCCAAAGTTTGGCTTGATCAGTAGCTTCGAGCCGTTGACATACATATATGATATCAGGATTTGCTCTGGAAATATGAATAAAGGTTAAAAAGTCATTTTCAATGGTACCAAAGGTTTTAATTTTTTGAAAACTTAATCCTTTATCAACCGTTCTCCATAATTCATGGAGCTTTCCCGTAAATGCAACTGAATAACATTGAGGGTGAAAAACAATATCACTATAGCCTTCTAGTAAAGGATCAAATGATTCATTGGGGATAAAATCATATCCAAAGTCACTTACTGGTCCTATAGCATCAGGAATAATAACGCCACCAATGTCTGTTGAATAAACCAAATTATTCTCCCCTGGATTTACATAACCACTAGAAGGTTCTCCTCCTCCTAAAGAAATATAATTGCCCTCTCCGTAGGTTTCGTTATACGCCATTACTCCATTATGGAAAACGCCACCAATCAATACATCTTGATTCCATCCACTCCCAAATCCCCAAAAATCAGTACTATGTACACCGTTGTTTTTTTTCTCGAAATTATTGGGAGAGAAAAAATCTGAGGATTTGTAAATTCCTCCATCCGAAACAATCCAAGAGGTATTTCCAAATACTTTGAACTCTTGCATGTCTACATGGAAATTACCCACATCATCATTTAGCGGACCATCTACATAGCCTCCAAGTGGTTGGAATGTTTCGCCACCATCATCCGATTTCCAAAGGTTTAAACCTCCGATTAATATTTTATTAGCATCGTCATTTGAAACCGCCAAAGCACAAAATGAAATGTCAGCATAGAAGGGATCACCCAAACCATCCCCAGAAGCTAGGTTTGGATGACTGTTAGTATAAGGACCACCATTCGGACCATTCGGTAGTGTCCAATAGTTACCTCCATCGTCACTTCGATACACTCCAATATATCCAAAATCTCCAGGTTTTGATTGACCAATAAGATATGCATACACTTTGTTAGGATCAGCTTGAGTTACGGCGATCCTACCTCCATCGGATTCTCTTCCTGCATCAGAGGAAGAATACCATCCATTATTTTGTAAGGTGAACGATACTCCAAAATCTGTTGAAATCAAAAATTCAGGTAATTCGGTATCAGCATTTTTTCTCAAAGCATATATGATATTGTCGGATGCAGTATTCATTTCTATGTCGAAGGTCGGATCTTCAAAAACAGTAGTCCAACTTGTTCCTTCATCAGTAGATCGAAGTAAGCTTTCGCGCGAAGCGATCATCATTATATTGGGTTGGTTGGGATGAATAAACATTTTTTCTACAATAACTTCTTCTCCATTTGGAGAATCTATAGTATGCAGAATATTCCAAATAGTACCACCATCAATAGATCTATAAATCATATCTTGAACCGTAAAATAAATTTTGTTTGGATCGGTTGGATGGATCGCAACCGCTCTGACTGCACTCTGATCGAAAGGTAGCACCAACTCTAAACTCATATTTGTCCAACTTTCTCCAGCATCTGTACTTTTATATACTTCTCCGGGTTCTGTTCCACATACTAAAATATCAGGATTGGTAAGTGATTGGTCAATGGAATATACACATGCTTGGTCAGCTGATGGATCTCCATCTTCGGATAAGCTTTGGAGAGGGCCGAGTAAGGTCCAGCCTCCTGCCATGTTTTTTTGAGCAGTAGCGTTTTTGTTCTTTTTGTTTCTTGCTTGATATTTCTGTTCGGATGGTGAGGCTAAATAACCATCTTGTTGTATTCTATATTTTATGGATCTTCTCCAGAATTTTAAATTTCGGGTATGAACATCTTTTTTTACAGTTTTGTTTTTGTAGTATCGTCTAAATTCTTCTTCTACTTCGAATACGTTTGGATTATCCGAGTACATCAGTTGTGCCCAATTGGGAGCCTTTTCGATGAGGTCTTTTGGTGGTTTAAAAAATTGAGAGATACTAATCGTTGAAAATGATAGAAATAGAATTAAAGCAATTGTAAATGCTTTCATGTTATAAGTATTTATTTGATAGAGAAAAATTAATATTTTGAGAAATAAGGTAAAAAAAATAACCTAGGTGAGATGGCTGTTGTTGATAAAAAAAGCCCAGTCAAAAAGACTGAGCTAATTTTTAGTTTAATGAATGGCTAATTATGCTTTCCATTCTTCCGCTTTTAGTTTATTTTCGATTTCAGCATGAAGCATATTAATTTTTTCTTGAACCTTTGCAGCCACCTCTTCTATTGCCACGACTTCGCCTTCTTCACCACGTAGTTTAACATCAGCACCACCATTTTTAAGTGATCGTTTTGAAATGGTAACATGAATAGGAATTCCAATCAAATCTGCATCATTAAATTTCTGACCTGGGCTGGCTACTTTTTTTCCTCTATCATCAAACAGCACATCAACTTTAGCGGCCTTTAAATCACTATAAATTTTTTCTGCCTTTTCTGTAATTTCTTCCTTATCCAAAAGTCCAATAATCATCACTTCATAAGGTGCCACCGTAATAGGTAATTTTAAACCTTTGTCATCATGATATTCTTGCGCCAAACATCCTAACAATCGACCTACACCAATTCCATAAGAACCCATAACAATTGGTTTTGGACGACCATCTACATCCATAAATTCAGCATCAAAAGCAGCAGTATATTTTGTACCCAATTGGAAAATATTTCCAGCTTCAACTCCTCTTACAGATTTTAAAATGTCATCAGGTGATGTAGCATCAGGTGAAATAGCACCATCAAATGCATTAATAATATCTCCAACAAAATCAGCAGAGAAATCTCTTCCGTAACAAGCATTCTTTAAATGATAATTTTCTTTGTTCGCGCCGACCACTAAGTTGTTAGACTTTTCAATCAAGTCATCAATGACTACAATTGCTTGTTCCCGATCCACTCCAATTGGAGAGGCATAACCAGCAACAGAACCTATTTTTACAATATCTTCTTCCTTTGCCGTAACCAAAGTTTTTGCTTTGATCATGTTTTGCAATTTCGTTTCATTCACTTCCATATCGCCTCGAACAACTGCAATAACCACTTTTGTTTCCTCACCAATTTCTGCGGAAAAGAAAACCACCTTACCACAATTTTCAGGTTGGACTCCTAAGAATTCAGAAAGCCCTGCAATAGTCTTCATATTAGGAGTCAATACTTCTTCCAAATCTTTTGGCTCAACTTCGATGGCCGTTTTTTGAATAGACGCCACTTCTTTGTTGGCTTGGTAACCTGTATTTTCACAAATGAAAATAGTATCCTCACCAATCTCTGTGATGTACATATATTCATGAGCGATTTTTCCACCCATCATTCCTGTATCACTTTGAATCGCAATTACTGGAAGTCCTGCTCGAATAAACATTTTAAAATAAGCATCGTAATGTGCATCATATTGTTTTTCCAAACCTTCAGCAGACGTATCCAAAGAGTAAGAATCTTTCATAACAAATTCTCGAACCCGAATAAGACCACCTCTCGATCGTGCTTCATCTCTAAACTTAGTTTGGATTTGATACACTAATTTTGGTAATTGTTTATAGCTTGATATTTCACTTTTTGCCAATGATGCGACTACCTCTTCATGTGTCATTGCCAATACCATATCACGTCCTGCTCGATCCGTAAATCGAACTAAAGAATCATCAATGTCATTGTAACGATTCGTTTTTTTCCAAATATCAGCAGAATGCACAACGGGCATACTGATTTCGACTCCACCGATTGCATTCATTTCTTCTCTTAAAATATCCTCGATTTTACGAAGGGAACGAAATCCTAAATGTAAGGAAGAGAAGATCCCAGAAGATAACTGTCGAATAAATCCAGCTCGTACCAATAATTCTTGCGAAAGAATATCAACTTTAGCACCTGATTCTTTTCGCGTGGATAACATTAATTTGGAAAACCTCATGTTGTGAATTTTTTATTTAAAAGTCCTTTTAAATCCCTGTTTTTTTTAGGGAGAACAAACATAGAAAATGTTGATTTGTTTATCAACTTATTAAAGATTTATTTATTTCAATGGCAGATTATGTTTTATATTTGAGGGAGGAATAATGTTGACGGTAGGAGTAATATTTGTAAAAATTTCTAAAAGAAAATTGTTTAGAAAAATTAAAAAATGAATCAAACTAATAATAATTCAAAGTTTCAAAATGGTGCGAATGGTAATACAAATCAATCATCAATAACCGACATAAAAGTATTTGTCAGTTGTCCAGGTAGAAATTTTGTAACGGTGAAAATCACGACGGCAGATGGAACAGTCGGTTGGGGGGATGCTACCTTGAATGGTCGTGAGATGGCTGTTGTTGCTTATTTAGAAGAGCATATAATTCCTTGTTTGATCGGAAAAGACGCACATCAAATTGAAGACATCTGGCAGTATTTATATAAAGGAGCCTATTGGAGAAGAGGACCTGTGACCATGACTGCAATTGCTTCAATAGATTTAGCACTTTGGGATATAAAAGGAAAAGTAGCAGGCTTACCTGTCTACCAATTATTAGGAGGAAAGAGCAGAAATAAAATAAAAGTTTATGGTCATGCCAATGGCGAAACGATTGACGAAGTCCTAAATAATTTAGGACAATTAATCGAACAAGGTTTTAAAGCCGTTCGATTACAATGTGCCTTACCTAATTCAAAAGGGACTTACGGTACCTTAGGTAATAAAAAAGATTATTACGAATTACAAAGTAATCGTCCGTTGCCGCCCGAACAGGGTTGGAACACCACAAAGTACCTCAATTTTATTCCCAAAGTTTTTAAAGCAGCAAGAGAAAAGTATGGAATGGAAATCGAGTTATTGCACGATGTTCATAGTCGCTTAACTCCGATTGAAGCAGCAAGACTAGGCAAAGATTTAGAACCTTATCAATTGTTATTTTTGGAAGATGCAGTAACTGCCGAAAATCAAAATGGTTATGAAAGTATTCGACAACATACAACTACACCGTTAGCAGTTGGTGAAGTTTTTAATACGATTTGGGATTGCATGGATTTAATCAGTAACCAATGGATTGATTATATCCGAATGGCAGCAACACATGGCGGAGGAATCACCCCGTTGAGAAAATTAGCAGATTTTGCAGCTTTGTATCATGTTAGGATTGCGCCACATGGTGCGCCAGACTTATCTCCGATTTGTCATGCCGCACAAGCTCATTTAAATATTTGGGCAAATAATTTTAGTATTCAAGAATTTGTAGGTTTTGGAAATGAGACGATGAACGAAGTTTTTAAGCATCCTCTATCCATCCAAGACGGTTATGTATACTTAGAAGATAAGCCAGGTTTAGGCGTGGACTATGATGAAACTTTAGCGAGTAATTATAAATATAAAAGGTCTTACCTGCCTGTTACAAGGTTGGAAGATGGGACTTTATGGAATTGGTGAAAAACCAATAAAATGAAAATTCTTAAAATATTTATTATTGATGTTAGGCAGGTTTTGTCCCCATGTTCCTACTTTTTCTTTTGATGAAAAAAGGAGGGAAGTAAGGAATTAAATCATAGTGCATAAGCATGAGTTAATTAAACTCTTCTAAAAGTTAGTCTTGACTTAATCAGCAACGGCAATTTAATTTTCTAAACTAATTTATTGATTAATATTACCGAATCCTTTTTTTGAGATTATAAAGAAAAATAAGTTTGGTCAACCAATATTAAATTATCTGAAAATCTCATTTTCCTTCCCTTCCCTTATAACTAATACGTATTACTTAAAATGGTTAATCATTTTGGATATTTGTTTGGCGTTTTATCTTTTTAATCTATATTTGGGATCAATTAAAATTGGTCAACCAATTTGAAATAAATATTGAGTATCGTCTGAAGAGACTTTAAAGAATTGGTAAAACAAATAATAGTCAAAAAATAAAACTAAATAAAATGAATATCAAACTTGTAAAATCATTGTTACAATCCTTTTTAATTTTCGGATTTTTTGTAGCATTTAACAGTTGCGCCGATACAGCTGAAAAACCTAATACTACCGTTACGGAAAAGACAACTCACCCAAGTGATGTTATTCCTTTTTTCGATAAATTTAAATTGATTTTAGGAGATGGTTCGAATGTCGGTCATCCAATTGATTTTGAAAATAAAGATTACTTTTATACTACAAATGACGGAACTCAGGATTGGGTCGTTTACAAAGCACCAAATGCTGGGAACACGCATGGAACCTCTAACAATATCAGAACCGAACTGGGGCAATCGAAAAAATGGTCTGCCATGTCTAATAATAAATTAACTGGTACCTGCAAAGTAATGAATGTATCGCCTACGGGTGATGCTAGGGTAGCGGCTTCGTATTCTGTAGTCATTGGTCAAATTCATAGTGCCGATGGACATGAGAATGAACCGTTTAAATTATTTTACAAGAAATTCCCAGGTCATACTAAAGGTTCTGTTTTTTGGAATTATGAAATCAATACCGCAGGTGATGACAATTCAGGACGATGGGATTTTTCATACTCAGTTTGGGGCTATGATTTTTCTGTTGTGGGGACTGATAAAAATACCTATCCAGCAGAGCCAAAGGATGGTATTGAATTGGGAGAAGAAATGACTTACGAGGTCGAGGTAAAGAATGGAATAATGAATTTAAAATTCATGAGTGAAGGACATGAAACTAAAACCTTTACAAAAAATTTAATCAAATCAGAGTATGCAACAAAGGCGGATATGCCAGAGCAAGTTAGAAACTTGTTTGTGCCCATTGGTCAAGATGGAGTAGAGCGAGCAAATGCTTATTCGGATGAGGGGCTGTTTTTCAAACAGGGATCTTATAATCAAACAAATGGAAAAGATCCTGCTGTAAATAGAGTTTGGTGTTCAGGCGCTGAAACTCATGGTGGTGATGTACAAAAACAATATGCCGATGGAAACTACGCTGAAGTTTGGTTTAAATCAGCAACTGTCAAAATAAGCGATGATGCTTACTCGAATGAAGGATATTTCGCAGCTAACGATGGACTAAGTAAAAAGATAGTTTACCCGAATGAGGTGATTCCTTTTATGGATAAATTTAAAATGTTATTGGCGGACGGAACTAATGTTGATGATCTCGTTAAGTACGAAAATAAAGATTTTTTCTATACTGTAATTGATGGCACTATGCGTTGGGTAGCCTATAAAGCGCCAAATTCTGGAGTCACTTCAAAAAACTCTAGTAACACCAGAACAGAGTTACATGAAAAAAGAGAATGGACACCTAAGCAAGGAGGTAAATTATCTGGCACCTGTAAAGTCATGCACGTTTCGACTTCTGGAGATGCACGAGTGGCAGCTTCTTACTCGACAGTTATTGGTCAAATTCATAGTGGTAGCGGACATGAAAATGAACCTTGTAAAATCTTTTATAAAAAATTTCCTGGTCATACTAAAGGTTCTGTTTTTTGGAATTATGAAATCAATACCGCAGGTAAGGATAATTCTGGAAGATGGGATTATTCCTACCCAGTTTGGGGTTATGATATGTCTGTTGTAGGAACAAATCCAACAGATTTTCCCGCAGAACCTAAAGATGGGATTGAGTTAGGCGAAGCGTTTAGCTACGAAATCAATGTTCATAAAGGTATCATGTATGTTACATTTACAAGTGAAGGACACGAAACTAAAACATTCACTAAGAATTTAATTCAATCAGAATATACAACAAAGGCAGATATTCCGAAGCAAACTCAAAATTTATTTGTCCCTATTGGTCAGGATGGTGTGGAGCGTAAAAATGCTTATGCCGGTGAAATGAATTATTTCAAACAAGGGGCGTATAATCAAACGAATGGAAAAGCTCCTGAAAAAAATATGGTTTGGTGCTCTGGTGCAGAGACTTATGGTGGAGATATACCTAAGCAATATGAAAATGGAGATTATACAGAAGTGTGGTTTAAAGAAGCAACTGTAGGTGCGAGTACATTGCCTAGTAAAAACTAAATTATTATAAATCGAATTTTTAAAATCAATTAATTAAAAAATAGAAAGATGAGTAAATTTAAAGGAAAAGTAGCTGTCGTAACTGGCGGTGGTAGAGATATTGGTAGAGCAATATCTATTCAATTGGCCAAAGAAGGAGCAAAGGTAGTGGTCAACTATAATAGCTCAAGAAAGGGAGCTGCTGAAACAGTCAAAGAGATAGAAGCTTTTAAAGGTAAGGCAATTGCAGTAAAAGCTGATGTATCTACACTAAAAGGAATTAAGAGTTTAAAAGCAAAAACAGTTAAAGCTTTTGGTAAGAAGGTGCATATCCTAGTCAACAATGCAGGAGGTCTTTTTGCTCGTAAAACATTACAAGAATTTGATGAGGAATTTTATGACTTATTGATGAATGTAAACTTTAAGTCTACGGTTTTTGTCATGCAAGCATTTGAACCTTTGATGGGTAAAGGTTCTTCTATCATAAACCTTTCTTCTCTTGCTGCGAGAGATGGTGGAGGTGGTGGTTCTTCTTTGTATGCTTCTTCAAAAGGTGCTACGACAACTTTTACTAGAGGTATGGCAAAAGAACTTGGCCCTAAAGGAATTAGAGTCAATGCGATTTGTCCAGGTTTGATTGGAACTAAGTTTCATGATGATTTTACATCGGATGAGATTCGAAAAATAGTCGCTGGTAAAACTCCAGTAAGAAGAGAAGGTAGAGCGGATGAAGTAGCAGACCTTGTGGTTTATTTAGCTTCTGATAAAAGTTCGTTTGTAACGGGAGCCAATTTTGATATTAACGGTGGATTAGCTTTTTCATAAAAGAAGACTTGATGAAAATTACCTTAAAATTATTTCTTCTTAACTATGAGCAAATGCTTAAAGAAAAATAATTTTTATAAAAAACAAAGCACCTACAGTTTTCTGTAAGTGCTTTGTTTTTTTGTAGTGTTGTATTTGTGCATCTAGTAGGTTTACATTACTCAAAGTTCTGGAAGGACTTTAAAGAATAGAAAAGATTTAATAATTCTAATCAAAAAGAGAACAGAAAAACAAAACATTAACCAATGGACAAAAAATTAAAAGTATTAATATCCGGAACTGGATTTGCTGGACAAGGTCATACAGATGCATTTCGGGCAGTAGGTGCAGAGGTGGTAGGAATTGTAGGGAGGACAGCAAGTGTGGTAGGTGAGGTTGCCAAGAAAAAATCAATTCCATATTCAGGTACCAATTGGCAACAAGCATTAAAGGATTGCCAACCAGATATCGTTTCTATTGGAACACCTGGTGGAGCGCATTATGAAACAATAACGCAAGCCATCGAGTTTGGATGTCATGTATTTTGCGATAAACCATTAACTGATAGTGGCGAGTCAGCGGTAGCGTTATATGAATTGGCCAAACAGAAAAATGTGAAAACTGCATTTGCTTCTAGCTTTCGGTATATGCCGCATATCATACACGCTAAACAACTAGTAGCCAATGGCGAGATTGGTGAACCTGTGGAAGTGGAGTGTATTTCACATTTTAATCTAGAACGTGATATTCCCTTCGGCTGGTCTCATCGAAAAGAAGATGGTGGTGGTCGGCTAAACAATAATTTTACCCACAAGATTTCCATTGTAACTGCTGTAATTGGTGAAAAGATATTGACGATAACAGGAGAAGTTCGCGATGATATGGGTAAAGCACCTATTGTAAAAGGAGTACATAATTTTAAAACAAGAAGAGATCATATCCCAAAAAATCTAAATGCCCCTACACTTGAATGGGGTGAAAGTAATGTCGAATGGACTTATACGGTATTGGCACAATTGGAAAGTCCAATAGCCTCCAAACCAGTTTCTGTACTCTTCAAACATGGTGGACTCAATCCTAGATTTAATGAAGACCATATTGTTTTCTATGGCACAAAGGGAGCCATTTATATCAAAGGTCATTATGGTCAAGGGCCACTATTTATGTGGGATAAAAATAAAACTTGGCAGGAAGTGCCCTTACCTCAAGCTATTGCAGATGACCAACCAAAGATTGAAGGGGATACAGAAAGAAATTGGGAATGTCTTGTTAGAGAATTTGTAAAAGATATAAAAGGAGAACCATTCGCTCCTTACCAAACCTTCAAAGATGGGAGTTTGTACCAACAACTGATTGACTTAATTAGAAAGAATAACCACTCGACAGATGTTCGTAATCTGCAATAAAATTAACCATGGAAAGTAACCCAATGATATATGAATATCTGGTGATTGCAGGCTACTTCCTGCTGATCATCGGAATTGGTTTTACATTTAGAGGCATGGCAAGTAAATCCACGAGTGATTACTTTCGTGGAGGTGGTCGCATGCTTTGGTGGATGGTTGGTTCAACTGCTTTTATGATGCAGTTTTCTGCTTGGACATTTACAGGTGCAGCAGGTAAGGCATTCACCGATGGTTTTGCAGTTTGTTTGGTTTTTATTGCTAATACATTTTCTTATTTCTGTGGTTGGGCATATTTTGCTCATCGTTTTCGACAGAGCAGAGTGGACACTCCAACAGAGGCTATCAAGGGGCGTTTTGGTCCGCAGAATGAATTGTTTTTTTCTTGGGCCTTAATTATTTTTACACTCATCAATGCTGGTATTTGGCTAAACGCATTAGGTGTATTTGCCAGCGCAGTTTTTAGTGCAGATATTGGTTTGACCATTATTATTACTGGTTTTACGGTGGTCTTTGTATCGGTACTTTCAGGTGCCTGGGGAGTAGTTGCATCTGATTTTATGCAAACTTTAGTGGTAGCGGTGATATCAGTTGCTTGTGCAATTGTCGCATTAGTCAAAGTGGGAGGTCCTGTCCAATTGGTCACCAATTTTCCTTCAGATTTTATGATGGGACCTGATATGAATTACGGCTTGCTTCTGGTTGGAACCTTTGTTTTCTTTTTGGCGAAGCAACTGATTACCATCATGAATTTACATGACTCCTTTCGTTTTTTAAATGCCAAGGATTCGGCCAATGCGAGTAAAGCTGCATTGTTGGCGATGTGTTTAATGGGAGTGGGGAGTATCATCTGGTTTATTCCGCCATGGGCTTCCGCTATTTTATATCCCGATGCAGCTTCTGCTTATCCTGAATTGGGAAGTAAAGCTGCCGATGCTATCTACCTCGTATTCACTCGTAACACTATGCCTACAGGGACAGTCGGACTTATGCTTGCAGGACTATTTGCTGCTTCGATGTCCTCTATGGATTCTGCCTTGAATAAGAACACCGGGATAATGATTCGTAGTGTTTATCAACCTTACTTGGCAAAAAGAGGAAGACAGATGGATGATAAAAAATTGTTAAAGTTGAGTATGTTGTTGAGTTTTATAAGTGGAATTCTTGTCATTGGTATGGCATTGTATTTTAGATCGTTGAAAGAACTCAGTCTTTTTGATTTGATGATGTCTCTTTCTGCGATGATTCAAGTGCCTTTATTGATACCACTCATTCTTGGTATTTTTATTAAAAAAACACCAAAGTGGGCACCTTGGGTAACAGTCTTACTTGGTCTGTTTTTATCTTGGTTTATGAAAGAAGTATTCACTCCACAAGTATTTGCTAATTGGATCGGTATACCTGAATTTACAAAAAGAGAAGCTGCCGACATGAGTTTGATTCTTACTTTAGGGGCACATGTTTTTATCACGGCTGGTTTTTTCTATGCCACTTCATTTTTCTACAATGAATCAAAGGATAAAAATAAAATCGAAACAGATCAGTTTTTCAAAAATTTAGAAACACCTGTTATTGCAGACCATCAACAAGACGAATTTGATCGTCAACAAAGAAATAAATTGGGTATGATGGTGATTTGTATGAGTGCAGGTATTTTACTGATGGCTTTGATTCCTAATCCACTTTGGGGGAGAATGATTTTTATAATTTGCTCTCTAATCATTTTCTTTATTGGTTTATTGTTGAGACGAAGTGCCAAGAATAAAATTCCTTCAGTCTGATCTAAATACCTAATCATGAATATTAAAATTTCTCTATCGCTGACGCTAATATTTTTACTTCTATTTTGCCTTGGCTTATGCACAGAGCAGATTGAGAAAAAAGTACATCTAACAAATGGTATAGATGAATCTGCTGGAGGTGGATTTGCATATATCATAACAACACCTTTAGCGATTTATTATTTGGAAAAAGAAGGTGGTGGTCTGTCCAGTATGATAGATAAGGATGGGGTAGACTGGTTAGGATTTCATAGCAAAGAAGGCTCGGCACATAAAGGAGAATACCGCGGATTTCCAAATGCCATTCACAAACAGGACGGCAGTTACTTCCATGCTATGAATGCCAAAACTGATCCTTCAAGTTCGGTGGTAGAAATTGAGTTGGAAGAACATATTCGTATAACGTTTACTACAGATAACAAAAAGTGGGAAGGACAATGGGATTTTTATCCTGATCGTTGTGATTTTACGATGAATAAAATTAGCGATGGTTATAAATATTGGGTTCAATATGAAGGCGTTCCAGGTGGGGAAATGGATAGTACTGATTTTTGGTATGCCTCTGCTGATAAGAAGTTACATTTGATAGTAGAACCTTTTGTTGGCGATTTACCTTCACCTGAGTGGATGGCCTTTGGTGATCAAGATTCACCACGTGTATTGTATATGCTTCATCATGAAGATGATGAACTCCCAGATAATTACGTTAGTAGACCTGATATGACGGTACTTGGTTTTGGTCGTCAAAATAAAGACAAGTATTTAAATAATGTTCAAACTTTTTCAATAGGCTTTGTGGAGTCGACGGAGTATTCGAAGATTGATAAAGCTGTAAGGGGAATCCTTGATTAAGGAATGATAAAGTTCGGTTCACAAACACTTTTTCAATAACCATTTCTTCTCAGATAGAATTTCTTCCGATAAGATTTGAACCTGTAAATTTTCCTTAGCCGTCTTATCATAAGATGGAATGGAAAGTAATTTTCGAACATATTTAATGGACGTTAGAAAATTAATTCGAAGGTATTCACTTACTTCTTTTCGCCTAACATATTGCTCAAATGTATCAAGGTGCGAGGAAAGTAAATCCAGCGCCTGAAGTTCGTAGAATATTTTGACTTTCATCATTCTTGAAACTAAGTTGTTGAGAACATCTGGATACTTTGCTTGCTGAATATATTGCAATGCTTGGTTATACTGACCTTGCGCAAAGGCCAATCTCGCCAAATTAAAATTGAGTGTTTGATCTTTGTACAGGGGTTCTAGTTGATCCGCCTTTTCTTTGATGAATGTGGCAGTCCAATCAAATTCTTCCAAAAGCAATGCTAATGCAATTGTATTATTAAAGGTAAACCTGGGAATTAATTCGTTATTAAGTAGGATGCCATTAGCTAAACCTTCTTTATATAATTCCCAACCACTAATGGTGAAATTCTTGTCATTCTGATTTGATTTTCGGATACATAGATTGATAGCCAATCGATATGGCCCTTCCAAATCTTCCTTGGTAAATTGATCTCGATGTTTGGAAAGAATTGATTTAAAGCGATTGAAATAATGAATTTCTTCAGGCTCTGTCAAAAAGCGAAAGCAATAATAATATATGGCAATCGCAGGATTACTCAAATAGTTACTATCCTCCAATCCTCTGATGGCGTCATTTAATAAACCCGTATTATAATTCGTTTTAAAAACTAATTGATGAGAAAGTTGCGCACAGGCATTTCTCAACTTTCGAATCAAATAAATAATATCACTTGAGTCTGAAATTTCTTGTAAAAATAAATGTTCTGTACGCTTTGTAGCGGATTGATATTTCATACGATCAATCTCAAAGTCCAAACGCAACTGGTAGTAATCTGCATTTTTCTTTGGATGCTTTTCCATCAAGTCATCAATTTTTTTTACATTACTCGCATAACATTTTTGAAGTTTTCTTCTTCGATAAATCTCGGAAACCATGAGATGCATTTTAATCTTATCCTTTCTAAGATATTGAATGCACCAGTATTCTTCAATGAATTGTTTTAAATCACTCATCGTCCCTCTTGCCTTAATTTCTCGGTTAGATTTCTTAGGATAAAGGTCATCAGCAATCTCTTTAATACTCAGAAATTTTTTACTCTTTTTTGTCCGTTTCATCAACAATTCGAATAGTTGTTGAACATCTGCTCTTAGGGTGAAAAAGGGAGATTTCAGCATCTTGCGTAACTGACGCTCTTCTTTTGCTGTAATCGACTGAATAATTTCAAATATTTTATAGTTAGCTTCATTCATAAATGACAATTTAGATATACTAAAAGTAGCAATACTTTACTGAATATCAATTAGTTATGAAAATAATATAGATTTTTTGATCTACAAATCCGTTTTTTTTTCATTGTAATCACTATAAGTATGAAATATCTTTGAAGAAAATAATCCCTTAGAATAAACTCTTATAATAAAGCAAACATAAAATTATGAAGAACCTGAATATCCTTCCCCAATCGCAATTCAAAACATTCCTTGTTCTGTCCATTTTGGTATTTGTATTTGGCCAAAAATTAGCCGCCCAAGGTTGGGAAACCTTTATAGGTGATAATGATCTAGAACTCAATACGAGTTACCAATCCTATTCAATGGGTGATGGAAATTATCTTACCTACAATCTAAGAAATGTAGGATCTGCTAGAAGCATCTCTATTTACAAACTGAATGCTTACGGAGAAATTGGTTGGGAGTTAGAATTTCCGCAAGGTAATGTTAGCTACAATTCTACCAATCCAATTCTAGCTTGTGGGAATGGTGAATTTGTCACCGCATATAATGTTATACCACCGACTGGAGGGAATACCCCAGGTCATTTGTTTTTAGTAAAATTTGATAGCGAAGGAAATACGCTGTGGGAGCATGAGGTATTTCCAGATAATATATCAGACGCTACTTGGATTTTTGATTGGATTAATGCGCCAGATGGAGGTTTCTATTTTTATGCTACTCAAGGGATACAGCCTTCTAAAAATTATTTAGGAAAAATGAGTTGTGATGGGAACTTAGAAACATTCAATTTAATGCCATCGCCAAGTAAGATTGCTGTTAGGAAGATGGTTTATATTGATGACGAACTGCATGTTTTAGGAGGAAAAATCTTCCCGTTCGCTTCTGGAGAATTTTCATATGCTATAGTTGAAGGTGATTCTGCTTTGGCAGAACCTATTGTCTTTGACGATTTCACCCCAACTATAGAACCGATATTGACCGACGACAATGAATTTATATTTATTGATAAAGTAGGGGATCAAATCATTCAAATCAAAACAGATCTTGTCGGAACAATCCTTTCAGAGGATATAATCTATGATCAAGAAGGATTTACTTTGCATCGAATGTACCATGTCGGAGATGGCTTGATTCTAACTGGGTATAGAGCACCCATTGGTCCAAATGGACAGTACACGGGCTTTGCTATGAAATCAAATTTTGATGGTGAATTAATTTGGGACAAATTTTATGATCATCGAAATGCTCCGAATGATATTTGGGGTGCAATAAATGCAGAAGGCGGAGGCTATATTTTAAGTGGTAGAAACGAAAGTCAAGGCTATGTCATCAAGGTCGATGAGATGGGAAATATATATACAAATAGTTTATTAGGAAATGTTAGTCGTGATATTGATATGGATTGTGATTCTAGTCAGTTGGATGTTCCGCTTGCCAATTGGTTGGTAACTGCAGAAAAAGCTGGGGATACTTTTATTGGCTCTACGGATAGCATGGGGAATTATTTTATTCCGGTGGATACTGGAAATTATGTCGTGACTTGCCATTACCCAAATGACTATTGGACCAGTTGTAATAATGATTCCATGATTATCATTTCTGATTTTGGAAATGAGATTAACATCGACTATTCGATAAGTGCTTTAGTGGATTGTCCTTTAATGACTATTGATGGGAACACCCCATTCTTAAGACCTTGCTTTGATCGCCCAGGCTTTTTTCAATATTGCAATGAAGGTACTGTAACTGCTGTCGATGCAAGAATTGAAATTACTTTAGATCCTGCCGTTACAGCAACTGCATCATCTATACCATGGACGAGTCAAGTGGACAATACTTATATTTTTGAATTAGGAGATTTAGCTTCATTAGAATGTGGTAGTTTTTCCATGAGCTTTTTTCTAGATTGTGATGCTTCGGTTGGCGATTCATATAGTGTAAAGGCACAAGCTTTTCCCGATAGCCTGTGTACACCTCCTAATCCACTTTACTCTGGTGCCTTTATTGAATTATCTGGTATTTGCGACAATGAAGAAATAATATTTACCATAGAAAATGTAGGTGATCAACCTATGGATACTCCTTTACCTTATATCATAGTCGAAGATGTAGTATTGGGATATACAGATGAGGTTCTATTAATCGCTGGGGAGAAAATGGATATTCCTTTAACGTCGAATGGTTCTACTTTTACAATGCTGTCCGAACAAGTTGCTAATGCACCTGGAAATTCAAATCCTTTGTTAGTGCTAGAAGGTTGCGGTACCAACGATCAAGGAGAATATAGTACTGGGTTTAGCAATCAATTTGGTCTTGACGATGGTCAGCCAGCGTGTGATCTGGACTTGGTGGTGGCACGAAATTCATTTGATCCCAACGCTAAGTCAGCCTACCCTGAAGGTTATGGGACGATGCACTTTATTGAACCGAATACTCCATTGGAATATTTTATATATTTTCAAAATACAGGTTCGGACACCGCGTTTACCGTGGTACTTCGAGATACTTTAGATGAATGGTTGGATCTTCCTAGCTTTGAAGCTGGTGCAAGTTCCCACAACTATACTTATCAGTTTGGAGAAAATCGTACGTTGAAATTTACATTTGATCAGATCAATTTACCAGATAGTACAACCAACGAGTTAGGTTCCAATGGTTTTGTTTCTTTTAAGATAAATCCAAAGGCTAGCACTCCCTTGACAACTGTAATCACCAATAAGGCGGCTATCTACTTTGACTATAATGAGCCGATTATTACCAATGAAACATTCCACACTATTGGGGAGAACTTTATTGAAGTGATCATTAATAGTGTAACTGACTCATCGTTGGATTCAGATGCAGACATCATCGTTACTCCCAATCCTTTTATGGAACAAACGGTTATCAGCGTCAAAAACCATATAGCCAATAGGTATGAATTAAGTATTTTCGATTTGCAAGGAAGACTGGTGAGATATGAAGTTTATAATAGCGCTGAGATTGTATTTAATAGGAAGGCAATGATCGATGGTATTTATTTTTATCATTTAAAATCGGATAATGGATTGGTTGCTGCTGGGAAGTTGATTGTGAAATAATAGAGATGGTGTTGTTAGCAATTTATGCTGTTTTCTTTTACTAACTTCTTAAATACTGACTTAGAATTCTGGTCGGTATTTAAGAGGTTATCTACTTAATTTATGGAAGTTGTGTATCTCCCATGGTTCTACTTTTTTTTCCTTGATGAAAAAAAAGTAGCAAAAAAAAATCAAGACTTTATGTTGTAAGTCAACAGTTCTAATTTCGATTTTAGCCACGCAGTCCAAACTCGTTCACCAAGAAAATCTAAGACTCGTTCCTCGTCAAGATTTTCTAAGGTGTCCTCAAACAGGACTGCTAGCCCTAAAGCCTTTCTGAAAAACCGAAATAAGAACTGTACGACTTACAACATAAGGTCAATCCTAAAACCGAAACTCTTTCCT
>CALJOK010000082.1 GCA_937981555.1 uncultured Saprospiraceae bacterium
TTTTAGGCGCAGAGGTTTTGTCATCAGATTTGTCAGATGGACAAATAGCAACGACACTTTTTGGTCAAGATATCACCGTTACGATTGATGCGAATGGCGGAGTAAAAATAAATGATGCTAATGTTATTATTGCAGATATTCAAACGTTGAATGGAGTAGTGCATGTATTGGACGCAGTAATTTTACCACCAAATGCAACTGTTGCAGATGTAGTAATTAATAGCGATGTACACGAAACATTAGAAGGAGCAGTTATTGCAGCAGACTTAGCAGGAACATTAAGCGATCTGGCAGGAACGTTTACCGTATTCGCACCAACGGATGATGCTTTTGCAGCTTTTGATGCAGCAACATTAAATATCTTAACGAGTAATGCAGATACCAAATTAAGAAGAGCATTATTGTATCATGTTTTGGGAGCAGAAGTACTGTCATCAGATTTGTCAGATGGACAAACAGCAACGACACTTTTTGATCAAGACATCACCGTTACAATTGATGCCAATGGCGGAGTAAAAATTAACGATGCAAATGTTGTCATTGCAGATATTCAAACGTTGAATGGAGTTGTGCATGTATTGGATGCAGTTATTTTACCACCAAATGCAACGGTAGCAGATGTAGTGATTAACAGCCCAGATCATACGACTTTGGAAACAGCAGTAGAAGAAGCACAATTGGCTGGAGCATTGAGTGACTTGTCAGCAAATTATACTGTTTTTGCACCAACAGACGATGCGTTTGCACCAGTTGATGTAGCAACATTATTGACTGACCCAACAGGTGATTTACAAAAAATTCTTCAATACCACGTTTTGGCTTCAGAAGTTTTCTCTTCAGATCTGACAGATGGTCAAGTAGCGACAACTTTGTTAGGACAAGATATTACAGTTGGAATTGATGCGAATGGAGCCGTAACGATTAATGGAAATGCATTGGTAACGGCAGCTGATATTACTACATTGAATGGTGTGGTACATGTAATTAACAATGTGCTTTTACCAGACTTGACTAGTGTAAAAGATTTGAATCAAGTGAACATTAAAGTTTTCCCAAATCCAACAACTGATTTTATTACTATTGATTTGCCATCAGAAATGATTGACGAAAATGTAGAAGCTCAATTAATCGGAACGCAAGGAAATGTTTTACAAACTTGGGAAATCAATGACGTGAATGCATCTTTCAATGTAACGAAATACCCAACAGGTACTTATTTTATTTTGTTGAAGACAGAGAAGAATTACGCTTTGAGTACAGTTGTCATTAAATAATGAAACCCATTTTTCAGTTAATATAATTAGAGTAACTCTAATGACGGGCTGCCAATTCTTTTGAGTTGGCAGCTTTTTTTTTAATATATTTTAACCTACAGGTAATAGCAATAATGCTAAAAATAATACGGATAAAATAACTAAAAGCATTCCTGCCAAAGCTCCTTTTAATGCTTTTTTTCTTTTTTTTCCATTTAAAACTATGGCAAGAATTAGTATGCCAAAGATTCCGAGAAAAATTCCTAAGAAAAATCCTAAATTATAATATTGCTTATAATTGACATTTTTTTCATTGGCTACTTCAAGTGCTTCTTTTTGCTTTTGCTTTTTTGCTTCTTCTTCGGCGATAAGTTCTACTTTCCCATCAGCATATTTAATCATAAAAATATCTTCCTTTCGGATAGATCGAGTCGGACCATTTTGAAAATCACAATTTTTATATCTGATTCTTTCCTCTCCAATTTTGACGATCAGCACTTCCATTTCCTCTCCATCTGTTGTTACAATTCGAACACACTCTGTAACATTTAACCCTAATTTTTTAATTTTTTTCCCGACTCGTTTTTTCATGATCTTTTCAAGCATGCGAGTTAGAAACCTTTTTTTCTTTTTCTTCTTTTGAATAATTACTTCAGTTGGAGCATCCTTTTTTTTGATGTCAACAGGCGTCGCAGTTAAATTTTGAGAAAAAACAAAAAAGCATAAAAAAGTAAATAGTAGTATTTTTTTCATTGATGGAATTTTTAATTGAATTCTTTCAATAACTTTTGCGCTTTGTTAAATAAAGTTTTTTCTGAATTAGGGATTAGCCTTAACGTTGCTCCCGCTTTTTCAAAATTCTTTTCTTTTAAATAGGAGAGGGCTAAATACCAAGTTCCATAATTCTTCAAAGCAGAACTTCCAGCATTTATTTTTTCAAAAATGGAAATGGCTTCCGCTGTCTTGCCTTCCTCTAAAGCACTAATTCCTAGTGCCAATGTCGCTTTTGGATCAGCAGGATTTTCTTGTAAATATAATGTTAGATTCTCGTAGGCAAGTGCATAATCTTTTTGATTAAATGCAGTTTCTGCTTTAGTAGAGAGATCATTTCCCGTACTTTTTTCAGTTAGAGCAATAGGTTGATGAGCAGCATATTGATTATATAAATCCTGTTGCTGAAACGGATTAAACATCACCAAAAGTGCCGCCACCGCTGCAGTTGCAATTAAACCAATCAACCAACGGTTTCGATTTTTATTTCGAGCAATAGGAATGACTTTATTTTCTTCTGTAAAAAAGTCTTTCCCAATTGAGGCTAACGCAGATTCAAGGGCGGGTTGGTTACGATCTTTTTCCAAAAATATATTCATACTTTTTTGCAAAGTATATTCTTCCGAAAATGCCGAATCTTCTTTTAAGCGAGTTTGGAAAGATTTAATTTCTTCCTCATTCAGCTCACCATTCAAATATTTTTCAATAAGAGTGTAATTATCTTTTTCCATAGGGTTTTAGTTTAGAATAGGTTAAGAATGATACAAATTTTTCCAACGTTCTACGCATGCGTTCTTTCTACGGTAAACCGTATTGACATCATTCATCGCTAATTGAACGGCAATATCTTTGGATGAAATTCCTTCTGAAACTGCTTTTAACAATTTTTGACAAAGCTCGCTTAGTTTTTCAAAAGCGAGATTTAATTGATTTTGTCGAATTTCTTCTTCTTCGATTTGTTCAATCGCAGATGCGCTAGGTTGTTCAGAATCATATCGTTCTTTTTCCAAAATTCTTACCTCTGACTCTTTTGTTTTTTTTCTTATTTGATCAATCCATTTGTTTTTACAAATCTGAAAAATCAATCCACCTATCGGATAGGAGAGGACAAAGTCAGGATCACACGCCTTATTATAAAGTGCAATTAATGCTTCCTGGAAAATATCCTGTGCATCAGACATACTTCCATTATTTTTTTTCACCCAACTGATTACTTGCGGTGAGAAATTACTGTACAATTCTTTGAGGAGCAAATTATCTCCTTTTCGAAGTGCAATGAGATATCGATGATCTTCGTGTGCATTCATGGCAGCAAGATAAAAAAATCATTTAATTTTTTTTGAATAAAAGTACCTGCAAAGTATTGGAAATCAATCATTTAAATATGTGGATTTAATTTTTTTGAAAAAAAGGAAATAAAAAAGGTAAGATTTTAAAATCTCCACGATAGGGTAGTGTAATCAATCAGAACAATACTTTTCAAACTTTCTTAAAATAAAATTACCATGAAGAATCTATTTAATGTTTTAATAATAGCCCTCCTATTTTTTGCTACTAGTTGCAAAAAAGAAGATATAAAATTGGATGTCAACTTTGAACCAAACACCACTACGAATTATAAAAATGATGGCCCGTTAAGTGAGGTGACCAAAATATGCGATGTATTGAGTTTTGATGATGAAGCACATTTTAGAGATGTTTACAATCATTTGGAAAGTCGATATGATGCAAATGAAGCAACCGATTCGACCGCAAGTTTAGATGCATTTGAAAATGAATTAAATTTTGAAAGCCGCCGAACTTTTGTCAACGATTGGGAAACCAACATGGAAGACAGCGGAATTTCAATTGATGAAACGAATGATATTGATACGATCTTTTTTGAAGATGATATATTGAAAACCATGCTCAATCCTAATGCGATTGTCAAAATTGGAAATGACGCAGTTTTAATGATTGATGACTGTTTGTGGATTCGAGTACCGTTTCAAGATTGCCAAGGGGTGCAATTGTTAGAGGAATTTTCTAAGATGCTTTTTAAGTCTGGAAGTGAAGCAGAAGAAGCTGCGATGGAATTTGCGATTCAAAACAATATCGTTTTTGAAGATTTATGTCCTCCGACTCCAGGTTCAAGATCAAGTGGTTGTGGATTCCAAACTGACTTTACTTACACCGATCCAGTTTTAAATCCTTCGACTGATCGCTACGAATTTACTTTGACAGATCTGACTCATGACTATTTAACTAATTCACAATTTAGAGTTTGGAAAATTGTAGGAGATAATAGTTTAGATACGATCGAATCAAAATTTGAAACACTTTTTGGAGGACAATCTTCAGCGGCAGGATCGCCAACGGTAAGTGTACCTAATGATGCGGACTATATTATCATCAGAATGAAAAAAAGAAGTCTTCGACCATACTGCGCAGAATATACTGAAAAGAAAATTTATTTAAAATGCCCTTCACCAGATTGGAATTATGTGGACATGTACACCGTGCAATTTTTTACCAGAAATTATTCTCCTGGTTTGTCAGTTAACTGGATTTTTGGAGATGGAAATACTTCGACTGCTCCGAATCCTTCACATACTTATAGTGTAAGTTGTTTAGAAGATTTCAATGTCAATTTTAATTTAGGATCTGCTACTGGAGGTGGAATTTGTCCACAAGAATTTCCAGTCATGCCAGTCAGCGTAGGACCAAAAGATAAATACATCAGACACAAAAAAGCGAAAGGTTGGAAAGAGGTAGGAGGGGAGAAATTTAAGTGGATGGTTAAGGCAAATGGAACGCCAAATATTTTAGGAATTGGGTTAGGTTTTGGGAAAGTGAAAGGTAAAATTAAATACAAAAAGAAAAACGGAAGTGGTAAGTGGAGAAAGAAAAAAACCAACTTAACGATTCGATTTGAGAACAATACTTATGAAGCAAATAATTGTGCAATTCTAAATAATTTGGGAACAGTCTCAAGTCCGAAAGTAGTCTCGAACAAAAAGAAAACTAGACATAAATATAAGACGTCAACACCATTTAGAATTTTCTTAGACGATCCAATTCAAGCCTATTTTCAAGCAGGCGGAATCAATGGAACATTTGATGTCTTCGACTAAAATATGACTAACATGTAACGGTCTGCTTTAGCTGAGTATAAAAAAATCGTAAAAATATATATTTAATAAAAAGTATTGTAAGTAATTGGTTATCAATAATTTAGAAATCATAGCTAATCAATTACTTACAAGTAAAAAAAACTTTTTTCAAAAAACAACAAAAGAAAGGTAAGAAAACTAAATCCCCACGATAGTAAGATGTATTCAACATTGAATGCAAAATTTAGAAGAACATATTTAAACATTTTAAAAAAATAATTACCATGAAAAATCTAATTAATTTAATCGCAATTACAATTTTATTCTTTGCAACATCTTGTCAAAAAGAAGAAACGACTCCAGAAATAATTCCAACAAATCCGTATGAAAATGTAGGAGAAAAACACAACCAAATTCTAGGAGATTTTAATGAAAATTCGGCAGGACAATTGGTAGCAGGAATGTCTTCCATGGAAAAGGAAAACTTTATTGTTCAGACTATTTTAGAAAAAGAAAATATCGATCCAGCAGTTTTTGCTCAAGCAAAAGAAAGACTAGGGCTAAGTCCAAATGAATTAATTATCGACTATGATTTTACAGATTATAACAGATTTTTTATAACGATTGGATTAGAAGATGACACTCGAAATTTGCTGTCTACTTTCTTAGAAAAATATGTGGATGTAATCTCTCCAATCGGATTGGATGAAGTAGAAAAAGGAATCAAAGATCTCGAAATTAAAATGATGACAGATCACCAAAACTCTCCAGATTTTGAAATCGCGATGACCTATTTGGCTACCTTAAAATCAACCAATAATTATTGGAATGCTAATCAAGAAGAGAAATTACCAGGTGCAAAATGGTGGCAAGTACTTTTAGCAGATGCAGCAGGAGCAGCAATTGGTGGACTTGGAGGAGGAGCATTTGCAGCACCAGTAGCAGCAGTTTGTTCAGCGGCTGTTGGTAAGACTGACTAATTTTTTATCTCAATCACCAATTGATAAACGACAAATTTAATCCTGAATTCTTAGTTAAGTGTTATCTCGAAAGAGGTAGCACTTTTTTTTCAAAATAAAATAAAAAGAAGGTAAGATATAGAACACTCTCTCGATATATAATTGAACACAATAATGTGTTATTATTTTTTCACCCCTAAATACTTTATTTATTATGTTAGTAAAAACAGAAAATTCAATTACAGAAGCAATCTCTCTTTTGCAGGGATTAAAAGAAAATGGAAACGGAACTACAAATCCTAACCCAAAGGAAGAAGTTAATAATACCGAAGAAATTCAAAATGTAGGCGCTACGATTATTTCGATAGGTAAATTGATTACTACTTTTGAAGAAGATTTTGAAAATCCGAAGGTTCAAGGAATAGGCAGAGGAAGGCTCAAAAATCTTCTTGGACGATTAATATGTTCCGTTGGAGAATGGTTAAGTGATATTGGAAATAAGTTGCAAAAGAATAATCCAATTTAATTAACTCATGTTACGCACTCAAGAAATTAGTCTTGAGTAATTTAAGTTCATTGAAAGCTGCTTTATTAGCAGCAAGGTAAATTTTAGATTTCATAGCAAAGTGATTCAACTTGCTAGAAAACTTTAGTTTTTCAAGTTTG
>CALJOK010000083.1 GCA_937981555.1 uncultured Saprospiraceae bacterium
ATCAAAGGAGAAAAAATGTAGTTTCGTTTTTCCAGAAAATAACATTCACAATTCACGTATTTAAAATTCAAAATTAAATTGAAAGAAGCATACATCATCGACGGCATCCGAACTCCAATCGGAAAATTCACAGGAACACTCGCACCAATTAGAACTGACGACCTAGGCGCAATAGTCATCAAAGCACTCGTAGAAAAAAATCCAAGCATTCCAAAAGATGCTTACGACGATGTCATTTTTGGTTGCGCCAATCAAGCAGGCGAAGACAATCGAAATGTTGCTCGAATGTGTTTGTTGCTCGCAGGACTTCCTTGGAGTGTTCCAGGTGAAACAGTCAACCGATTATGTTCCTCAGGCTTATCCGCCATCATTCATTCCAACCGAGCAATCAAAGCAGGTGACGGAGAAATTTTTATAGCAGGAGGTGTTGAACATATGACTCGTGGGCCTTGGGTGATTTCAAAAGTTTCCAAAGCATTTGGTCGAGATGCGCAAATGCATGACAGTAGTTTTGGTTGGAGATTTGTCAATAAAAAAATGAACGAAATGTACGGCACCGATGGAATGGGAGTGACTGCCGAAAACCTCGTAGAAAAATATAAGATCAGTCGAGAAGACCAAGATGCATTTGCGTATCGCTCGCAAATGAAAGCTGCCGCAGCTCAAGCGAATGGACGATTGGCAAAAGAAATTACGCCAGTCTCAATTCCACAGCGAAAAAAAGATCCAATCATTTTTGAAAAAGATGAATTCATCCGAGCAACCACGACGATGGAAGCTTTGTCAAAATTACGACCTGCATTTCGTAAACCAGAAGATGGAGGAACCGTCACCGCTGGAAATGCATCAGGATTGAATGATGGTGCAGCAGCAACAATTATAGCATCTGAAGATGCAGTAAAAAAATATAATTTAAAACCTTTAGCAAAAATAGTAAGTTCCGCAGTCGTCGGAGTCGAACCTCGCATCATGGGAATCGGTCCAGTTACTGCTTCCAATAAAGCATTGGCAAAAGCAGGTTTGACGATGGAAGATATGGATGTGATAGAATTGAATGAAGCGTTTGCTTCACAAAGTTTGGCGTGTATTCGAGAGTGGGGATTGGCAGATGATGATCCACGAATTAATCCGAATGGAGGAGCGATTGCGATTGGTCATCCGCTTGGAGTGACAGGGGCGAGGATTTGTTATTCGGCTGCGTTGGAGTTGAAATTGACAGGAAAGAAATATGCCTTGGTAACGATGTGTGTAGGAGTAGGGCAAGGGTATGCTGCGATTATTGAGAATGTAAATGTCTAGGGTGTAGTCTATTTGGAAACCTATTTTTAAAAATACTAAAACCTAAATTTCTGATGGAAAAAAAATCTTTTGTTGACGTTATCAGAGAGCCGCAAAACATCATTGCATTGGGTGTAACGTTGATTAGTATTTGTGCATTAGCGGTTTCCATTATGCAAACTCGAATCATGGCAGAGCAAAGAGTGCTTATGTATGAGCAAGCCAAAGCTTCCGTTTGGCCTAGGCTAGAAATTATTATGGGCAAAAGTCATTCAGCCGAAAATTATCAAATTACGGCATTAACCTTAAATATTACTAACGGAGGAGTTGGGCCTGCAATCATTACAGATATGCGAGTTACTCATAATGATGAGCCTGTTAAAAACTGGTGGTATCTTTTTGAAAAATTTAATTTACCTGACAGCATTCCTACCTATATTGGGAACTTAGACATCAATAATTCAATCGTCAAGATTGGAGGGAATGATACTTTTTTAAACTTTAGTCATAACCTATCATTAGCTCAGTTTTACTTTAAGAATTATAAAAATATCAAAATTGAAATTTGGTATGAATCTATTTATCATGACAAATGGAAGGTTACTTATATTGAAGGAAATTGTTTGACAGAAGAAGTGAGTGCTGATTTTTCTTTGCCGAGTGAAGAGCAGTTTGAGAATTAACAACTCAAAGAATAGATACTTTTTTATGAAAATTAAAATAATCTTATTGGTTTTGCTTATGAATTTTTTCAATAATATTTTTGGACAAAAGGAACAACCTAATGATCTTTATTGGGTGTTTGAAGAAGTGAGTCATTTTAAACCTCAACTCAGTAAAGGTGATTTTTATAAATTAGAAGGTTACGATTTTGGATGGTTTGTTCTCGAACCACTTTCCACTTTTGTTGGTGATCGAAATCAAGAAATTGAAAAAAATAAAAGTCTTTCCTTTGGACAAAAAGCATTGTACTATTGGTGGTATTTGGATGGTCAAGTAACGAATGGTGGCTTTGTACAATTTTACTATAATGACTATGGAAAGTACATGCCGACGATCATCAAAGGATTGGAATATGTGGGAGATAAAGAAATGACTAAGTTGGTAAAAAAAGTACATCAGATTTATTTGAAAAATGAAAAACTATTTCTCAAAGCACAAGAGGACGATTTGTTTGAAAGTGATTTGTATGATCGTTTAGATGCGATGTCGGAGTTAGACGATGACTACTATGATCTGAATGAATTGACCATAAAAAAACTAGAAGCTTTTATTCGAAAAAATCCGAATGAATTTTGTGTAGATGAATCGGGTAATGCTTTTGACATGAGTTACTCAGGTCTCTGTCAAACTTTTTTTCCAAATAAAAAAATCAAAGAAGAGTTCAATTTGATAGAAGGAATAATTGATGGAACATTCACAAGTTATTTTGAGACAGGTGGATTGAATGAAAAAGTTGAATATATAAAAGGAGCTCAAACTGGAGAAAAAGAAATTTATTTTGAAAATGGAAAAATAAAAAAGACAGCTAAAATTCTAACTGACTTCCAACAATTAGAAATTACTACTTTCTATGAAAACGGAAATCCAAAAAAATTGCAACATCAAAAAATAGAAACCGAAAAGCGGATTGGTGTTTACAAAGAATGGCATTCAAATGGTCAACTAAAAGAATCTGGAACTTACATTTCGGATTACGAGCGAGATGGCGAATGGCTAGAATTCCACGAAGATGGCAGCAAAAAAATGGAAGCTGAATTTAAGAATGGAGATTTTTTAATTCATGATTTTTGGGATAAAGATGGCAGCCATATATTAAAAAATGGAACAGGACTTTATATCAATGAGTATTCTATTTTTAAAGATGAGCAAGAACGAAAAGAGCATGAGTATAAAAATTATAAGAGACATGGAATTCAAAAAAACTTCACAGATGGAGTATTGAATTTGTATCAAGAGATGGAAAATGGAAGAGAACATGGAACGACAAAGTCTTATTATAAAAATGGAAAATTAAAAGAAGAAACTATTTATGACGAAGGCATCGAGATGTCTAAAAAGGAATTCCCGCTATTTGAAAACCCTATAGTTGTGACTCAAATCATTTATGAAATGGAAGATGAATGGCTGACTAATCGAGAATTAGAAACAGCGGATGCTTATCCCGTTCCTTTAAATAAAAAAGAAGTTGAGAAATCATTTGATGTAGAAGTTTCTCTTTTTGATGGTTATAATGTAGAGGAAGAATTGTTTTATAATTACTTCGTAACGATTGATAAAAATGGAAATATTACCAATGCTGATTTTCGAATGGCAAGTAATGGTTTCCTTAGAGAAGAGATACAAGAAAGTTTTAAACAACTAAAATTCAAACCTGCTGTGAAGAATGGAGAAGAGGTGGAGTCCTATTTATCTGTGCAATACAGATTTAGATTAGGAGAGGATAAGGATTAAAATTATAATAACATAGATTGGCAAGAATCATAAAACATGAGGTTGATCTAAATATAAAAAGAATGCGATTTATTTTTTTACTTATTTTACTTTCATCTATTTGTAATTCTAATGCTCAAATATTAGAATCATCAAATAAATCCAGAACGAAAATGGAGAATAAAAAAACATACTCAGAAATTTTTTTTAAAGCAAAACAAAGTGGTGATTGGATTGAAATAGAAAAGGATTTATTAGAGTATGAAAATATTAATGAATCTTTTTCCCCAGGAGGATGGAGACTTCGAATGTTATTACATTGGGGGGCACCTGATAAACTAGTAAAACTTGCATTAAAACAAGGTGCGGATGTGAATTTCTCTACAAAAAATAGCCCATCTGCTTTGCATTATGTTAATCCTAAAAGATTAGATATAATCGAACTATTAATCAGAAATGGAGCGGATGTAAATAGTAAAGATCCTCAAGGTTATACAATTTTCATGAAAGGACATAGAGATTTAGAGTTCTATAAATTAGTCGGAGAGAGTGGATACGATTTTAGTTATATAGATAATTATGGAAAAAATATCTTACATCATTCAATAACGTCAAAACACTGGGAGGTGGAATTGGCAAAATATGTTTTGGAAAAATGTAAAGAGTCAAATTTGGAATATTTGTTAAATGAAAGAAATGAAAATGGGCTTACACCTTTACAAACAGCAGTTACTTATCCATTATATGAAACTATAAAATTATTTATTGAATCAGGGGCAGACCCAAGTATTAAAATAGGAAAAAATATTTACGATGAAGGGGAAATATTTTACCCTAAAGGAATAACCACCTTTGAAATGATTCTTAGATTAAAAGAAAAGTATCAAAAAGAAGTAGAATCAGGAATTAGACATCAAGATTTTAAAAGAGAAAGAGAGATAACCAAAATAGAAGAATACTTTGACAGTATAAAAAAATAAATCAATGAAAAAACTCGAAAATTACGCACTAGGTTCATGGCTCTCAGGCGACGGCGACGGCACTCCACTTTACAATTCCGTCAACGGTGAAATCGTAGCCCTATCCACTACCAAAGGTTTAGATTTTGAAAAAATCCTAGACTACGGCCGAAAAACAGGCGGAGCACCTTTACGAAAAATGACTTTCCAAGAGCGTGGCAACATGCTTAAAAAACTCGCGCTTTATTTAACCAAAAAGAAAGAACAGTTTTACGAAGTGAGTTATAAAACTGGAGCAACTCGTGCAGATAGTTGGGTGGACATCGAAGGTGGGTTTGGTAATTTATTTTCCAATGCATCTTTGCGGAAAAACTTTGCCAATCAAAGTTTTCATGTCGATGGCGACTTCGTAGATATTTCGAGAGGAGGAAGTTTTGCTGCGCAACACATCATGGTACCGAAGCGAGGAGTAGCGATTCACATTAATGCGTATAACTTTCCAGTTTGGGGGATGTTAGAAAAATGTGCGACGAATTGGATGGCAGGAGTACCTGCTATCGTCAAACCAGCAACGGCCACTTCGTTTTTGACGGAAGCAGTTGTGCGAGAAATTATTGCTTCGGGAATTTTACCAGAAGGTGCATTACAATTAATATGTGGTTCTGCTCGAACGATTTTAGATACCGTTGATTCGCAAGATGTGGTCACGTTCACAGGTTCAGCGACGACAGGAAGAATGTTGAAAGCGCATCCAAGAATTATTTCGGAAGCAGTTCCTTTCAACATGGAAGCAGATAGTTTAAACTGTTCTGTCTTAGGAGAAAGTGCTACTCCAGGAACGCCTGAGTTTGATTTGTTTGTCAAAGAAGCCCGCAAAGAAATGACTTCTAAGTGTGGTCAAAAATGTACGGCGATTCGAAGAATTATTGTTCCGGAACATTTAGTCGAAGATGTACAAATTGCTTTGGGAAAACAATTAGGAAAAATAAAAATTGGAAATCCAACTGCTGAAGGTGTTCGCATGGGCGCATTGGCGAGTAAGGATCAAGTTACTGAAGTAAGAGATCGAGTGAGAGAACTAGCACAGACTGCCGAGATCGTTTATGGTAGTTTGGACAGAATAGATTTGATTGATGCGGACTATGATAAAGGTGCATTTTTATCTCCAATTTTATTGTTAGAAAAAGATCCTTATAAAAATTTAGGTGTACATGAGATTGAAGCATTCGGGCCGGTGAGTACAATCATGCCGTACAAAGGAATCGAGCAAGCAATTGAATTAGCGCAGATGGGAAAAGGTTCGCTGTGTGCATCAATTGCAACATTTGATGATGCTGAGGCGAGAGAATTTGTAGTCGGAGCAGCAAGTCATCATGGTCGAATTTTAGTGCTCAATCGAGAGAACGCAAAGCAAAGTACAGGTCATGGTTCTCCACTTCCAACATTGGTTCATGGTGGTCCAGGACGAGCAGGTGGTGGCGAAGAAATGGGTGGAATGCGAGGTATCAATCACTATCTCCAAAGATGTGCGGTGCAAGGAACGCCTACTACACTTTCTGCCATCACAGGCATTTATCAACCGAACGCAAAAGTAACGGAAGCACCACAGCATCCTTTTAAATATTACTTCGAAGAGATCGAACCGGGCATGTCATTGCTCACACACAAGCGAACAATTACAGATTCGGATATTCAAAACTTTGCCAATTTGACTTGGGATGTTTTTTATGCACATACGGATATCACTTCTTTGGATGGGACGATTTTTGAAAAACGAGCGGCGCATGGTTACTTCTTGTTGGCAGCAGCGGCGGGACTTTTTGTTCATCCTGCGAAAGGGCCAGTTGGCGCAAATTATGGTTTAGATAACTGCCGGTTTATTCGACCTATTTATCACAATGATACCATTCAAGTTCGATTAACGTGTAAAGAAAGAGTAGAACGGGATAGTCGTGGAAAAGAACATCCATCAGGTGTAATCAAATGGTATGAAGAAATTTTTGATCAAGATGGTGAGTTGGTAGCGATGGCTACGATTCTAACTTTGGTACAAAAGAAATCTCCATTTACGACTATCACTAAATCATATTTACAAGAGAAATTAAATGCGTTGACAGAAAGTACTCAACCAAAATGGGGCTTGATGACAGCGCAACATCTCGTGGAGCATTTTGAATTTTTTATGCAGCAGGCTTTAGGAAAAATTCCTTGCGAGATTATAACGCCTGAAAAATATTTGGAACGTACACAAGACTCACTTTGGAATTATCGACCGATGCCGAAAAGTTTTGACCACCCTATTTTGAAAAAAGGGGAAGTGGAAGATTTACGTTACGGAAGTTTGGAAGAAGCGAAGACTAAGTTTTGGAAAAGTTATGATGAGCTGGAATTATTCTTTAAAGAAAATCCAAAGGCGACGGTGCCGAGTAATGTTTTTGGAAATGTAACGAGGTATGAATGGAAGTTGATGGAAGGGAAACATTATGCGTTGCATTTTGAGCAGTTTGGGATTTAGAATTTAAATCTAAATTAGAATACTGCGGACGGTAATTGAAGTTAATTCAATTACCGTTTTTTTATGTGCATATTATGTTTTAGTAAAAAAAATCCTCCATATTTTTTCCCATTTAAATCCAAATCTACTAACTTCATTTTCCTTTTTACAAAAATTAAACATACGTTACTATGGCACTATTTGGACTTAGCCGAGAAGAAAAAGCTTATCGAGATTTTTTTAAAAAAACAGGTATTCAAATAACGGACGAACCTCTTGTTGAAAAAGATGAATATTTGAATAATGAAATACAAGACCTTTTTTATGCCTCCCGATCCAATCCTCAAAAGTCTATTCCTCGACTTCAAAAATTGATTAAGCAATATCCACAAATTCCTTCGCTTAAAAACTATCTCTATGGTGCTTATACTTTGTCTAATCAAACAGTTAAAGCAAGACAAATTTTAGCAGAGACTGTTGAGAAACATCCAAAATATGTTTTTGGAATATCCAATACTATTCTAAACATTCATGAAGTAGAAGAACTCAAAAAACACGAACACTTACTTGGCAATTCAAAAGATATTCGAGAAATAGAAGGATATGATAAACCTATCCATATTGCAGTTTTTAAAAACTATCAATTTGCGGTGATACATTTAGAGTTGAAATTGGGAAATGAAGACGAGGCTATTAATAGATTAGAAACCTTAATGGATCTTAGAGTTGAAAAAGAATTTCTCGAAGATATTGCTCAAAAGATAGCTTTAAGTCGAGTACAAAAAATGGGTGAAAACCTCGAAGGATTAGAGAAAACGAAAATCGAATCTATCAGTCAACAAACCGTTTTTTTGGATAATCTCGATTTGCCTCCAAAATTAAATCACCCAATTCTAGAAATTTTTTATCAAAAATCTATTGCTGATTTTTTGGAAAATGATTTTACAAAAATCGAAGCCTTACCTAGAGAAACTCTTATTGCTGATTTAGAAAATATTTTAGAAGACAGTATCCGAAGGTGGGAATTTTTCCAAATGGATGATTATGATAATTCTACGCATGAATTTATGATTCACGCACTTTATTGGTTAGGTGATTTAAAATCAGAAAGTAGTTTAAATAAAATGTTGAACTTACTTCGGATAGACGAAGATTTTATAGAGTATTGGATGGCTGATTGGTATGAAGGGTATTTTTATCCGACGCTTTACTTTTTGGGAGAAGGGCAATTAGAAGTCTTGAAAGATTTCATTTTGGAAGATAAGGTTTATTCTTTTTTTAGGTTACGAGCATCTGAAATTTTAGCTCAAGTTGCGATACATCAACCTCATCGACGAGCAGAAGTAATTCAACTTTATAATGAAATTTTTGATTTCTTAGTGGAAAATAAAAATAACCAATATTTAATTGACACAAAATTTATCGGACTTTTGATAGGTGACTTAATTGATTTTAGAGGTATTGAATTGTGGGATAGAATTGAAGAATTGGATAAACTTGGATGGATTCAGAAAAATATTCAAGGGGATATAGAGGAAATAAAAAATGAAATAAATAAACCATTTCATGAATCTGAACTGAAACCATTACCTCAAAATATTCGAGAATTTTATTCAGAAAAATACCTAGAAAGAAAAATAAAGCGACCGCCTTTATCTGAAAAAGACCAAGAAATTATCAATAAAATTAAAAACCCAAGTAAAGGAGAAGAATTGGTTATGAGGAAGTATTCTGAACTTTTTTCATCGTTCCTTTCTGACCAATTTCCTGAAGATGAAGATTATGAGGAAGACGAAGATTATACTAACTTTTATGAAGTTCCTGAAACCTTTGTCAGAACTGAAAAAAAAGTGGGACGAAATGATCCTTGTCCATGTGGGAGTGGAAAGAAATATAAAAAGTGTTGTTTGAATAAATAGAAGGTGTGTTAAGATATAGGTTCTTAACATTTATTTTTTTTAAAAGATAAACCCTATCTTCCCTAAAGAAATTATTACACCAACCATATGGAAGAAGAGGAAAAATCAAAGGAGCAATTACAAGATTTAATCAAAGAAAATTTATTACTCCGCACGGAGCTTAACTTTTACAAAGGCAAAGATGCTGGTAAAGGAACTATCAGTAATTGGGGAAGACGATTGACTACTAATTACCTAGTTGGTAAAGGATTGAAAAAAAGTGTCAAACAATTATACGAAGAGATTCCTGATCAAAAAGTCACTAAGGATACGCTAGCTGAATTCACCTCTCAATTAATTATTCGAATTACTCGCATTGGTACTTTTACTCTTCTCATTACAGTTTTGCCATTGTTGGTATTGAGTATCCAGACCTATATTCTAAACAGCCAAAATACTTTATTGCGTTATCAAAATAACCGATTGGATCAACAGGTCAATCTGGAAGAGGGTAGTCGGAGGAGTTCTCTCGTTTTTTTGATGAGTAATTTAATGGATAAGATAGGCGAGGAAACTAGTCAACCGAATAATAATGGACGATTGAGTGAGTCGTTGATTAGCCGAATTATTTCACTCAGTCAAGCATTTCGCCCTTATCGTTATTTGGAAAATGACCAACTCATCAAACAACCGCTTAGTCCTGAGCGAGGTCAATTACTACTTTCATTAATCAATAGTAATTTGAAAATTGAAGTCTATCAAAAGATTTTTTTAAAAGCAAATTTTAGTTACTCTGATCTGCAAGGAGCGAATTTAGTAGATGCTTATCTTAGAGAAATTAATTTGCAATATGCGAATTTGGAAGAGGTCAATTTTCAGGGAGCTGATTTGGATTATGCCAATATTAGTTTTGCCAATATGCAAAAAGCAGATTTTAAGAATGCTACGATGAATAATAGCAGGTTGACTCAAGCAGATTTAAGTGGAGCTAATTTGGAAGATGTGGAAATGAGAAATGGGAATATGATGAAAGCGAATTTAACAAATGCTTTTTTTGGAGGTGATTTTTCCAACACTACTCTGAGAGGAATTAAGGTAGATAATTTAACCTTTAAATTTGTGGATTTAGATGGTGTAAAAATTCAAGACATCAATGTATTATATGAATTGGAAAAATATAATGTTTCTGGAAAAATGTACATCGAAGAATATTTTGACATCAAAGAAAAAGTCACCAAAGATTCTTCAGGGTTAATAGTGGATCAATATTATGAATTTGAAAGAAAAAAAGCCTCGACTCTCGATATGTTGGATGATTGTCAAGAGAAAGTTTTAGAGATAATAAAGAGTACTGATCGAATAAAAAAATTAGAGGAAGAGGCGATTAAAAGAAAAGACCCACTCGTTTTTATTGTCAAAGCACATCCATTTGGAGAGGAGAGTTTAGGTATTCCAAAAGATACGGTCTATAGATATGAATTAACAACGGAACATCAACCCAAAGAATTACCTCTTTTTAAATTATCTTTTGATCCCGATGAAAATTTTGTAACAGAAATGTCTTTAACGGACACCGTTCAACATAAAATACTTAGGTCAAAAAGAAGAGGCTTCGCTAAAAAATGTTGGAAATGATTTGATTGAATTTGCAAACCTAGAGTGACTCTTTGAATTTTTTTTTATTTTCTTTAAATCAGACTCATCAAAAACAAATTCTATTTTACCTTTAGGAATGCTTTCAAATGATTCTCCATTTCTTAAATCATTAATATATTTCATCCTCGCTGTTTCCGCAGCGTTGATAATTACTTTGGCAATTGTCAATGACGGTTCCGCCAATGATATTCATCTTGAAGTCTCAGAATTAATTATTGCAAAAGGTAAAACACCAGAGTACACCGATTGCTGGCAATGCTATCATCCTAAATTTTATCATCAGACCGTTGCCAAATCTTGGACTTGGTTTGAAATTACTTCAAAGGAAAACCGAATTATTTTTGCTCAACTTATCAACGCCTTCGCTGGGATTTTTACCCTACTTATTTTTTTGATTTTTATTTTAGGGCAACCATTTAATCGAATGGTTCAGTTGGTCAGTTTTTCGATGGTCGCACTTAATCCTCGATTTATTGCTATTCACACACAAGCTACTAATGATGCGTTTTTAATTTTGTTTGGGACTTTGATGATTTATGCGTTGTATCAATTTTTGAAAAAACCTTCGCTTCGATTTTTTCTATTCATTTTAATCGCTTCAATTTTAGCAGGCGTGACGAAAGGGAATTCATTTATTTTGATGAGTGGAGTCGTCGTCGTTTTTTTATTTAAAATAATTAGTACTCAAAATTTTAAACTTTCCGTTGGGAAAAATTACCTCGGGAGTTTGTTAGTTTTTCTAGCGATGAATTTTTTACTCGTGGGATATTTTGGAGGGTACTATGATGATTTTAAAAAATACGATCATCCATTTATGTACAACACGCCTGTTGGAGAGGCGCCTAATTTTTTGGAAGAAACTACTTTTCGAAGACCTGGGGTAAAGTCGATTGCTAGCGGTTATTTTACTTTTCGGTTTTTTGATATGATAAAAAATCCAACGATTACCAATGAGTATGGCGATAATTATCCATTGCATCGAACTTCTGTTTGGTCACAATTATATGGTCGTTCGCATTTTTTATATTTTGATAATTGGCCGGCAGGGAAGTGGCAGTCTAATAATCCAGCGATGATGAATGTAGGAAGAGGTGCTTTGATTTTAGCATTGATTCCTTCCATTCTGTTTTTGCTGGGATTTTTTAAAGATTTAAAAAAGTGGAGGAGATTATTCTCGGAAAGGAGTTTTAATTTTTTAAATGAAAATCCAAGTTGGATGTTTTCCATTTTTAATGTGGGATTTTTAGTCTTCATTATTTTATTTACAGCCTTTGGGAGAGATTATAGTTTTATGAAAATCATCTATCTTTTTCCAGGAATCTTAGCTGCGATGATTCCGCTTTTAAAAGGATTTGATTGGGGATTTAATTTTTTGAAAAAGAGTAAAATTGGAACTGCTATTTTTCAAATGAGCATTTTTGTTTTATTGATTCTTTACATCATTCCAATTTTAAATTTGATTTCAAAATTGGCGAGTGCGTAAAAAATTATTTCTTCGAAGTAA
Source organism: uncultured Saprospiraceae bacterium (assembly GCA_937981555.1). Lineage (GTDB taxonomy): Bacteria > Bacteroidota > Bacteroidia > Chitinophagales > Saprospiraceae > CAJQQY01. Next base: position 12,223 of record CALJOK010000083.1, read on the forward strand.
TCTTTACCAACTTACAATTACTCCAATTATTGATTTGCTCGTAGCTATATTTTTTTTCAAATTCATTTTTTACATTCGACTCACACATCATTACTTTCTCTCCAATTGCAAAATCTAGCTCTGATTCCACAAATTTAAAACTATCATCTTTTTGCAATTGATTGATCTCTCTGACTTTGATGTCGAACCCTTTTCGATGATATGCTTGTTGCAGAAACACCACTTGACCATTGATATCCCAATGCAAAATATTGTATTCCAATGGAACTGATCGATGCATAAATCCTTCAAATAATTCTCGCTCAGGCGTCAGCCACAATTTATTAAAAGTGTAACTATCGCTTACTCGTTTAAAATATGGATTCCCAAAAACTGCTAAACCAATTGCTCCTACCACAATGATTTTGGAAAAACGAAAAGAGTTTTCTTCTTGAGAAAAATGACTACTAGCCACTCGAATAATTTTTTCAATTCCCAAACCAACGACAACTGCCCACAAAGATAAAAGTGGCGCATCATACCAAATCAAATTCGTTTGAGAAAAAGAAATTACCAAAAGAAAAAACAAACCACTAAAAAACAATAGTCTTACAAATTCCTTCGTCCTCGGTTTTGCAAAAAAAGTAGCGAAGAAACCAAGCGGCAAAAAATACAACCAAGGCACAAATCGCTCTTCATAAATTTTTCTCATGTGAAAAAAGAAAGACTGATTATTTCCTTCTTGTGTTTCAAAATATCGACCTCGAATATCATTTTCCAAAACTGCTTCCAAGTAACCTGGATTTTGATTTTCCCTCAAAAAATAATAACCAAAAACAATAGTTAGAAAAATTCCAACTACTCCATAAAAATGTACCGATGAGAAAAGTGTTCGTAATTTATTTTTCCAAATCAAAAATAGAAAGAGGGGAGGAAGTAAAACAAATCCCATAATACTTTTGGTCAAAACTGCGGCAGCAACACTCAATGAGGTGGCGTAAAGTAAATTCCTTTTTTGCTTTTTATTTTCATTGTCAGAATTTACCCAAGTAAAAAAAAGAAAAACGGTCAAGGTCGTCCAAAAGGTCAATAGCGAATCATAATCACCTGTTCGCGTCACATGATTGGAAACGAAACCTTGCGTCGTGAGTAAAACAAAAGCTGCACAAAATCCCAAAAGTTGATTATGTAAATATTTTTTACAAAAAAAGAAAAGCAACAAAACTGTAGCTAAACCTGCCAACGCCGAAGGTAACCGAACGGCCAAAGTTCCCACACCAAATATTTTAAAACACAACACTTGCAACCAAATTAAGAAAGGCGGTTTAGTATTCCACATATCCGGTTCACCTTGATAATGAGTGACTAACCAATTTCCATTTTCCAACATTTCTAGTGCGTTGACTGCTTGACGAGATTCGTCCCACAAATGCAGCGGCGCTACATCGAGATGCAAAAATAAAGGCAAACAGCACAAGATTAGAAAAATGAAAAATGCAATTCTATTCATTTCTTTTTGAAAATGATTTTTACTGAAAGGTGAAAGTTATAGGAAAGCGTAAGATAGTTTAAATCAAATTTTTTTCCTAAAAAACAAAAAGCACAACCTCTAATGAGATTGTGCTTTCCAAATTTTTTAGATTTTAATTCTAGCAACAACTTGCTGCATCGCTTCCTTCTACTGCGCTAAAAGGCATTGCTCCGCCACAACCTTCGAACACTCCATAATGCGTATCCCAAGTTCCATAGAATTCAAAATGCTCAGCATACCGAGTCGCTTGCAACATTAAAAAAGTATTGCCACAAACTGTCATGATTTTATTTTTTGGAAAATTATGATGGTCATCTAAATCGAAACTACTGGCATTATTTTCAATCGTTCCTTTGTACGCCACCGCTTGACCATAGTCTTCGCATTCATCTTCGAGTCTGTCAATTTTCCATAATCGATAAGTCACCGAGAAGAATTGAATGTCTCCACATTTCTCTTGAACTTCTTTATTTTCGATAGTGATCGGATTATTTTTTACACTTCGAGGATCAGTAAAACCAACTTTTCGAGAAGTTCTCAAAAAGTCATTCCAGTACAATGCTCCACTTAAACACTCGCCCCAAAGGACAGGATCAGCTTGCAAATCTTTACTGATTCGACGATCACTATACACATCGCTAAAGTACATTTCTCCACCTGGTTTTAACAATTGGTGAACATCTCGAAGTACTTTTTCTTTGTCCGTTGCAAGATTAATGACACAATTTGAAATGATTAAATCAAAGCTATTAGGTTCCAAATTTAACTCCTCTAATTTTTCCATATTCCCTTTTAGGAATTTTACGTTGGAATGTTTGTAACCAAATTTCTCTGTATGATAATCAATGTGCCTATTGGCAACATCCAATTGTTCGTCAGTCATATCCACTCCAATCACTTCTCCATTTTGCCCAACTAATTGCGATAAAATATAGCAATCTCTTCCGCTTCCTGAACCTAAATCAAGCACTCGCAATCCTTTCAACTCAGCAGGAATTGCTAAACCACAACCATAATATTTAGTCATGACTTCATCATGAATATTACTCAATGCAGCTTTGATGTGCTCAGCAGGTTCTTCCATCGTACAGCAAGCATTCGTTTTCAAATCTTCGCTGGTTGACAATTCTTTGCCATAATACTCTTTGATTTCCTCGTGCTTATCTTTCATATAATTTTTTTATTTAATAAAACTATTCTTTTTTATAGTACCTACTACGATTTAGAATAGAAATCAATTACACTTAAAATATAATGTAAATTTCACTAGTTTTGATTTGTAAAACTATCATATCTAGGACTTCTTACGAAGTTTTTTTATATTAACTTTTATAAAAATCTGTTCTATGAAAAAAACTGACCCACCAATTATTGTAGAAGCTAGTTACACCGTTTCCGTAGAAAAAATTTGGGCTGCTATTACTGAACCTGAAAAAATGCAGCAATGGTTTTTTGCGAATATTGAAACGTTTCAAACTGAAATAGGTTTTGAAACATCCTTCGCTGTTCAATCGGGTGAAAGAACATTTACCCATCTTTGGAAAATCAAAGAAGTCATTCCTTTAAAAAAAATATCTTACCATTGGACATACGAAGAATATTCAGGAGATGGATTTGTAAGTTTTGAAATTTTTGAAAAGGAGGAAAAAACACAACTTCGATTGACTAATATAGTCACAGAAGATTATCCAAGTGATATTCCTGAATTTAAAAGAGAAAGTTGTATCGGTGGCTGGGAATTTTTTTTAGGAGAAAGCTTGAGGAATTTTTTGGAGAAGAAAATTCAAGATTAAAATGCTTACCTCATTGTTTCTCGATTCAATCGAATCCTACTAGTTTTGTATTTCATTTAATTTTTTTAAGCGACTATAAAATGCTAGCTCTAAAACAAAAATACCTCAATTTATCCAAAATGAGTAATCTGATAAAAGTCTCTGTTCTATCATTATTAATGTTGTCAATTAGTCAGATTTATGGACAAAATAAATCAGGTGGTGAAGTTATTTATACATGGGTAGATGAGGCGGGGAGTAATGAAGATACTTCTCCACATTTTAAATTGAGATTTAATCAAAATGAATCTCGGTTCTTCTTTACCAATGAGGATGAGGATATTCCTTTTACGCTTCAGTTTGTAATGGCAAAGAATAAAAATATTTATACAAATAGGAAGACTGAGAAAATGCAAGAGACAATAAAAGGATTTAAGAAAGTGAAAATGTTTCTTGTTGAATCAAGGTTAGAATCAAGAGATTGGAAAATAACTAATGAAACTAAAAAAATTGGAAGTTATACTTGCCAAAAAGCAATTGTGTATAAAGATATTTATGAAGGTGGAAGATTTTTATTTAGAGAATATGCAGAGGCATGGTTTACGAAGAGTTTACCTTTTCCTTTTGGTCCTGAAAAATATGGAGGATTGCCAGGCTTAATATTGGAGCTGAAAATTAAAAGATTGAAAGAAGAGATGTTTAAAATTAAAGACCTAGAATTATTATCTAAGGTTAAAATTATAAAACCAACAAAAGGTGAATTTATTTTGTTTAAAGACTATGATGATATTATAAAACGGATGTATGATAAGGCAGAAAGTGAATTGAAAAAGAAGACTAAAAGTAAAGAAGGAGGAAATAAATAAGGATTCATGATTTCGGGATTTAAAAAAGAATATATTAAGATTTAAAAATTAATTTAATAATATGCAAGACGGTTATATAAAAAGAGAAACTTTAAAAAAAGGGTTAGCACAAATCACTTTTTTTCATCCAAAACATAATTCACTTCCAAGTAACTTACTGCAAGAATTGGAGCAAACGATTATCGCAGCAGGCGAAGACCCTGAGGTGCAAGTCATCATTTTAAAAAGTGGAGGAGAACGAACCTTTTGTGCAGGTGCAAGTTTTGACGAACTCATTTCTATCAATGATTTTCCTACGGGGAAAAAATTCTTTATGGGTTTTGCGAATGTGATTAATGCTTGTCGTAAATGTCCAAAGTTGATTATTGGTCGAGTGCAAGGAAAAGCAGTTGGAGGAGGAGTTGGTTTAGCTTCGGCAGTAGATTACTGTTTGGCAACGAAATTTTCAGCAATAAAATTAAGTGAGTTAAATGTTGGAATTGGACCATTTGTGGTCGGGCCAGCGGTGGAACGAAAGATTGGAATTTCTGCGATGAGTCAAATCACTATAGATGCGAATACTTTTCAATCAGCAGAATGGGCAAAGATGAAAGGTCTTTACGCTGATGTTTTTGAAAGTGCAGAAGCGCTTGATGAAGGCGTAATGAAAATGGCGGATTATCTTTTGTCCACAAATCCAGAGGCACAAAGTATGTTGAAAAAAGTCTTTTGGGAAAATTGTTCGCATTGGGATGAGTTGTTGGAAACAAGAGCAGAGGCGAGTGGGAGATTGGTTCTGTCGGATTATACGAAGGAGGCATTGAAGGCGTAGTCGTAATTTTTTTAAATAAATTATTGAATGAATATCGAAAATGCCAACTTCTTTGACCTCACCATTTTGCTCGGCGGAGTGCAAGGAATAATTTTTTCCATTTTCTTGTTTTTTAATCCTCGCTCCTCTTATCGGTCAAATTTGTTTTTGGCATTATTCATTCTTTCTTTTTCGCTCAATAGTATTTATTATACTTTCGAAGCATTGGGAATTCGAACAGGTGCATTTTATTCTGTTTATGAATATCTTCCGTTAAATTGTTCTCTGCTCATCATTACCTGTTTTCATTTCTTTGTACTTTTTCTCATTCAGCCTGAAAGAAAATTTTCTAAAAAAGATTGGTTCTTATTTCTACCTGCCTTTCTCCAATTTTGCTTTCAAATTTATTGCATGTATTGGTGTTTGACCGATAGAGAATTTATGATTAATCATATTCGGAGATTAATCGATGTCTTTTCATTTATAGATTTATTTGCCGTTATTTTCTCTTTGAGTATTTTAGTTTTAGCTATTCGCAGAATTAATATTTATGAAAAAGCATTGTTACAAAACTACGCGGAAGTAGAAGATATTAGTCTGAAATGGTTGAAGCAATTAATTGTTTTGTTATTCATCATCTGGGGAGTTTGGATGATTCCAACTATTTATGAGCAAGTAAGCGGCAACCCTTCTGTTGAAATTTATTATCCTATGTGGATTGCTATGTCGGGTTTGATTTATTGGATAGGTTATTCTACTTATTCGAAAAAGGATTTGTTGAAGGTGGAAATGTATCATGAAAATGAGCAAGAAGATAAAACAATAGAAAAAACGTTATCTGAAAAAACAGATATTTATTATCAGAATTTGATTGAGTTGATGGAAAATGAGAAACCTTATTTGAACACCGATTTGAATTTAAAACTGTTGGCAGATAAATTAAAAATCAGCAGCGGTTACCTCTCTCAAATCATCAATAAAAATGAAGAAAAAAACTTCTTCGAATTTATAAATACTTACCGAGTAAATGCTGTCATCAAAAAATTCAATGACCCTGAATTGGCACATCTTTCTATTCTCGGAATTGCCTATGAAGCGGGGTTCAAATCAAAATCTACTTTCAATGCTGCTTTTAAAAAAATAAAAGGAGTAACCCCTTCCGTTTTTAAAAAAAACAACCAATAAAATTTTAGCAGAAAAGAGTGCGAGTACTTTAAAAAACAGCGATTTAAAGTGCGAATACTTTAAATTCGTGGCGTTCGGTCGCAGGACGAGCTGAATTGATTCATTTTTGAAGAAAATTATTTAACAATAAAAATTCAATAAAATGAAATTCACCATCAGCATTCTACTTATTTCCGCAGCATCTTTTTTCTTTTTTAATAATAAAGAGCAACCAAATATTGCTGCCCTTGATGTAACTCTTTCTGATATTTCTTCTAGCGAAAAAAGTAAAACAGACTTAATTCAAAATATTATTGACGCTTATGTAACTGACAATGATATACCTGCAGTAGTGGTTGGGTTGGTTGAAAAAGGAGAAGTTAAATCTATTTTGAGCACAGGATTTTTGGAGAGAAATAAACCTCAACAAGCGGAAGGAAATTCAATTTTTCAAATTGCTTCTTTAAGCAAAACATTTACGGGCATCATCGCACGTTCATTGGAAGAAGATGGAATCATTAATTTGGATGCTAAGGCCGCATCTTTTTTCCCTAAAAACACTTCACCAATTATCTTAGAAAAATTACAATCAATTTCTGTAAAAGACCTTTTACTACATCAAGCAGGTTTGCCAAGAGATGCTAAAAATTTAAAACGTAAAATGTTTGGCGGGTCTGTCATCGGCACTTATTCTGAAGCTGACCTTTTTGATGACTTGAAAAAAATGCAATTCGAATTTGAATCTCGAACGCAATGGTCTTACTCCAATTTAGGTTACTCATGTGTAGGTTATATTATGGAGCAAGCAAGTGGAAAATCCTTTGAGGAATTATTGAAAAAATATGTGTCGAATAAATTCGGATTAAAAAACACATCTATTCATTTGAATGAGAAACAGCAACAGGAACAACTCGCAACTGCCTACCGACCTGAATGGAATACTATGAGCATCCAATCTTCTGATTTTGGAAAACAGAACCCTGCAAGTGGAATTTACTCAAGTGTAGAAGACTTGACGCAATTGATGATTTTCCAAATGGAGGCTTACACAAATATTGAAGCGACAAATAATCCTCTCCTCTTAACGCAAGAAAAAAGACCATTAGGCGAAGCAGGGAAATCTCCAAATTATGGATATGGTTTTTTTGAATTTTTAAAAAATAAAAATCTTAATACTTTGCATCTTGGGCATAATGGTGATTTTGATGGTTTTGCAAGCTGTTATGTTTTCTTTCCAAATTTAGATGTTGGATTAGTGATGTTGACAACTTCAGGTGGGAAATGGTTTTGGGAAATGGAGCAACGCATACATGACGTGATGATGAAGGATGCTTCACACGAAAAAAAATAGAATAAGAAGAAGGATGCAAGAGTTAATTTGATATTGATTTGCTCTTGCATTCTTTTTGGAAAAAATCATTAAAAATCAACTGGTTTTAAGACAGTATTAGTAAATTGGTTTTCAAAAAAATCAATCATGTTCTATAACAAAACCATAGAAACCCTCCCGCTCCGGAAATTGCGAAAACTTCAAAACGAACGCCTCGTCACACTCGTCAATCGACTCTACAAAAAAGTCCCATTTTACAAAAAACAACTCGACGAGGCAGGAATCAAACCCTCCAAAATAAAAGGAGTTAAAGATTTACATAAATTACCTTTTACCAAAAAGACAGATCTTCGAGATAATTATCCATTCGATTTATTCGCTGTTCCCCAAAATCAAGTAGTCCGAATTCATGCCTCAAGTGGAACAACTGGTAAGCCAACCGTCGTAGGTTACAATCGGAAAGATTTACGAATATTTGATGAAGTGGTCGCACGATCTTTAGTTGCAGCAGGAGCTCAGAAGGGAATGAAATTGCACAACGCATATGGTTATGGATTGTTCACAGGAGGGCTAGGTATGCATGGAGGAGCAACTAAGTTAGGTATGGCAGTTATCCCAGTTTCAGGTGGAATGACGGATCGGCAATTGATGATTTTGCAAGATTTCAAACCAGAGGTAATTTGTTGTACACCTTCTTATGCACAGACCTTGGCGGAGGAATGTACTAAGCGTGGAATAGATACAAATGATCTCGCAGTAAAATATGCCATCCTAGGTGCAGAGCCTTGGACGGAGACTATTCGTTCGCAAGTGGAATCAGGGTTGAATGTGACGGCAACTAATATTTATGGCTTGAGTGAAATTATTGGACCAGGAGTTTCGCAAGAAGATTTTGAAGAAAAAGGAACGGGAAGTTATGTTTGGGAAGATCATTTTTTTCCAGAAGTGGTTGATAAAGATTCGGGTGAACCGTTGCCTCTTGGCGAAGAAGGTGTTTTAGTTTTTACTACTTTGACGAAGGGGGCAATGCCGCTTTTGAGATATTGGACTAATGACATTTGTAGTCTTCATTATGATAAAGGTGCAAAACGAACGCATGTAAAAATGAGTTCGATTAAAGGACGTGCAGATGATATGTTGATTATTCGAGGAGTAAATTTATTTCATACTCAGGTGGAAGTTTTGTTGGAAGATTTTCCAGACCTTGCACCATGTTATCAATTAATTGTCACTCGAAAAAAGACGATGGATGAAGTGAAGCTGGAGGTAGAAGTTGCGCCTGAGATTTCTCAAAAACTAGGTGGACGAGGTTTTCAAAAAAAGGATTTGATTGTAAAGTTGACCAATCAATTGAGCCGAAAAATTAAAAATAATATTGGCTTGTCGATGCAGGTGGAGTTAAAAGAGTTTGGAAAAATTCCGAGGAGTGTAGGAGGGAAGTTGAGTCGGATTAAGGATTTAAGGAAGCTGAAATAATAATATGAAAACAATTGAAGATAAATTTTTTAAAAAGAATATTCAAATCTGGTTTTTGGGAGTTTTATGTTCAATGATTTTCAAAAAATATTGAGTCTAGGAAATTTCATTAGTCATATTTTATTTGGACCTATTTTAGTATTCTCTCTTTCGACACCATTTTGGCTTTTGTATATTTTTATAACAGACGTTTTTTTTCTAAAAATAAAAGATGAAAGGTTTTTAAATTTTTTAATCAATCTTGTATCAATAATATTTGGATTGATTCTTTTGCTAAGTATTTTTTCTTTAGATGAAAATAATGAATTAAACATGATGTCATATTTATTGATTTTTCTTCAGATAATATTAATCACATTTCTTACATGGATAATTAAGGTTGACAGAGGTTATATAAAAACAGGATCAAGTCGCCCGGATATATTAGATGATGATCTTGGTTCATAAAATTTTAAGAAAGGATAAAACAAAATTAAATCAAAGAGAGTCATCTACCTCATTCAATTCACCTTCATTAATTTCTCCAAACCATTTTGTCATTTGAGTACGAGCATTGCCTCGAACTTCATCGTTGATATATCCCGCGATCAAAACTAACCCAAAACTCAAAACCCCCAAGTCATCGGTATAACCTAAAAATGGCGTCAAATCTGGAATCCCATCAATTGGCGAAAGGAAATATCCCAACGCACCTAAGACCACTCGTTTGGCCCAAGCAGGAGTATCCGATCGTTTGAAAGCATAATATAAAAGGAGTGCGGTATAAACTGTTTTTTGGCCAGCCTGGATCGCATAGTTTTTTATTTTTTCCCAAAAACCAAATTCGGAAAATTTATCGGAGTATTTCTTGAATGGATTATTTTTCATCAACTGTTCTATTTTCTGATTAACATCTCTACCTGAGAATTGTTTTTCAATATAAATTTAATAAAAAATCCGAACACTATTTTTTCGATAAAACCCACCAAAAATAAGTTAATCCACATCTAATAATTATTACGTCGTCGAAATATACTACCATATTTTTTTATCAAAAATTTTTAAACATGTTAAAAAAGAAACGACGTAAAAAAGACGAACCAATTAATGCAGGTTCGATGGCTGACATTGCATTTCTCCTTTTGATTTTCTTTTTAGTGACGACTACCATTGCTGAGGACAAAGGAATTCTGGTTCAATTGCCACCATGGATTGATGAACCTCCAATAATAGTTACAGTCAATACTGATAATATTCTAAATGTATTGGTCAATGGAAAAAATGAGTTGTTAGTAGAAGATGAGCGAGCAGAGATTTATGATTTAAGAAAGCGAACGAAGGAATTTATAACTAATCCTCAGAAGTTAGACCACATGCCTGATAGTCCAAAGAAGGCAATTATTTCACTAAAAAATGATCGTTCCACTTCTTACGAAACGTACATTGGAGTTTACAATGAATTGAAAGGTGCTTACTCAGAATTACGAGATGAAGAGGCTCGAAGAGTTTACAATAAAGGTTTTGAGATGTTGGAAAAAGCACAACAGAAAGAAATAAAAAATAAAATTCCATTAATTATTTCAGAGGCTGAACCTACAGATCATCCTAAAATGTAAAAAAAGAGAGTAAATGGATTCATCTCCATTTACTCTCTTTCTTTTTTTAATCAAGTTTTATGTTCTAGTCACATCCCAAATCAATTCTCGATTGAGGATCATTATTTGGAAAACAATTTCCAGAAAGAATATAACTTGGTGCATATCTTTCGAGGTCAGGATCACGTAATCCATTTTCCAAAAATGCCACTAAGTCATCAATATCACTTTCGCTCATTCCAAGTGGTGAGAAAATTGGTGGAATCTGACTTGCTGGAACATTCACATTTTCAGGAACCGCATCATTAAAATATTCAACGACTTCTCGCAAAGTTGTTTTGCTACTTCCATGAAAATAGAAAGGAGTATCTTTTAAATTATATAATTGTGGCACTTTAAATTTGTGCATGTCTTCTGCTTCTCCCGTAAATCCTCCACGACCTAAATTTCGAGTATCATCAATAGATGTATTGAAAACATTTGTTCCACATTGATATAAATCTTTTACACCAACTGAATAAAATGTCATTGAATTTAGAGAAGGACTGCTATGGCAAGTGGCACATTTTGCATCGCCAAAGAAAAGCATAGCACCTCGTTTTTCTTGCTCCGTAAGTGCATCTCGATTTCCTTTTAAGTAATCTTGAAATGGCGCTTTGTTCGTAATCAAAGTTCTCAAATAAGCTGCAATAGCAAAACTTGCTGTTACATCAGAATATCTTTCTTCTTCTGGAAAATCACTAAAGGCAGATTCGAAGTACGGTAAATATCCTAAGTCAGTAATTACATCTTTATTAATCACCATTCTATGCAAATGCAAACTTTCAATATTTTGAGATTCTAAACCTCCGTAGCCTAAATGATTTATATCGGTTCCGTCTTCTTCTTTCCAAAGCGCTTCGGTTCCTTCATTGACACCTCCGCCTCCGAATTGTCCATTCCATAAAGCATTGGTCACGTAAGCTGCATTTAACATGCTCAACGGTCTTGCTCCTTGTGCATCTATTTGTTCAGGTGTGTATAAATCACTCATAGTTCGAGCTTCTCCATTTGCTCCAAAACCAATACCGCCTTCGCCAATTCCTTGCTCTCTGCCTGGTTTAAAACCAGCAGCTGGTATATGGCAACTTCCACATGAATAAGTTCCTTCGCCAATTTCTTGCATTGGTGCTAGTCCAAGTCCAGTTTCAAAAAAGAGGAATTTACCTAAAGCTACTTTTACAGGTGTGATTGGATTTTCAGGAGAAGTAGGAATCGAATTGTAGTCATTACTTTGAGGAAGTACAAAGTGTTCGAGTTCTCCATCTGGAGAAAACTTCTTTATCGCATTTTCAAGTAGAATATCATTTTGAGTAGCCAACTGCACTTTGTCACTACGACAAGCAGAAATTGCTAGTATTAAAATGATTGTTCCAAGTATAAGTTTATTCATTGTTCATGGAAATTATAAATAAAGTATCTATTGCTTCTAGGAAAAAGTATGAGCTTAATTAAGTTTTTTATGTTTAAAAATGCTCGGGAACGGAGGGACTTAATAATGTCTGAAATTCAGGCTCTCAAATATATGGCTATTCTAGCCGATTAACAATATACCGAAAACGGTATTTTAAAGATTGGAAAAAACGGTTATACGCCCTCTATTTTTGAGTTTGTAATTTTTTTAGAGGCGTAAAAATAAGCATATAAAACATTTTAAAGACTATTTTTTGTTAAAAAATATTAGAAATTAAAGATATGTGAAATAAATGGCGATTTCGATGACATTTGTCAATGTTTTAGGAGTGTCCATAAAAAAAGCCGATTCTCAAATACATGAAAATCGGCTCTTTTTTATCAAAAATATTTCTTAGAGATCCATTAAAAGTGTAACTGGATCTTCTAATAATTTCTTCACTTTCACTAAAAATGTAACAGAAGTACTTCCATCAATCACTCGATGATCGTAAGAAAGTGCTAAATACATCATTGGACGAATTTTTACTTCTCCATCAATTGCCATTGGTCGTTGTTGAATAGTGTGCATTCCAAGGATCGCAGATTGTGGTTCATTTAAAATTGGTGTACTCATCATCGAACCGAAAATTCCACCATTGGTAATCGCAAAAGTTCCACCTTTCATTTCATCTAAAGTCAAACTACCATCTCTTGCTTTTACTGCCAAGCCTTTAATTGCTGCTTCAATTTCATGAAATTTTAAAGATTCTACATTTTTCACAGGAGGGACCACCAAACCTGTTGGGGTAGAAATCGCAATCGAAATATCTGCAAAATCATGATAAATGATTTCATTTGTGTCCGTATCAATTTGTGCATTCACATCTGGCATTTCCATCAAAACCTTAGCACAAGCTTTGGAAAACAAAGACATAAAGCCTAGTTTGATTCCATACTTTTCAACAAATCGCTCTTGGTATTTTTTCCTTAATTTCATTACCTCCGTCAAATCCACTTCATTAAAAGTGGTCAACATCGCCGTATTATTCTTAGCAGAAACCAATCGAGAAGCAATCGTTCTTCGCATTCTGCTCATTTTTTTCCGAGAAGTTCCTCGACTAAAATTAGCAGATGGAGTACTTGGTGCTGGAGTTTCCATTTTTGCAGTAGGAGCAGGTGCACTTGATTTAGCAGCAACTGCTTTTTGAGCATCTTCTTTTGTGATCCTTCCATCCACGCCAGATCCACTCACTTGATTGGCAGCTACGCCATTTTCTTTTAAAATTTTATCAGCAGCTGGAGAAGGGTGCCCAGAAGCATATGATGCAGTAGCAGGTGCTGCAACTGGAGCAGCAGTTTCAGCTACGACCTCTTTCTTTTCTTCGGTGGCAGGAGCTGGAGTTGCTGCAGGAGCTGAAGCATCGGGAGCTGCAACACTTGTGTCGATTTTGGCAACCAATGCACCAATTTCTAAATCGTCATCTTCGGCTGCGACATAAATTAATTTTCCAGCAGCTTCCGCAGGAAATTCCAAAGTTGCTTTATCCGATTCAAATTCACAGATCGGCTCATCTAATTTCACATAATCACCATTTCCTTTCAACCATTGAGAAAGCGTTACTTCATTTACAGATTCCCCAATTACAGGGACTTTCATTTCAACTATACTCATATTCTAGTTTTTTATAGTAGGTATTTTTTTTGCAAAAATAATCAATTAAATGATTAACGGAAGGGAAAAAGGAAAGTTTAAATAACTTCTTAATGAGATTAATATATTTGGTTATTTTGTTAAAATAACCTCTTTTTCGTATTAAACTTCTTCGAAATAAGAAAATGGAACGAAATTCGATTTTAAATAAAAAAAATCCGTTATTAGATTCAAAATTGACATATTTATCTAGATGAAAATTATTCAAATCACCGACTTACATATCGATAAGGAAAATGAATATCCTTTTGATATTGATGTTCGCAAAAATTTTAAGAGAATTTTGCGTGCAGCTCGTCAAGCGAAAGCCGATCATTTGGTGGTTTCGGGAGACCTGTGTTTTGATGTTGGTGATGTAAAAATTTACGAATGGGTTAGAGACCAATTAGATTTGACTCGGATTCCTTATGATGTAATCGGAGGAAACCATGATGATACGATGATGATGGCAGAGGTTTTTGGATTGCAACACTTGGTTACTGATGATGAATTATACTTTGCGAAAAAACTAGGAAAAGCAACGTGTCTATTTTTAGATTCTTCTAGAGGCTTTCATTCTGAAAATCAACTCAAATGGTTGGATCGCCAACTCAAAAATGGAAATGATAATTATGTAATTTTTACGCATCATCCTCCGGTTAAGGCTGGTGTTAAATTTATGGATACGAAATATGCGTTGCAAAATATTCCAGAGATTCAGGATGTGCTTTTTAGTTATCGAGGGTTTGTCAACATTTTTTGTGGACATTTTCATGTAGAAAAAAGTATTCAACGAGATAATATTTTAGTACAAATCACTCCTTCTACTTTTTATCAATTAGATCAACTTAGTGAAGACTTCAAAGTTGATCATCATAGTATCGCTTACCGCCTGATTGATATTTCTAATCAGTCAATAAAAACTTCAGTTAAATATTTTCGAGGTTCAAAAAAGTAAAATCAAAATCAAATTTTGATTCATTGATTTTTTGTCGTTTTTTACAAATTGTAAAAATCAACTTCTTTCTTTTATGGAAAATCTTCTTCAAAAGTTTATCAATTTCGTTAATGTAATCAATGAAAATATCGGGAAAGCAACTTCCTGGTTAACAGGTATTTTAGTGGTGTTAGTTTGTGGTCGAGTGTTGGGACGAATGCTTTTTGATAGCGAACCAGTTTGGTTACCAGAATTGGAATGGCATTTATTTGCGATGATATTTTTGTTGGCAGCAGGTTATACATTGAAGCATGACAAACATGTTCGAGTAGATTTGTTTTATGCTGATTTTTCTGAAAGAGACAAAGCGTTAGTTAATCTTGTAGGAGCATTGTTATTTTTAATTCCTTGGTGCTGTTTGATTATTTGGGTGTCGTATGATTATGCTTTGGGATCATTTAAAATATTGGAAGGTTCGCCAAATCCAAATGGCTTGCCTTATCGATTTGTGGTGAAATTTGCGATAACGATTGGTGCATGTTTGTTGTTATTGCAAGCTTTGGCGATGGTGGCAGATTCTCTTTTGACTTTGAAATATAAGAGGGTAAGAGAAAACTAAATCCCAACAAAACGAAAAAACAGAAATGGAATATTTAGCAATTATACTTTTCCTTAGCATTTTTTTACTCATCCTTTATGGCTTTCCTGTAGCATTTACTTTGGGAGGAATTTCAACGATTTATGCTTTCTGTTTTTTAGATCCATCAGACTTTTCGATGTTACCTTCGAGGATCATGGGAACAATGACGAATGTGGTTTTGCTCGCAGTTCCGCTCTTTGTTTTTATGGGGATTATGTTGGAGAAATCTGGACTTGCGGAAAGTTTACTCGAAACGATGGCGATGCTTTTTGGAAAAATGAAAGGAGGTTTAGCTATTTCAGTTGTAATTGTAGGAGCATTGTTAGCAGCGTCGACAGGTATCGTTGGAGCGACAGTAATTACGATGGGGTTGATTAGTTTACCGACGATGCTAAACAGAGGTTACTCGCCTGAATTATCAACCGGAACGATTGCCGCATCAGGAACTTTAGGGCAAATAATTCCACCTTCCGTCGTCTTAGTTTTGTTGGGCGATATGTTGGGAGTGACGGTAGGAGATTTGTTTAAAGCGGCATTATTGCCAGGTTTTTTGTTGGTACTTAGCTATGTCATTTACATCGCGGTTTACGCTTATTTCAATCCTGAAAAAGCACCAAGTATTCCCGAAGAAGAAATTGCAGCATTTAAAAGAAAAGGTTTTTATGGGAAAATAATCAAAGCATTCTTGTTACCCTTCTTTTTAATTGTTGCGGTGCTTGGTTCGATCTTAGTGGGTTTGGCAACGCCAACAGAAGCTGCTGCGATTGGCGCAATGGGCGCAACGATTTTGACTATTTCTCAAGGGAAGTTTAATTTAAAAATATTGAATGAAGTGATGCGAGAGACGACGCATTTGACGACGATGGTTTTTATCATCTTGTTGGGAGCGACGACTTTTACCTTTGTTTTTAGAGAACTAGGCGGAGATACTTATTTGGTTAATTTAATTCAAGAGTCGAATTTATCGCCAAATATGTTTTTGTTTTTAGTGATGTTGGTGGTTTTTGTAGCGGGCTTTTTTATCGATTTTATTGAGATCATATTTATTATCGTTCCGGTGGTAGCGCCTATTTTTGAAATCTATGATATGAATTTAATTTGGATTGGAATCTTGTTAGCGTTGAATTTACAGACTTCGTTTTTGTCGCCCCCATTTGGGTTTTCATTATTTTATTTGAAAGGAGTTGCGCCGCCTGAGATTACGACGGGGCATTTATATCGAGGGATAATTCCGTTTGTGATTATTCAATTGGTGTTTTTGTTTTTGGTGATTTTGTTTCCGAAGTTGGTATTTTTGTTTTGAGTTTTATAATTAATTTCGAACTCGAATTTTATATTTTCCATCAGATTCGATGTCGATATAAAGTAATCTTTTATTTTCTTCGAAAAAGTCAAACCCTTCTTTTAGGTTTTCCCAAAAAGAAAAATGCTCAGAGTTTTTATCCAAAATACCTTCAAAGTTTTTAGTTGGAAAAATATGAATTGGAATATTTCTACCTTCTTCTTTCGCTTCGACTGCAAGCAAATATAATTCTTGAATTTTATCATTGGTGAGAGGAATGCAACCTGTTGTTTGGCAACCGCCATGCACATAAATATTACTTCCAGGATTAATTGGATCACTTAGCATCTTATCAGAATCATTTGGATAATTTACTTTTAGCGAAAGCAAAAAATTACTCTTTGGATTGAAGTGACTAATGTGATAGAACCCTTCTGGAATTTGGTAATCACCTTCCATTCGTTTTGGCCCAAGTTGTCCTGAGTTTTTACAAAAATCGTAAGTCGTGAGCAATTGATAATCGGAAGAGTTTTTTTTTATCCATACTTCTAAAATTTCTTCCTGTTTAAAAACCCTTAAGAATAATTTGTAATCGAAAGAATTGAACCCTTTGGAAGTCAACAATTTTTTGATATAAATTTCCTTTGCCTCGTAGGCATCTCTGACTCGTTCAAAACGCATTTGATCGTTGCGAAAAGTACTAGCAGGAGTCTCTTTCCAATTGTCTAAACTGATGTGATCCAAGTTGAGATTTTCTTTTTTTGATAAAAAATAAATAATTGCTAACGTTGTCGTTAATATAATTACAAGAACTAGAAGTGCTTTCTTTTTTCGTTTTTTCATAGTGTTTCATAGATAGGAGAGGTGTTAGCGCTTTAAGCGCTAACACCTCTTTTTATGTTGAAATCTACATTTGAATTTTATTATAAAAAACTTTCTCCGTCAGTTTTGACCATTCCGCAGCATCAGTTCTGAAATTATTATAAGACTCATAAACTCGTTTCGCAAAAGGGTCAGCGGCAGTTACCTCATCCAAAACTTCGTCCGTATATTTTTTTAATTCATCCAAAACCTCTTGGGGGAAAACCCGCAACTCTGCATCTGATTCATCCAATATTTTTTTCAAATAAAAAGTGTTCTTTGCTTCCAATTCTGACAGCATCCACATGTTTAATCGAAGTGCAGCGGTCTTCAATATGGCTTGCAAATCACTAGGCAACTCATTGAATTTTTCTTTGTTAAAAAACATTTCGAGCGTGGTTCCAGCTTCGTGCCATCCTGGTGAATAATAATACTTCGCAATCTGATGAAAGCCCATAATGTAATCATGATAAGGGCCAATCCATTCTGTGGCATCAATTACTCCTCGTTCCAAACTTGTGTATAGTTCTCCTCCTGCAATCAAAATTGGATTACCTCCAGCCTTTGCTAAAACCTTTCCACCAAGTCCTGGCATTCTCATTTTTAGACCTTGTAGATCTGCTACCGAATTAATTTCTTTATTGAACCATCCCCCCATTTGAACACCTGAGTTTCCAGCAGGAATTGGAATCAAATTAAATTTATCATACAATTCTTCCCAAAGTTCCAAACCACCTCCGCTGATCAACCATGAGTTCATTTGTTGCGCATTCATACCAAAAGGGACAGAGGCAAAAAACTGCGCAGAGGAAGCAATCCCCGCCCAATAATAAGCGGAGCCATGACCAATTTCGGCAGCACCACTACTTACCGCATTGAAGATTTCCAAGGCAGGAACTAACTCACCACCACCATAAACTTTGATTTCCATTCGACCGCCAGACATTTCTTTTACCCACTTTGCGAAGAGGTTGCAACCTTCTCCCAAGACTGGGAAATTGGGTGGCCAAGTCGTAACCATTTTCCATTTATACGTCTTCCCTGAAACAGTTGTAGAAGAAGTACTTTGCGCTATATTTTCATTCGTACAACCTCGAATAGCAAATGGCAAGGAAATGATTCCTAGTGCAGCTCCTTTGAAAAAATCTTTACGATTGAGTTTCATGTGTTGAGTTTTTATTTTCCTAAAGATAAAAATTGGATTTAATCTAAGCTTAGATTTTAAGAAGGTATTTTTGAAAAAAACTTATGTAGCGAAATATTTTTATAAATGATTGATATTCAATAAATTAATGGTTACTATTGATACTATAACAGAGAAAACAGAAAACCTAAATTAACCGAACTAACACTAAAATTAAATGAAAGGTATTATTGTTGACGACGAAGCCCGAAGTCGTAGGTTGCTCCAAGCATTGTGTTTGGAATATTGTGATGGTTTGGAAATTATCGGATTGGCTGATTCTGTAAGTGAAGCAAAAAAATTAATAGCTCAAGAAATGCCCGATGTCGTTTTTTTGGATATTCGAATGCCGATCGAAAGTGGTTTCGAATTACTAAAATTTTATAATAATGATTTTTCTTTTGAAGTTATTTTTACCACGGCTTATGATGAATATGCAGTAGAAGCATTTCAATTTTCCGCCATTGATTATTTATTAAAACCGATTGAAATTGACGAATTAGTTAAAGCGGTAGAATCGGTAAAAGAACTGAGAAATTACTCTCCTCAATCTGAAAAATTCGAATTCCTTCAAGAATTATTAGCAGCTCAAAAAATAGAAAAGATTGCCTTGACCACGACTGATGGATTTACCTTTGTCAATCATAAAGATATTATTCGATGTGAAGCAGAAAGCAATTATACAACTGTATTTTTGATAGATGGGACTTCTCACTTAATCACTAAGACTTTGGGGCATTTTGAAAAGCTATTATTTGAAAAAGATTTTTTTAGAATACACAAATCTCATTTAGTTAATTTGCATACCGTAAGAAAATTTATTAAATCAAAAAAAGGAGGATTAGTAGAAACTGTCGATGAAATAAGAATCGAAGTTTCGTCTAGAAAAAGAGAAGAGTTGTTGGAGCGACTTTCTAAATTGAAATAAAGATTTACGTTTGCCGAGAAATAAAATGTATTTGTCGAGATATTATGATTTTTAGCAATGAAAAAGCTAGTTTTAGAGAAAATGATTACTTAGTATAATCAATTAAGTTCTAGGATAGAAATAATTAAAAAGAACTTAAAGGTCAACTAATCAAAAAAACAGAAAAATGTATCTACTCGTATTTGGAGACTGGTGGAGTTCGTTAAATGGAACACAGCAAATGTTCTGGGGAATCTCCATCATATTTAGTGTCTTATTTGTTATTCAATTCGTATTGAGTTTGATTGGTTTAGATTTTGAAGGAGAGACAGACTTTGACGTGAGTACCGATTCAGATACCGAAGGCGGCTATAGCCTTGACCCAAGTTTCACTTTATTTTCAGTTCGGAGTATTATTGCTTTTTTCACCTTCTTTGGCTGGACAGGTGTGCTGGCTTTGAATGCAGGTTTGGGAACGACGATGGCGGTTATTTGTGCAAGTGCATCGGGATTTTTGGCAATGGTTATAGTAGGCTACATGATGTATCTCTTTTCAAAATTAGGGGAATCAGGGAATGTAGATTTAAGCGAGGCCTTGTTTCAAACAGGCGAAGTTTACCTCACGATTCCTGCTGGAAAACGAGCAGTTGGAAAAATTCATATCAATATCCAAGGAGTGATGAAAGAGATGGATGCGATTACGGAGGGGAAAACGTTAATGACTGGTTCGACGATCAGAGTGGTAGAAATTGTGGATGAGAATTTATTGCTTGTTGAGTCTGTGGAAACTTTTTTAGAAGGGGAGAAGTTTTAAAAATTAAAGTATGATTACCTTTCTGAATTTCACAAAATAATAATTTACCGATACTATATTTTCGATATTGCAATCTTCCTATTTTTTTCAAATGGAAAAAATAGCTCAGATAAAGCTATGGAGAACACAAAACAAAACCACATTTTAAAAACCTTAAACATTACAACTTATGAGTTCCGCATTAATTTTAGTTGCCGCTTTTGTTGGCTTAATTTTTCTAATGGGTTTATTTTTAATATCTCGATACAAAAGATGTCCTTCGGATAGAATTCTAGTCATTTCTGGAAAGACTGGACAAGGATCTTCTAAATGTATTGCAGGAGGAGCCACATTTGTTTGGCCAGTTATTCAGGAGTATGAATATTTAGATCTGTCTCCAATCTCAATTGACGTTGATTTGAAAAGTGCATTAAGTAAGCAAAATATTCGTATCGATGTACCATCTCGATTTACAGTTGGTATTTCTACTGAAGAAGGGATTATGCAAAATGCAGCTGAGACTTTTGGGAAAAGAAACGATGCAAATCCGAGATATCGCAAAAGATATTATTTTAGGTCAATTGCGTTTGGTTGTTGCAACGATGGATATTGAAGAAATCAATTCTGATCGAGATAAATTCTTAACTAATGTTGCATCGAATGTGGGAGCGGAGTTGCGAAAAATTGGACTTCAATTAATTAATGTAAACGTAACGGATATACAAGACGAATCTGGTTATATTGAAGCTCTTGGAAAAGAAGCTGCAGCGAAAGCAATTAATGATGCTCGAATGAGTGTTGCTGAAAAAAATAGAGATGGTTCGATCGGGGAAGCGCATGCTCGCCAAGATCAAAGAATTCAAGTTTCTAATGCTGATGCATTGGCGCAAGTGGGAGAGTCTGAAGCAGAAGCAAAAGCTATCGAAGGAGCCAATTTGGCTGCCATCAGAATTTCAGAATCGAATGCGGAACGTCGTCAACGGGAAGCAGAATATTTGAAGCTCGCTACTTCATCTGAAAAAATTCAAGCGGCAAAAGCTTTGGAAGAAGCCTACCTCGCAGAGAAGGAAGCAGAGCAAGCACGTGCTGCCAAAGAAATGGCAACGGCTCAAGCCAACGAAATCGTTCAAGCTGAAATCGCTAAGCGTAAAAAAGAAATTGATGCAGAAGGAGAGGCGGAAAGAATACGAAGAATTGCAAGAGGTAATGCCGATGCAATCTTTATGGAAAAAGAAGCAGAAGCAAAAGGTATGCTCGAAATCTTAAATCGCCAAGCACAAGGATTTGGAGCGATCGTGAAAGCTACGAATGGTAATTCTAAAGATGCTGTATTGATGATTATTGCTGACAAGTTAGAGGACTTAGTGAAAACTCAAGTGGAAGCAATTAAGAATATTAAAATTGACAAAGTTACTGTTTGGGAAAATGGTAGTGGCGGAGATGGCGAAGGAAATGCTACCTCTAAATTTGTTTCTGGTTTGTATAAATCAGTTCCTCCGATGAGCGATTTGTTCAACATGGCAGGGATGGATTTGCCACAATACCTTGGACAAAAAACGGAAACTAGCAAGGAGTTGACAGAAGGCGAGGAAATCGTTGAAGAATAATGAGGTAAATTTTTTTCTGACAGAATTTTTATATCTTTGATTTTAAGAGAATCATGTTTGAGAGAAAAACTTACATTAAAAGAGCTTGCTTCAAAAAGCCAAATAGCGGAGACTTCCAAAGTCTTCGCTTTTTTTGTGGAAGGAAACATAAAACTTATTTCCATTTAAAGTCTAACTTCTTGCTTACCTTTGCCGCCTAAATTCAATTTCATTGTCAGAAATAACAAAAGGATCAAGATCCACTACAATTGGTTTTGCCATTTTAATTTTACTTTCCATTACTTGGGGAGCATCTTTTATTTTGATAAAAAAAGGGTTGTTGGCATTTTCTCCAATGCAAGTAGCAAGTTTGAGAATTGGAATTGCAGGTGTTGCATTTCTTCCCTTTTTTATATTCAATTTTAAAAAAATAGACTGGTCACAGTTGCAGCCATTGTTGATTGTTGGGTTTGCAGGAAGTGCAATTCCTGCATTGCTTTTTTCCATAGCCCAAACTCAAGTGAGTAGTTCGGTGGCAGGAGTTTTAAATTCAATGACTCCGATTTTTGTTTTGATTCAGGGAGTCCTTTTTTACGGATTAATTTTGACTCGAAATAAATTAATTGGAGTCATCTTAGGATTTTTGGGAGCATCTCTTTTGATTATTGGGCCATCTTATTTTATGCCTCAAGTGGAAGAAATTGTTTCGACAGAGGATAAGAATGAATGGTATGCGTTGCTGTTGATTTTGGCAACTTACTGTTACGCCTTGAGTGGGAATACGATTCAAAAACATTTCCAAAATACTTCAGCGATAAATTTAAGTGCAGCAGCTTATTGTTTAGTTGCGCCGGTGGGAATACTTTATTTGCTTTTTTCTGATTTTATAAATATTCTTCAAACGCATCCTGATGCGATGACTTCGGTGGGAGCGATTACTCTTTTAGCATTAGTAGGAACAGTTGCGGCATCGGTTATTTTCTTTAAATTAATTCAAATGACCAGCGCACTCTTTGCCTCGACGGTGGCTTTTTTAATTCCAATTGTGGCGATCGGATTTGGATTCTTGGATGGAGAGGAAGTGACGATTTATCATTTCTTAGGGATGGCGATGATCTTATTTGGAGTTTATATTACGAGGAAGAAAAAATAGATTTTAAATAAAAATAGGTGTTAGCGATTTAGCACTAACACCTATTTTTATTTTTTCTAGCAAAGAATTAATCTACAATTTTCTTCCTCAATTTAAAATTCTTCCCTAAGTAAACCTTACGAACCATTTCATCTGCAGCCAATTCTTCCGCAGTTCCTGCCTTTAAAATATTTCCTTCAAACATCAAATAAGCTCGATCAGTTATCGAAAGTGTTTCTTGCACATTATGATCGGTGATCAAAATTCCGATATTTTTATCTTTTAGTTTTTCAACAATAGCTTGAATATCTTCCACGGCAATTGGATCAATTCCAGCAAAAGGTTCATCCAACAAAATGAATTTTGGACTAGTCGCTAAAGCTCTGGCAATTTCAGTTCTACGACGTTCTCCACCTGAAAGGGAATCGCCTGAATTTTTTCGAACTTGGTGCAAACTGAATTCGTCAATCAAGCTTTCTAGTTTTTCAGCTTGCTCACTTTTGGATAATTTAGTCATTTCCAAAACTGCTTTTATGTTATCCTCCACACTTAACTTTCTAAAAACAGAAGGCTCTTGTGGTAAATACCCAATCCCTTTTTGCGCTCGTTTGTACATCGGCAACTGCGTGATATTTTCATCTGCCAAAAAAACATTACCTGCATTTGGTTGGATAAATCCTACTGTCATATAAAAAGTGGTTGTTTTTCCGGCACCATTTGGGCCAAGCAAACCAACGATTTCTCCTTGATGAACTTCAATGGAAACTTCTTTGACAACCTTTCGGCTACCGTAAATTTTGACTAGTTTTTCTGATCTTAAAATCATGGTATTTTTTTTGGAAAAAATAGTGATGAACGATAAAATTAATTCTTCCCTCCTTGTTGCGGTTTTGGTCTATCTGATTGTGGTTTTTCCGAAGCCGGCGGCGGAGTTGAATTATTTCCTTTTTTAGATTTTGCTTTTTCATCAGCGGAGACTGTCGCATCTAATTCCCAGCCTGCTCTCAACTCTTCTAATTCTCTTGTAAATAACGGTTCAGGTTGCGAAAGGTTATCATAACTTCCAGTATCCCATCGTCCATTTCCATTCGTATCTTGAATCATTCGAACGGAATATTTCCCAGTTGCGATAGATTTAAATACTTTTTTGAAAATGGTGTCACCACTCATTGGGATGATTTCTACCAATGCATTTGATTTATCTAACAATTCAATTACATAATCTTTATCAGCCTGCATGTCGACTACAGTCAAAGTCATATCTCCAAAATCAGTTGCTGTTTTTACGTCCAAAGCCTGAGTGATGGTATCACTCTGCAAACCAAAAAGATCTGTCAAAGCGCCAGGAAGTAATTTCAATTGATAAGGTATTTTTTCTTTAAAAGAATATTGTATTAACAATTTTCTTTTGTTGGTCGAATCAATTTCGATCTTCGGAACAACTCTTTGAAAAGTTGTATCTGCCAAAATTGCCACCAAGTTAGTATCGATATTTTCCAAAGGATGATTAAATAAAATGGAAAAATTCTTATTCGCTCTAACTTCTAATTTCGAGTTGGGTGTAATTGCTTTAGCAGGAACTAATTTATTTTTTTGGAAAAAAGTAGTCCTTGACAATTTTGGAATTTTGATAGTGTCGGGAGGAAAAGTATCCTTTACCACAAAAACATTCCAACTAGTATCTTGTGGCAAATCATACCAAAGCAAAACGGAATCTTTCACCGCGTGTAAATAAGTTCTTTGTCCTACATCTTCAAAAGTAAGTTTATATTCTTCCTCCTGTGGCTTTCGATTAAAACCAAAAGCGATCCGTCCATATTTCTTTTTGTCTTCTCCTTGGAGTTGTAATTGAGATTCTTCTTGAAATATTTGCAAAGTCAAATCAACTTTCGTTGAATCGGTTACGACAATTGGTTCTTTTAGAAAACCGATTTTTTCACTTTTATTATCAAATAAATAATTCGCATTTCCATCGATCAAGGCAAATACTTTGAACGTATCCGCCCGAACATTTTTTATGGAAAAATTCCCGCCTTCATCTGTTTTAGCAAAATAAAAAGGTTTCTCTTTTCGCACCACCGTATCCGACAAATTATCGTACAACATCACCAAAACATCCTTCACAGGTTTTTTGTCAAAAGCCTCCACGACCTGTCCAGTCACTTCCAATGAATCAATAAAATCACCCGTAGAAAAAACAAACCGTAAATCTTCTACCGGATTTCGCTCGGTCAAATCTTGAACAGCCGTTCCAAAATTAATAGTATAAGTTGCATTCTCTCGTAGAACTTCCTTCTCATCAAATTCAAATCGAACGGTCTTCTTTTTTAAAGAAACATCAAACTTCTCTCGCAACGGAGGCGAGACAACGACTTGTTTAAAAATATCGTTTAGCTGCAACCATTCGTTGAAAGTTAATTCAATGATCTGCTTTTTAAAATTCGTTTGATAATTAGGAGTAGATTTTAAATTATCTAAAATGGGAGGAATGGTATCTTTTTTTCCACCAGTCAAAGTTCCCTGATTGGCGCATCCAATCAAAGTCAAAATAAGCATTGTCGAAGTAAAAAAATAAGAAAAATATTTTTGCATAAAAGTCTGTTGTTCAGAAGTCTCGCAAAAATAAACGGAATTGCGAAGTTATGTATATATATGTGTGGTTAATTAATTCTTAAAGTGTACATCGAAACGATTGCTTTGATGTTATTTATGTCTAAAGAGGGAGCTTCGGACTATTTACGCTTATTTCTAGGATGAAATAAAATGATCGTCTCCTTCAAATATTCCGTATCCAAGTGCGTATAAATCTCCGTCGTTGTGATACTTTCATGTCCCAACATATCTTGCACCGCTTTCAAATCTGCACCACCTTCCACCAAATGTGTGGCAAAAGAATGTCTAAAAGTATGCGGACTTACAACCTTGGTAATGCCTGCTTTTTTAACAGCTTCTTTGATAATCATAAAAATCATCACGCGTGTCAAACGTTTTCCACGACGATTTAGGAAAACGATATTTTCATGTTCAGGGTGAATTTTAGATAATTGATTTCGATAATTATTGACATAAAAATAAATCTGTTGTAACGCTTCTTCACCAATCGGTACAATTCGCTCTTTATTATTTTTTCCAATCACTTTGATAAAACCAATATCTGGATAAAGATTCGACAATTTTAAATTCACCAATTCACTCACCCGAAGTCCACAAGCATACAACGTTTCCAGCATTGCACGATTTCGATGTCCTTGTGGATGACTCAAATCTATCGCTGCAATAATGTCTGCAATCTCATCATAAGAAAGTACTTCAGGGATTTTTCGAGAAATCTTTGGCGCCTCCAAAAGTTCCGTCGGATCCTCGTTGATAATATCTTCCAACAATAAATATTTATAAAAAGTCTTAATCCCTGAAATAATTCTCGCTTGTGAAGTTGCTCCCAAACCTAAATCACTTAAAGTAAAAATAAACGATTCCAATTCTTTAAATTTCACCTCAGAAGGGGAGAGTTCATATTTATGATTAATTAAAAATCGCTCTAACTTTTCGACATCACATGAATAGGCCTCGACGCTATTTGCGCTAAGCGAACGCTCGAGTAAAAGGTAAGCCTTAAAACCATTTATATGAGGAGTCCAGTTCATATTTTTTTGACAAAAATAGTATTTTTAAATAACACGTGGTGGTCTGCTTTAGCTGACCTGAAAAAAAGAACGCAGCGATTTTTTTTCTCAAAAAAGTTAACACCAATAAACTCACCTCTATTTTGCCATCTTCAAATCAGTAGGTGGTTTGAAGCTAACTTAGCATCATTTGCTTTCAGTTAAAAAAAATCGTTACACTTATTTTTTAGGTCAGCTAAAGCAGACCACCACGTAATAAATTGCAAAGTCTCCCAAGACTTTCTAAATTTACCTTTTCAAAAAAAACAACGTAAATAATAAATGCCAGTATTTTGGTTAACAGATGAACTTTCCTTTCCTCCCGCTGAGTTGGCGAATGAAGATGGAATTTTAGCAGTTGGTGGAGACTTATCTCCAGATCGGTTGTTATTGGCCTACAGCATGGGATTGTTTCCTTGGTTCAATCCTGAAGATCCAATTTTGTGGTGGTCACCAGATCCTCGATTTATTTTATATCCCCAAAGTTTGAAAGTATCGAAAAGCATGCGGCCTTATTTTAATCAAAAAAAATTCACCGTAACTTTTGATACTCAATTTGAAAAAGTAATGACTGCTTGCCAACAACAATATCGAAAAGGGCAAGGTGGCGGAACTTGGATTACGGATGAAATGATTGATTCTTACACAGAATTAAATAAAATGGGATTTGCTCATTCGGTGGAAGTTTGGCAAGACGAAGAATTGGTCGGCGGGTTATATGGAATTTCTTTGGGAAAAATCTTCTTTGGAGAATCCATGTTTGCAACGGTATCGAATGCGTCGAAATTTGGTTTTATCACCTTAGTTCAAAAATTAAAAGAGCTAGATTATTGGTTGATCGATTGTCAGCAGCGAACGAAGCACCTAGAAAGTTTGGGTGGAGAATTCATCGACCGAAAAGAATTTATAAAATTTATGGAAAAAAATAAACTCCAAAAAACAGCGCAAGGAAACTGGGGAACATTTTTTTCAAAAGATGAAAATGGCCAATCTCTCGAAGAAAAATAAATTTTGTAAAAAGTATAAAAGCTAACTTTCCTTCCCTTTTTTTCAAATTATTATTTCCTACTTTTGTTTTCAAAAATATACTATAAAATGCGTTTATCCCTTTTACTGATTTTAGCTACTATCTTTTTATTTTCATTCAACCTATTTGAATCGGACAAAGAATATCCTCAAGATTATTTTCGCTCGCCAGTAAGTGGAACGATTCGTCTGTCTGGCACATTTGGCGAGTTGCGTCCAAATCATTTGCACGCAGGAATTGACATCAAAGCAAAGGATGGAAAAATTGGTCAAGCACTTTATGCTGCAGCTGACGGTTACGTTTCACGTATCAAAATGCAGTCAGGTGGCTACGGGAAAGTGTTGTACATCGATCATCCAAATGGCTTCACTACAGTCTACGCACATATGCATGAGTTTGACAAAGAAGTGGAAAATTATGTAAAAAGAATGCAAAAAGAAAAAGAATCTTTTGCCGTCGAACTTTTCCCAAAGCCAAATCAATTCAGTTTTAAGAAAGGAGATAAGGTTGGGAAATTAGGAATGTCAGGACGTTCTTATGGACCACATTTGCATTTTGAAATCCGAGATACTAAAACAGAAAAACCAATCAATCCATTACTTTTTGGAATCAATGTTACTGATAATATTCCTCCTAGAATTCATCAACTAAAAATTTATAACCTAAACGATAAGCGGGAAACACAAAAAACCAAGACCATTGATTTATTGAAAAATGGGAAAAGATATTCTGTACGAAAAGATACTTTGACCATCGGAGCATGGCGAGTAGGCTTAGCATTGAAAACATACGATAATCAAAATGGAGCCTCTAATTGGAATGGAATTTATTCCTTGGAAATGTTTCAAGACGATCAACCGATTTATGATTTTAAAATGGAAACGTTCTCCTTCGATGAGACCAGATATATCAATGCGCATCTAGATTATGAAGAACAAGTAGTGAAGAAAAGTTACTTTAATCGTTGTTATGAATTGCCAGGTAATGAACTTTCCATTTATGGAACACGATCTGATGCGGGGATGATTTCTTTGAAAAAAGGTAAAGCGAGTAAAATAGAAATGGTCATTAAAGATGTGGCAGGTAATCGTTCAACTTTAAAGTTCTGGGTAA
Source organism: uncultured Saprospiraceae bacterium (assembly GCA_937981555.1). Classification (GTDB taxonomy): domain Bacteria; phylum Bacteroidota; class Bacteroidia; order Chitinophagales; family Saprospiraceae; genus CAJQQY01. Next base: position 40,952 of record CALJOK010000083.1, read on the forward strand.
AAAGAGGAGAAGTTAAAGATCCTCCTTCCAAAATGTTTAATTACATTTTACCCTACAATGAAGACAATCAAATTGAAACGGGAGGACTTTCTCTTTTCCTGAAAAAAGGAACACTCTATGAAAATTTGTATTTAAAATATAATACTTCGATAGATGAATCCGAAGGTGTTTTTTCAACGGTACATCAAATTCATGATTACAAAACGCCAGCACATCGATATTTTGATATCGGAATTGAACCGTCTGGACTTCCTGAAAATTTACGAGAGAAAGCATTTATTGCCTACTGCGGAAAATCAAAATCACCTCAAAATTGTGGCGGAAAATGGAAAGATGGAAAACTCACCGCTAAAGTTCGAGACTTCGGAAACTACTGCATCATGATCGACACGAAGCCTCCGACGATCCAACCAATTCGTTTTAAATCAAATATGCGAGGAGCATCTAGAATGACTTTTAAAGTAAAAGAGAATTTTGATACTGCTCGAAATATTGAACCTTTTTCTTATAAAGTTACGGTCGATGGGAAATGGATTTTGATGGATTATGATGGGAAAAATGATTTGTTGATTCATCGGTTTGATGGAAGTATCGAGAAGGGAAAACATTTGCTTCGTATAGAAGTGACGGATGATCGAGGAAATGAAAAAGTTTATGAAAGAGAATTTACGAGATAAATAATTTTAAGAATGGAATTCGAAACACTTGATGACGATTTCGGTTTAGAAGGGATAAATGAAAATAAAGCAGGATTATTGAATTGGGTTTCAATAATTTTTCTTTGGATAGGGATTGGTTCTTTTTTTAATGTTGGATCTCGCTTCGAAGAAATTTTTTATGGTCCCTTCATTCTAGTTTTAATAGCAACAATATTAAGTTATTTTAAATTCAATGTTGGACTAGTAATTACCTCAATAATTCTTCTTTTAGGAATCTTCTCACAGGTTTTTCTTTTCCCTTTCCAATATGTATTATCTTTTGGGATAGGCAACTTCGGTTTTGACATTGAGACAATAACGCTTCTTGTTGGCGTCATTCATTTTATAACGAACAAAGACTTTTTTTTGAAAATGATAAATTATTCATTCAAGGATAATAAAACATACGAGGAAGATAAAGCAAGAATGAAATCGCACAAAATCAATTTGTACAAAAAAATGTTTGCTAAAAAAAGTAATGAAGAGTTAAGAGTAAAAATTGACAATGTGGAATTAATTCCAGAAGCAATTCAAGCAGCAAAAGAACTACTTGAGGAAAGAAATGAAATTAGTTAATCGATTTTTAAAACCTTTCTTCATTCAACCTGTTTTCAAAGAAAACTAATTAAGAAAAAGATAATAAGAAATACATGACACATTTAAAACCAGGTGATAAAGCACCAAATTTTTCAGGCGTAAATGAAAACGGAGAAAAGATTGCGCTTAAAGATTTTAAAGGAAAAAAATTAATCCTCTTTTTTTACCCAAGAGATAATACGCCAACTTGTACTGTTGAAGCTTGCAATTTGCGAGACAATTATTCAATGCTTCAGGAGCAAGGATATGAGTTACTTGGCGTCAGTCCTGATACTCAAAAAAAGCATCAAAATTTTATCAAGAAATTTGATTTCCCATTTCCACTTTTAGCTGATGAAAGTTTAGAGGTAACCAAAGCGTTTAACGTATGGGGGCCTAAGAAATTTATGGGAAGAGAATTCGATGGTTTACATCGAACGACTTTTGTCATTGATGGAAAAGGGAAAATAGAACAAGTTATCACTAAAGTAAAATCGAAAGATCACGCTGCGCAAATCCTAGCAGGTTAGCAGTAAGCAGGTTTTCAGTAGGCAGTTAGCAACTCTTAACTGCCTACTGAATTAATCATTTTTAGCAAAAGCAATCGTTGCCATACTCACCTTCGTTCCTTCCACTTCCAATATTTTAATAGCTCCTGCTTCAAGCGTTGCTCCCGTCGTCAAAACATCATCCACTAAAAGAATATGTTTATTTTTTAATTCCTCAGGTTGTTTGACGTGGAAAGCTTTGATGACATTTTGGAAACGTTCGATTCGTGATTTTTGAGTTTGAGTTTCTGTGAAAAACTTTCTTTCGAGTGCATTTTTAGACCAAGGGATTTCCATAGCTTCCGAAAGCCCTTGAGCGAAAACATCACTTTGATTAAACCCTCTTTGGATTTCTTTTTTGAAATGTAAAGGAATTGGAACGATCAAATCAACATCTTGATAAAGCTCAGCTTGAAGTAAAGTTCTCCCTAGCATTTTTCCCAAAATAATTCCAACTTCTTTTTTCCCTTTGTATTTTAAGTTAAAAATTAGGTTTTGCGTTTTACTTTTTTTCAAAAAATAAAACAACGAGGTGGCCGTGTGAATATCGACTCGTCCCCAAAGTTTTTTAGTAAAATCATTTTCTTTAAATAAATGGAAATCAGTTCGAGGTAAACGGAATTCACAAGTGATGCAAAGTATTTGCTTGGAAGGTAAATGCCGTTTTCCACAAGCCAAACAAAGGCGTGGATAAAACAAACAGATGGCGTCGTCGAGAGATTGCAGGATACGATTCATCCCTTAAAATAAATAATATTGGAGTGCTATGAAAATATTGTTTTTATGTATTTACAATAACAATATCCATTGATTGGCGAGCAAAAAAAACGTCCGTCCTGAAGAACAGGACAGACGCATCAAAACAAAACGAAAAACCAACTTTAAACAAGTTTCTTTATATATCTAAATTAGATTATTTGCATATTGATACTATAATAACCACTTTTTCTTAAAAATTGTTTCAATAAAAGTGTTAATAAAATCCTAAATATTAAAATAATTGATATTTTTTAAAACGTTAGGAATTTTACATTTAAGACTATCAAAAAATCAAAAGTCACATTATAGTTTTTTTACTATCCTTTTTTTAAAGTTACAGGGATTTCTTTAATTTTTCCACCCCTATTGATTGTGATATTAACTTTTTCTCCTTGCCGTTTAGTTCCTACGAGCTCTTGTAATTTTGGAGAAGAGTTGACTGTTATTCCATTTACTTTGATGATGACATCATTTTTTAGGATACCTGCGTATTCTGCGGCACCACTTTCTACAGTATTAGTAACGACAACACCTTGAGTAATATTTAATCCTAATTCATCTGCTAGGTCATTATTTAAACTTTGGATATAGACTCCTAATAGTCCTCTTTGATAAGAACCAAATTCAATAATATCTTGAGCAATTTTTTCCATGAAATTTACAGGAATTGCAAATGAGTAACCAGAGTAACTTCCTGTTTGAGTAGCAATTGCTGTATTGATTCCGAGTAAGCGTCCTTGAGCATCGATAAGTGCACCGCCGCTATTTCCAGGATTCACCGCTGCATCAGTTTGAATAAAAGATTCGATAGAAGTACGACCTTGAATGATTCCAATATCTCTTCCTTTTGCGCTGATGATTCCAGCTGTCACCGTTGAGTTCAAGTCAAAAGGATTACCTACAGCCAAAACCCATTCTCCAATTCGAGCACGTTCAGAATCTGCTTTTTTCAAAACAGGTAACCGCTGCGCATCAATTTTTAAAACAGCTAAATCTGCTTGAGCTTCAGTTCCCACGACTGTAGCTTTGTAAGTTCGATTGTCAGAAAGTGTAACTTCAATATTATTAGCACCTTCAATCACATGATTATTTGTAATAATATATCCGTCTGAACTATAGATGACTCCAGATCCAGTTCCACCTCGAAGGCCACCTTCTCCAGGATTTCCAAAAAGGTAATCGAGAGGACTTCCAGAATTGTCTTGTTGACTTCTACCACTAGTTGCGGTAATGTGAACGACAGAAGGAGTAGCTTTTTCCGCTGCATCAGCAAAGTCAAAAGGAGCAGTAGCAGAGCCAGCTCTAACATTTAAATTATTGGAAACAGATTGAGCATAGTTTTCAATAGTTGGAGTATTTTCTACTGGAGAAGTACGGAGCAAGTAAACGCCAGTAAGTGTTATCATACCACCAATGATTCCAGCGAAAACAAGCGAAAATAAATTTTTCATAATGATTGACGTTTTATGTAGATTAAAAAAATCGGTTACAGAGTATTTAACTAGGTTAAAAAAGAAAAAATTATCCAAAAGAATAATTGCAAAAATAACGGTATTGCCTTATGTTTGTTGATAGACCAAATTGCTTTAACAGGAAATTAACACCCAATTGAAAGCCAATCGCCTTTCCAAATTAGTCCTAACCAAATACAACAACTACATTCCAAACTCCGTATATTAATAAACTTGATTGTTAGGAGAACATTTATTGGTTTGATATTAAACTTTATTAAAGAAAAAACAACGACCGCTATGAAGAAGCATATTCTTCAAATCGATGTTATCGAAGGACTTCTAAAACCTGAGACAGACATTGAACATGAATTGATTAATCATCCTGATTTTAAGGAAGGACTGTTTTGGGGGAAGCCTCGATATGGTCATCCTGAGGGTAAAGTTATTTATCATATTGCGGAAGTACTCAAAAATATCGACCAACTAAATATTAATCTCCACACGCGTCAGCAACTTCGATTGGTGGCATTTTTACATGATACATTTAAGCATTTAGAAGACACCAAAAGACCGAGAGATTGGTCTAAACATCACAGTATTTTAGCGTTGAACTTTGCTAAACAGTTTATTGATGAGGAAGTTGTGTTGAAAATTATTGAGCATCATGATGAAGCTTTTTATAGTTGGAGGATGCAATATGTTTTTAATAAAATTGAAGAAGGTGAAAAACGAACAGAAAAATTATTGCAAAAGATGGGAGATGATTTGCAAACCTTTTACCTCTTTTTTAAATGTGATACTCAAACAGGAGATAAAAATCAAAAACCATTAATTTGGTTTGAAACAACTATTCCTAATATAGAAGTAGTTTTTTTCTAAAAAAAAATACAAAACATTTTGTACCACTAAGTTTCTTCGTGAAATTTAGTGGTATTTTTTTTTCAATTACTTACGCAACATAGAGAGGTGTCAAATGTCATTATTAATGTGTCATTTTTTATAAAATAAAATGCACAGGAGAAAGCGTTTCAAAATGAACTTCTATTTTTTAATGAGAAATATTAATTTTGCATCGTTTATTTTTAAAAGTCAAATAAATTATTTCTAAATCAACTAATCATAATTAATATGAAAAACCTTTGGTTCGCATTAATTCTTCTTTTTTCAGCTAGCCAACTTTTTGGACAAGCATCATTAGAAGCCATTGATGATATTCCTGCTAGTCTTGCCGCAACTATTACTGCAGATGATTTACGAGCACATTTATCGATACTTGCTTCCGACGAATTCGAAGGACGAGAAACAGGAACGGAAGGAAATCGAAAAGCTGCAGAATATATTGCTAATCATTTTAAGTCATTAGGATTACCAACAATTGGTGATGACGATTCTTATTATCAAAACGTAATGTTTACTTGGACGAAATGGGAAGAAGCAAGCTTGGAAGTGAACGGTGAAAAATTCAGACACTTGTGGGACTTTTTATCCTTCCCTTCTCGGAATGGAGAAATGCCAATGTTGCAAATTGATGAGGTGGTGTTTTTAGGATACGGGATCGATGATGAGAAACATAGTGATTATGGCAAAAAGAATTTGAAGGGAAAAACCATTATGATTTACAAGGGAGAACCTATGGACAAAAAAGGAAACTCTCGAATTACAGGAGATACAACACCTTCAGAATGGACTACAAATTGGGAAATGAAATTAAAAAAAGCACATGAAAAAGGAGTGAAGACTGTCTTGTTCATCGAGAATAATTTACAAAAAGAAATTAGCGAAAATCGAAGATTTTTAGTTGGTGCCAAAATGACTTTAGGGGAGCAGGCTGATCCTTCGACGATGTATGCCAATAGTGCTTATATCTCAACCAATATTGCAAAAGCAATCATGGGAAAGAAAGCTAGAAAAGTAATCAAGGCTAGAAATAAAATAAAGAAAAAAGGAAAATCAAAAAGCGTTACTATTCCAACTAACATGAAACTTGTTCAAACAAAAGATATCAAAACTTTAGTTGGAAATAATGTTTTGGGATTCATCGAAGGAAGTGATCCTAAACTAAAAGATGAAGTAGTAGTGGTGACGGCGCATTATGATCATTTGGGGAAAAGAGGCGAAGATGTTTACAACGGAGCAGATGACAATGGATCTGGAACGAGTACAGTTTTGGAAGTGACACAAGCATTAGTCGAAGCAAAAAAACAAGGACAAGGACCAAGAAGAAGTATTTTATGTATGTTGGTTACAGGGGAAGAAAAAGGATTATTGGGATCTCAATTTTATGCTGAGCATCCGATTTATCCAATTGCGAATACTGTTGCTAATGTGAATGTAGACATGGTAGGTCGAGTAGATGAAAAATATACAGATAATCCAAATTACGTTTATGTGATTGGTTCAGATAGGTTGAGTACAGAACTTCATGACATTAATGAAAACGTGAATAAAAAATATACCAACTTAGTTTTGGATTACACTTATAATGAGGACGATGATCCAAATAGATATTACTATCGATCAGATCATTATAATTTTGCAGAAAAAGGAATTCCAGCGATCTTTTACTTTAATGGAACACATGCAGATTATCACCGAACTTCAGATACAATTGAAAAAATTAATTTTGATAAAATGGCGATCATTGGAAAATTAGTTTTCCATACTGCTTGGCAATTAGCTAATCAAGATAAAAGAATTGAAGTAAATGTAGAAGGAAGGAATTAGGATAAACGTCTAATATAAAAATTGAAAAGAGCGTCACAAGTTAAACTTGGACGCTCTTTTTCGTTTCATTGGATTACAAAATTCTATTAGAAGCAAAGCCGAAGCTTTGCGAGTAGGCAAAAAAAAAGTGAGTTAAGAACCGACCTTACCCCCCAATAAGCTGGTTCCACTCACTTAGTTTAAGGTCACTTCTGACCTCAAAGATCTTTACTTAATTATTCCTTCTGTGTTTGATAGTGTTCTTAGTGTCCTTCGATACGGGGGTATCTGGGAGGAACTTTCGTAAAAATCTTTTTCTTTTGGATTCCCTCATTTGGGAATTGTTTTTTTATAAAGGAGTGAGTAATGAGACCGATATTACCCCCCAATAAATCGGTCTCACTCACCCTTTATAAAGTCATTGCTGACTCTATTTCTTTATTCTCCAACCAGTAAAAAATACTGATTTTCGATTCACATTTTTTTTTACAAACTTATGGGAGGAAGTTAGAAATGGAGGTTTTGAATTTGAAAAACTGAGTGATAATTTTTCCGCTCATTTTGTTTCCCAAAGACATATATGTATTTCCAACAACTGTGCCAGTTAAGTTTTTTAACTGAAATATTTTTTTATTTAAGATTAAAAAATATTTGTTGAAAGTAGTTTTCTCATTTCTGTAATTCTACCTATAAGTAATTTTTCAAAAAGTTTTTTGATTCATTTTTCTAAAAAGAAATCATCAACTCAACTTTGTAACTTTCTCTTTAACTTTTTAAAAGAGTATGTTATGCGTTACGATTATTCCTTTTGCAATTTTGAAGCCAACACTTGCCAATTTTTTTTTTCGAAAATCAAAATTGTGACACGGGAAAAAATTACATAGTTATTTTTTTAATTATTTGAAATGATAAAACTGCACTTTTGACCTTTTTGTGAAAATGTCAATGTTTGCAAGGCGTAGAACTGTCTTATTTCTCCGTCAAATTGGCAGATTTTAGGCAATGGCACATCGTTTGGAACAGGGTAAACTGTGTATTTTAAACAATGATTTTTTTTTCATAATTTCTTTAAAAATCTATAAATAAATTTTTAAAAAAATTGAAGAACCTTTAGAATACTCAGATTTAGAAAATCTTCCTAAGATTCATTTTTTATAAAAAAATAAAAACAAACCATGCAAAAAGGTAATATTTCAGTTGAAACGGAAAACATCTTTCCCATCATCAAACAATTCCTCTATTCTGACCAAGAGATATTTTTGAGAGAATTGGTTTCTAATGCAGTTGATGCCACTTCTAAATTAAAAACACTTGCGTCTAAGGGTGAGGTTAAAGGTGAAATTGGCGATATAACAATTGAAGTTTCGGTAGATAAAGAAAACAAGACGATTACGATTGCTGATAAAGGTATCGGGATGACAGAAGCTGAGGTGATGAAGTATTTGAACCAAGTAGCGTTTTCGAGTGCGACAGAATTTTTGGAAAAATATAAAAACGAAAGTTCTATCATCGGACATTTCGGGTTAGGGTTTTATTCTGCATTTATGGTAGCGGATAAAGTGGAAGTGAAAACTCGTTCATACAAAAAGAATAAAAAAGGAACGACTTGGACTTGTATAGGCGATACAGAATATACCATCGATTCGAATGATCGAAAAACTAGAGGAACTGATATCATCTTACATGTTAGTGATGATGCCACAGAATTCTTGGATGAAGGACGAATCGAAGGCCTTTTGACTAAGTACTGTAAATTCCTTCCAGTAGAAATTAAGTTTGGAACAAAAACAGAAACTTCATTTGAAGGAGAAGGCGATGACCAAAAAGAAATTAAAACGGAAGTTGATAATATCATCAATAACCCAAATCCGATTTGGAAGAAAAAGGCGAATAAATTAAAAGAAGAGGATTATAAAAAATTCTACAATGAATTATATCCTTATTCTACTCCTCCTATGTTTTGGATTCACTTGGATATTGATTTTCCATTTAATTTGACAGGGATATTGTATTTCCCAAAATTGGGTAATTCAATTGAAGTTCAAAAAAATAAAATTCAATTATACTCTAACCAAGTTTATGTAACTGATGAGGTTAAAGAAATTGTACCTGAGTTTTTGACTTTGTTACATGGTGTGATTGATTCGCCAGATATTCCTTTGAATGTTTCTAGAAGTTATTTGCAGAGCGATGCGAATGTGAAAAAAATCACAGGTTACATTACTAAAAAGGTAGCTGACAAATTAGCTAGCCTTTTCAAAAAGAAAAGAGAAGACTTCGAATCAAAATGGAATGACTTAGGCGTATTCGTGAAATACGGAATGTTGTCTGAAGAAAAATTCCATGATAAAGCAAAGAAGTTTGTCTTATTAAAAGATGTGGATGGAAATCTTTCTACGATTGAAGAATTCAAAGAGAAGATAAAAGATGTACAGACAGACAAGCATAACAAATTAGTGATGGTTTACACTAATAACCCTGCTAGTTCTGACACCTATATAGAGGCTGCAAAAAATAAAGGATATTCTGTATTGCAATTTGATAATGTGATTGATAATCACTTTATACAGCATATGGAGTCAAAATTAGGAGATGTTACTTTCGTTCGAGTAGATTCTGATACTGCTGATAATCTGGTGCAAAAGGATGAAGTGACTGAATCTGTATTGAATGAAAAAGAACAAGAGAAAGTGAAAACATTATTTGAATCAAAAGTAAGTCAAGCAGGTGCGACAATTACAATGAAAGCTTTGTCTCCTGATGATTTGCCAGTTCAAATTACTCGACCTGAGTTCATGCGAAGAATGAAAGAGATGCAATCATTGCAAGGAATGGGTATGGAAGGATTCCCTGATAGTTATAATGTGGTAGTCAATTCAAACCATCCTTTGGTCGCAGAAAAATTATTGAAAATGCGAAGCGAAGAGAAGAAAGAAGATTTCGTTACACATCTATATGATTTAGCTAGATTGAATCAAGGAATGTTGCAAGGAGCAGAGTTGAGTGCATTTGTTAATAAGAGTTTAGAGTTTTTGAAATAAAAAATTCAAAAATTATATTTTAAAAAGAGTCATTCTATCAATTAGAATGACTCTTTTTTTATGGATAAACGATATATGAGGTTGAATTAAATTTATTTTTATATAAAGAATATTCTAATGCGGAATAGTTTTTGAAAACATTAAAATACTAACTTATACAATATTTTGGTATAGTAGAAACGACACCCACAACCCAATACCCTATTCGAAACAATAATCATTGTTTTTAGAAATCTCCTAAGCGTTTCTAAATTCCAAAAAAAAATGGACATGAAAGAATCTTCTTTAATAAACACAACTTATTCTCCTTCAATTTTTTCTAACCTCTTTCAAAATATGTTTGATTCGGTACTCATCTATAATTATGAGACTGAAACTATCAAAGAATGCAATCAATCAATTCTTAAGCTGTTAGGTTATACTAAAGATGGATTATTGGAATTAAATCGATTTGATCTGATGCCTCAATACTCGTCTCTTTATCCAAGTGTTGATATTCATGAGCTGATAGGAAGTGATCACCGAGAAAAAGTAATGAAAGGAGAAGTGATATATTCTACAGGAGAGTTTATTAGAAAAAGTGGAGAAACAGCATTTGCTCAAGTCAATATAGTTCCTACTGGAGAAGAACGTGGTGATGCTTTTGTAATTCTACATGAGATTACTCAAGAGTTGGAAAACACCAAAATCTTAAAGCAGAGTAAAAAGAAATATGAAACGATTTTCAATAATGCTTGTGAGTCGATTATTTATTTTGACCTTACTGAAAATAAATTGGTAGAGTGTAATAAGGTGGCAGTTGAAATGTTTCGGGCAGCTAATAAGTCTGAATTTTTGCAAGCTGATTGGAGGAGGTTCTATGCACAAAGTGATGGTACTTTGAATCAACTTGCGATAAATAATTTTTTTAAAGGAATTCTTAGAGAAGCAAAAAAGGTAGGAAGTTGCTGCTGTGTTTTTTTAGCACATAGATTTGATGGGAGTACCTTCGTTGCAGAATTAACAACTGTTTCCGTAAATAAAAAAACTGAATCCAAGGTTATCTTTTTTTTAAAAGATATCACAGAGGAATATTACAATAAACTCAAGTGGGAAAAATTATATTACGAACAAGAACAAATTCTTGATTCGATGCCCTTGCAATTTGGACAAAAAGATTTAGAAAATAATTTTGTCAAAGGGAATAAAGCTTTGAAGCATGCTTTAGGTCTCCCATCGGGAAATATTGAAGGTAGAAATTTAGCAGAATTTATGTCTGAAGAAGATGCTAAAAAGGCTCAGCTAGAGGACTTGCAAATTGTAAAAACTAAACAACCTATATTTGGTATTACGACATTGGTGAAAGATAAGGATGGAAAATCGACATGGTCGAAAGTAGATAAATTACCAATGTTCAACAAAAAAAATGAAGTAATTGGAATTCAAATTCATGTGGTAGATGTGACGGACTTGGTCGAAACAAATAGAAAGATCATAGAAAGCGAACGAAATCATAATGCATTATTTGATAATGCTTTTGATGGAATCATGATTTTTGATTGTACCGATGATAAAGTTATACGATGTAATTTGAGGTTGGCGACTTATCTTTCGACTGATACTCGAAATATCATTGCGACCTCTTTTGTAGAATTTTCACCAGAGCATCAAACTAATGGAATGGAGTCTAGTCAAGCATTTGAAGAAGTGGTGAAGAAAACAAAAAAGCGAGGAACGTATGAAACGGAGTGGGTTTTCTCAGCAAAAAATGGAGGACAATTGGTTTGTGAAATGATAGCATTTTTACTTCCTCAAGGTACTTCGTGTCAAATTATGTTTGTCATTAAAGATATTACTGATCGAAAAGAACAAGACAAAATCATTAAAGGAAATGTAGTTGCGTTGAATTTGAAAAATGCAGAAATGAGGAAGTACATTGAGTCAAATACTCAACTAGAAAATTTTGCAGCAATTGCTTCTCATGATATGCAAGCTCCTTTGAGAACCATTCAAAGTTATACGCAACTGTTACAAAAAAGCTTGAAAGAAAATGCAACACCTGCTCAAAATGAGTACATGCATTTCATCACAAGTTCGACCAGTAATATGAGGCATTTGATTCGAGATTTGCGAGCATTCTCGAAAGTGGATTCTACTAAATTGAATATTCGTTCCATTAATATGGACTTCATGTTGACAGAAGTTATAAAGGAATTAAAAGCTTCGATTGATTATCAACGTGCAGAAGTGGTGATTGTCAATAAACTGCCAGTTGTGGATGGAGATCGAATTAAGTTGAAGCAACTGTTCCAAAACTTAATTACAAATGCTTTGAAATATGTAGATAAAGATGTGATTCCAAGAGTTGAAATTTCTTCCGAAGAACGAGAAGCAGACTTTCTTTTTAAAGTAAAAGATAATGGAATTGGTATTGCTGAAAAAAATCAAGAACGGATTTTTCAACTCTTCGAACGACTACATGAGATGAGTCAATATGTAGGAACTGGAATTGGTTTATCACTTTGTAAAAAAGTAGTGGAACAACATTTTGGTGAAATAGGAGTCGAATCGAATGAAGGAGAGGGGAGTACATTTTACTTTTCTATCTCGAAAGAGGTGAGCGAAAAGATTAAAGAGATTAGATGAAAATATTGTTTTGGAAAAAAATAAAAAAGAGTCGTTGCGAAAGTGATGGCTCTTTTTTTATTGGAAATAATAATTTTGTATTTTTATTCAGACAAAATATTAAAGGTTATTCTAAATAGAATTTTAAATTTTGCGCGCATGCGTGATACACTAAATTTTGAAAACATAAAATAAATCACCATAATGTTGGATGAATTATTTCAAAGTAAGAAAACGGCCGAGTCAATTTCTAAGCGTAA
>CALJOK010000084.1 GCA_937981555.1 uncultured Saprospiraceae bacterium
TTTGCATCTTTGACGAAAATGATGTTTTAAACCAGTTTTATAACCTTTTTCTAATGCTTGAATCTCTTGTTCTGAAAGGGGACGTATTTTTTTCATTTTACAAAAATACACTTTACCCGATTAATTAATCAGCATTACTTATTACTACCCATTTTTTCTTTTTTAATTATTGACTACCAATTAAAGTTTTGTTTTGGTCTCACCATATCAATAACTTTATTTTCTTTAAACCTTTTAATGAAGCCTGTTCTAAAACCATAATTAAATAAATAACTAGTATGGGTGTTTTTTTGAGATAATTTAGTTATCCCTCGTTTGAACTCCGCCTCTAAAAAGAAAGTATGATACTTATAGGTATGCAATAATCCTGCATTTAGAAATCCATTAACTTGAACCTTTTGCAAATTACTTGACTGAGAAACAATTTCCAAATCAGATAATTTTGCTCTTTGAATTGGCAAACTTCCTATTTTGTTTGTTTTATAATCTGGACGATCACCTTCAACATAAAAACCGGACTGGTGATATTTCCTGTAATCCATCTTAGTTTTGATTAGCATTGCTGGTTCGATTCCTCCTTTGAAGCTAAACCTTAGTTTTCTATGGCCAAATTCTTTTTTGAGTGCCAATGGAATTCCTAAATATTTAATGGTATTGACTGATGATACTCTAAAGTTTAATTCCTCCCCATCTCGATAATCATTTTCATCTACCAAGATGGTATACTCAGCTGTGCCAATAAATTTCAGATGTTCAAATGAATTATTGATTGTCAAATCATGTTGATTGATAAATTTACCATCAATAAGAGAACTATTAGCTTTATCAAAAGTAATCGGAAAGTTATGATTGTAAGCAATTGAAACGCTATGGAAATTTATCCCACTTACCCATATCCAATTATCATCTAACTTTCGTTCGATAAATAATTCAAACTCATATGAAAATTTGGGTTTATACTCAAATTCATATTCTTCTGAAGAAAAAAAGTTAGGTAGGATATTCTCCATAGAAGCCTTAAGCGAAATTCCTAAACTCCAATCTGAAAAATAATACGCTTTTGGTAAAGGATTCTTTTTAGAGACATTTGGTTTTTTCGGAAGTGGCATCTGACCAAAGGCATTAAAGCAAGATGCAAAAATAATAATTAATATTGTTAGCTTTTTCACAGTTTGAAATTATAATGTTTCAAAATAGACTGTGCGTATGCTAAGTTATCAAGTAAACAAAGGGCTAACATCATGCCCGAAACCAGTTAAATAGAACCTAAAACTTGTTCGTTGTGACTGATTTTTTTTTCAAATAAGCATTCTTATAATATCTAATTATTGTGATTCCGATAATGGTCGGTGCAACCCATGGAATAATCGACCAGTATCCAGTTAAGTATTCTCGGAAAAAATTACTCCCTCCAAAAACAGCAAAAGCAGTATAGCCAGCTATTCCACTTACCAACATTCCTGAAATATGCTCTTCAATCCAACTTGTATTTTTATTTTTTTTATGATAAGATGTTAACACATCCCTGCCAGAGCTCATTCCTAGTATCCCAAAAATTAACATTAAGATACCTGCACCTTCTCCTTTTAAATAAATTCCATAAGCAAAAAGTAAGATTCCAGCTAGTGTAATTAATGCATTAAATGCCATGTGCTTTTTTCGATAACTATCGCTTAATCCTTTCTTGTTTTTTAATATGGCGATTCCATACCACAGAGGATTGGCAGTAATTATTGCTAGAAAACCTAGAAATGCAGCCATCACAAATTCACCTAAAATAATATTTTTTATACTTAAAAGACCAGCAGAAATGACAACGACCCACATGAGTAAAACATAGATTTTCCCTATCAAAATATGGTTTTTACTTCCTTTTTTTAGAAAAATAGGAATCCAGAAAAGGATGATACTTGAAAATCCGCAGAATACATGAATGGCTAAAAGTGCTTTTGTTAATGCTTCCATAATTTTTTTCTTCAAATGTAATTCAGAAAAAAATGAGAAACTGAGTTAGGTGACGAATGACAATAAAGTGGGATAAATGCAATGAATTGGGACGAATGACAAAGAAAAGTGGGATAATTTTTAAGATTAATTGATGATCTTTTTCAAAACTGGAATATATTTTCTCGAAACAGGTACTTCAAAATTTTCTAAGTTTTTCAAACTTAATCTTAATCCTTGAGCATTCCCTTCCACCTTTTCAATCAAATCAGCATTGACAATAAAGGAACGATGGCAACGAACCAAAACGGTTGAATCAAGTTGAGACTCCAAATTTTTTATGGTATTACGAAGAAGTTCCTTTTGTGTTTTTCCATTTTTAAAAAAACAAACAGAAACATAATTTTGCATCGCTTCAATGTAAAAGATATCATTGATAGGGATTTGAAAATCTTGATTTTTATTATCTGAAGAAAGGTGAACAACTTCCTTGTGAATTTCTTTTTTTGGAAAACTAGATTGTAAGTCGGCAGCTTGAATTTGATTTCTCTGATTTGATTTTATTTGAACCACAAGTCCTGAAAACACAACAGGAAATATTCCCACAGAAACAGTATAAAGAATCATTGCCCAAAAATCTACCCAGCCAATATTTTTAAATCCAGCCAAGTAGGAATAAAAAAGATAGTTGGCTTGACTAATAAAGATTAACAAAAGGAACATATAGATCATCCACTTCTTTAAAGTCCAGGATGGTTCATTCCTTTTTATTTTTAGAACATAAACTACAAAAAAATCAAAAGTAAGTGCGACTACAACGGTTATAATTCCAAAACCTAAACACATCAAAAATGCATTCCCATTATAATTATTCATTCCTCCAACTTGGAAAAAGTATAAAAACAAAGTAATAAAGACTCCTACACCTAAAACGTTGACTACATTTTCCTTAGGAGTCTCAGACTCAGGAAAGGGTTCATTTAATTTTTTTAAAAATCGCTTCAATCGTTTATCTTTTTTGAGCATGCATAAAAATCCAAATTACTATTTTTTCAAATAATCAAGGAGAAGAGGCAACGGTTAATTTTATTTTAAATAAAATAAAAACCTCGTAGGGGGATTTAATAATGGAATTGTCTTGTATTTGTATTTGACAACAGATTATTAACATTGCTAAAACCTTGTGTAAATTATGAAACGGAATCACATTTTAACTTTACTTATTTTGGTGGTCTTTTCCAATTTAAGTTTCTCCCAAGTTGCCTCTAAAAAGAAATCTACAGAAAAATTTACGATCAGCGGTTATATTGAAGATGAAAAAACTGGCGAAAAATTAATTGCGGCTAATGTTTTTGATGCCAAAAGTTTAGCTGGAAATACGACCAATACTTATGGGTTTTACAGTTTGACTTTACCAAGTGATTCTGTTTATTTATCCTTTTCCTACATTGGTTATCAAACCAAAGTAATCCCAATTTTTTTAGATAAAGATTTGACCATCAATATTAAACTATCAGATGAGGTTTCACTTCAAGAAGTTGAAGTTGTGGCTGAACGAGTAGGAAGAATTGAAGAAGAAACTCAAATGAGTCGAATAGATGTTCCTATCGAACAAATTAAAAAGATGCCTGCTTTGTTGGGCGAAGTTGATGTTTTAAAAACATTGCAATTGTTGCCTGGAGTGCAGTCGGGAGGGGAAGGACAAAGTGGGTTGTATGTGAGAGGTGGAAGTCCAGATCAAAATTTGGTTCTACTTGATGGAGTGCCTATTTATAATGTAAGCCATGTTTTAGGAATCTTTTCAGTATTTAATGCTGATGCAATAAAAAATGTCACCTTGACTAAGGGAGGATTTCCAGCAAGATATGGAGGGCGATTATCTTCCGTTTTGGAAATCAACATGAAGGAAGGAAATACCAAGGAATGGCACGGGGAAGGTTCGATCGGATTGATTTCTTCTAAGTTTACTTTGGAAGGACCTATCAAAAAAGATCAAACTTCTATTTTGGTTTCGGCTCGTAGAACATATGCAGATTTAATTTTCCGTCCTATCGTAAAAAAATCGGTTTCAGCTGATGGAGGTAAGATTACACCTAAACTTTACTTTTACGATTTGAATGCCAAATTACAACATAAGGTTAATGATAAACATCGATTATTTTTAAGTGTGTATTCTGGAGCGGATGTTTTTTTTAATAGATATGAGGAAGATGATTTAGTGAGTGAGGGAGGAATTGAATGGGGGAATTTAATTAGTGCGCTTCGTTGGAATTATCAAATCAATAAAAGATTATTTCTAAATACGACGATGACTTATAGTAATTACAATATTGATTTTGTAGTTGGATATGAAGACAAAGATACTGCTGAGAAAGAAAAGTTTTCCGCAAAATATATCTCAGGAATTGAAGATTGGACTGGAAAATTAGATTTTGATTTCATCCCAAATCCTAACCATTACATCCGATTTGGTGGAAGTGCAACACACCATACTTACCGACCAGGAGCATTAAATTTCAAGATTGAATCTGGAGATGATATTCCAATTGATACTTTGATCGGTTCTCAAAAAGAAACTTCTGCGGAGTTTGATTTGTATGTGGAAGATGATATGAAATTCGGAAACTTTAAAGCAAACATCGGGTTGCATGCTTCTGGATTTAAAGTGAATGATGAATTTTATACTTCGTTGCAACCGAGAATAGGAATACGTTACTTGATGGATAATGATATTGCGTTGAAAGGAGCATTTACTACGATGACTCAATACATTAACTTATTGACGAGTGAAGCATTGAGTTTACCTACTGACCTTTGGGTGCCAAGTACCGAAAGTATAAAACCCCAACAATCATGGCAGGCTGCTATAGGTGCTGCGAAAACCATTAATGATAAATATGAATTGTCAATTGAAGGTTTTTATAAACAAATGAAAAATGTGGTTTCCTATAAAGAAGGATCGAGTTTTTTTACAGGATTTGGAAATGACTGGCAAACCAAAGTCACGCAAGGAGATGGTGAAGCTTACGGTTTAGAATTATTTTTACAGAAGAAAAGAGGACGAACGACTGGTTGGGTTGGATATACTTTATCATGGAATAATAGAACATTTCCAGAAATTAATGGAGGAGAAACTTATCCATTTAGATACGATAGAAGACATGATATATCTGTGGTAGTTGCTCATGATTTGAATGAAAGAATTTCATTTTCAGGCGCATGGATTTTTGGAACTGGGAATGCGGTTTCTTTACCCACAGCTCGATATTCAGTAGGTGGTTATAATGGTGGAGGTCAGCCATATTTTCAAGATGTAGAAGTGCTAGGAAATAAAAATGAATATAGAATGTCTAATACCCATAGATTGGATTTGAGTGTGGAGTTTAAGAAGAAGAAAGCTAAATATGAACGTAAATGGATTATCAGCGTGTATAATGCATATTGGAATAGTAATCCATATTACCTTTTTGCAGAAGAAGATTATGATCCTGCAACAGGCACTTCTACTCGGAAGTTAAAGGAAATCAGTATCCTTCCAATTATTCCTTCTCTTTCTTATGCGATTAAATTTTAATTGAAAACAACTAAAAAATAATAAAATGAATTATTTAAAATATAGCGTATATATATTGTTATTAACTTTGGTTTTAGGCTGTGATAAAGATAAATTTTCTCAAGTAAAAACAATTGAGTTTCCAGCTCATGAGACAAAACTTGCCGTTACTGCTCAAATGTCAACGCCTCATTTTAATCCTAATGTTTTTACTGTTCCAAGTGTTTTTGTTGGAAATAGTTTAGGCATCGTAGATACTGAAGATTATGATTTGATCGATGATGCAACGATTAAATTTTATAAAGGAAATGATGAACTTTTTGATTTCACTTATGATAGTAATAATATATTATACTTTGGTGAGGCAGCTCCAGAATTAACTCAAGGAACTTATCGTCTAGAGGTATCTGCTCCTGGATATGATCCGGTGAGTGCAACTCAAACGATGCCTACCAAAGCTGACATTGTTAATGTATCCTATGAATTTGAAAAAGTGCCTTCTGATTTTGATAGTGATTTGTATGATCTGATGAAAATTAGAATTGAAGATCCTGCTGGAGAAGAAAATTATTATTTTTATGAAGCATTTTTTGAAATAAAAGATTTAGGGAGTGGGCAAATATATACTAATATGACTTATCCATATACTGATTTACCAGTTGCAGAATATGGATATAATATTGGTGAGGTAATTCCTGATATTACTTTCGATGGTAATGAATATAATCTTAGATTATTAATGCAAAGTAAATGGTTGAGGGAAGATCCAAATACTGAATTGATAGCAGTCAATTTAGTTTTGTATACTGGAACTAGAGATCTCTACCTTTATGAAACTACTCGAAGTCTAAATCAAGATGCACAAGGCAATCCGTTTGCAGAGCCTGTTCTAGTTCATAATAATATGGAAGGTGGATTTGGAGTTTTTACTCTGCATAATTCGGTGGTATATCGACATGAGTTTTAAATTATAGTTAGGAATCGGATCCCTTCAAGGGATCCGATTCCTTTTCTTTTTTCTAATTTTTTAGGAAAACAACAACAATTTCACTTTCATAATAGTAGCAATCGAAAGCGAATCCGTTATCTCTCCACTCATGACCATTTTAAAAGCTTCCTCAAATCTCAATTTTTTTACGACCAATTCTTCGCAAGGTTCAGGGGAAGAGTTTCCAAAGGTTAAGCCTTGAGCCAAATAGCAAATTCCATATTCGTCCGTTACAGAATTGGAAGTATGAATGTCTAAGATCTTAGTCCATTGATTAGCTATGATTCCAGTTTCTTCTTGCAATTCATTTTTTGCTGCTTGCAATGGTTCGATACTTTCAATGCAACCGCCCTCGGGGATTTCCCAAGTATATTTTTCTAAAGTGTATCGATATTGACCGACCAGCCAAGTATTATTTTCTTCATCCAAAGGTAAAACTCCGACGGCAATATTTTTAAAATGAACCTTTCCATAAATACCGTTTTGTCCAGCAGGGTTAAGTACATCTCGATGGGTAATATTGATCCAAGGATTATCATAGACTTCTTTTATAGAAAGTGTTTTCCAGGGATTTTTATGATTCATATCTTTTTATTTTTATTTAAAACGAGGAGAATGGCTTGTGGTTTCATTTTTTGAAGAAAGCATTTTACGTATAAAAAAAAATGTAATAACTAAGTGGCTTTTTATAAACCTATTCGTCTTAAGAACAAAAATTGAAAAAGAGTGTTTCTATTTTTTTGTAAAAAAAATAAGATTACCTTTGTTTTAGAATCACAAAAAGAATTTATTAAACGTTTTGTTAATAACTCTTTTTGAAAAAAAACATAAAACTCACAATATTTTTTCCAAAAAAAGAATTATTAAAGTGGATTCCTCAATTTGAGTATCCATTCTTCTCTACCTAACTTCAACTTTCTAACTTTCTGAACTCATTTGATTGTTCTAAACTCAATCTAAATATTTGATTTAGTGAAAAAAATATTTTGTAAAATGTTGATATTCAATGTTTTAAGAATGTATTCAAAACGCTAGAGTAATATTTTATTTAGTCCAATTATTATTATAACTTTAAATAATTAAACAACCGAAAGACATTTACCCCGTGATGAAAATTCGAAACCTTACCTTACAATTTGCTGTACAACTCACACTTGTATTAGCTTTTCTTTCTTTTTTTCCAATAAATAATTTTGCTCAAGTACAAGTTGGAGTAACGATTAATTCAGGAAATTCTACGACCACTTGTACTGATGTTTTTGGACAACCAGACCCGCGTTGGCGAGTAAGGGTTGGAACAGGAGCATGGGTCAATTATTCCAATAATAACTCTGATCCCGGAACGGCAACTTATCCAAATTTAGCTTGGGGATTTCCATTTGATTGTCAGGAAGACCTTCCTACGTCACTTCAAGTTTGTTTAGGTGCATTTGAGGAAGACCCATTTGGAGAAAGTTGTGCCGAAGAAGATTGTCAAAATTTTGCTGTACCTGCACCTGGAAGTATTGCTGATTATACTTTTAGCTTACCCGTAGGAGGTGATTCGGAAGCAACTATTGAATTTTCAATTGGAGCAATTGGGTTACCATTTGAAAGTTTGAATGATGAACTTTGTAATGCTGCAAGTTTGGGAGTTTTGCCTTTAGGTGGAAATCTTGGCGATGCGAGTGCAGGAGGATATAACAATTTATGTGCTAACAATAATAATGAACCTAATCCAACAAACGAAGGTCAATGGAACAATGAACAAGGTGTTTGGATAGAGTTTACGACATCGAATACACCTGGATACGACATTGTCATTGATGCGTTGAATGATCCTTTAAATATAGGAAATGCGATGAACATTGAGTTAGCTGTGTACACATCTGATGATGGAACTTGTACAGGAAATATGACGATGATTGCCTCTTCATTTGATGGAACAAATTTTAATGAATCTCTAACTTTAGATTGCCCTGAACCGAATACCAATTACTTTATTTTAGTAGATGGAAATAATTTTAATTTAGAGAAGGAGGGACATTTTGGAATTGAAATTTCAGATATTGGAGTGATGGCTGCACCAGATGTTAGGTGTGATGCTTATGATTTGGGAATGGTTCCAGTTGGAGGAAATACTGGCGTTTATAATGTTCATAATGAATGTGCGAATAATATTGGAGATCCAAATCCATCTGCTTTTATTAGTCAAAAATCAGTTTGGTTTACTTTTCAAGCACCACCTTCTGGAAGTGTTTTAGTGGAAGCATTGAGTGTCGATGGAGCACCATGGAATAATGGGATTGGAGCTCAAATTGGAGTTTACCGATCATTTAATAATACATGTACTGGATTTTTCTTTGAAGTAGAAAGTAGTTTCACCGCTCAAAATAATGACGAATCAATTGAATTAAATTGTTTGGATCCCGGAGATAGTTATTGGATCTTGGTGGATGGATCTGGCTCGAATACCGCTGGGATTTTTGATGTGGTGGTAACTGATTTGGAAAATTACCCACCCGAAATTACAATTGATTCCACCATCTGTTTTGGAGGAAGTGTTACTATCGGAACCTCTATCTACACGACAACAGGGAGTTACACCTATGTTTTTAATTTGGCTAATGGATGTGATAGTACCGTTTACACAAATTTGATAGTTGCTGATTCACTAATAGCAGATGCACAACCTGGCACTTTAGCAAGTTCTGCGACAGCTGCTGATGGAAGTGTTATTGCCAATGAAACTGGTGGTACTGCACCTTATACTTATTTGTGGAGTAACGGAGCAACTTCTCAATTGAATGACAATATTCCTCCAGGAAATTATTGTGTAACGATTACCGATGCTATCGGATGTACTGCTGAAGATTGTGTTGATTTGGATTTTTCAATTCTTTCTGCGAATGCCTCTGGCGATGCTTTGGATTGTTTTGGTGATTCTGATGGAACGATTTCATTTTCTGTTTCTGATGGAGTTGCGCCATATACCTATTCTTATGAGAATACTAATAATCCTACTGCAGTAGGTGCTGGGAATATTAATGCTGATGGAGATTTGATTGTAATTAATAGTCTCCCTGCTGGAAATTATCAAATAGAAATTGAAGATGATAATGGAAGTACAACGATGGCATTTACTATAATTACTGAGCCAATGGAGATTTCTTCTACTCAAGACTTTACCTTGTGTTTTGGAGAAAGTGTTGTTGTTGGAAATACCACGTATAATACAACAGGTCTAATTTCTGAAACATTAATCGCTGCAAATGGATGTGATAGTTTAGTTTCTGGAATGGTAACTTTTCTTGCTGATCCTTCATTTACTATTGATTCAACTATATGTTTTGGAGAAAATATTTTAGTGGCTAATTCAACTTATATGGCTAGTGGGATTTACCTCGACACATTAATTAATGGAGATGGTTGTGATAGTATAATTACGACGAACTTAAATGTGTTGGATGAAATAAATATTGTTTTTGATATTGATGTTTTACCATCAGGGTATAATCAAGCTAATGGATCGTCATCAGCACAAGTTACTGGAGGAGATGGAAACTTCACTTACATATGGTCTGATGGACAAACTACTTCAACTGCAATTAATCTTTTGGGAGGAACAGAATATTGTGTAATTGTAACTGATGGAAATGGATGTTCTAGTGAATCTTGTAACACTATTTTATACGAACCAAATATTGCGATTGCTTTAAATGATACATTGGATTGCTTTGGCGATACCAATGGAGAATTGACTTTGGGAGTTGCAAATGGTTTAGGAGATTATAATTTCAATTGGATAAATACAGAGAGTGGAGCGATTGGAAATGGAACAATCACAGGTAATATTGGATCAACCACTATTACCAATTTAGAAAAAGGAAGTTATAATATCACTATTACAGATACCTATGTTTCTCAAATTATCTCTGTTGATATTATAGAACCATTGCCATTGCAAATCGAGACTATTTCAAGTCAAAATGTTACCTGTCAAGGTGATTGCAACGGAAGTGTAGTATTAAATACACTTGGTGGTACTAGTCCATTTTCTTATGTATGGTCAGGCGGAGTTGCTCCAGTTTCTGATCCTTCTAATCTTTGTTCTGGAGACTATGTGGTTACAGTTACTGATGCAAGTGATTGTACTGCAACTTATAATTTGACAATTGATGATCCCATTCCATTCTCCGTAATAATTGAAGAAGTAGAATCAATTAGTTGTGGTGGCGAAGCAGATGGTGGATTATCTGCTGTGGCAAGTGGAGGTACTGGAACTAATTTTCAATATTTATGGAGCGATACTAATTCTGGAAACTTTAATAGCAATTTAACCTCAGGAACTTATGAAGTTACCGTTACAGATGGAGTAGGGTGTACTGCTGTCGCAACATATGATCTAGGCGAGCCTATTCCGATAAATTTTGATTTAGTGATTACAGATGTAAATTGTTGGAATGGATTAAGTAGTGGGAATATAATTGTGGAAAATGTTACAGGTGGAACGGGGCCTTATGTTTATGCGATTGCTCAAAATGGATTTAACAGTATTCCTAGTTTTAACCAATTGCCTTCAGGCTCTTATCAAGTGTATGTACAAGATGCAAATGGTTGCGAAGGAAACGAAGTAGCTATAGTCAATTTACCTAATCAAATAGAAGTTAATTTGGGAGATGATTATGAAATTAATTTAGGAGAATCAATTGCCTTAGAAGCTTTAGTTGATTCCGACAATGCTTTGATAGAATGGAATGTGGACAGTTGTCAAAATTGTTCTGTGCTTGATTTAATGCCTTTAAATACGACAGGTTATCAGGTCAATGTTTTAGATACGATTACAGGATGTTCAGATTCAGATGTAATTTGGATTTATGTTTCTAAAGAGCGAAAAGTATTTATTCCAAATGCATTTTCTCCAGATGAAAATGGCTTAAATGATTATGCTACTATTTTTGCTGATGATGCTAGTGTTCGTTCGATTCCGAGTTTTAGAATATTTAATCGGTGGGGAGACTTAGTTTTCGAAAGAGAAAATTTGATTCCAAATGTGGAAACAGAAGGTTGGGACGGGTATTTCAATAATAAGAAAATGCAGAATGGAGTCTATATTTATGTTGCCGAAATCGAATTCATTGATGGTGAAACAGAAATTTTCAAAGGAGATATAACCCTTATGGAGTAGTTTTTCTATAGGGAATAAAAATATGTAAAAGCATTGTTAGTGAAATATATCCTAACAATGCTTTTTTTTTATTTCTAAACCATTTTATCAATAAAAGTTGTACATTTGAATACTGCACTTATTTCCACCCTTAGATTTTTAAAAAAATACTTATTAATTCACCCCTAGATATTTTACTAAACTCACCATTTAGTTAATCAAGCACTTTTGTAAATAAGACGCACTAAAACAACAAACACAATGAAAAGCACTAAAGTCATCCAATTGATTTTAGGACTTTTTCTAGTTTTACCTTCCTTTCTTTTTTCTCAAAATGAAGCAACGGTAAAAGGAAAAGTTTTAGAATCTACTTCCAAAACTCCATTAGAGTATGCTACCATCATTATCTATTCCCAAAAAGATAGTAGCCTTGTTTCAGGTGAAACAACTAATGCACAAGGAGAATATAACATTACAATTCCGTACGGTGATTATTTTGGGAAAATAGAATTTATCGCCTACCACCCTCAAGTAATTGAGCCTTTCACTTTAACTTCCGAAAAGAAGATTTTAGATATTGGTATGACTGAATTAATGGTCAATACTACTTCCCTTAAAGAAGTGGAAGTGATGACCAGTAAGGGTGAAGTGCAAATGACTTTGGATAAAAAAACCTATAATGTTGGCAAAGATATTTCGAGTACTGGAGGAACTGCGACGGATGTATTGGGCAATGTTCCGAGTGTAGGAGTAAGTCAGGATGGAGCTATTTCGTTACGAGGGAATACAGGAGTTCAGATTTTGATTGATGGGAAACCATCTGCTATGGCCGGAAAAAATGGTGAAGGATTAAAACAATTATCTGCGAATCAAATTGAAAAGATTGAAGTCATCACCAATCCTTCTGCAAAATATGAGGCAGAAGGGACTGCAGGAATTATTAATATTGTTTTGAAAAAAGAAAAGAAACCAGGTGTGAATGGTTCTATCAATTTGACTGTTGGGTATCGGGATATTTATGGTGTATCTGCGAATTTAAATTATCGAAAAAACAGATTTAATTTCTTTACTAATATTGGCCTAGACTATCGAAAGAATCATGGATATGGGACACTTTATCAAGAAATTCGAAACGATTCTTTGTCGATCATGGAATTTGAAAGGGATCATGTGTTAGGTGGTTTATGGGGGAATGTACGGTTAGGGGCTGATTATTATTTCGATGATAACAATATACTTACAACTGCCGTAACTTATCGGAAAGGACAAGACAATGATGAAATCAATATGGTCTACCGAGATTATGTGGATGATCTTTTTAATCCGATTGGCATTTCTACGCGAGATGATAATACAGTTAAGGATGAATCTAATTTAGAATATTCTTTGACTTACACTCGAAAACTAGGAACAAAAGGGCATGAACTTGTCGGAGATATTCGATTTCAAGATGTAGAAAAACTAGATGGTTCAACGTTGGTTGGAAAATATTTTGACTCGAATTTTAATCCAAATGGACTTGAAGATTTAGATCAACGATCGAGTGATGATGAAGGAGAAAGAAGATTGATTACAAAAATTGATTACACTTATCCGATTTCTAAAACTGAAAAAATTGAGTTGGGGTATCAAGGTTCTTTTCGGAATATCAAAAATAATTTCCTAGTCGAAGAGCGAACAAATAATGATTGGAAAGAACTCCCTAATGTAAGTAACGATTTCAAATATGATGAAAATATTTATGGATTATATGGAACGTATAAAAATAAGAAAGGAAATCTAGGTTATCAATTTGGAGCAAGAATGGAGTACACAGATGTGCTTACCGTTTTAGTGAAAACGAATGTAGATAACCCTCGAAAGTATCTTAATTTCTTTCCAAGTGTAAGTTTAAAATATGATCTAAAAAATAGTAATGCCTTAAAAATAAGTTACTCTCGTCGAATTCGTAGGCCAACTTATAATGACTTAAGTCCTTTCTTTACCTACAATGATCCTCGAAATCAATTTAGTGGAAATCCTGATTTAAAACCTGAGTACACAGATTCTTATGAATTATCTCATCTGAAATATTGGGAGAAAGGATCATTGTCTTCAGCCATTTTTTATAGACATCGAACGAATGTAATTAGTAGAATTTTGGAACAAATTAATGGTGACACTACTTTACTTCGATCTGAAAATTTGAAATCGCGAGAAGATATTGGGCTAGATTTAACGGCAACTTACAAACCAACAGCTTGGTGGAATTTAAGTGCGAATACAGTATTTTTCTATGTGACAAATGATGCGTCTAATTTAGATGCTACTTACCAAAATGATAATTATTCGTGGACAGCTAGAGTTAATTCAAGGTTTAAAATTAAAACTAAAACTGATCTTCAACTTACTTTTAACTATCGAGCACCTCAGGCTACTGCGCAAGGAATCAATAAATCCTTGGCTTTCCTCAATCTAGGAGTGAGTAGAGTAGTGATGAATAATAAAGGAAAATTGACTTTCAATGTTGCTGATGTTTTTAATTCAGCAATATTTAGAGGGATGGTTGAAACGGATAATATTTATAGAGAAAGTGAATTTCAATGGACTTATCGAACGTTTAAATTATCACTTAATTACCGCTTTGGAAAATAAATAATAAAAGGCAGTTGGAGAATAACCAACTGCCTTTTATTATTTACTTAAGGTTTTTAAAGAACTTAACCTTCTTAATATAGTATTGCCAAACCATGCTTCCCTGATAAATCCCAACTTTGTTTGGAATATTAGAGATACTTATTTTTTGAATTTTCTCATTATACATTTTACGCTTTTCTAGCATGCTGAAAAAAGATTGGTAAAATGCAAAATGCGCTTGCAAGATAGATTTGATATGAGAAAATTTGCCCTGAACTAAAAATAGGCCTCCGGCAATACCATCCAAAATTAATCTAGTAGGAATCAACCAAAGCAACTTCCGTTTTGGTTCATTTTTTAAAATAGTAAAAAGTGTATTTCTAAAATTTAAATAAGTTTTTCGAGGATTCAAATAATCTAAAGTACCACCTCCAACATGATAAACTTCTGATCGAGGTTTTACCATGATTTTATAGCCAGCTCTTTTGATTCTCCAGCATAAATCAATTTCCTCAGCATGTGCAAAATAATCAGGATCAAATCCACCTAAGGCTTTAAATAGTTTTCCTCGAACAAAAAACGCAGCCCCACTTGCCCAAAATATTTCCGAAGTTGTATTGTACTGACCTTGGTCTTTTTCTAATTTATCAAAAATTCTACCTCTGCAGAATGGATAACCTAAACGATCCATCCAACCACCTGAAGCACCTGCATATTCAAAATAATCTTTAGCGTGATAACTTTTAATTTTTGGTTGACAGGCTCCAATCGTCTTATCCCTCTCCATCAATTCTATGATCGGATTAATCCAATTTTGAGTGACCTCAACATCAGAATTTAGTAAAATCAAATAATCAGCATCTACTTGATCTAAAGCTAAATTATAGCCTTTGGCAAATCCATGATTATCTTCTAAGTCAATAATTTTCACCTCTGGAAAAGTCGTTTTTAAAAGCGCGATGGAGGTATCACTACTTCCATTGTCCGCCACATGAATTGAAAGGTTTTCATAGTTGCTTTTCAAAACAGACGGAAGAAATTTTTTCAAAAAATCAACTCCATTATAATTTAAAATAACAACAGCAACGCTGGCAAGAGTTGATTCCTTAGGAGAACCTTTAAATTCCACCTTAGAAGATTTCTCTTTTTCTAGAATTGCTAAACTGGCAATTTTATCTTTGGCCAATTGATCTTTTAATCCATCAAGGTTTTCAAATTTTACATCACCTCGGATGTAGTCGACAAATTCAATCGTCAATTTTTCGCCATAAATATCTTTATGAAAATCAAAGATGTTGACTTCGATCGTTTGATTTTCATGTTCCTTCAGCGTTGGTCGATCACCAATGTAAAGCATTCCTCCATATCTTTGATCTCGGTAAATAACATTCACGGCATAAATACCATCGAGGGGAATTAATTTGAATGAATTTTTTATTTGGATATTCGCGGTAGGGTAGCCAAGGTCTTTTCCAATACCTTGTCCTTTGACGACAGTACCACTCATCGAATAATTATGGTTTAATAAATTATTCGCTTGGTTAACTTTTCCTTCCAAAAGGAAATTTCTAATCTTAGTTGAACTGATTCCAATGTTTTGAATGTCATGTCGGGAAATTTCAACTACCTCAAAATCCTTTTCTTTACTATACCATTTTAGATAATTGATATCGCCTTGTCGATTTAATCCAAATTTATGATCATAGCCAATGACTATATATTTTGGGTTAAATTTTTCCAATAAAAATTTCTGAATATACTCGTCTGCACTTTGTTGAGAAAATTCAACAGTGAAAGGAACTACGACAACATTGTCCACTCCATATTTTTCAAAGAGTGCAACCTTTTCATCAATGGAATTCAATAGCCGAAGAGATTTATCATTTGGATAAATTACTTGACGAGGATGAGGATGAAAAGTTATTACAATACTTTCGCCTTCATTTTTTTGAGCCAACTGATTGATTCGTTCCAATATTTTTTGATGTCCAGCATGCACACCATCGAATGATCCAATAGTAAGGACAGCATTCTGAAAATCAGGTAAATCGGAAAGACTATAATAGACATTCATAAGTTGCAAAAGTATAAAAGAAAGTGGAAATCAGGCAAAGTTTTGCAGGAATATCGAAGAGGAATTTTTAGGTAGGAGAAATGTAGGCCATAGATTGGTTTTTATTATTAATTAAGATAGATATTCCAATTAAAAAGTGATTGAAAATAGACTGATTAGAAATTATTAAACTCACAAGGTGAATTATTTGATTCACCTTGTGAGTCTAATAATAAGAATGGACGCTTAGTAGGCGATATAGACAGCACCTGATAATTTCGTTTTAGAGGGATCATTTAATTCTACCATGTAAAAGTATGTCCCTTGTGGAAGTCGACCTCCATTCCAAGTTCCATCCCAATTGTTTTGATAATTTTCTCCTTCGAAAATCATATTGCCCCAGCGATTAAATACTCTTACTTTATTATTAGGATGTCCTTCTAATCCTCGAATAGTGAAAAAGTCATTGACATCATCTCGGTTCGGTGAAAATCCACTAAAAACGATAACCTCTTCACATTGAACATAAATTGAAACGGTCGCTTGAACACATCCTACAGTATTACATATCTGATAAGTGAAATTATCATTCCCGCAACTTCCTTCATCTGGAATGTAGGTATAATTTCCAAGTGAATCTAAAGTCAAAATTCCATTTGCAGGAGTAGTAACAATTGAAATGGTATCAACTATATTGAAACTATCGTTGGCCAAAAAGTCAATGAAGATTGGCGTTCCAAAAGCCGTTGTATCTGCATCATCAATAGCAACTGGTAATCCAATACTACTATCTCCAACAATAATATTAAAACAAGTCGTATCACAACCTCCTTGATTATCACAAATAACTACACAGGCAATTTCATTTCCTGGAGTAGTACTGACAATTTCCAAACAATAATCAACTGTATCTAAAGTCAAAGTCGTCAAGCTTGAAGCCAAAGAAATAGAATAATTATTTATATCTCCAAATAACTCTGTTGAATCAATGCATAAATATTGCGAATCATCTTCCGTCATAATTACATCAATAGTATCAGTTTGAGGATCAATTACCACAAATGAAATAAAGGTAGTGTCGCAAAAACCTAAATCATCACAGGCCATTAAACATATTTGTTGAGGCCCTTCTTCCAAGGTTTCCCAATCTACACATACATCATTTGGAAATATATCTAACTCAATTCCTGATCCAGGACAAACATTCTCAAGGGTGGTAAAATTGCCGATCAAATCACTTGTATCGACACAGACACTTCCTGAAATATTTAAATAAGTGGTTAGAGATAAGTAATCATTTTCTAAACATGCTACTGTGATTAAAACAGAATCAATACAAGCAGTTGAGGTATCTAGCAAGGTAATCAAGTGCATTCCTTGAAGTAACATAATTTCACTCCCTAGAGGTGTTAGACTAAAATTAGCTCCCATAATAGAAGTTGAGTTAAGTACTCCAGGTTTGGAAGCAATTAAGGGGCCATAAAAATTATCACTAAAACCTCCCAAAATTGTAAATGGAACAATGGTATCAAATTCCCAAATTCCTAAAGTATCCCATAAGTTCATAGAATCTAAAAGACCTTGCATATCAGCAAATTCTCCTGAATATTCAATTCCATTGATCGTCCATGAATCCAAAGAATATGGTCCAATTCCTCCTTGTCCGAACAAGTTATCATAACTGTATGCTACGGTTGTATCCATATTACAGCCAGTTTCACCGTTTGCATAAAGCACTCCATTATCATAAATTTCTAGTGAATTATATAATTCATAACTAATCGGAAGACAAATGGTTGCCATTGCCCCACAATCAGAAATACTTGCATTGATCACTTCAGGACCAATTAATGTATCACAAGTAAAAATCAAAGGAATAGGAACTGTATTGAGAAAAATATGAACGGTATCGCAATTGGAAAGGTCATCACAAATTTCAAAGCAACCTTCTGATTCACCTATTTCTAAACCAAAGTAATTAATGCAACCTGAGGAGACATCTGATGGGATAGAAAAATTAGCGAATACACCACTTTGACTAGGACAAAGATTATTGATGGATTGAATAGTACCTGGAAAGGAATTTATATCTACGCAACTAGTTCCAAATTGACCATTAGGAATAGAAGTATATATTGTATCAATATTGGCAAAAGATATATTTGAAAAAAAGCAAAACAAATTCAATATTAATATAAAAATTGAAATTTTTTGCTGAGGGAAATTCGGCTTCATGTTGTCCGTTTTTTTATAAAAATGTTTGTTAAAGGATTATATTTTATCTTTAGTTTTATCGAGGACAAATGTTAATTTTGGCTCATATATGAATGAACCCAAAAACTATGCTAAATAAATGGCACTTATTAACATTTGTTTTTACGTTACTATATATTGTTTGTTTCTATTATTTAAGTTTTAATAAGAGCTTTAGATTTTTTTGAGAAACCCCTTTTTACATAAATGTGGGATTAACAATTCATTTATAAATTCAAGTTTGGAAAAAAAATCAATTCTTTTAAATTTGTGGACTAATTAGATTTATTAAGTGAATGGACAAATTTAATCAGGAATTTTGTCTATTACTTAAAATTATTCTTTATTCTATTCCTTCATTTTTCAAAATTAATAATTGGATCGTATGAAAAATTTTATGTTACTAATGACAACTGTTTTATTTTTTGCTTGCGGAGAGCCATCTGCCACAGTAGCCACAACTGGAGATTTTACTGGTTATGAAATAGCTAAAATTTCAGGTTCAGAAATGGAAAAAGCAACTAAAAAAAATGCTCAGACTGGTCAATTGATTGAAGATGGTTTTATTTTAAATGGAAGTAAAACCGGTACATGGACTATTTATCATCCGAATGATAACTTGACTGTTCATACTGTTACAAATTATGTAGCTGGCAAAAAACAAGGATTATATCTAGAAGCGGAGAAGAATAATCGTGTGAGGTCGATTGGATCTTATGCTAATGATGTAAAACATGGGAAATGGATTACTTACAATTTTTCAAGAAGAGAAATTGAGCAAGACTATAACAATGGAAAACTTCATGGATTCAGTAGAACTTTTTACAAGACTGGAAAGGATGGTCAAGTGAAAGAAGAAATTGAATTCAATAATGGTGTACAAGATGGCGTTTATCGATATTACAAAGAGGATGGAACAATTACGATGGACTATGTTTACAAGAATGGAGAAATCGTAGAACGAAAAAAACAAGGGTAATTTTTTAATGGTGAATGATTAACTTCTCAGGATATTATATAGCTGGGAAGTTAACCGTTCACCATTCATCGTTATTTCTTAGTGATGATTACTTTTGCTTGATAATCTCGTTTCCCATTATTTCCAGCGGTAGGATAAGGATAGAGGTATAATAGTTTGATGATATAGCCTTGAGCATTTGTGATACTACCACATTTTCCAGATTCATCTTCGCAAAGTCCTTTTGCTTCTAACGTAATCGGAGAAACGGCATC
Source organism: uncultured Saprospiraceae bacterium (assembly GCA_937981555.1). Lineage (GTDB taxonomy): Bacteria > Bacteroidota > Bacteroidia > Chitinophagales > Saprospiraceae > CAJQQY01. The sequence goes on from CALJOK010000084.1 coordinate 19,787, forward strand.
TCCCACCGCAAAGTCCATACTTATTTTACCTTTTCCAGCTTGAATGCAATTTGTCCCAGTTGGACATCGACCTTCCCGTACATCAGTAAATAATAAACTTATTTTCTCCGACCCAATTTGGATAGGTTGATTAATTGGAACCATGATCGTGTCACCTAAATTATTAGTTGGTTGATTGCTTACTTTTGGGCAAGCAGAAAATAGAATCACAAAAAAACTAAGGAGTGTTAATAATTTCATTTTTGGATATTTTTAAATAAAAAAGAAATGGATTATAAATCTATGGAAGTGCTTATCCCCAAATAGGCAATTGTTGCGTACAGAATTATGGTTAAAACGATGCTTAAAATTCCCAAAGTAATTCCATATTTTCTAGTTTGTTCATTGTAGGTATAAAATTTATTGCCATCAATATCAGCACTTTTATCTTTCCAATAATGCCAGGACAATCCAAGCGTTCCAATGAAAAAAAAGATATTCATGAATGTACTTATTGCGACTAATAACAAAAAGAAAAGTAACATCCAGCCAATCTTCTCATCTTTTCCTTTTTGTAATTCACTCAATCTTTCTTGCTTCATTTCCACCAATGCGGAAGGATCAATTGGAATGCCTCTTCGCTTCAATAATTCTTTGGTGATGGTAATATCTTCAATAGATGATTGGTCAGGTTTTCTCAAAATAGCCAACAATTCATGATCGTTGAAGTCATTTAGATAGTGCTCATGGAAGTCAGCTGAATTTTTTAAAACCTCTCTTTCAATAATAGCATTAACCGTTGAAAAATCGCTTTGTAAAATTTTCAAAACAAACTTTGGATAATTGGAGCTGCCAACAATAGCTTCTGTAATTAATGTTTCAGAGCCATTAAATTCGTAAGGGATTTCATTTTCTTTTAAAAGATCAATGAAAGGAAGCGCATCTTCTTGAAATTGAAAACTTCGATAATATTCGAAATTTTCTTCTTCTGATTTTTCAATCAAATGGCCGTCAAGTATTTTATCCATGTTTTGAAAAAATTAAGTAATGTTTGTTAAGTTTTTTCTAAAACAATAATAACTAAAAAAATTGGCTTGAAAAGAATTAAAATAGAAAGGCTAGATTGATGCCTCCTCGAACGCCCAATTTATAAGAAGTAGATTTTGAAATAGAAACAAATGAGGATAAAATATCTGAACTTGTGGTATTTACTTCTCTTGAAATAATTTTTGGTCCAGCGAAAACCTCCAAGTGAAATCGTTTTGAGATTTTAAAATTTTTACCCATTCCAGCTCCAATTGCTTTTTCAGTAGTTATCTTTTTTAAAATTAAGGGAGTTGTCGTAAAATCTATTTCTCCTCCTTGCTTATTTTTTTCATTAGAATAACTGACAAAAGCAAAAGCGAATAGAGCTTGAGAAAGAGGTTTTATTTCTACATTATAAAAGCGGAAATCTAAAACTACTTCATTTTTGAAATTGGCATTTCCATCGGTATCTCTCATGTCATTTCCCAAATAATTATATACCAATTGTAAACTCATATTCTCATTAAGCATATATTCATATCCAATTCCTGTATTAAAATATAAAATTGGACTCCCTGGAATATAAAGTCCCCGACCTTTTATAATATGATTTTGGGCAAAAGAAAACTGAGTAAGGAATAGTAGAGTGAGTAGTAAAAATAAGTGTTTAGTTTTCATAAAAAAGAATTAAAAGAACTTCCAGATTTTACTAACCTGGAAGTTCTAAGACTATAGAGAATTATTTAGGATCAAGAATTTTATTAATTCTTTCCACTAAATCTTCCATGTGATATTTGGTAAAAGTATCAGTAGATTTCGGGATTGCACTCTGAAGTTCTGTATTCAAGACCTTCAAATTTCCTCGGCAAATAGCTTTGATATTGGTCTGATCAAATCTTCTATCTTCCATTTTCATGATCGCTGCCATTTTGTTGACATAAGCTCTCTGTAAGTTTCTTCTAAATCCATCGATCTCTTTTGCTGTATAAACTTCTCTGAAAATTGCACTTTTTGAATAAGAGAAAACATCTAACAAACTAAAAACTTCATGAGATTTTCGAGCCATTGCTTCTGCTTCATCTAATCTTCTCAATCTATCTGAGTCAAACATTTGATTCAATACTCGGCCTTGCATACTACTTATTCTATCCGTTGCGCCAGTAGGAGCAATTTTTTGTAAAATATCTTTATCCAATAACCAGGTAGGTGTTTGCCAAACTTGTTCATCCAAAAATTTCATCGCAGCCATTTGATGATCTTTAGAAACTGGAAAAAAGACTGGTCCTTTCTGTTCAGTAGTTTTTGATAACTGAACTACACCACCAATATTAGTAACAACATGACGTAAGTATTTTCCCATTTGACCATAGACAGCGCCGTACATTTCTGATAGTTGATCGTAGTCATTTCCTTCACCTGCTTCTTCTGACCATTGAGTTAATTTTGGAACGATTCGTTTTAAATTTTCGATACCTAAATTTCCAGATTGAATCGCATCACTTCCTAAGTCTTCCGTCTGTGCAGTTGGATCAAACGTATTTCTTTTTTGACTTCCAAATCTATAGACTGGATTGTCCGCTTTTTCTTTTATCCATTTATTTAAAGTTGCTCTTTCTTCTTCTGCTGACTTAGCATCAGGAATTAATTTGTATCCATAGATGATCGACCAAACATCATACTCACCAATCATAGGATAAAAATTGGTTACTCCATCTCCTGGTTGAGCCACGTGATTAAATCGAGCATAATCCATAATTGAAGGAGCAGTTCCGTGAGTAGCAGTAAAAGTTGGCGACCGCAAAGAGTCGACAGAGTAAGCAACACTTGAACCCATATTATGAGGCAAACCTAAAGTATGTCCAACTTCATGGGCTGCAACAAATCGAATCAGTTGCCCCATCAACTCATCGCTGAATTTTACTTTTTGAGCAGCAGGATTAGCTGCTGCCGTTTGAGTCATAAACCAGTTGCGTAATAATTTTTGAATGTTGTGATACCAAATAATATCACTCTCTAAAATTTCGCCAGTTCTAGGATCATGAACATGGGGTCCCATTGCATTTTGAATATCAGTCGAAACATATCTTAAAGTAGAGTAACGAGTATCTTCTGGACTCCAATCAGGATCTTCTTCAGATGTTGGCGCAATTTTTCCAACAATCGCCTCTTTAAATCCAGCTGCTTCAAATGCTGGTTGCCAATCATTAATTCCTTGAATGATGTATGGAACCCATTTAGTTGGAGTCGCAGGATCGATGTAGTAAACGATTTGTTTTTTTGGAGCAACTAGTTCACCTCTTTTGTACGCATCCATGTCCGTTGGATCTAATCTCCATCGAGTGATATATTGTTTCGTTTCCGTAAAGTGAGATTCTGAACTATAATCAGTTTGTCGAATAGAAAAATACCCAACTCGCTCATCATAATATCGAGATTGCATTGGCTCATCAGGAAGAACAATAAAAGATTGATTCATTTCTACCGACATCGTTTGCGTAATATTATTGTCAGGTAATTTATCTCCTTTGTAAGTTAGGATGTGACGAACTTCGACATTTTGTGGGAATGCTTTCATGCTTGATACCATACTTCTTTTGTCATCCAATCCTTTGATTCCAAATCGTTTTCGTTGACCAGAACTAACTGCTCCGATCATTGGAATATCTTTGGTGAAAAAAGGGGACACCTCAAAGACATAAGACGAAGAATCTTTACTGTAAGCAGCTAGATCGAAAGTTGCGACGATTGGTTCGAAATTATTATTTCTTACAGATTCATAAATTGGATCATCCTCACTCGCAACACTATTGTAACTTACTGATCGCAATAAAATTTTATCATCCTTTTTTTGCCATCGAATTACTTGCTGAGGACGAGACTTGACACCTGCACCTCCAAAGTTTAAGTTTTTAACAAAACCTGAAATTCGGCTAACAATCAAAATTTCTTTTTCTAAAATGTCTTTCGGAATTTCAAAGTAATTTTTGCTTCCTACTTTGTGAACGGTGAAAAGTCCTTTGTCTGAAATGGCCTTTTCCGTAATGACTTCTTTGTAAGGTTTTACCTTGCTGTCCTTGTCTTTTTTCTTAGGCTTTTCAGTAGTTTCTTTTTTCTTCTTCTTTCCTCGTTTAGATCTTTGAGCCTCAGAATCTGGCATAAAAAGAAGTAATGCCATTGTTGTAAATAAGAAATAAATAAAATGTTTTTTCATCTTGCTTGTTGAATTTAAATACGATCAATAAAATTTGGTTTAGAAAATGTGTTGTTCAGTTTTATCAATTAGCGAATATAAAAAAATGTGATGAAATTAAATTTAGAATAAGCATTTTTCTGATTGATTATTAATAAAAATGACATAAGTGGAGAATATGAAATAATATGTATATTTATTACAACTAAATTTTAGTGATCCTGTTCATTTATTTCTATTTTTTATATCTAAAACAAATTGATAATGAAAAATAAATCTTACTTTTTAATGTTTGTTTTCCTTTTTGTAAATGTATTGTTACAAAAAGCTCAATCCACAATTAATTTTCCAACCCAAACGGCTTCTTGGCAAGAAGGCTATTATTTATCTGCCAATCAAATTATACCTGAGCGTAGAGTTCTTTGTGGTGATACGACTCTTAATAATAAAACTTATGCTAAGATTTTTTCTATCATTTTTAATAACCTTGGAATTGAATCTGATAGGATTTATGAAGGTTGTATTAGGAGTCAAACAGATTATGTTTATTGGATTCCTACAAATGAATCTTTAGAAATTATTCTATATGATTGGTCATTGGAAAGTACTGAAACAATTGAATTGAAAACGGTGACTGGAACTCAAAATATTTTAACGGCAAAATCTAACGAATATATTACTACTTCGGATGGAATACTGCGGAGAGTTATTGTTTTTAAATCACAAGGAGGAGGAGCGGAAGAAGTTTGGGTGGAAGGAATTGGAAGTAGTTCGGGGATAATTGCTAGAGGTGTCAATCCAAATGAATCACCAGATTATATTCCGTTTTTAAATTGTTATCGATATGAAAACGAAGTTGTTTATAGTCACCCAAATCCGCCATTAACTTGTAATTATATTTTTAATGAAACTTGTTTGTCGACTTCAATTTATGAAGTTGACAAAAGAGAAGGAATTAATTTGACTGTTTTTCCTAATCCATTTTTAGATGAAATAGAATTGGAAATTATTGGTTTTGATTTATTGGAAAAACCTGTTTTGAAAATATATAATTTGCAAGGGAAGGAAGTTGTAACAATATATTTACAAAACCCAAAAGATATAATTTCATTTACTCAAAAAGTAAAAAAGGGAATTTATCTGTTAGAGATAAGTGATGAAACTGGAGGTGTTTTTTTTAGAAAAAAAATGATTGGAGGTTGGTGATTTGATATTAAATGATAGTTAAATTGTAAAGTGATTTAAAATAGAAACTCTAATGTTTAATACAATAATTTCTTTACGTTCGTCGAAAGTTTTTTTTTAATATCCAGAAGTTTCTCATTTTCGAAAGAAAAAAATATGAAACTAATTTACGCTCTTGTTTTTCTATTTTTTTCTACTCTTATTTTTTCTCAAGATGCAAAGCTTAGCCCGGAATCTTTTCGAGTAACTGGCGATGCAGTTCGTACGGGAGAGCATTGTTATAGATTAACGAAAAATGTGGAATGGCAGGGAGGAACACTTTGGTATAAAAATCCAATCAATTTAAATGATCCATTTGAAATGGAAATTGACCTAAAATTTGGTTGTTCTGATAAGGGAGCAGACGGCATTGTTTTTATTTTTCATGATAGATTAAGGACAGGTAGGCCAGGAGGAGGAATGGGATTTGGGGAATTAAAACCATCGCTTGGAATTGAAATGGATACCTACCAAAATTATGATTTGGACGATCCAGAATTTGATCATATGGCTATCATGACAAATGGAAATTTGGATCATGGGAATAGCGATTTACAACCTGTTTCTATACTTCCTAATCAAAGAAATATTGAAGATTGTAAATTGCATCGAATAAAAATTATTTGGAATCCTTATGCCAAAGAATTCCAAATTTTCATTGATAATCATCAACGTATCATTAGACAAATTGATATTGTAGGAAATATCTTCAAAGGAAATCCTAATGTTTATTGGGGCTTTTCGGCAGCGACTGGAGGTTCGCATAATTTACAGGAAATTTGTTTAGAAAAATTGAATTTTACTGAGGTGGCGATTTTTGATAAAAAGACGAAAACTCAACTTTTGGATGGTGAAATTTATTCTTTGAAAAATGTAGAATTTGCTTCTGGGAAATCAATCTTAAAAACAGATGATTTGAAAGAATTGAATCGCTTGGTTAACTTGCTCAAAGAAAATAAACAAATGGATATTTTTATTTATGGTAACACAGATAGTTCAGGTGATGCTAAAATGAATAAAATTATTTCACAAAAAAGAGCTGACGAAGTAGCAAAATATTTAAGACGAAATGGTATTGATAAAAAAAGAATTAAGGCAAAAGGGTATGGAGAGCGTTTTCCAAAAGAAAGTAATGGAACGGTGGAAGGCAGAAAAATAAATAGGAGAGTGGATGTTTATTTGGTGAAGCCGAGAGCTTAATTTTTGTTTTTTAATAATCCGTGCCACGGTTTTGGAACCATGACACGGATTGAAATATTTTAGTAACTCATTTTTACTATTTTTTCTACATCTTCAGGAGCTAAAGTTCGGTGCTCACCTAATCCTTTCCAACCTCGATCTACAAATCTTTGTGCAATCGTTTCAGCTGTTCCTTCGTAATCTTCGGTGTATTCTTTTAAGGTAGTTTTGATATCTAAGGAATGTAAAAACTCTTCTGTTTTTACAATAGCAGCTTTTGCTTTTTCCTCGATAGTTCCTTCTGAGATATTCCAAACTCGCTCACCGTACTGTGCTAGTTTTTCTTTCTTCGCTTCCAAATTATATCGGTAGTGACTTGGAGCGATGATCGCTAAAGTTCGAGCATGATCGATACCATAAAGTGCGGTCAACTCATGTCCCATCATATGTACCGCCCAATCAGTTGGTACGCCTAATTGAATCAAACCATTCAATGCCATCGTGCATGACCACATAAAATTAGAAGCTGCTTCATAATCAGTAGGATCAGCAATAATTCGAGGCGCAATCTCAATCAAAGTTTGTAAAATTCCTTCTGCAATTCTGTCTTGCAAAAATGCTCCAGCAGGATAAGTCATATATTGTTCCAGTACGTGTGTGTATGCGTCAACGATTCCATTGGCCAATTGCCTTTTAGGAATAGAATGAACGACTTGAGGATCTAAAATAGAAAATTGAGGAAATAACCCTGGACCTCCCATGGTTCTTTTTTCCTTCAAAGAATGGCGAGTGATGACTGATCCAGAATTCATTTCAGAACCTGTTGCTGGCAAAGTCAAAACTGTTCCAAATGGCATTCCTTTATAAGTCCGAATTGATTTCGCTAAAATATCCCAAGGTTCATCACCTTCATATAAAGCAGCTGCGGAAAGAAATTTCACGCCATCAATTACAGAACCACCACCCACGGCAAGTAAAAAAGTTACCTTTTCTTCTTTGATAATTTTCAAGGCATCCATCAAAATATCATATTCTGGGTTGGCAGGAATTCCTCCAAATTCAATTACCTCAAATCCTTCCAACGCAGATTTTACTTGTTCATAAACACCATTTCGTTTGATACTTCCACCTCCGTAGAGCATCATGATTTTTGCTTCTGTTGGAAGTTGTTTAGTTAATTTTGGAATAGTGTCTTTTCCAAAAATAATTTTAGTGGGATTCTTAAATTCGAAATTCTTCATTTTATTTTTGATTTTATTATTTGATTGTTCTGTAACTGGAGATAAAGAAACAAACTATTTTTATTTTAGTTGTAAAAATAAAAAAGGGTTTTAAAATTAATTTTAAAACCCTTTTTACTCCAATTGTAATTATCTATCGAAGACCTTTAAAGAAATCAATCAATTCTATAATTGCTTGAAGTGTTGCTTCTATATTTCTTCTTTTCGTTTTAGATTTTGATTTTTCCATCATTATTAAAGCATCATAAATATATTCCATTTGGAGAATTTCAGTAGCAATATGTCTAGGGGAACCTCCTCCTTTTTTCCAAGCATTACTATAAGTTGATTTAATAGCTTGAACAATATTATTCCGAATTTTAAGATTTTCTAAATTTACAGTTTTACAGTTATTTTTTTTATCCTCTTTTTCATCAATATAAAAAAGCAATTCCGCTTGCATTAAATTGACGGGCTTAATGATGTCCCAAAATCCATCATGATCCTTTTTATTTTTATTTAAATCTCTGTTTAAATTTTCAATAAAAGTTAAAGTACAACCCTGTAGTATTTTATCTAATTCTGTTAGTCGTTTTTTATCATTAATAATTTTTTCAGCAATAATCCAACTGGTCAATGAATAAGTACCCTGACCTATTTCATATCCTGAACGGTAGTGGTCAGCGGAAGAAATAAGTGCATCTCGTTTATCTTTATCAATGATAAGATACCGTCGTTTTTGAATACTCGCCATGAGGTTATGTCTCTCGACCGTTTCACCTATCTCCAACAAGTCTGTCATCTTTTTAAGAATGATAGACAGCTCGTCGTTCAGAAGGTTTTTATCTTCTTTATCACTAAACTTAGGAAGCACTTTTATTTTGCAATTACACCATAGTTCTAATGATTTGACAGAAAAATTAGCTTCCTTTTCTCTGAATAATGAACTGAATTTATTTAATGCAATTTCATATTTTTGTAATTCTACATAAGCCACAATTTCCATTTCTGTGACGATAGCGTTCCTTAAGTTTGACTCATCAATTCCTCGTGATATCTTTTGAAGTTTTTCGAAAAAATCAATTTCTCTTTTTCGATTTGATTTGGTGTCATCAATTAGGTTTTCTAAATCAATTAATATTTCTTTTTCTAAAATATAATTAAATTCTTCACCCAATTTTTTAGGCTTTTTAACTAACTGATAAAATTGGTCTCCGTAACATTGATAAGCGCCCCAAGTGTTAGTTCTTGGATATTCTCTAAAGCAAGCTGTTCGAGCAGCTTTTACTGCTTCTGCAAACATTTCACCTGCTAGCATTTTTTCATAAAAAACTTCTGCAAACCTTTTTGCTGCGGAATCATCAACTGCCCAACCTGCTACTACTACTGCCTTGACACCATTCTCAATAAATTGAACTCCGATATTTGCAGCCAATTTAAATTTATTTCTAAAGTGTTCTTCTTTTTCTTCATTTACTTCGCCCATGTAACAACTATTCACAAAAACCAATTCTGGTGTACTACTAATTTGATTAATTTCTGCTGCAGTAAGGACAATATTATTAGACAGTAATATTCCAGATTTTTTGTTTTCGCCATAGTCAATCACTCCATGACTAGCGATGTGAATTATTTTATATTCTTCATATAGTTTTTTGAATATTTCTCGAAATGGTTCATTGATTCGAGCAGTAGTTTCGAAACCACTTTTTTGCAATAACCCATCAACTAGTTGCGCTTCTATTGCTGCCTCTGGAAGTTGAGGTACTCCAGCTTTTTTATCTAAAGTGGGATCACCAATAATTAAGGCAGTTTTTTTAATCACAGGTTTTATCAATTTACGACTATGCGACGTAGCTAATTGCCGAATCATACCAGCCGAGACTACGATTGGTACTTCTAAGTTCGCATCATAATTTAATAACTCCCAAGGGTAGCTTGCCGTCTTATGATCTAAAATCAATAGAATATTTTGCTGGTTTCTAAAAGACATTTTAAAGTCATTAGGAATCAATAATTCAAAAATCACTTTGGTTAATTCTCTATCCCAATTGGTATGTTTTTTATTATCATCGAGCAATGCATCAATGATACTGAGGTTGGCAAATGATTTATTAACATCAACCATTGCTCGACCAGTAGAAGCACTAAAAGCTAGGTGTCTAGTATTACTTGCCGTATCTTCCTGGATGACGGAAGTAATTCTTTTCCACCATTCTTTTTGATTATTTAATGGTAAATATGACCTGATCCCATCAGCTCTTTCCAAAGGATGTTCCAATTGAATATGGTAAGCACTATTGCTTTTTTGAATTTGATTTAAAAGAAAGAAGGTATCATCAGCTTTGTCTTTATACAATTCAATAAATTCTATTTCAGCAATCAAAGGCAAGTCAGCCTCCATGTTTAATACCTTTTTGTTGGCATTTACAATTCCCTCCAAAATACCATTGATAGAATTATTTAAAGAAAGGTTAGCATAATCACTACCAATCAAAAGAGTCGAAATCCCAATTCTATCGTTACCATTTTTATAACTATGTTTGCAAACAGAAAGCATATATTCCAAACAGCCTAATTCAATTGTTTCACTTAATTTAAATGGAGTCAAATCTTCGGCCGATCCTAATCCGACTACGACGACACCTAGATCATGATGGTCATCTTCCAGGTGAATTAAGTTAGTTCCAATGGCACCAGGATATAAACCAAATCCCTCTCTCTCAGATAGTTTATTTTCCAACATACCATCAATGACTTGTTCGGCACTTACAATTCCATCATCTTTGAAATGTCCTACAAGAATAGGATGTGATGCATAACGTAGATGCCCATTCTTTACAATAATTTTTATCTCATGTTGAGTTTCATTATTTTTTGTTTGATAGATAGGATCGGTATTTAAGCCTAAAATATTCTTTGCTAAAATATTGACATCATTAGTCAGCACTTCTTTATTTTCGGCAAAAACCACAGTTTGGATAGCTCGCGAAGTTGGTTGTTTATTCGGCAAGCGATTAGTAGTACCATTAGATAAAATATCTTTGATTGCTTCGAATCGATTTTTGTCATTAGCCAATTCTCCATGAGAAGTATCGGCATAGAAAATTTGATGGCTTTCCAATTGTTTAGGGATGCCAGTCTCCCAAGTAACACTACCATCACCTTCGCCTGTTGCTTGGAATGCTAACTCATAATACTTATCAGTAAAAAGTCCAGGGGCAGCAATTCCTTCTAGAATTTTTATCGTATTAGTTTCACTAAAAATCCCACCATATTGATCTCGATAAACAAAATTGGTAAGCGTCTTGTCTGCCTTTCCAGCGATATAATAAACCTTATTTAAATTCCAATCATCAAATTGGTGGAACTTCTCTTTATATTTTTTTAACTCTTGTAAGTCATCTTTATTTGGCAAAGCCCATACGGAGTCATCTGTTAAACCTTGGAGAATTTTCCAAAGTTCTAAATCAGTAAAATCATGTGCTCCTTCAAAAATTGGAAGCAACTCTAACAGACCTCTATAGCGAACAAAAATTTCTAATAAATCTTTTCTACTTTGAAAAAGAGCAAGACGACTAACACTTTTGATTTGTCCAGCTATGCCTGTAATTACTTCAGCTATGCCGTAAGAACCTTGCCAGGGAGTTCCCAAAAGAATACATTTAAAACTAGGCATGGCATTTAATTTATCCCAAGTATCTTTATGATTCATCATCATATCTCGCGTCACTAATCCACCCATAGAGTGAGCAATAATATGAATCGGTTGACCATGTTTAAGAAGATCATTCTCGATTTTATTGGCTAATTTTTTTCCTGAAACGGTTAATGATTTTCGCCAGTCATATGGGAAAACAACTACATCATATTCTTCATTGAGATCATTAACTAATTTTCCATAAGCAGTTCCGACTACTGATTTTGCGGAAATATTTTTATTGTCCATGTGAAGTTGAGACAATTGTCCTCCAGCCATTTTTAAATAGTCAATCCATATTTCAGAGTCACCATTGGATAAATTCGAACCCATAATCCCAGGGATTACAATGACGATAGGACGATCACCTAAAATAGGAGTTGGCTCTAAACTTCCACCAGGAAGAATGGTACTGATATTTCGATTTCGTTCCCCTCTAGCGACAGTTTTAAATTGAGGAGGAGACTTAAAAGGAGGATTCGTTATTGCAATAAAAATATTGGTTCGAGAATTTTTATTTTTAAAATAGCAGAAGTGATCTACTGCGCCGCCATCTACAAATTTGTAATAAATTTCATTCTCTCTAACTACGCCCATATACATAGAGTCGGTGTCTACTACAAAATCATTATCTAAGCGATAAAATAATTTTGCCATAATAGTCATCAATGTTTTTTTGATGCCACCCATTCCTGCATTTCCTGCAATGACTACTAAATCGCTATGGATTTTTATTTGATGATTGTTGAGTATTTTTTGGAGGGGAGTGCTCGGAACCATACATTCCAAACCGGGTAAAATATTTGGATCAGTTCGTTGTTCGACAATAGCTAAGAGCAATGATTTGATCCCAATAAAGAGAGGGTTGGTTTTTAATCCTGTACCGTATCCGATGACATTTAACAATATGTTTAAAAAATGATCTATCCGTTTGGTCAAGATGGTTGTTCCTGCCGCAGGGCAAGCGACTCGAACAAATTTTTCAACAACGATATTTTTTTGACGAGAGACTTTATTTAATTCTTTTAAAATAGATACATCTTTATCTCTTCCTAAGTCTTCCAGTAATTTGATTTCTTGTTTGGAAAAAAGCGAATCAACACTACTGCAACGACATAATACTTCTCCAATAAGTCCACCTCTCGAATGACTAATCAGATGAAGTTTAGTATTTTTTGGTAAAGCCTTCAAGGCATCAAGCGCATTCTCAAAAGGACTTTTCGTCCAGGTGCGATGCTCTAATCCTAAAATATTATTTCCATAAAATTTATAAAAATCGTTCCAGGTATCCGTTCCTTCCATTTCTCCAAATGATCCAACTGTACTCGAACTAGTTCCATGCAAAAAGAATAAAACTGGTTTTGAAATATCAACACTCGGATTATTGGTGTCGTATGTAAATGGCGACAACTTAAAAGAAGCATTGATATTAACTACGCCTTCGTTTTCAACAATTCCAGATTCGATTTTAGCTGCAATCGCCATTGCAGAGACCTCGGCAACGATTTCTTTTGGTTTAAATATCTTTACAAATTTTAAATAAACCTTACGAACAATGCTTCGATTCGCAGTTGGAATTTCCAGGGCATTGGGAATAAAAGTACCTACTTCATTTGAACGATTGTTGGAAGGGAAAAGCGTATTTATTTCTTCCGAAGGGGTTACCCAAATTGTACCATCTTCAAATTCGAATTCAACTAAATCTTTCGAATCTAAATCTTCTGTGATTAATTCATCTTGACTTCCTCGAGTTGAGTTGATTTCGATAGTTCTAGAAAGTAGGAAAGAATTATTTTCAAAAAGCGCTTCCGTATCTTGAGCTTGAGTTTCGGCGTTTTTACCGTGGAGTTGAATTTTAAGTTTTGCAGATGACATCTTTTGGTTTGTTGAAGGTTTTATGAAAAATGTAAATGTATTGTTATTTCTTAAAGATAAAAAAGAATGATATAAGTATAAAGTTAATTATAATGATGGGAAAACAAAGGAGAATTGGAGTGAATTTTTCTTAAAAGAAAGCAAATCAAGAAGTGATGTTTTGATAAAATAAAAAAGGTGTAAGTCAATGAGACTTACACCTTTTTTTATCAAGTGAAACTATTTAGTTTTTATCCGCCCCATCCTTTTTCTCAATTGTATCATTTTGTGGAACTAACGGTTTCTTATTTTCATATTTTTTTATGCTTGGATGTTTAGGTTGATACATCCTAGTAGAATCAATATATGCTCTGGCCATCACGTCATCACCAAGCGCTTCATATCCTGCAGCAATATGACTAGTTCTTCTTCCACTATTTGTTGGAATCTTTTTTAGTTTTTTGATCTCAGCTTTGAGTTCATCTTTTGCCTTTCGGTCATTGGGATTTGATTTGAATGATTCAATCTTTTTATCCACCTCGATCACATTGACCACCTCCGCAGCTTGTAAGTTTGTAGGAGATTTGACCAAAGCTTCTTTCGCTAAAGTTGATGCTTTTTCTGTTTTTCCAAGCTCCAAATTAGCCTCACTTAAGGTGGTTAAACGTTCAGCATTACCAATCGGTCGATTACCAATTGTACCTAAGTCTTGCTCCAAAGATTTTTCCAAATCTTTATCATTTGGATTTTCTTTGAGTTCCTCCAAATCTCTTTCGATATTGATAATTCCATCAGAAATAGAAAATGATTTAATACTTGGAAAGGCAATCATAACAATCGCTAAACCGATTCCCATTAGGTGATTTTTATCTAATTCTTTATTTTTTACCATCAAAAAGATAACAACTCCAAATAGGACTGAACCTAAAAGCATTAAAATTATTTCGTATAAAAAAAGACCATCAAATAGATTTCCCATGTGTAGTAAGGTTTTAGTGAAGAATTGCTTCAAAAGAAAGCATTTTCTTTAGATTATCCAATAAACGTAAATAAATATTAATTAATTTCACCATTCGTCGAAAAGTAATTTTTTTAAGATTTTAGAAAAAATGAAATATTAAAATTAAGAATTATGAAAAAGATATTGAAAGTTGTATTGGGATTTTTTCTGATTTTGGTTTTGTATGTATTGTACATCTTATATACCACAGGGTCTTTTCGAGAAATTGAAAATAAATTTGCTGGAGAAGTTATGATGAAAGTTCCCATCGTTGGAGCGGAGGATATGCAGTTGAGTATGGAAGATCAATTTATGATTATTTCATCTGATGACCGAGCTGGCCGTCGAGATGGAAAGCCTCAACAAGGAGGTTTATATTTGTTAGATTTAAAAAATCCATTGGCTGCACCTCGATTGTTGACTAATAAAAATAATGTTTCGACTCCGTTTTATCCTCATGGTATTTCGATGATAAAAATTGATTCGGCGAAGTATAAGATTTACGCGATCAACCATCCTGATGAAAAGGTTCATATGATTGAAAGTTGCATCCTGGAAAATGGTGTATTGTTGGAAGATTCAATTTATGTAGATGAGAAAATTTTTAGTCCAAATGATATTGTTGCGATTGATGAAAACCGATTTTATTTTACCAACGATCATGGCTATCAAGGTGGTTATGGAAAATTGGCAGAAGATTATATTGGCCTCAAAGCTTCCAATGTCATTTATTATGATGGAGAAAATTATAGAGAAGTTGCATCGGGGATTGCCTATGCAAATGGTATTAATTATGATCCCGTAAAAGCATTGTTATTTGTTGCCTCGCCAAGAGATTTTTTAGTCAAAGTTTTTAAGACGGAAGCGAATGGAAATTTGACTTTTATCGAAAACATAGATTGTGGAACAGGAGTAGACAATATTGAATTTGGGGAAGATGGAAAACTTTGGATTGGTTGTCACCCGGATTTGGTTCATTTTGGAGAATATGCTAAAGGTAATAAGGACATTTCTCCTTCAGAAATTATCACCATTGATTACCGTGGAAAAGGAGATTATACTTTAGAACAAATTTATATGGATGATGGAACCAAGATGTCAGGTTCTACTGTTGCACCAACTTATGAAGATTTAATTTTTGTGGGGAATGTGATGGATAAACATTTCTTGATTTTGAAGAGGTGATGGTTTTGAAAATGACGAACGTTAGGGCAACCCTTGTGGTTGCCCATTATAATATTCCCACTTAAAAGTTTGAGATCCCAAAATTTTGAAAGGGCAAGCACAAGGCATTGCCCCTACTAATTTATTAGAAAAGATCCTCTGGAAATAGTTTAATAAAATTAGCTATAAAGATAATTTTAAAGTTACATTTGCGCTAAATTAGAAAAATTAGTTGCACTATGAACCTTTTTTGTTTTTTGATGTTAGAGCCATCATTATTATGATAGATAAATTTCTTAAAATAAATTTTCCTGAGGACTTTTTGATGCCTTGGCTGGGTAAAACTAGCAAGATGTTAAGGATGTATATGAAAGTTAACTTTCAAGAGCATGGATTTGATTTAACTCATGAACAGTTTATTTTAATTGCTCACCTATACCATGAAGATGGAATTAATCAAAAAGATTTAGCTTTTATAACTGATAGAAATAAAGGATCTTTGGCTCGTTTAGTTAATACTGCGGAGAAAAAAAACTTAGTCGCTCGAATTCCATCAACAGAAGATAAGCGGGTTAATCAAATTTATTTGACCAAACAGGGGAGATGCGTTTTTGAAAAATTAAAACCTGTCTTAGATGAGTGCGAAGCCCAAGTTAAAAAAGGTCTAACCCAAAAAGAAGTCAAAACTATGATTTCTATTTTAGAAAAAATACAAAATAATATTTCAAAATAATAAAAAGTTGCAGATGCAACCTTTTGACCTATTTTTAAAAAACCATTTCAATTTCTATTTTCATGGAACGACCAATCTTAAGACAAATCATTATCAGCTCATTCGGTATTTTAATTATTGCTGCAGGGTTTTTTGGTAAACAAAAAATGGCTGACAACAAAAAGCCTGAACCTGAAAAAGAAGTCCGAGCGATCCCAGCTGTTTTTACTCAAAAGGTAACAAATGGAAGTACATCGATTTCAATTACCGCAAGTGGGAATTTAGCGGCAAGAGATCGGATTGAAATTTTTTCTGAGGTTCAAGGGATTTTTGATTATAGTTCTAATTTATTTAAGCCAGGCGTTTATTATAAAAAAGGAGCAGTTTTGATGCGATTAAATAGTGATGAATTTCGCGCCAATTTACGTGCTCAAAAAAGTACGCTCTTCAATCAAATAGTTGCTTTACTTCCAGACTTACGTTTTGATTATCCTGATGCTTTTCAAAAATGGCAAGACTATGTAACTGCTTATGATGTAGAGAAAGTATTGAAACCGTTGCCAGAGCCTGCCTCTGATAAAGAGAAATTATTTATTGCTGGTCGTAATATAAATTCGACTTGGTTCAATGTCAAAAACATAGAGGAGCGTTTGACAAAATATACTATTTACGCGCCATTTAGTGGAGTACTGACAGAGGCGAATATTGATAAAGGTGCGTTGGTTCGAGCAGGTCAAAAATTAGGAGAGTTTATCAGTCCAAATATTTATGAATTAGAAGTTGCGGTCAATTCAAGTTATGCCGATTTGCTTAAAACAGGAAATACTGTTTCGCTCAATAATATTGAAAGAACCAAAACTTGGACAGGGAAAGTTAATCGACTTAATAGTTTGATTGATCCAAATACTCAAACCATTTTGACATTTATTCGAGTGAGTGGAAAAGGGCTACGAGAGGGAATGTATTTAGAAGCAGATTTGACGGCGAAGAATGAAGAAAACACCTTTGAGGTTTCTAGAAAATTAATTGCGGACAATAATAAACTTTTTGTCTTGGAAGGAGATAAGTTAATCTTAAAAGAAATTGAACCGGTGCACTTTACAGAAAAAACGGTGATCGTGAGAGGTCTTCCCGATGGAACTGAAATATTGGAAAGGATGCTGCCAGGAGCTTATGAAGGAATGACGGTGAAACGTTTTCAAAAATAAAAACAGGGTGTTTATTGTAGGGGCAAGGCAAACCTTATCTCTACGGAAATAAAATTCAAAATCAAATATGAAAAACTTTCTATCTTTTTTTATAAAATATCCTGTTGCCGTAAACGTCATTATGCTTTCTGTAGCGATTTTTGGCTACCTAGGTTTGCAGGAAACCAAATCATCTTTTTTTCCACTAGATGATTCCAAACTTATTTTTATCAATATTGTTTATCCTGGAGCTTCCCCTTCAGAGATCGAAGAAGGAGTGGTTTTAAAAATAGAAGATAATCTCCGAGGACTAGTTAATATTGATCGAGTAACTTCTGCCTCTCAAGAAAACGCAGCAACCATTACCGTTGAAATTGAAGAAGGTGCTGACATTGATATTGTTTTGGCTAATGTGAAAAATGCAGTTGACCGAGTTCCATCCTTTCCTGTTGATATGGAACCGCCAGTAATTTCCAAACAAGAAAATATTAATCCTGCGATTACTTTTACCGTCAGCGGTGATGGTGTTCCACTTAAAACATTGAAGGATGTTTCTCGAAAGGTAGAAGATGATATTCGAGCTATTCCTGGTATTTCGCAAGTTACGCTGAGTGGATTTCCAAATGAAGAAATTGAAATTGCGGTACGTGAAAATGATTTGCGTGCCTTCAATTTAACTTTCGCTGAGGTAGCTGCTGCGGTCAGGAATTCCAATTTGATCACGACTGGTGGAAACATTAAAACTGAAACAGAAGAGTATTTGATTCGTGCTAATAACCGTTCGTATTTTGGAAGTGAATTAGATTTTATCATTGTCAAAGCAAGTTCGTCAGGACAAGTTATCCGATTAAAGGATGTAGCAGAGGTTCGAGATAAATGGTCTGAAGTTCCTGATCGACTAAGTTTTAATGGGAACTCAGCGGTGCAACTTTCGGTGAGTACGACCAATAACGAAGATCTACTTTATGCAACAGATAAAATCAAAGAATACATCATTGGTTTTAATGAAAAAAACGATGTACTTAAATTAAGTATCAGTAATGATTCTTCCGTTGCATTGAATGCTCGGCAAAAATTATTGGTAGATAATGGAATGATTGGAATTCTCCTAGTGTTGGTATTTCTTTCGATTTTTCTAAAACCAAGTATTGCCTTTTGGGTAGCGATTGGATTACCATTTTCATTTTTGGGGCTCTTTATTTTTGCACCAAGTTTTATGACGATCAATGTAATTTCTCTCTTTGGGATGATTATCGTCATTGGGATATTAGTAGATGATGGAATTGTGATTGCCGAAAATATTTATGATCAATATGAGCAAGGGAAGTCAAGAGTCCAAGCAGCTATCGATGGAACGATGCAAGTATTTCCTCCGATTATCGCAGCGATATTGACGACGATAATTGCCTTTTCTACTTTTATATTTTTGCCAGAAAGGATTGGTTCCTTCTTTGGACAAATCGCAAAAGTAGTTGGGATTATTTTATTGATATCTCTTATTGAAGCTTTTTTAATTTTGCCAGCTCACTTAGCTCATTCGAGAGCTTTGGATAAAAATGCTAAACCATTTATTTTAAATGTTTGGGCGGATAAAGGAATTTCTTGGGTACGAGATAATTTGTATGTTCCAGTTCTTCGGTTTGTTTTAAATTATAAAATCTTCGGATTTGCTATTCCAGTTGCGTTGTTTTTATTCACTTTAGGAGCAATGGAAGGGGGAGTTATTCGTTTTACTTTTTTTCCAAATATTGCTTCAGATAGAATTGCCGTTAATTTAAAAATGCCACAAGGGACGAGTGAAAATATTACTGACTCTCTGATCACCATGATTGAAAAAGCGGCATGGGAAGCGAATAAAGAATTGACAGAAAACCAAACCGGTAATCTTTCTGTGATTCAAAACTCCGTACGGCGAATAGGGCCAGGATCTTCCAATGCTTCGTTGACTCTAAATCTTCTTCCAGGAGAGAAAAGAGACGTTCAATCTGCGGTGGTTTCCAAAGCCATTCGAGAATTAGTGGGGCCAATCTATGATGCAGAGAGTGTCGTCTTTGGAGCAGGAAATCAATTTGGTGGAAAACCTGTTTCTGTTTCTTTGGTCGGAAATAATATTGCAGAATTAAAAGCTGCTAAGCAAGAACTGAAAACAGCCTTTCGAGAAAATCCTAGAATGGCTGATGTTACAGATAATGATCCTGCGGGAATCAAAGAGATCAATATTCAATTAAAAGAAAATGCTTATTTGCTTGGGTTGACGCTTAATGGAGTCATGTCTCAAGTAAGATCTGGATTTTTTGGAGCGGCGGTTCAGCGATTTCAAAGAGGTAGAGATGAGATAAGAGTTTGGGTAAGATATGATGCAAGTAATCGAAGTAGTATAACGGATTTGGATGAAATGCGAATTGTGACGCCTACTGGAAACCGTGTTCCTCTGGCTGAGATTGCGAGTTATAAAATCCAACGAGGAGATGTCGTCATCAATCACTTGGATGGTCGCCGAGAGATCCGAGTAGAAGCAGACTTGAGTGATGCAAAAGATTCTGCGCCAGAAGTTTTAGCCGTTGTTAGAAGTTCTATCATGCCAGAAATTATGGCAAAATATCCAACGGTAACCCCGCTCTATGAAGGGCAAAATCGGGGCTTTGCGAAAATCGGCGAAACTATGATGAAGGTTTTACCAATCGTTTTGATATTGATGTATGCGGTGATTGCTTTTGTCTTTAGATCGTATGGTCAACCGCTGTTACTTTTTATTTTGATACCATTTTGTTTTGTAGGAGTAGCTTGGGGACATTGGTTTCATGGACAAAGTATCAATGTATTATCTGGTTTAGGAATCGTGGCGCTGATCGGAATTCTGGTCAACGATGGACTGGTCTTGATTGAGAAATTTAACCTACTACTGAAAGATGGGATGCCTTATCGAAAAGCGATGGTCGAGGCAGGTCGTTCTCGTTTTCGAGCGATTTTCTTAACCTCACTAACTACGGTAGCAGGTCTTGCTCCATTGATTTTTGAGAAAAGTTTTTCTGCACAATTTTTGATTCCGATGGCGATTTCTGTTGCCTACGGTATTGCCTATGCGACGTTTATGACTTTGTTTTTATTACCACTTTTGTTGGCGGTGAAGAATAGTCTTAAAGTTGGAATTCAATGGTTTTGGACTGGAAGAAAACCAGAACCGGAAGAAGTGGAAAGAGCTATCATGGAATTGAAATCTGAGGAGAGTTAAATTATTTTCTCTAATCATTAATTGATGTTAATGGAGGATGTAAGTTCTTATGGTTCTACTTTTTTTGATTATGCAAAAAAAGTAGGGAAGCAAGGAATTAAACCTTGGAGTCTACACCTAAGTCATGAAAACAAATATTCCTAAAAAGAGGAATAGAATAAAATAAAATAACAATCATTCTTTTATGAAAAATATAATTTTAATCATTACATTATTTTTTGGATTGAACTTGAATGCTCAAAATGTTTTGACGCTAGAGCAAGCCAAGACCATTACCCTCAATAATAATTTTGGAATTAAAATCGCAAAAAACAATGTGGTCGTTTCCCAAAATCAAACAGATAAAAGTGTCAATGGTTATCTACCTACCGTATCTGCCAATGCAGGATTGAATGGGAACTTTGGAGGTTCGTCACAATCATTTGGTAATGGAGGAGAAGCTTCTACTTCGAATGCTTTTACTTGGGGAGGGAATGCGGCGGTGAATGCTAACTATACCATTTTTGATAAACGGCGTGATTTGACGTTGGAACAATTAAAGGAATCCTTAGGTCTTTCCAATTTGCAATTAAAGCAAACGATCGAGCAAAATTTATTGCAAGTGTACAACGGATATTTTCAAGTAGCTCAATTATCTGAAAATGTAAATGTATTGTTAGAAGCTATCAGCATTTCGCGAGAACGATTGCGTCGAGCACAATATCAATTAGATTTTGGGCAGGGTAGTGGATTGAATGTGTTGAATGCAGAAGTTGATATACAACGGGATAGCGTTAACTTATTGAATGCTAAAATGAACTTGGGAAATGCCAAACGAAATTTAAATGTTTCGATGGGAAGAAATACCAACGAAGACTTTCAAGTAGAAATTGATACGGCAATAGATGAGAGTCTTAACTTGGAATCATTAATAGAACAATCAAAAAATGAAAACCTTGCTTTACAAGTTAATCGTAAAAACTTAGCGGTAAATGAAATGAACTTACAAATCATTGATGCTGAAAAACGACCAACTGTTTCTGCTGGCGCGTCCTATGCATTTAGTTATTCGGATAATCCGACGGGGGCATTTATTGATAAATCAAATTCGCGAGGACTGGCGGCAAATGTTGGCGTTAACTGGACGATATTTGATGGTACTAGGGATATCCGGAAACAAAATGCGGTGATCAACCTGACCAATCAAAAATTACAAATCAATCAACTTCAACAAGAACTCGAACGAGATATTATGAATGCTTGGGCTAATTATCAAAATGCGATTTTCGTGTTGCAGGTGGAAGAAAGTGCGGTGGAAACCAATCGAGAAAATTTTGCCAGAACGGAGGAACAAATAAAAGTTGGGCGATTGACTTCTATCGAATTTCGACAAGCGCAGTTGAATTTATTGAATGCGCAAACGAGTCTTAATAATGCAAAGTTTGATACGAAATTAAGAGAGATTCAATTGTTACAATTGGTGGGGAAGTTGATTGATTAAGTAGTTGGACAAAAGAAATTTTTGAATGTAAGAGAGGTTTATCCAGAGTACTGTGGTGAAAAAAAAATCCCGAATCCTGTCCATCACAAGATTCGAGATTTTTTTTTATAAACCATCAACGGCAACTACGCCATCGAGTTAGATATATTTATTTTCTTAACGGTAGGAATATCTTGAGACGACACATAAGCCTCTACGATTTTACTCCAAAGACTCCGATCTGCAGAATTTTTTGTTTGCATCTGCACATAAATCAATTGATTAGTTGGCACATTTATTAATGTAGCTTAAGTTTTAACATTTTTCAAAAAGAAGTATATTGTTAATGGGGAAAATGAATGTTTAAAAAAGGAAAATGAATATATTGAAAGGGAAAGAGTATATACAGTTGGATGATTTTTATATTAGGAGCATGTTTAAATTTTTACTTAAAGCGGTATTTTTTTTATTGGTGGCAAGATGAAAATGGGAGAGGGGAGTAACTATTTAGATGAGGGACGAGTGATATTAAAGGTGGAGGTTTTGAATGGATTTTATCCAGTTAGTTCTTAATAGTCAGAGTCAAGTTAAATGTGAGGTACTACTATAGAAGCGGATAGCACTAGCGTTTGTGGTTTTTGTAACTTATATTATTGGTAGTATTTGTGGGATATTGTTCTTTTTTTTTAATTGAATACCTACTTAAGTTCTAGAAATTATTATATTTGAGAATACAATAATGCTCAAATGCTATGAAAAACTCTACTAAAATATACCTTTCAAAAATAAATCACCGTGGTGTTTTAAGAATAAGCATTCGCTTTGAAAAGAACTCAGATTATATACAAAAGATAAAATCAATAAAAGGACGTAGATGGAGTCAAACACTTCAATGTTGGCATATCCCTTATGAGGGAAAATCCTTTGAAGAATTGAAAAAAATGTTTGGCAAGGAAAATATAGAAATTTCTGAATTACAAAATCCACCTGTCAATCAAGCGTCTCTTCCAGTACCTTTGAAACCTCAATCTTCTATTTCATTTCGAACATTTCATTTTCAAGATGAGGTCAGAAAAATGGTGGTAGGAGATCACATCATAATCCAACAAGAAAGTACTGCATGGCTAAATGCTTATGTCCCCGGTGATAAAAAAGGATGGGTAGAAGTAATAAAAAATATAAACGGCAGAAAATGGAATTTAGAAAGAGTTTGTTGGGAAATACCAAATGTAAAGCAGAGTTATCGGCAACTTAAAAAGTATATCGGAATGGAGCATATCCAATTTGATTTTGAGATTCAAAAAAACATACTTGATGAATATTCAATTACTTACAAAAAGAAAACACACACAAAACCAAATACGAATTCTTTATTTAATGAAATGCAAAAAAAAGCGATTATAGCATTGGAAGAAAAACTCATCCTAGAAGGTAAGAGACAAAGAACTATCAAATCTTATAGTAATCAACTGAAAGTTTTTTTGAAGTTTTATAAAAACAAGAAACCATCTACAATTAGTTTTAAAGAAATAACCGCCTATATCATCATTCGAAAAAAACATGATAATATATCAGATAGTTATCTTAACCAATTGATCAATGCATTAAATGCTTTTTATGGTCGAGTATTAAACCAAGAAGAAAAGATAGCAAAACTAGATCGACCTAGGAAGAAAAGAACGTTACCTAATGTTTTTTCGGAAGAAGAGGTTCAACAATTATTAAAAAGCTGCAAAAATTTAAAACATAAATGTATGTTGATCTTAACCTACTCAGCAGGATTAAGAAAATCAGAAGTACTAAATTTAAGAATCAATGATTTAAATTATGAAAGGAAAACTATTTTTATAAAAAACGGAAAAGGAGGAAAAGATCGTTATACTTTTTTTAGTTCAATAGCGATCAAGTATCTTAAAAGTTATATGGATCAATACCAACCAACTAGATGGGTATTTGAAGGTCAGACTGGCGGTCAATATTCAGAAAGTAGTATTCAAACAGTTTTTGAAAAAGCCAAACAAAAATCTCAAGTTAATCGTTTTGTGACGCTTCATGGGCTACGTCATAGTTTTGCGACTCACTTAGTAGAGAAGAATGTGCCTTTGCATAATGTAAAAGAATTATTGGGGCATAGTTCTATAAAAACAACTGAAATTTATCTTCATATTTCTAATAAATTTCGAAAAGAATTAAAAAGCCCGTTGGATGATATGGATATATGATGTTTTTGATTTATATTGTAAAGGGCTAAATAAATAGAGTATATATATAACTATATATAATTTAACAACTTTTAGATAAAAAATCATAAATGGCTGATAATGAGCTATTTATGAAATTAAGAAAATAATGCAATTAGAGGAATATCAACATGTTTGTTGATATTGACAAGTTATCGGCAAGCAAAAGAAAAAATTGGGTTCAGGGAAACAATTTAGATTTGATAAAACGCTATTTAAAATGAGAGGAAATAAAGAAGGATTTACCCTAAGAAAAGGAATTGTCGAAAAAGAATTAGCACCAAATTTTTATCAAATAAAAGATATTATAACTGGTAAAGAAATACAAACATCGTTATCAGGAAAACTAAGGGTTACAAATTTTAAATTGCAAATTGGGGAAATTGTATACGTAATAGTTTCAAAATATGATTT
>CALJOK010000085.1 GCA_937981555.1 uncultured Saprospiraceae bacterium
TGTTAAGATATTTAAAGTCGCAGCATCCATTGCTGCAAAAGCATCATCCGTCGGTGCGAATACGGTAAACGTTCCTGCCAAATCGCTTAATGCTCCAGCCAAATCTGCTGCGATAACTGCTCCTTCTAATGTTTCATGTACCGCACTATTGATCACTACATCTGCAACGGTTATGTTAGGTGGCAATAAAACCTGATCAATAACATGTACTACACCATTCGTTGCATCTAAATCTGGGCCAGTTACTTGAGCAGTATTAATAAAGACTTCCATCATTGCATTGATCGTAACTGTAATATCTTGACCAAAAAGGGTGGTTGCCGTTTGTCCATCCGTCAATGTATTTGAAAAAACCTCTGCACCTAAAACATGGTATAACAATGCTTTAGTTAATTTACCAGTAGGATCACTTGTTAAAGTAGAAACAAGTGTAGGATCCAAACTAGCAAAAGCTACATCTGTTGGAGCAAAAACGGTAAATGTACCTGCTCCTGATAATGTCGCATTTAGTCCCGCTGAATTAATTAATGATTCTAATGTATTATGAGCTGGACTATCCTCGATAATTGACATCACAGTTTGGGAAAAACTAAAGGTCGAGAAAAGCAGAAATAAAGTGCTGTAAAGTGTCTTTAACATGATTTAGATTTTAAATTGTTTGATAAAATAGAGGATAATCGTTTTGGATAATCCTGATTAAATTGATTTCAATTAAGTTTTAAACATGACAAACCTATCCAAGTACAATCAACTACAATTGATTGAAAAAAAATTTGTCTATAAAAATTTTCTATAATATTAAGGAGTGAATGACTTTATCAGTCCTAGCGAAATTTGATGGCGATCGATTCGCGTTTCGTATTTTTCGAATTTATAAATTGGGTTGAGACCTCTCATCCAATCGTAATTTATCTGCAGATGTAAATTACGTTTGAGTTTATATTTTAAGCCTAGACCAAGGCGATAATCAAAATGCCATTTTTCCAAATCAGGTGAAACAAAAGTGGACGAACCACTATCATCATATTGAATGGCGTCATGATGAGTTTCGATAGATTGGATTTTATTAGAAATTTGTGCTAAGTAATTTACTCCAAAACCAAGTGTTGCAGAAGGGATGAATTTTTGTTTTTTTCCAAAAGGATAAATTGCAATTCCAATAGGCAAACTCAAATTTCTAATTATGTGCTCCGAGTTAAAATCAACTAACAAATTCACCTCGTCAGAACCTAACGTTTGGCCTCGATTAAAATTAAAGGTAGCTCCTGAAAGTCCATAAGGTGTCGCTAAATTTAAGGCATATCCATTCAATGGATCAGATGGATTTACTTCATCCAAAATACTATAAGTCAAATCTGAATTATGCCCAGAAGTAGTTTTGATTTGCTCGTATTGTAAATTGGCAAATACATCAAAGTAATTATTCAATTCATAATTTAGAGTAATACTTGTTTGCCAACCCCAATCATCTTGATAATTAAAATCGAACGGGGACAAATCTAAGGTGTAATCATTACTGATACGGTGTTTCCAAAATGTCATCCCCGCTCTAACGCTAAAGAGAAAATCTCTCTTTTCTTTTTGTTCAAATTCAGTTGAAAAATGGATGGGATGAACAAATTTCTCTGTCGCCAAAAACATACTTAATGAAGGAATTGATATTAAGTTCTCTTCAAAAGTTTTGTTTATCATCCCATCCTTTAGAATCACGTTTTCTAATTTTTTTGAATTTGAAAGAGTAGGTCGTTCATTTCTAACTGGATTTACTTCTGCTGAAATTATATCCTTAGAAATGTTTGAGTTATAAACGGTTTTGGTTTCTGATTTTAAATAGGTAATATTTGAATTTATTTTCTTCGGTTGATTTGGAGAAACATTTATTGATAATGCTTCATTTATGATTTGCGTTGATTTGTTTTTTGATGATTTTTGGTTTGGAATAGAGGCATTATTTTTAATCTCATTAGTTGCAGTTGCAGACTCCGTAGGTTCTGAAATTAGTGTTCCAAAAGAAGCTGCCTCATTGGTTGAGATTCGATTGTTTTTATTCAATGTCAAAATTGAAATCAATAAAATTGAAACTATTCCAATTCCCAACCAAATCATCCACAAAGGACGGTTATCTTTTTCAGGAACGACATGCGGAATTATTCCCTCCCATACATCTTCGTCTGGAGTGTTCCAATCACTTTCTGAGAAGTCTTCCTCGTTGAAGCGATTTTTCCATATGTCATCAAATCTATCCATGTTCTTGACTATAAATGTTTTGGTTAACGATTATTTTTTTTTGTAAAACTTTTCGAGCCTTCATCAATTGAGACTTCGAAGTACTAATGGAAATATTTAATGCTGCTGCAATTTCTTTATGAGAAAAACCATCAATCACATACATATTGAAAACCGTTCGATATCCATAAGGCAATTGTTGGATGTGAACTAACATTTCTTTTAAAGATAATTGTGAAAGTGCACTTACATCAGCAGATTCAACTTGTTCTGCTCCATTAATATTAACTGAATAAAGTGTGTTTTTTCTGATGTCTGCAAGGCATGCATTAACGGTTATTCTTTTTGCCCAAGCTCCAAAAGCACCTTTCTCAGTATCGAATTGCTTTAAGTTTTTAAAAATATTTACAAAAGCATCTTGTAAATAATCCTGAGCAATACTTCGATCTTTTCCATATCTCAAACAAACTATAAAAAGACTTTTCTTGTAAAGATCATACAATTGACGATAGGCCTGCTGCTTTCCTTGCATGGCATCTTTAATCAATTTTATATTTTCGTCTCGTGTGTCCAATTTCAATGTTTTGTTTAATTACCCTTAATATGCGGCGAGTTTAAAAATGGTTGCCTAGGGTAGTAAAAAAAAATTATTTCGAAGATATTATGGAAACCGACAACATTTAAAATTGTTTAACTTTTTATGTAAAAAAGTTAAACAAAATAAAATCAAACAAAATGTACTGTTTATAAGGAAAATTAATTATTCCAAAGTGAGGAAATACTGGATGAGGAAAGTCTTGTTTTTTTATAAAAAAAATAGTGCTTGTAAAAAAATATTTACAAGCACTATTTTTCTTAATCGTAGAAAATTATTTACTTCATCAAAATCACTTTTCGAGTAAGCTGTTGCTCCCCTATTCGGATTTTTACAAAATAAATTCCGCTTGGATAAGCATTTAAATTAAGTTGATATTGATCGCCTAAAGTATTTTTATCCACTAAGGTTTTAATCAATTGGCCGCTTCCATCAAAAAGTTGAAGCGTCAAATCGTGTGTTTCCAAAAGTTGTAAATCTATTGTTACAAGATCCTGAGTTGGATTTGGAGAAATGGTTAACTGATCTACATAATTAGCTGCCGACTCATCTGTATCCACTCCAACTAAACTTAAAAGTGGTCGAATCGCCATCGGAAATGGTAAGCCAAAATTTTCCAAATTATCCCACACTATATCATCCGCACTTGCCCAAGTTGTTCCTGGAGTATAAATAGTTTGAGACGTCGCCACTCCTATACTTGTAATGGAAGTCTGCCCCACCATAAAGACATAATTACCTGCAGGAATTTCAATTCCATCAGTAAAAGCCAACGTCGCAAAAGTTTCAGCACCAATTCCTCCTCCCGCTCCTGTGGTAATAAAAGGCTCAGTCGTTGCAACAACTGTATCTGGAATTCCAGCTACATCAACTGAATAAATAAAACCATTAATCGTATCATTAGCCGCTCCTCCTGAAAAAGCTAAGATGATACTTTCAACCGTTGCTGCATCAATAAATTCGTAAGTAACTCCTAATTTCCCAGTTCCTCCATTGTAGCCAACTCCATTATCAAAGATGCCATTATCTCGCGCATAAATAGCAGGATCGAGTGCAAAAGGAGTAGTCACACTTTGAGTATTATCCGTCAAGTCATTATCTACCTCCGCAATATTTGCTATATATTCAATCGAGTAATTATCGGTTCCTGTAAATGTGTACGTACCATTTCCAACAAAGGAAGCCTGCTCTGTTGAACCAATTGCTGCTATTGGATCGGAAGTTTCAGTATGAATAATATTTCCGCTACCATCTCTAACATTAAAAGTAACCGAGACATCAGTAATATCCTGCCCACCTATATTCCATACGCTAGCTGCAAAATTTAACGGTTGCTCCAAACCATTTGGAACAGTAAAATATTCAGAAGCTGGCTCAGGATTAATAAGTCTTGCATCATGTGGTGGTGCAGGAACAAAAGTAACTTGAACATCATCATAATAAGCTAGTGATGTACAATTACCCTGTGGCAAGCAACCTCCGAAAAAATTAATGGCGTTAACTTGATTAATTCCTGGCAACATATTTCCTGCATTAGAATTGATCGCAAAATTAACTAAAGGTGTTCCGTTATAGGAAAAAATTCCTTCAGAGGTAATGAAGTTTAAAGTGAATTTATACTCCACCCATTGATCGTGAATCGGAGTAAATGCATTTATTGTACCGGCAGTATTAAATTGCCCAGTTCCATCCTGATTAACATAAATTTCAAACATCCAATCACCTGTATCGTCCTAAAATAGGTTGACACTCAACTTATAAATCAATGATAGTCAAACAGTTACGTTTACCCTCGGAAAATTCTAAAAATCCATTAATCAATCCGAAATCTAAAAAAAAGTACTCTAAAAATTTTAAAAAACGGGTTGTTCAGTATTATCTTTCAGGAGTATATGATTTGAAAACTATCAAATCAAAATTCCATATTTCTTCTACATTAGTATTCAAGTGGCGAATATGGTATTATCATTTTTTTGAAAAAATCTATCACCAAAATGAAAAAAACTCCACTAACTCCTCAGCAACGTATCGAGCAATTAGAGAAAAAATTGAAGCAATCTCTGCAAGAACTTCAACAGGAAAAAATAAAAAGTGCCAGTCTAGCTGCAATGATTCGCCTTGCCGAAAATCGCTACATTGTTCCCATCAAAAAAAACTTTGGCACCAAACCATTCAAGAAATAAAAGACGAATTTCCGAATGCAAGTCTCCAAATGCTCTGTGATTTTTTTGGGAAAACTCGACAAGCCTGGTACAAATCTCAACAAGAAAAAGAAATTCAAGAAATGAAAGATTTACTCATTGTAGATCATGTCAAACACATCCGAAAATATTTACCTCGCCTCGGAACTAGAAAACTTCATCACATGCTTGGTGGTTTTTTCAATAATCATAATATCAAAATGGGCCGTGACAAACTCTTCGATCTTCTTCGAGAGCATAGTTTACTTATTCGTAAAAAAAGGCGTACAGCTAAGACAACAAACTCTAATCATCATTACAGAAAGCACCCAAACCGAATCGTTTCTATCTCCCCTATCCAAGCTAATCAAATTTGGGTCAGCGACATCACTTACATCAGAATCGGAAATTCTTTTAGCTACTTGAGTCTGATAACTGATGCTTACTCTCGAAAGATTGTTGGCTGGGATCTCTCCGAAAACCTCCAAGCTGATGGTGCTATTCGTGCACTCAAAATGGCGCTTAAACAACGAGATGATAAAAACCAAAATCTGACTCATCACTCTGATCGAGGAATCCAATATTGTTGCAAAGCATATATCAAAATCCTCAACGAAAATAATGTCGAAGTTTCAATGACTCAAAATTCTGAGCCAACTGAAAATGCAATGGCTGAAAGAATCAATAGAACTTTAAAAGAAGAATTTCTTCAGTACTATAATTTTTTCAATCACCGACAAGCAACCAGAGCTACACGCAAAGCTGTCAAATATTATAATGAGCAAAGACCACATTCTAGCATTAACTTTTTAACGCCTTGTCAAGCTCATTTGAAAACTGGTGTTTTAAAAAAACGTTGGAAGATTTATTTAAATCAATATCAAAAATCCATAGATTTG
>CALJOK010000086.1 GCA_937981555.1 uncultured Saprospiraceae bacterium
TTTCACGGACGTTGTCCGTTGTCTTTTTTCTCTTCTGTAAGATGCCCACTATTTAATCGCTGAAAAGTAGACACGATCCTGAGGATCAGCGCCAGCGACGATTACTTTTTATTCCTCCGCAGGGGGCGTGCCAGCGGGCAAGTTTATTTTACGATTGATGCTGTGATTCGTGAGATTTTAAATCGTAGAACTTACGCTTCTTAAATTCGCCTTTTTTTTCTTTTAATTGACTCCATAGTAAAAGCCACTTACATTGTGAAATGTAAGTGGCTTTGCTCGTTCTTGCTCTTGCTTCGTAGTCACCTTGCAGAGCAGCAGGAGTCAATAAAAAACATCTATTTCTAATCCTAATGCTTTCAAATCCTCATTTACTCCTTGAATATAAAAACTTGAATCAACAAATCCTGTATTAGATATATCATAACTATACCCATCTTTTAATCCATTCTTAATATTCATTCTTGATACTAAATTACCAGTTTCATCATACTTTAAAATAACTCCATTACCATCCTTGTGATTTCCAGGAAATAACTCGATTCCGTTACTAGTAAATAAGTCGTAAACTTTCAATATTTTGTTCTTATCATAAATAATTTTGAACTTAGGATTACCATTACAATAAAAACCTTCCATAACCCCATTCAATTGACCTTCCAAATATAATGACGATTCAAGAACGGTTTTCCCATCTAAGCAATACATAACACTTTTCCCATTAGGTACATTACTTTTGTACTCAGTAATTTTAAATAAATTTCCATTGCTGTCATAACTATAAAATTTACCTTCTATATTTTTTGTTAATTTATTTATATAGTACTTTTCTATTATCTTTTCAGTTGTTTTAGAATATTTGACTATTTCCTTTTGTCCACAACTCATAACAAATATTATTGCAAAAGAAATAATAATGAAAGTCCATCTTATATTAAAATGCATACCTTATTAATTTTATTTATTTTCCGATTTATCTATAGGGTAACCAATATCACGTATATCTCCACTCTCTGATTCGGGTAGCTTATCATTTAAAATAGATTCTCTATTATCATATAACCATGTTCCGAGTTCTTTAAAAACTGTTCTCTCTTCTTGTGTCTTCAAATTATCAGGCACCTTTGAATCCAATATATAATTAATCAAATCTACTCTATTTATTCCATCTGGAATCAAATTCATTTCTTTAGCTGTTTCAACAATTATTACACTATTAACCATGTTCTCATAATTATCCTTAATTAAATTAAACTGTTTTACTGTTCTATTTCTAGTAACTACGTCAATTACCTCCATAGCTAATCCTAAACTTAAAACAGCTGCGGACATTCCTTTTGGAGCTGTACTTAAAGTATGTCTTGTTGAAGCACCTCTTCCATAAGAATTTTTAGCCCAAGCATTTAATCCATTAGTGTCATCATCCCAAGCAGTCTTCCCATGAGACTTTTTATATGCAAGAAGTTCAGAATTATGTATTTTTTTATCAGTTCCGCCCAATCTGTTTTCTATCTTGGATAATAAATTTTTAGAATAAATTCTTTCTACTCGATTGATATTTATGTAGGGATCATAACCTCCTCCTATGTTATGGTCAACACCAACTCTAGATGTCATATTGTAATATTGTAACCCCCATAAATCAATACCATCAACAGGTCTATTCTCTGCATAATTATAACCACTTACAAAAGCAAAATTATCCGCAATCGGATCAATACTTGGAAAACGCCCTATCGCAGCATCGTAAGATCTAAACCCATAGTAATGCCAATCTAATCCAAAGTCAGAGTTAAGTTCCTTACCATTATACAGATATTTATTCTTCGCCTCTCCATTATTAATTAATCCTGGTGACTCCACTCTCATACCAAAACTATAATAATGATTTCGTTGAAGAACTTCATCTCCTCCTTGTTCTTCAATTTGTATAACACCATCTCCACTTTTATCTTCAAACATAACTACTATATTTCCTAAATGATCCGCCAAATTATACTGATACATTTCTCCTTTGAGGACTCTACCATTTGGAATACTAATAAATTCTAATCCAGCATCATTATATTCAATTCCTCCTATGTAAAATCGGTTTCCTTCTGCTCCTGTTTTCTTAATCTTCTCACCACCGAAAGTATATTGATGTTCGATACTTCCATTATTCATGCTAATAGACTCAGGCAAATGTAATAAATTATATGAAATTCCTGTAAGGTCTTTTCCAGTATCATGGGTCAATCTTCCTAGCCCATCATGCGTATATTCTGAAATATTATCCAATCGTCCAAAACCATGTGGTTGAGCATATTGATTATAATTAGAATTGGTTTCATCTATCTTATCTTCTACTTTTGTCAATTCAGAAGTTTGGTATCCTCCTATAGCTTGAAGTGTTGGATCCTCAGATTCTGCATAAGTATAAGTTAAGTTATCTATTTCCATAAACTCAGGTGTTGTTCCTTCTGGTACCCATCCATTTCGATTAAGACTCATAATATTTCCAGCCAAGTCATAAGTGTATGAAGTAGATAGTGCATCTCCAATTAAGTCAGGATTAAATAACTGATTTTGTACTTGTCTTAACCTATGATCTGCATCATACTTGTAGTGATTTCGAATAAAGCCTGCGGTACAACTCCCTGCCATTTCGATTAAGGAAATATCCATTCCGTTGTAAGTAATTTCCTCAAAGAATAAGTCTGGACTGTTAGAATAAGTTTGAGATAATGGGAAGCTTCCATCTTGCCCTATAGCAATGATATTACAACAGTCTTTAGGTTCTAAACCGTAATCACAATATTCAAAAACAATTTTAGCAGATATAACATCAGTTTTCATAATTGAAATATGAAAATCTGAAGCGATTCCAGAAAAGCTTTGGTAATGAATTTCAGCAGTACCTTGCTTGTTGTGTGTATTTAAGACATCATTAATAAATGTTTCCATTTCCCCCGTTTGGCTTGGGTGCATTGGAGGAGAGAATTCATATAACGTTCCATCCAAAATAATCCCTTTTACTAAGCCACATGATTCTGCATCAAAATCTATATTACTTTCTACACTTCCCCAATATAATTGACAAACTTCCATTTCATTTACACATCCGTTTTCGAGTGGATCATTAATTCTGATTAATTTACCCGCATCGTCATAATAGTAATCTACTGTTTGGAGATACTGATTGGACGTGGTAGTTGCGCCAATCATTTTTTGACTCACTTGATCTTTACTATTAAATACTAATTGTTCTATATTCTTATATGTACCTGGGCTACTTGGATCGTTTAATTTCAGTCGTGTGTGGGTTGTCCGTAAAATATCATCAAAATCAAATTGATAATCCATTGTAGTTACAATACTAGGAGTAGTAACTTTTTTCCTAACCTTCTCAGATAAACCTGCTGCAGTAAGAGGTGTAAATGTTTCTTCAACCGTAAATTCTTGATCTGTATAATAAGTAGAGGTAACATTATTTACTCTCCCATAATCATCTAAATCATATACCATAGTTTTCGTGCCATTGACTCCTCCATCTTTTAAGATGCCTTCGGTCACTTGTTCTAACCAAGTGGATTGAGGCATGTATTGATTGGCAAGTAATAATTTATCATTAAATGAATTCACCGCTTCCTCTTCAAATAATCCATTTCCAGCAGGTAAACCATTCCCTGTATGTATATCTTTTAATCGGTATATTTCATCATAATCAAGAAGTATTATATTCTCACCATCATTCTTAGCCACCATTCTCATACTTTTATCATACCAATACTTTTCGACAGCTTTCCCCGGTATTTTTTTAGTAGCTAGCTGACCAATTTGTGTATCGTAAGTATATTCATATATTTCACCTATCGGATTATATATTTTAGATACTCTCTCTCTTTCATCATATTTGGTAACAGTAACTCCTCCTTCACCAGAAACACGTACTGTTCCTTTCCCAAATCCTTCTGTCCAACCATAAGATATATGTCCATTTGGATCGGTTATTTTTGTCCCTTCAAAAATGGAATATCCAAAAACATTTTCTGGAATATGCTCTAATACTCCTTCTGGAATCTCTGGGCCTAAATATTCAACTTCAGTAATATTTCCTACCGCATCAGTAGTTTTTACAGTCCTACCTAAAGGAGAAGGTTCATAATCAATAGTCGTCGTTCCACTACCTAATTGAAATTGTTCAATAGGTCTCCATAAGTTATCGTATTTAGTCGTAGTAAGCGTTGCAGCTTCAGGTTGCCTTGCTAATGACTTTGGATTCCCCCATCCATCCATTACTTGGATTTGGATTTGGTCAAGAGTAACTGCATCATCAAAATCTGTGGTAGTGGTTATTGTTAGTGGATTCATAATATAATCCGTAGTAACTGTTTGTAACTCCCCTGGATTGGTTACTACTTCTAATCTTCTTCTATCATCATAATCATATTTTGTAATCAGTCCATTAACATCTGTAGATGATCTCAATTGAAATATATTATGTTGTACTCCCATAGGATCATTATAATCGTAGAAAGTTGTAAACCCTCCCATCCCACGAGACTCCATTAATAGGTGTTCATTCCATGTAATAGTAATTTTAGGAAAAAAATTATATAGATTGATGTCGTAATCTGTACCATATTTAGCCAATGAATAAATGGTCGGCATACCATCATTATTATATTCATCAAATTTACCAGTTAGGGATAGATCATCTTCTCGATACCCCCAAACTGATTCAGCTAAATATCTTCCATCTCCATCTTTAAAATAATCCGTCAAACTTCCTCCAACTATTGCATCACCAATTTTAGAGATAGTATGAATTGGTACTCCATAATTTGGTAACTCACTAATAACATCTTCGTCTAAAAATGTAAGATCACCTATTTCATCTTCTTCATCATAATCATCTTTGTAATAATATTCTGTTTCCGTTGTCTTCCCTCCTATACTTTGAGAGCTTTTTTCTAACTTTCTGCGGTAGTCACTAGGATCATAAGTATTAACAATTGATGAACCATTGGTAGAACCATCATCGAAGTATGAGATAGTATTAGAACTTTTCATTTCTACTTTTTCAGATGCAATATATGTATCAGCAAAAACAAAATCCTTTTCGATGAAACGATATGGATGTTTTGTGAAAAAAGTACTAATTAAAAAATTCAGAATATCTTTTGCTACTCCAGGCAGAGCATTTACTCCTGCATCTACGACTTGATACAATGCCGCCTCATCAGACATTTCATTAACGCTTCCATAGTGAAGGTTTTGGTACATCATAGGTTTTGGGAAATAGAACAACCTCTTAAAATCATTATTTGTGCTGACACCATTTTCGCCTAATTCATAAAACTCAAATACATTAGTGGTATTTGACAATAAGAATTCATCTTCTCGATAGACTTTAGTATTATGCTCTAATCCAAGTTTCCAGTTTCTAGCATTTAACGGAGCAAATCCACCATAGTAAGGAATAGTTTCTTCTGTTGCATCATTATCCAAGTATGGTTTTCCAAAAGACCAAATAGATTTATATTTTGTATAAATACGTTTTATATCAGGTTGAGTTGGTTCATAATCTTCCATAGTTGGATTAGTAAAATAATGTTCAACTCGACCATTATCCTTAAACACCTCATCGACTCGACCATATCCCACATATCCTGATTTATTTTTTAGCCAGTAGTTTGATGGATTCCAACTTGTAGTTACTATTTCTTCTAAATCTTCATCTCCATAAATAGCACTCTTACTTCTACTATATACGTTTAGTTCATGCTGGTCTATAAAAGATGGGGCATTGACTACAGTAGGAGTAAAGTATTTATATTCAGTTGTTTTAGTTTCTCCATTGTCTGATCCCTTGGATAAACTTTGGACTCTAATTCCACCTTCTGTAATTCCTAGAGGGTTAGAATTTGAATTTAAGGAAGGGAAATCATGTGATTCATAATTATATTTAATGTAAGCTCCTGTTTCCATTCTGACAGAATCAAGCTGCCCTATTATTCCAAAACTTAAATCAGCTTCCCATTCTCTCCCTTCATTGAAATTGATTCCATCTGGATTGGCAAATCCGAAATGATCTGTATTAAATGTTGCGCCATTGGAAGATAAAATAGGATCATAGGCTTGCTTAACAAACGGCGACATAGTTTCTGATTGTCCGTTATAATTCCCCCATAAATCCTGATGAATACTAAACCTTTTAGGTAAAGTAGATTTATCCCCACTATAATATAAACTCGCTACTTCAAATAAATTATTTTCATCTCCACCAAATCCCTTAATTTCATAAAGATAGTTTCTTACATGTTCAGCTTGATAACGATCACCTTCATAACCATCCATTACATCAGGATAACCATAAGAATCTCTCATTAAATCTTTTAGATGTAATATACTTCCTAACTCAGAGATGGTATTTGAGAAATAAGTCGATTTTAAGAAGTCTGGGATTCCTTTTTTAATTTTTATTGGAATAAAAAAATCAAGACATAGCACCTGAATTACTAGCGGAAATCTATAAATAAATTTATTGTTTTCATCATTAGGTAAGACGTTACCTTCTATCTTAAATTCATTTGGAGTAGAATATGCTGGACCTTGTCCAAGTTGAGGTATAGAAGTATCAATACCGTCACAGTTTATACTAATTTGTTCATAAGATGGAGTAGTATAACCAAATACCCATCCTTTATATAAGTTGTCATTTCTATAAAGTTTAATACTGTCGCACATCTTCGCTCCTATCATACTTGCGTTATCAGTCAAATATGAAAACTCTACTCTAGTTTCTCTATTGTTTCTTATACTCTTAATACGAGGTTCTTTGACAAAACTTTCAGAGACAGTATAGTTCAAATTAGAAAAACCATTTCTCCAATTCGATGGATCAATATGAGCGTTAAGATTTCTATTCTTTTTAGTTTCAAAATAATTAACCTCCCCATTTGAATCTTTATTAGCTCCAAAATTAGGAAACGAGAACGACCAGTTTTTATTGGAATTATATTGAAGACTGTCTATTTCATATTCTAAATCTATCCTCTCTTTTGTCATATTAGATTCTACAGTTGTTAAATGCCATGCAGAAATATACTCCTGCCCTTTGGAAACATGATAATTCGTTATAAAATCTTTTTTAATTTCCATGGTCTCAGGCATCCCCTGTAGGAATCTAAATGTGGGCAATTCTGATTTTCCAATATGTGGGTCAACAAATTTTTCTCTTCCTATCTCTTTTTCAGTATAATTAAATCCATTGGTCAAAGAATAATTATCAACTTGACTATACGTTTTTTCGTCAAAAGTATATGTGATTCCTTCGGGGGTGGTAATACTAATTACATTAGTATTACCTATATTTAATTGCGAGGAAATAATTAAATCTTGATAAGGTTCTATCTGTACTTCGTTATGATGATTATGGTAAAACTTGCCTGAATATCCTCCTACATTAAAGTAGTATTCATCGGGTTCTGTATCTATATGTGTCGTGTACTTTTGAACAGAAGGCGTTCCGTTTGAATTAAATAATTCATCAAAATAATCTGGTAGCAGTTCAAAAAACTCGATAAACCAAAAAGCATTTGGATTAAAAAAATCTTTATCTGCTCGTTTCCTTGTAGGAAACATATTTCTTAAATAATCGACCTTTTCTTCAGCGGATGAATTACTAAATTCATCGTTTACATCGAATAATTTTTCATCTATACCGAGGTCATCCAAATCACTTGAAGATAATTGAGGTATTCTGTTATATCCTATTCCTCGCTTATTTATCACAACAGGAGAAGGAACATCCATTGCCTTTAGTCCTACTCTGAATCCTATGCCGATGATTAATTGAAAATTAGGTCCTAATGGAATTTTTATCACCAATCTTCCATTGATGTAATTAAATTCAGTAGGTGTCCAATAAATTTTAAACTCTGTCGAGCCTTGATTACCTACGTCGCCAAAATTACTTTCTGATGAATATAAACTATATTCTTTTTTAATAAAATGTACAACTTTCTCTAATGGCCCTAAGCTATCAATCTTCGCTTTTTGTAATAAATCTCTTGCATCTAGAGTATCCAAATTATTCAAAAAAGTATCAATTTCATTATAATTTGGAGCAGAACCTACATTTATATTTAATGCTTCATATAAAAGTTTTTCTAATGCTTTACATACCAATTTTTTCAACCATGGTGGTTTAATATTAGCATCAATCCCTAACCTCATTTGTGTTATTTCCGCAACTGGCTTTAAGGCTCGCTTAGTTCCATAAGAATACTCCGTAATATTTCCGTCAAACTCATCAGGAAGTCCTTTTACTATTCTTGTAATACTTCCTCCTGCATTCAAGTTCATATTAGTTCCTAATACACTTTCCAATCCATCTATGGTAGTACCTCCTGGAGTAGTATTAACACTTACAGGAATGGATATATCTTTAGAGCCAACAGATGTTAATGGGACTCCCAATGACCCAGTTCCTGAATACAAGTCAACGCCTGACTGGATACTTTTAATCATATTAGTTGCACTAGGACTAGGCATTGTTTCTGGCTGTCCATTACTACCTAACCCTTCTATTTCTCCTAAAAACCAATTAGGATCGCCACCATATCCTTCACTTTCTGTTAAAAAATCCTCTACGATATTTTCTATTCTCTTCGCTATCTTCTTTTTAAAAGCATTTCCTCCTCCTTCTTCCGAATCACCTTCATAATCTATATCAAAGTTTGACCAAAAACTATTTAAACTATCACACCCCATATCTATTCCGAATTCATCGCTAAGAATTTGTTCTACATCAATATCTTCTAATTCAGATGCAATATAAGGTCCAATATCATTGAGACTTCCACCTAAACTATCTTGATATATTCCTGGGTCAGAACCTGGGACTTCACCATAAAGTGAATCAACTTGATCTTGAGTCAACGTTCCGTCAGCTAACAGTTGTTGCATAAGGTCTAACTGCTGAGAAGTATTTTGCCAATGCGGAGAACAAGCAAAGTCTAAACAATTTAAAAATTCACCGACATCCATTCCATTAGTCCCTACTGCTAAAATACTTGTTGCAGACTGATTCCCAGTACTACTTAAACTATCATTATAAACACTATCAATTGGAACGCCCCAAACACTATCAACATGTTTACTTTCATCCAATAGTTGATCGTATGATGTGATAATATTTCCATTTCCACATGGCTCATCCGTATTAAACATATCATCTGAATATGGTGCAGGGACATCACAATCAGGAATTACTACAGTTTGTGAATACGTAAGACTGGAAAATTGGGAAACGAAGATAATTACGAAAGCTGCTTGAAGAAATATTCTCTTCCCAAAACTATACTTAGAAAGAAAAGAATTAAAAATAGAAGCAATCAACGCAAATGGTAGATTATGGAGTCTCATATCTTTTTTGTTATTAATTAGCAATAATGTTTTATGTGATATTCGGTTTTAATAAAATCGAGTGATGTCTTTTTTATTTAAAGACATCACTCAAATATTTGATTTTCAAAAGTTCTATTTTGTATTCAGCATAATAGCTTTTGCAGTTTTCGTTTTAGAATTTGGATAATGAAATACAATGAAGTACAATCCATTTACATCAAAATCCTCAAAATCAATTCTCTGTGATTGGAGATTCATATCACATTCTACTTCAGTTCTCTTTACAATTTTCCCTTGGCTATTATAGATGTGAATCTCGCCTTTGCCTATAGTGGTACTTTGGAATTCAACATTTAAATATTCTTGAAATGGATTTGGACTAATATTCAGAGAAAGACCATCTGCGGTAATCTCATTTATTTTACCCACATTAATTCCAGCAGATGTATTAGGATTTATTACCAGACCAAAATCTCCTGATTCATCTCCACATGCGCGCAATTCATTTACAAGAGTTTGCATTTCTGAAGTTTCTGGAACACCTGTCTGGAATGGTTGATCCGTTGTTACTACACTAAATTTTGTCTTATCATCTTCACTTAATTCGTTCATTTGAATTCTAAAACTAGAATTCATTTGATCTGTGATGTATAATTCAAATTTATTTTCTCTTGCAGATAATCGTGTGGAGCCATGTGCTACACCATGACAATATCTTCCATCAGGAAAACGAGTTTGGAGAGCATCTCCAGTTCCTGTAGTTAATATATAATTCCAGAATGGGTAATAGGGCTGAGTACTATTATATGGGATGGTCTGACTATTTTCATCCCATAGAGAATAATGTCCATCAAAAAATTCATTTATTCCACCTTCTACATTGCTTTGGATACCTACAATATATTTGAAATCATTATTAATATCCGTAGGATCTTCTTGTGCTACTAATGAAGGATAATAATAAATTTTTTCTTTAGTTTTTTCGTCAAAGGTATATCCTGAATCATAAATAGTAATAAAGCTACCATTCGGTACTTCTGCCCAACTTTCGATATTGGAGAATTGAAAATATCCCGCATTCGCATTGACCAAACTCCCATTACTAATTTTTTCTGCTGGTGGAATTAAATCTCCATTATTGTCATCAATAATAAAT
Organism: uncultured Saprospiraceae bacterium; assembly: GCA_937981555.1. GTDB lineage: Bacteria > Bacteroidota > Bacteroidia > Chitinophagales > Saprospiraceae > CAJQQY01. Next base: position 10,550 of record CALJOK010000086.1, read on the forward strand.
CCCCTTAAATCAGTTGTTCCTCCACAAGTGCCATCCCCATACACAAAGAGTTCATGTATTTTATGATTATTTTCATCCGTATCTCCAAAATTAGCTTTATGAACATATAATGGCGGACGTTTCTTACATACATTACCTATCACTACGTTATAAGTATAATAACAGCATTCCAAGAGGGCTCCATCTATATCAAGTAAATAAGCAGTAAGATTAATCTCTGTTCCATCATGATAAATTGGAATTGAGGCAGTATTTGAAGAGTAATTTATGCTAGTAGGTGGATATGTTTGAGCTGTCCCTGTAGCTGTCCATATAATATTAAATAAGTCTGGAGATACTAAATCATTACCCATATAAATCATCAAGTTATAATAACCACATGGTGTCCCCAAATTATTATTAATCTCAACTGGTGCTATAGGATTAGCATCATAATATGCGAAAAATGTACATCCTTCAATATTTGGAACTTTTAGTATTACCTCTTCTGAACATCCTTTCTCATCTATACCCATAAGTGTATAAATCCCTGGTTCTAAATCAGACCGAATTAACTCAGTTGTTCCATCGTCCCATTTATATTCAACATTTATTGCCGAAGACTCTACTGAAATTGATCCATTATTTTCGTTACAAACTGAGGGCATAACTTCTATATCGTTAAAAAAATTAGATGATGATTGTCCAATGGCATTGCTAAAAAATAGCATTCCCATTAGAATGGTTGTAAGATTCTTTTTCATGTTATGTTATGTTGTTAAAGAAATATATAAGTGGCTCTACATCAATTCATGATGTGAAATTTAATACTTAAAAATTTTCATGGAGGGAATAGAAATGTACTTTCACGTGAGTTCAAAATTCACGTAAGACAAAAATTTGTCGAAATTTTTTGATGCCTTTTAGGACAAATGACAATATAATTTATCTATTGTTACAGATAGATTTGACTTGCTCATCGATACTAGGAAGAATGTAATAGAAATTGGTAAGTAGTTTTATATAGCGATTTAATATTAGTTATCATGTCATCATAAATCAAAAAAAGTGCCAAGAAACGGTTACCTATATGTGCTTTTTAATTACAAAGTATAAATTGTTTTACTTTTCTTACAAAATTTCACACCTAAAACTCCAATAATATTGTAGTTAAACTCAAGAAAATTTTCCTATCCTATAAAATTTCGTAGAATTGGAAGCAAAAATTTTGGTTAGTTTTACCAATCAATCTTTTTTAAGCATAAGGAGATTTGGTTTTAAATTTTCCATCCAGGAGCCAAATTTCGAGATTTAAATTTCTGATTTCTAGTATTTAAGCTGGTAGTAAAACGTTCATAAAAAGACTCTCCAAGACAAGATTTGTAATTCATCATTGTGATTTTCATAATTCTTAATATTTAAAAATCAAGGTTCCCCAAAAGAGGAACCTTGAAAATGATTACTGATTCGGCCCAACTTTTTTAAAATCAAAAGAACCAAAAATTCTTTTTTCTGTATCCTGAATTGCATTGAAGAAATCTAACCCAGGTTTCCAAACAATCGAAAAGGGAATGATCGTAGTATCATCAAATTCTCCCGTTTCAAAATCCATAATTGCTATACTAGCATTTGAATTGATGAATTCTACATTTCCATTTTTTACCACTTGTACGAGGTTATCTTCCCAGTCGATGTAAAAATTGAAATGGTCTGTTTCATAAGTATTGGAAACGAACGGGTCAATTAATCCAGATGTTTGATGCATCTTTTTTCCAACAGAATAATTTAGAATGTTTTGGTTTTCTGTGATTTCAAAAATCACATGAAATTCCTGATTACCAGAATTTAAAGATTCTGGTTTTGGTTCTTTATTGCAGGAAGCAAAAAGAAGAATTAGAAATAGAAAAAATAAATTTCTCATTGGCGGTTGAGTTTAAAGGTTAATGAATGTGAAAAAATAGTATTTAGAATGACGGCAAATTTGTTCCTGGGAAAACTGCAGCTGAGCATTAAATGCCGTCAAATTTTGTATCGAGGGAAAAGATCCGGTGAGCGTTTTGCCGTCAAATAGTTTTCAGCTCTGCTCCACCACAGTTTCTGCAGACAAAATTTTGACATCAAAATTTTAGATTCGAGAAACTAGAAATGAGTTTCAAAGCTTCTTGAACTGATTCCAAAGTTTCCTCTTTTTTTGAAATTTCAAATTCCAGTTTTTCAACTTGAGATTCCAGTTCCTCAATTTTTCGAGTTTGGTAATTGAAGTTGGAAACAAGATGCTTGAAAACTTTATTCTCTGTCTTGATTTCTAATTTCTGACAAATTGATTCTAGGAGTTTTTGCTCCTCTTGGTTCAGGCGAACCGTTTTTTTGAATTCCATGTTTCTAGTTTTAACGTTGAAAAAAACCATCGACTCTCACCTCTTCTTTTGTCTAACTTAAATAACACTCTGAATTAAAAACTAACTAACCGAGAGCCGATGATACGCCTAATCTTTTGTAACCACTTTCGCCAAAAAGGTAGCTACGAAATGTCAACCAATTTTTTTTTGAAAACCGTTTTCAAAAGCTTTTGCAACTGCATTCATGATAATCTTACGCACTTGTTCTTGTTCCTCAGAGTTCAAATTCAATTTATAATTCACTTGGAAAAAAAGTCTCACGGATTCTTTAAAAGAATCTGAGCGAAGGTAGTTTCTCCAGAAATGAGAATTCAAAAATTGAGTGGCGAGTTTATCAGAATCAAATTCTATAACTGAGATTTTGGAACTCTGATTTGTATTTTTTGTTTCTAAAATCATGCTTGGCGATTGCGTGAAATAATGCCTTTAA
>CALJOK010000087.1 GCA_937981555.1 uncultured Saprospiraceae bacterium
CCGACTCATTTTGGCAATTGACTCCTCCCCTTCTTTTGGTCCAACCAAAGTAGTCGGAAACTCCGTTAATCCTAACCACTCATTATTATCTCTAAAAATATAATTCAAATCTTTCACATCCAATACCGATAAATCGTCAAAGGTCGTATCGACTTGCATCGCATAATTGGCTATATCCCGACGTAAATAATATTTCATAGAAGAATGAAATGGGGTGGGAATACCTGTTTTAATCTCCAAACGGTCCATGATATGGTAAGCATCATTTCCAAAAGGGACAACTGTTCCTTGACCACTCACCTTATTACAGGTAAACAAAAGAGTTAGAATCAGGGAAATTCTAAATAATTGAATCATTTATTGTTAAAATTAAATCGGTTGTTAAAATATTCGACAAACATTAAGCGCTACTCCCCTACCCTTTCTTCAAATCCTTTTCTATCAATCTCAACACATAATCTCGCATACTCATCCGAGTTTGAATAGATTTAATCTTGAGTTGGAGATGCAGTTCTTCTGGAGTATCAATCGTCATCCGAACCATTCGTCCTTTTTCTGCGGAAGCTTCTTTTTTAGTGGCTTTCGGTTTGGCCTTTGGCTTCGGTGCTTCAACAACTGGCGAAGTCATTTCCTCTTTTATTTCGGCTACCGTTTCCTGATCGATGGTTACCCCATGAATTTCATCCACTTTAGTTTTGATCACTTCTGGATCCTTCGCCGTTTTTTTCAATGGAATTTTAGGCGCTAACTTGACCTCTTCTGCTGGACTATTTTTCTTTAATGTCGAACTGATATTAAATTTCTTCTTTGCCATTTTTCTAAAATTTCTTGATTAAAAAATAGAAGTTGTTGTAGAATGATGAGTTTAAAACAACACCATAGATAGACTTATTACTTGACCTCCTTAGGAAATAATCTTAAGTACCTCATTAGCCAAAGCGGTTACTTCTTTCTTGGCTTTGGCATCTTTATATTCATACACCCCCATTCCCATCACCACCGCTTCTTCATAGGCGATTCGATGACGAAGGGTTGATTTTAAAGTATCAATTTCTAATTCGGCCAAAGCTTCTTTAATACTTTGATTGAGACTCACCCGGGAGTTAAATTCATTGAGAATAAAAAAGGCTTTCACCTCTTCTTTTAAGGCTTTGGCTTGATCGTATTTTTCAATGAATTTCTCCGTTGCCCAAATGTCCAAACCACTCGGTCGAATCGGAATCAATACCACATCTCCCAAAATGATAATCGTACTCACTAATTTTGATAAGGAGGGCGTTCCATCTATCACTACAATATCATAATCCTTTTCTAACTGCTTAATGTTTTTACGTAAGGCTTCACTCGTCCCTATTCCCATCACCGTAATATGTGGATGTGCTTCATCTCGAATTCCAGACCAATGTACCGAACTCGCATTCGTATCGGTATCCACAATAGCGACCTTATACCCCATATGGGCAAAACAAACGGCTAAATTTTGTGAAATAGTAGACTTCCCTACCCCACCTTTAAGACTAGTAACTGAAATAATCATTTGTGTTCCTTTTTTTTGAAAATACTGAAATAAGTTTTCACAGAAACACGAAGATACGCTTTTCTGCAAAAACGGCAATACGATTCCACAGAAAAGCGTAGAATCACATTTGCGTAAATCATTATACACAGAAATACGACTAAAAGTAATTACGCTTTTAAGTTTTATCGTAATTACATAAATACGACATTGCGCATTTCCTTGTTTACGACTCACCGTAAACAAGGAAATACGATTTTACGGTATTCTTTAAATCAGCAAATAAGTTTCTACGCTTTTCTGTAAATAAGGAAAAACTTATCTACTGTTTTACGCTTTTCCGTAGATGCAGTTCTACGATTTTGCGTAAAATCGTAAATAAGTATCCACGATTTTACGCTTTTTGAAAAATAATAAAGCAAAAAGAGGGTAGAAGATTTTGTAAATTTGTTATACCTAGCAGATAAACAAATGAAGAAAAAGCTGGAGGAGTATTCGTACGACCAAAAGCGTAGGAATACATCACTTCCGAAGCTTTTCTCTTTTTCTTAAAGCTTCTTTCAAGCTAAAATAATCCTACGAATTATCGTATTTACTGGAAGTCGTAAAATCGTGTTTACTGAAATACTGAAAATTCTAAATACTCGTTTTCAAGCTTGCTTATTTCTTGAATCAATACAATTCTAAATTGTGATCTTAAAAGTAAAATGAGCGGCTAAAAACAGGGTTAAAAGTAGAATTGAACCCGATTTTTGATTTTTCAAAACAAAAAAGGGCATCAAAGGAAAAAAAAGAAGTGATTTGAACTAATTTGGTTCAAAAATCCATTCTTTAAAATAATCCATCAGAAATTGAAAGGGAGATCGGATCAGGAGAAACTTATAATCGTAAAGTTTTTGAATTGAAAAAGTTTTTGAAAAAAACACCTGAGCTACTTTTAGGTTCTTTTATATTATTTCTCCTAATCTTTTATACTTTAATCTTTAAGCAGGCTGTAGCCCTTATAAAACAAGGCTTTTTTTAAACTAAAACGTAGAAAAACCTCAAAATAAAGTAGGGTTACATCACTAAACCGTAGGCTTGCATCTTCAAAAAGCGTAGAAAAACCTCAAGTAGAGCGTAGGGTTACATCTGTAAAGCGTAGAGATTATTTTATAAAGCGTAGTGTTGCATCAAAAGCGTAGGAATACATCGCCTCCTTCCAGAAAACCATCGTTTCCTAACATTTTCAAGGGTAAAATGGACTAAAATACCATAAAGCGTAGCATTGCATCAAACAAAAGCGTAGAAATACATTCAAAAACGTAGAGCTACATCTTCTTAAAGCGTAGAGTTACATCATAAACCGTAAAAGTTTTTTTTCTCTCCATTTTCCATAAAGCGTAGGAACACATCACAAACAGTAGGATTCCATCACATAATCAAAATAATTCCAAAAAAGCGTAAAATTTATTAGCATTAGTTACGCTTTTGATTCTAATTTGCAGGGCGATTTAATTTCTTTTATCGAAACTCTTTTAAATCCATTCGCAATGGCAATTGTAAAACATAATAAACTGATCGAGACGAGCTATAAGATGAATAGCCGGGAACAGTTTTTCGTCCTTTACTTAATCTCCAAAATTTCACAAAACGATTCTGAATTTCGAGAGTATAAAATGCATTTTTCTGAAATAGAACGCATCTTAAACTTTGATGGTAAACGTAGAATTGCCAATAAGACGGAAGTTTTTGCCATCATGGATCGCTTGAATAGTGTGCCTATTGTATACGAAAAAGGAACAATCGTCGGGAAAAGTGTATGGTTACAACACATGGAACATGATACGGAAACAGACGAATTTACCTTCAGTTTGTCTGAAAAATTACGCGATTATTTGATCCAACTCAAGGAACATTTTACTCAATACAACATCAGCAATATCGTTTATTTGAACTCAAATGCGATTCGTTTGTATGAAGTCTTAAAGCGATATCAGTTTTTAGGGGAGTGTGTTTTGGAGGTAGAAAAGATAAAATTTTATCTCGGTATCGGCGGAAAGTATCCTAAATTTTATGAATTCAAACGCTGGGTGTTGATTCCATGTCAAACGGAAATTGAAAAATTTTCCGATATCAAGTTTGAATTTATGCCGGCTAAGAAAAAAGGAAAGAGCATTATCAGCTTGAAATTTTTTATTTCTGAGAATCAACCAGAGATCATTCCTGATAATATCGGATTTTTAACGGGCGAATCTAATCGACCAACTGGAAAAAATGCCACTTTTCTCCAACAGAAAATTGACCAATTAAATTATTCGCAATGGATGGCCTTCCAATTTTTATCTCAATTAAGCGTCAATAAAACCTTTATTATCGAAAAAGTACTCACCGATTCTAAAGTGAATTATCAACCGTTGATTGGTTACGAAGATATTTATATGAAAATCCTTTGGAAGTTTTTAAATGAAAAAAGTAATGCCACAGAGAAAGCTGGCGCATTTGTCGATTGGTGGAAAAAAGGAAAATTGACCGAAGATAATTTACACGCTCGGATGGTGGAAGTGGTCTTGAAAAAGAAAAATGAAATGAGCCAAACCGAAAGAGATCGACGAGAGGCCACCAAAGAAATGAATAAAAAGGAGTACGGGACTTATCTGGAAAAAGAACAAAATGAATTTCGAGCGGCGAATGCGATAGGGGAGGAGGTTGAATTTGGTTCAAAAATCAAACGGGCTGGCTTCGATATTAATGTGTTTAAAAATAAATATCCTGTTTATTATATGGAGGCCATCGAGGACGTGAAAATGGAATATGTAAAAGCATTTGAGTCACTCGGACAAGAAGTGGATTTTAATAAATATCAAAATGCGATTGAAGATAAGGTGAGATTTAGGTGTAAAGAATGGTGGGAGGAAGAAACGAAAAAGGCATCGTAAATTTTAAAATGTTACCAAATGGTAACGTTTTAAAGGCAGTCATATGACGGCCTTTAAAATTCTAAAAATAATACGCAAAGTATAGATATGAAAAAAACAAAAATTGAGGTTCAAGGGTTACAAATTCGAATGGAGAAATTTGGAGAAAAAGAATATGTGTCTTTAACTGATATTGCAAAATATTCAGATCAAAAACCTTCTGTTGTGATCAATTCGTGGATGCGAAATAGTAAAACACTTCTATTTTTAGAAACTTGGGAAAAAGTGCATAACCCAAAATTTAAAGGCAGTCATATGACTGCCTTTAAATTAAAAGCGATGGAAGAACGATATGCGATTTCAACAAAAAGTTATATCGAAGAAACAGGTGCAATTGGTTTATTGATGAAAAGGGGAAAATATGGTGGAACCTTTGCCTTTAGTGAAATTGCCTTAGATTTTTGTTCCTGGCTAAGCCCTCAATTCAAAGTGTATTTGTACAAAGAATTTGAGCAATTAAAAACCGCGGAGTTAGAATTCAAGCAAAAAGAGAAAGAATTTTATTTGAATAAAATGTTTAATAATTCTTTGGAGAATGCTCAATATTCGAAGTATTTAATTGATGGACCTGAATCTTTGGAGGAGGAATAATAAGTTTATTTTAAATTCCTCGAAAATAAAGATTTTAAAGTAAGTCATATGACGTACTTTAAAAAACAACTTCTCAATCCAAATACAAAAATAATTACCTTCGCGTTCTAATTAAAATCACAAAATATAATTATTGAAATATTAAATCCCTAAAGTCATGAATAGACAAATTCACATGGTCGATGTCGGTACGCAATACCGAAATATTAAATCCGAAATTGATCAAGCAATTATCGAAGTCGTCGAATCAGGTCAATTTATCAACGGACCTAAAGTCAAAGAATTTCAAGCGGATTTGGAAAAATTCCTTGATGTCAAACATGTGATTCCATGCGCTAATGGAACCGATGCTTTGCAGATTGCTTTAATGGCCTTGGACCTAAAACCAGGTGACGAAGTAATCGTTCCTGCGTTTACTTATGTCGCAACTGCAGAAGTTATTGCCTTGCTACAATTGACTCCAATCATGGTTGATGTCGATCCAAATACTTTTAATCTAACGGCTGAAATTATCGAAAAAGCGATTACGCCAAAAACGAAAGCAGTTGTTCCTGTTCATTTATTTGGACAATGTTCTGACATGGAACCTATTATGGATTTGGCCAAAAAACATAATATTTATGTAGTCGAAGATAATGCGCAAGCGATTGGCGCAGGCTACACTTTTGCTGATGGTCGCACCCAAAAATCTGGAACGATTGGAGACATCGGAACTACTTCTTTCTACCCGTCAAAAAACTTAGGGGCCTATGGAGATGCGGGGGCTATTTTTACGAACCATGATGACTTAGCTGCGAAGTTAAGAATGATTGCCAATCATGGGCAAGGGCAAAGGTATCATCATCAAATGATCGGGTGCAACTCAAGATTAGATTCGATCCAAGCGGCCATCTTAGGCGTAAAATTAAAATATTTGACAAAATACTCTGCGGCACGACAGACTGCTGCTGCATTCTACGATAAAGCATTTCAAGAAATAGATTGGATGCAAACACCAACACGTCAGCACAATTCGACCCACGTTTTCCATCAGTATACCTTGAGGATCAAAGACGGTCACCGAGATGCCCTCAAAGTACATTTGTCTGCTGCAGGAATTCCATTTGGCGTTTTTTACCCTTTACCGCTTTATGATCAAGAAGCATTTAAACATTTTGTTCCAGCCGATTTAGATTTGCCTGTAACCGAAATGCTATGCCAATCGGTGATTTCCTTACCTATTCATACCGAAATGGATGAGGAGATATTAAGCCACATTTCCGGAGTCGTAAAAGGTATGTTTAAAACAGCATAAGCAATTAAACAGGTAATCAAATTTGATTACCTGTTTAAAAGTAAAGAGACTACTTCATAAGGGAAAAATCAGAATAGAATTTTTACACCCCCATAGAAAGCATAATACCTAATCTATGTTTTCTATGTGCCTATGGGGTAAATTTAAACATTGGAGACAGTTGCTTTGTTTTTTAATATTTCCTCCTCCATAAAAATCCCATTTTGATTTTTTTGGAAAAAAGGAAAACCAAAATAACATTCTTGAAAATCATCATTCCAAATATTGCCGTTCCTGAAGTTAAATATACTTTTCATTGTTTGATCAAGGAATTTTTAGGGTTGGAGTATAAAATAGAAACTTCACCCACCGCCAAAGATTTTACTATCATTATCGGTTCGAAAAAATTAGTCATTCAAAACCACTTTTTTAAAAACGATGACCCGCAAGTTTTATATCAAAAACAAAATTTGCCTACCCAGGTGATTTCCAATGAGTGGATAATTGAGGGCAAACAATATCCACTTTATGCTATTTTTGGAAAACCAACATGGACCGAAACCAAAGATGAAATAATTGTAGAAGCGGATATCATTGCAGCTACTTTTTTTATGTTGACGAGATGGGAAGAGACGTTAGCAGGAGAGCGAGATAAGCATCAGCGGTTTTTAGGAAAAAACTCATTGGCGTATCAAAATGGTTTTTTAGAAAAACCTATCGTCAATCAATACGTAGAAATAGTATGGGCTTTTTTACAAAAAAGTAAAATCACCCAAACTCGGAAACAACGAACCTTTGAAATCGTTCCGACACATGATGTGGACATCCCGTTTTTGTTTCCCAGTTTCATGTATGGATTAAGGACGATTGCGAGATATTTGATTTCACCCACTTATTTTTGGGACGGGATTAATTATTTAAAGTTTTATCTAAAAGGAGAAGATCCTTACGATACCCATGAGGTGTTTTTGGAGGGAGCGGAAAAATTAGGTGTCAAAGCACATTTCTTTTTTATGGCAGGTTGTCATAATCGTTTCGACCCGAGAGATCAGTTAGCGCATCCAAAAGTAAAAGCATTAATAGAAAAAATAAAAAAACGAGGCCATCAAATTGGTTTGCATCCATCTTACAAATCATACGATGACCCAACAATTTTTTCCCAAGAAAAAAAACGATTGGAAAAAGTTGCTGGTCAAAAAGTAACCACCGGACGGCAACATTATTTACGATTTAAAAATCCAACCACTTGGAATCTTTGGGAAAATGAAAACATGAAATGGGATTCGACGATGAGTTATGCCGATGAAATTGGTTTTCGCAATGGCGTTTGTTATCCTTTCCCCGTTTTTGATATTTTTGCCAGAAAAAAATTAAACCTACTGGAACGATCACTAATATTGATGGAAGGAACATTAGGTTTGTACATGGATATTTCTTTAGATAAAGCGAAAGGTAGAGTAGGGGAGTTGATCAATCAAGTCAAAAAATACGACGGCGACTTTGTTTTTTTATGGCATAATTCCTCTTTAAATTTGCGACAATATTCAAAGTATAATTCCATTTTAACCGAAATATATAATTATAAAAAATGAAGATATTGACCATCGTCGGAGCACGACCACAATTTATTAAAGCAGCTGCCGTCAGTCGAGCTGTTGCTAAATTCGATGACGTGACCGAAGTGATCGTTCACACGGGACAGCACTTCGATAAAAATATGAGTGAGGTGTTTTTTGAGGAAATGCATATCCCCAAACCCGACCATCATTTGCATATCAATAGTCTTTCACATGGTGCCATGACCGGCCGAATGTTGGAAGGAATCGAAGGCGTTATTTTGGAGGAGAAACCAGATTGGGTGCTAGTGTATGGAGATACGAATTCGACTTTAGCAGGTGCTTTGGCTGCTTCGAAACTGCATATTCCACTAGCGCATGTGGAGGCTGGTTTGCGATCTTTCAATATGAAAATGCCTGAGGAAGTAAATCGAATTTTGACGGATCGAATTAGTACGGTACTATTTTGCCCCACTTCAACTGCGATTAATAATTTGGAAAAGGAAGGCTTTGGAAAATTAGAAAATGAAGTGGTTCAAGTGGGTGATGTGATGTATGATGCCGCTTTATTTTATGCAGATAAATCTAGGAAACCTAATTTTGATGTTCCTGAAAAGTTTATTTTGACGACTTGCCACCGAGCAGAAAATACCGATGATCCCAATAAATTAACTAACATCATCAATGGCCTAAATGAAATTCATCGAGATACCCCTGTCATTTTACCCCTTCACCCCCGCACTAAAAATTATATTAAAAAATATGATTTAAAACCTGAATTCCAATTGGTGGACCCAGTTGGATATTTGGAAATGGTTTATTTATTACAAAATTGTTCGATGGTGATGACGGATAGTGGTGGCTTGCAAAAAGAAGCGTTTTTCTTTAAAAAACCTTGTATTACTTTACGGGATGAAACGGAGTGGGTAGAGTTGATTGAAAACAAAGTGAATCATTTATGTCATGTGGCAAAGGAGGGAGCGATTGTTTCGCTTTTTAAAAAGATGAAAGGGGAGGAAGTTGATTTTGAGATTAATTTATATGGAGAGGGGGATACGTCGGAGTTGATTGTGAGGGATTTATTGGAGAGGAAGTTAACTTAGATTGTAGACAGTTTTTCATTTTGTTCTAAATTATAAATGGCACTCAAAATCGCAAAGACTAACCACATATGCCGAAAATTAATTGAATCGACAGAAATGGCTTCCATAAAAAAAATGAGTAAACAAGCTGCCAATGCGATTTTTAAATTATAATACTTTTGGGTTGTTAAAAGTTGATTGGACATTCTAAATAGAACAAAAGTCAAAAATAGAATTGCCGCAAAACCGAAAATACCCGTTTCTGCAAAACTGCCAAAATAAGTAGAATGTGGATCGTAATCAGGAATATGTTTTGGAAAGAAACCTTCCTCTTTTAATTCATAAAAATAAATTCCATGATTGCCTGCACCAACGCCGGTGAGCCAATGTTTTGTCCCTAAATAAAAAGCACTTTGCTTTAAAGTGGTATAAGTGGTAGGGATGATAAAACTATTCTTGGTTTCGCCAATGATCTCTCCAGTATTAAAGGCGCTGGTTTTGATCACTTCCAATTCAGGGTGGTTTTTGTCAACCAAAATAAAATGGGTGGCGAGGAGGTAAAAAACAAAAAGTACGACGGAAAATCCTCGAAGACTATTTTTCCAAAAGGGAGTAAGGTTATTGTCTTGTTTTTTTATAAAAATATAAATCACACCAATCATCAATAAAACCACAATCTTAGCAAAGGTGAAAATATAAGCGAGCAAAAGGATGGATAATAAAATGATGCTTCGCAAATTTCTTTTTTCCCAAAGAGAAATCAACAAAAACAATACGCTTACATTTAAAATACTCGCCAACATATGGGGGGTGGAAGTAAATCCTTCCACTCGAATAATATCGCCAAAATAGGGGTAGTCTTCATAAATAAAACCTAACGGGTTTTCGCCCCAAAAGTAAGTCGTGAATATTCCTAATATTCCAAAAATAGCAGCGAGTAAGCCCAACCACAAAATTCCTTTTTGGATAAA
>CALJOK010000088.1 GCA_937981555.1 uncultured Saprospiraceae bacterium
CTTGATGCAAAACGAAAAATCGTGGAAGCGAAAGGCGTTTAAATGGAAAGCCATTCAAGAAAATTTAGGTCTTATGTTTGGTGACCGTTTTCTTAAATGGCTTGATAAATAATTTTTGACACACTTTATGGGCTAGTCCCAAACCTTATCCAAATTTTCTCTTTACAGCATTTCATAAACCTCTCTTCTAAGAATAATCTTCCTCTAAAGTATTGTATTATTTTTTGTCTTTTTATTCCCTATATATCCTCTGCTCAACTATCAAAACAATGGGAACTCTATACTGAAAGTGGATATGTTAATCCACCATCCTACAATGTTAATGACAATACTCATCTCAAAACAATTTCACTAAATGATGGCTCATTTGTAACACTTGCTAGTCGGAAGAAAGAAAATGTAGGCTATGGAAGTCAAATTTTATTATTCAAATTTAATATAGAAGGAGAAATGGAATGGGAATATATTTATGAAGATTCATTGAATTATGGAGAATACCCATATGACATTAGTATTGATTTCGACGGAAATATTCTGGTAGCAGGAATAGCTACTACCTTTTTTCAAGAAGGTTATGGGTTTCCTATAGAGTTTTCAAATTATTTATTATTCAAGATAACTCCAGATGCTGAACTTGTTTGGACAAGGGAAATTGAAGGAGCAGATTATTTTCGTAATTTTTGTAAATCTATAGCTACAGATTCTTTGGGTAACATATATACTATAGGAAAAGTAGATCAAAATAATGAGGGTTGGACAGTTGTCAATAAGCTTGACATTCAGGGAAACGAAATATGGGAAAAAAAGATTAATCAATATAGACCAATTGATTTAGAAATCATTGGTAACGAGATTTATGTGATAACTTATCCTTTTAAGCTGCAAAGATTAAATTTTGAAGGTGAATTGATTGATTCGTTTTCTGTTGACATTAATCATCGTAAAAGATATAAAATTGATCAAGAAGGGAATATATATCGCATGCCTGGTCATGAATTCACACTTGAAAAATATAGCCCTACCGGTAGTTTGCTTTGGGCCTATCATAAAGAAACTAATCTTCCATCAAATGTAACGGCAGATGAAACAACCGACTGTTTTATTGATGACTTAGGAAACGTTTATGTAACAGGTAGGTATTATGGTGCTCACTATGGTAACCCTTTGTTGTATTCTAATTGTGATATTCTAACAACTAAGTTAGATGCTCAAGGAAACGTAATTTGGGAAAACATATATAGATACGATGATAAGAACTCCTGTCAAGTAGGAAAACGAATACACTATGACGGTGTTGGCAATACATATGTACTTGGGTATCAAACCGTTGAAATTAATGGAAATGTCTTCGCATCTGATGATATGGTTGCCTTAATATATAATAATGAAGGAATAATAACCGACAGTATTTACCATAATGGGATTGCCAATAAAGAAGATTTTGGAATTGACTTTTTTTTAGAAGACAATGACCTTTATGTTATGGGATACTCTCAAAATGATGAAGAGTTAATAGACTTTAATGTGGTCAAATTCTCAACCACAACTTCAACTACTTCTATTGGGAGAAACCTAGATAAAGTTGTAATTTATCCTAATCCAACAAAAGGTATATTAAATTTAAAACATGATTTGAATTTTTCTAATATTAGAATATTTGATACTTATGGTCAAGTCGTGTATGAAAATGATGGTATTATAAATAACAATATTGAAATTGATTTATCTGGTAGAGGTTCAGGAGTTTATTATTTAACTTATGTATTAAATAATGAAATGCATAGTGAAAAGATAATTGTTATTGATAATTGATTTGCTAGGAGAAGGAATAGCTGAAGTTATTTTAAAAATTATATTTGTATAACAATGTATTTACAAAGAAAAATATGATAGTGTTTTTTCTAGACGTTGACTTATTTGATTTTTTACGTTTATCCAATTTTAATTGTAATGATTGTTTGGAGGCAAAAAAACATAAAAAGTCAACGTCTAAAAACTCTTTCGTATGTTTAATTATTAAGATGATGGAAATTTATTAACCGTAATTTCTCTTTCAATATTATCTTGAAGAATCAATAATTTTATAGAATTTTGTTTTTTTATTTCTTCCCATTCTGTTTTCCAAAAATCACATAATTTAGTTTTTCCCAAATTGGAAACATCATGCGTATCGATTTTTAAAACTTTTGTTCCCAAAGGAACATCTAGATGATTTTTACTTCCTTTTATTCTTCGTTGAATTTTAATTATCGCTTCTTCGTAATTAGGGGAAGGCATTATTTCAAAAAAACTTAATTCATCGTCAATCAATGTCTTGATAGGATCCAAAATTAAAACATCATTTTTCCAATCAATCGTAAGGGTAAAATTACTCCAAAATTTATTTCCTATCAAAGAGGAAGCACCACTCTCAAAACTCACTCGTTGGTTTAGAAGAGGCATATCTTCAAGTTGAAAATTTTCAATAAGAGCATAACTTTCTTCTCCAGTTGTAATTCCCAAAGCATCAGCTCCTAATACTCCTTCCACCGTTTGGTGTTTAAGTTCCGCTAATAGTTCCATTTTACTTACTTGGAATTTACCAGTAAATCCAGTATCAAATGTGGACTTTATATTCTCTCCAGCAATTTTTATATCGAAGTAAATGTTGCCCGATTTTCCAGCATTCATTTTTAAGCGATGCGCATCCTTTGAAGTTTTTAATTTGGAAAAATCATCTGTTACTCTAATGACTTGATTTTGATAATCAATTTGCCAATTGGATTTTCTGATCAAATTGTTTCCTAATACGCCATGAATAGGAAAACAGCCAAGTGCATTAATAAGCCCTGAGAGATCAAGGAAGACAGCTGCCGTATTATTAAATTCAATTCCATCAAGAGAAATTTTAGGAATCGATCCAATTTGTTGACCACGCTTTGAACTAGTAGTTGAATTTACCTTTACTTTTTTAATCGATTTAAAATTGATTTGCGAAGCAAGGCTATGATCCAAAAAATGTACTTCTGCTCCAGTATCAAAAATTAGATTATAATTTTTGGAATCAATTTCAACGGTTACAATGATTAGATTACTAACAAGCTGGAATGGAATTTCTTTGAAGAAATTTTGACTTTCTACTGTTCCTTGCATCTTGTATTTTGATGTGCTGCAACTAAACAATAAGATTACGGTCAAGGCGAATAAAGAGGTTTTTAGCTTTTTCATTATTTTAATTTTTTTGAGTAGTTAGGTTTCTATTTGATTCGTTAAACGAGATACTTTTTATATTTAGTTGGGCAAGGAGTGGCTGATTACTTTGGTTTAACAACAAACTAACTTTTCATTTAAAGTTGTGTTAAGAGAAAATATTTTTTGTCCTAGTTTTCTACTTTGGAACAAAAAATAAAATTTACTTATGCAACTACTAAAAATAGCTATAGTCATTAAAAAAAGACAGTAGCAAAAAACTACAAACAGTAAAATAAAAGATAAAAAGAATGGTAAGGCATAGTTCAATAATAAATTTATTATGCCTAAGACGAAAATAGAACTAAGCGATGAAAAATATAAAAGATAAAATCTGGCTCCAAATATTTATTATTTATACTCGATATCTTATAGGTGGAGCATTTGTTTTTGCAAGCATTGTCAAAATCCAAGGAAAGAGATTTACAGGTGATTCAGGTGCAGAGAACCCAATTGATTCTTCCTGGCATTTTTTTGAAACCATGTATCAGTCAGGATTATATTGGCAGTTTATTGGAGTCGGACAACTAGTCGCAGGTGCGCTATTGATGACTCAGAGATATAGCAAATTAGGAGCGATTATATTTTGTCCAATCATTCTAAATATCTTCGTAATAACGCTTTCTTATTATTTCGCCTTTACTCCAGTAATTACAGGAGGGATGTTGTTGGCTAACTTAATATTAATTTTTTGGGATTGGAATGAGCTTAAAATATTAGTCAATCAAACGCCTATAATTGATGATAGAAAAAGATTGGAAAAAGATATTACATGGGAAGTAGTCGGGGTGATTTTATTTGTGTTTACAATTATATGCAGAACGATATTAGCGAAGTATGGTATTTTTGTTTGGATACTTGGTTGTTTTTTAATTGGGACAATTGGATTGGTTGTCGGTATTCGTAAACGAAAAATTTATAATGAAGTGTAAAATGAATTGGTTTATACTTTGTTCTTTGTTCTTTGTTCTTTGTTGTGGTGCATCTTTTTTTTTATTGAAAAAAAATGAACACTCGTTAGGGATTTAAAATTTCAAGAATGCTTATGTAAGAAAAATCATATCTTGGTTTTAAAAAATAAAGATGCCTAATCAAGTTCTCGATGCTCCTTTTGAAAATGAACTTCCTCTGTTTTTGGAAAAAGGCGAAACTATTCTTTGGAAAGGGCAATCACAAAAGTCATATTTACCTTCAAAAAAAGATACTCCGTCTTCTAAAAATATTTCGATTGATGGAATACCTTTAGTCATCTTTTCATTTTGCATCTTGCTAGCTATAATTTGCTTTGGGTATATTGGATTAACTAATTTTTCTATAGTGTTGTCTATCCTTCTTATATGGATGAATCTTCCTTTTGTAATATATTTTTTCACAAAAAAAAGGAGTGGGCAAATCGCATATTTAATTACTCAAAAAAGACTAATTATTTATCTTTTAAAAAATAAGAAAATTCCTATTCATATCATCGACTTAAACAGCATCTCCAATATATCTATTTCGAAGTCCGAGGAACTCGGAACGATTACTTTTCAAGTTCAAAATCAACCAACGACCGATGTTGTTTTTCGAAAGTTTACAAATGGGAAAAGTGAAACCTTTGCTAGTCTTGAAAATATCGAACAATCTGATGAGGTATCAAAACTACTTACTCTCGCTGCTCGTACAAATCCCTCTGACTTGCGGGGCTAATTTCATAAATATCGAATAATCAATCTAATCTTTCCAATAAGGTAACATCATTCTCATCTTTAAATTCCTGTTTCTTTATCCATTTTTTAGCCAATGGAATATTACCTTCCCGTAATACAGTTAAAGCACAGAGTTTTAGCGCAGCGTCTGTTATTTTTTTTGACATTTGACCTTTTTGGATAGACGATACATTTTTCAAGGTAGCATACTCACCCAGTTTTGTTGAGTCGGGATAATTTGAAAAATAGTAATTTAGAATTAGTTCGAGAGAATCACCTTGCTCGTAAGTCCCCCAAACGATAAGATCAACTTGGCAGCTTGTGGCAATTTTTGGAATTTCATCAATGGTAAGGTTTTTAATAGATGATCCGACTTTAGCATTAATAAAAAGTTGTTTTTTATTTGCCAAATTATTGATCTCATTGCAAAGAAGTAATTGGGGATTCTTTTCTATTCCACCGAGATTAGAAAAAGGAATGACCAATATTTTATTATTGATTTCATTGGCAAATGTTGGACAGTCTAAAGAAGAACTTTTAAAATTCCACCAAATCAAAGCTGGCAAAACTAAAAGCATAAAATAAAATAGTGGCTTCCAGATTTGTCGAGTAGAATTTTTTGTAGGAGTTGGAGAAATACCATCTTTCGCAAAAGCTAAAAGTTTATCATTGATTTGATTTTTTTTAATTTGAATCTGATGATGATCCAATGTACCTTTCAGTTCTGCATTTCTTACTTCATTATATTCTGATTCTAAAATGGTAAGTGATTCAGCTTTAGGAAAATGCTCTTTAAGAAATATAAAAACATCAGATGTTTTATTCTTAACTATTAAGGATTGAACCTTTTGATAAATATTTTCTTGAGTCATAATTTTTTCTAATTAGCTAACTGAAGTTATACAGTATTCTTTCAATTTTCCTATCTAACAATTCCCCTTCATCCAAGCCTTCTCCTTCTTATTCAAAAACGGACTCAACTTCCCAAGCACCTCCCGATGATAATCCTCCAACCACTTCACCTCCCGCTTTGTCAACATCGGATAATCAATCAGATTTTTATCAATCGGAAATAACGTCACCGATTCAAATTTTAAGAATTGACCATAGGCAGTTTTTTCCGCTTCCACGGCTAAGATTAAATTCTCAATTCGAATACCATACTCACCAGTTTTATAAAACCCAGGTTCATTCGAAGTCAACATTCCAGCTTCGAGCACCGTCGCAGCTTTTGCTGTAATTCCAGAACCAATCGACTGTGGACCTTCATGCACATTTAGAAAAAAACCAACACCATGACCTGTTCCATGACCATAATTCAAACCATCTTGCCACAAGTGTTGTCGCGCTAAAATTTCAACTTGATTTCCTCGAGTACCTTTTGGAAATTTCAACTCTGCCAAACCAATATGTCCTTTTAAAACAGAAGTGAAATTCCGTTTTTGTTCCTTAGTCGGTTTTCCCAAAGCAACTGTTCGAGTGATGTCAGTCGTTCCATCTTCATATTGTCCACCAGAATCTAGCAATAGAATTCCTTCCTTTTTGATTGTTGCGCAACTTCCTTCCTCAGGGCGATAATGAACAATTGCACCATTACCTTTATAGCCAACAATTGCATCAAAACTTTCGCCATGATATTCTCCTTGCTCCGCTCGAAAGCCACTTAGTTTTTTAGCGACCTCTACTTCGGTAACTGTTCCTTTTTCCAACGACTTTTCCAACCACATAAATAAGCGAGTCAATGCAACACCATCCTTAATCATCGCATTTTTGATATGCTTGACTTCTGTTTTATTTTTGAGTGCTTTAAAATGTGTAGAAATCGTCTTGCCATGAATAACTTGCTTCTTTGGAATGGCGTTGTACAATTTCATATTTGTAGTCGAAGGATCAACTAGAATATTTTTAGACTTGTTCAGTTTTTTTAAAAAATCAAAAATTGCCTCATAAGATTTTAAAATAATTCCATCTCGCTGAAATTGTTTTCGCAAGCCCATTGGCACTTTCTTTTTATCAATAAAAAGATAAGCGTTCCTTGAACCGATAACTGCGTAAGCAATACTCACCGGATTACATTCTACATCTGACGAACGAATATTAAAAATCCAAGCAACATCATCCAAAGTCGAAACGAAATGATAATCGGCCTCTTGAGATTTCATCTCAGCTCGAATCGTTTCGATTTTTTTTGCTCTGCTTTTGCCAGCGTATTTTACTTTATGTTCAAATATTTCATTGGTCGGAAGTGGCGGGCGATTTTCCCAAGCTTCTACCAATAAATCTTTGGAGTAGTCGAGTTTGATATTTTTCTCTTTAAATAATTTTTCCAATTGTTGGATTTGACCTACGGAAAAGAGCATTCCGTCGCAACCTACTTTGCCACCACTTTTGACATTTTCCAAAATCCAAGCAATGTATTCAGAAGTGTGAGCGACTTTGAGTTTATGCAATTTCATTTTCGTTCCCTTCAATTCTTTTGCCGCCTGAATAAAATATCTTGAGTCAGTCCACAATCCTGCATGGTCATTTGTCACGACCACATTTCCAGCCGAACCAGTAAATCCAGAAATCCATTTTCGAGCTTTCCAATGATCGGCAGCGTACTCACTTTGATGAGGATCACTTCCTGGAATAATGTAAGCATCGAATTTATTTTTAGCCATTTGTTGGCGAAGGGCAGATATATTATTGTTTACAGACATTTTTATTTTTTATAATTTGAAAAAGGAATATTGTCACAGAATTTTAATTTGGATCCGTAGTTGATGCAAATTTGGCAAAACTATTTGAAAAAACGGCAAAGAGGAATAGTGAAATAAATATTAGAAAACGTTGATTCTACGCTAACAAATATTATTTTTTATAATAAATTAAAAAATAATATCAAATATTGGCAAGATTTTTGGTAAAAGTCGTGCCAAAACCAAACATATTAAATAGATTTCCGTTATATTTAATTCAAGTTCAGGTAATTACAAAAAAATACAGTTTCTTTCTCTGTCACTTTTGTAAACCGAAATTGCCTCAGCAAGAGAGAAGAAACCCCGTAATTAATATTTCAACCATTTAAATAACATATTTATTGAACACTATATTTACTCATTAGAGAAAACATTGTAATCCCTATGTTAAGACAAAATTTAAGTCAGCGTTTACTCCAAAAGCTATCTCCGCAACAAATTCAGTTAATGAAATTGTTGCAGATTCCGACGGCAACTTTGGAGCAAAGAATTAAAGAAGAGTTAGAAGCGAATCCAGTCCTTGAAGAAGGCGAGGACAGAGATGAGCAATTAGAAATGGCCAAGAAGAATGAAGAAGATGAAAAGGATGTGAAAGAGGGCGATGAAGAAATTGAAAGAGATGACGAATTTGAGTTAGATGATTATCTAACGGAATACTTTGAAGATGACCCTTCCAGTTACAAGTTGAAAGCAAATAATTTTTCTGCAGATGAAGAAGACAAAACTATTCCGATTCCTGTAGAAGATACTTTTCACGAATACTTAGAACAACAATTAGGAATGTTAGAGTGGAAAGATGATCGAGAGTTTTTAATCGCAAAACAAATTATTGGAAGTATTGATGATGATGGATATTTACGAAGAGAGCCAGAAGCGATTATTGATGATTTAATTTTTTCTCAAAATATCAATACAAATGAGGAGGAGATCGTTTGTATTCTGAGAAAAATACAAAAATTTGATCCTCCAGGGATTGGATCAAGAGACTTGCAAGAATGTTTATTGTTGCAATTGCAACATAGAGAAAAAACAGAAACGAGCTTGACCCACGAGGAAAAAGCTCCTTTACGGTTAGCGACTCGGATCATAGAAGATTATTTCAACGAATTTTCGAAAAAGCATTATCAAAAACTACAAAGATTTTTGACGATTTCTGAAAAACAGTTGAAGTATGCGGTGGATGAAGTTTTGAGATTAAATCCAAAACCTGCTAGCGGATACCGAACAAATAGTTCAAGAGGGGTACATTATATAGTACCTGATTTTATTATTGTAAACCGAGAAGGAGAATTGGATTTGACATTGAATTCAAGAAATGCTCCTGATTTGCGAATCAATGAACATTACAAGGATATGTTAGTTTCCTACAAAGATAACCGGGCTGGAAAAAAACGAGCTGACAAAAAACAGAAAGAGGCGGTGATGTTTATCAAGCAAAAAATTGATTCGGCAAAATGGTTTATTGATGCGATTCGTCAACGTCAACAAACAATGTATAAAACGATGTATTCGATCATGCAATATCAATATGATTTCTTTTTGACAGGAGATCAAAAAAGATTGCGCCCTATGATTTTGAAGGATATTGCAGATATTACAGGTTTGGATATTTCGACAGTTTCGAGAGTTGCGAATAGTAAATTTGTGCAAACTGAATTTGGAACCAAACGATTGAAAGATTTCTTTTCGGAATCACTTCAAACGAGTAGCGGTGAAGAAGTTTCGACTTTGGAAGTTAAAAAGATTTTGACTGACATTATCGAAGAAGAGCACAAGCGTAAACCTTATTCTGATGAGAAATTGAAAAATTTGCTTCAAGAAAAAGGATACAATATTGCTCGAAGAACGGTAGCAAAATATCGAGAGCAATTAAATATTCCAGTTGCACGTCTAAGAAAAGAACTATAAAAGTTTTTACTTTTTTAAAATATAAAACGGGTAATCTTTGAAAGAAGGTTGCCCGTTTTTCATTAACCCGTGGTGGTCTGCTTTAGCTGACCTGAAAAAAAGAGCAAAGCAATTTTTTTTACATCAGGGAATAATTTCTTTTGGTCAGCTAAAGCAGACCACCACGTATTTGTATGTTAGAAAATAAGTGTTTTCGCTCTTAGCGAAAACACTTATTTCTTTATGAGCAAATGTTAAAGTATAATTTATCTACGATTTTTTTCGTAGATAAATTTGGTTTTACGAATAACTTCGTAGATATTTGTTTCTACGAAGTTATTCGTAACTTTATTGAGCAAGTAAACGTGCGCTCTTGAGCAGGCGCATTTTTTACAATTGTCAGAGACACTTCCGAGGCGACGGCTTCGGAAGTCATTTGACCAAATACTCAAATAATATTTTAAAAACATTTTTATGTCAAAAATAAACATCAAACCTACTGAGGCGGAATTAGAAATTTTACAAATTCTCTGGGAGAAGGGCGAAGCAACTGTTCGTAATGTGAATGAGTCATTAAATGCAAAACGAGATTCTAAATTAAAGGAAATCGGCTACACCACGACTTTAAAATTAATGCAACTGATGCATGAGAAAGGTTTGGCTACCCGAAATGAAGAAAGTAGAACGCATATTTACTCTGCTAAAATAAAAGAAGGTGTTATGCAAAAAGCACTTTTAGAAAAATTTGTCGATAAAACGTTTCGAGGTTCTGCAATGAAAATGGTGATGCAAGCTCTGGGAAATCACGAAACTTCAAAAGAAGAATTAGACGAAATCAAAGCGTTGATTTCTAAAATAGAAAATAAAAAATAAGAGGGCTGAAAAAAAGAGGAAGCAGTTTTTCGATCTGACTCTTCGCCCTTAACTTCTAAAATAGAAATAAGATGATACAAAATATTTTTTCCGAAGAATTAATTCAAGCAATAGGGTGGACGATGATTCACTCACTTTGGCAAGGATTTGCAGTTGCGATTTTGATGGGGATAGTGATGATAGGTTTGCAAAAAAAGTCATCAAAAGTGCGACATGAATTTGCATTCTTTTCTCTGTTTTTGATTTTTATTATATCGCTTTCTACGTTTATTTATTTGTTTGATTCAGTAGCGGAAGGAGCAGCATTGGGAACTACGATTACAGTAATAACCGAAAGTGGATTTGTTTTGGAAAATGCGACCATTGTTCAATCTTTTTTCCAAAAGTCAATCGAATATTTTAATCAACACTTACCATTGATCGTAACGCTTTGGTTGATCGGGATGGTCTTCTTTTTATTGCGATTGCTAGGAGGTTTGGCTTTTATCCAAAAACTTAAAACCCAACAACAGCAAGCACTTCCTAATGAATGGCAAATTGTTTTTGAAAAAATACAGGCTAAATTTCCAATGAAAAAAACGGTTCGAATGGTCGAATCGGCTTTGGCCAAAACGCCAATGGTCGTTGGATATTTAAAACCAGTTATTCTTTTTCCACTAGGCGCGGTGAACCAATTGACGCAGCAAGAAGTCGAAGCAGTTTTGGCTCACGAACTCGCCCACATTTATCGAAATGATTATTTGCTCAACATAATACAATCATTTATTGAAATCATTTTTTACTATCATCCTGCAGTTTGGTGGATCTCTGCTAACATCCGAACGGAACGTGAAAACTGTTGCGATGATATTGCCGTAAAAATTTGCGGTAGCTCAATTACTTATGTCAAAGCTTTGGTAACACTCGAAGAAATTCAACCTGCTCCAAACTTGGCGATGTCCTTTTCCTCTGGCAGTAAAAATCAATTGCTCAATCGTGTTAAACGTATTTTAAATCAACCACAAAACAAATTTAACATTATGGAGAAGTTCACAGCAACTTGTTTTTTATTGGTAGTACTTTTTTTATTTTCATTTAGTCCGACTAAATCTGAAGATCATCAAGCAAACGAAAATTCAACAAATATTGAAGCTTCCTCACTTGATTTAGTAGGCGCATCTGAAACAGATACTGTTCCTGCGCCGCCACCGCCGCCACCGCCGCCACCTCATCATGACAAATATCGTAAAAAAGGAAATGGCAAATTTGTCTACCAAAAAGATGGAGAGTCTGTTGAGGTCAAGTACAAAAATGATCAGATAGACAAATTAAAAATCAATGGAGAAGAAATTGAAGAGGCAAATTTTTCTGATTATGAAGAATATATCGATGAATTAGTAGATGAGGTACCTCTTCCTCCTAGACCACCTCATACACCACATACTTCTTCCAGTAGAAGTACTACGACGATTAGTGGAGACGGTACACACATTGTAACCAAATCGGAAGATGAAGATGGGAACTCTGTTTATATCATTAAATCAGATGATGATGATGCACCTATGGTTATAAGAGGAGGAAGTGTAAAAGTGGACGGAAAAACTTTTAGTGTAGGATCAGTACCGGTAGTTATTCGCGATGGAAAAACGATTTCGATTAGTGATGGAGCTGTAGTTATTGACGGACGTGCAATGTCAATAAGTCCTGACGTTATTCATTATGATTTTAATGGAAATGATTTTGCATTTGCAGAATTTCCTGAAATACCTAAGATGCCTGATTTTCCAGAATTATCTGGTGTGGCAGAATTTCCTGATATGCCTGACCTACCCGAAATAGCATTTGGAGATTTTAATGATTTCCATTTTGATTTTGATACGATTCCTTCAGGTTCCATTTATATTGATGGAGAAAGAAAAGAATGGGATGAATTGTCAGAGGAAGAAAAGAAAGAATTCAAAGAAGAGATGGCAATCTTAAAAGCAGAAATGAAAGAACAACGAGAAGAAATGCATCAAGAAATGAAAGAAATGCAGGAATTCAGAAGAGGGGAGTATAAAGTGCAGATGGAAGAGGCTCGTGAAAGAATGGAAGAAGCAAGAGTCCAAATGAAGGAAGTTCAAAAAGAACAAAGAGAGAGAATGCGGGAAATGCAACTACAACAAAGAGAACTCCAAGAAAATATGCGAGAACAACAAAGAGAATTAAGAGAACAACAAAGAGAATTACGTGGTGCAGTTTCAGCAGAACGATCAAAATGGATTAAGGCATTTGAAGCTCAATTACGAAATGATGGGCATATCAAAAGTGATGGGAGTTATAAATTTTCTATGAAAGAAAATCGATTGAAAATTAATGGAGACAAACAATCGCAAGCTGAGTTAGAAAAATATAAAACCCTTTATGAAAGTGAAACTGGAAAGAATTTAGGAAACGATTTTAAAATCGAAATTTCTACTGATGGGAAGAATAATAAAAGAACTTCCGTTTCTATTTCAGATGAATCTAATTAATCTGTAACAAATCCTTTTTTCAATTCGTCATCTCAAAAAGAACATATAAGAATCAATAAGTATAGAAATTCAATGAATGCAAAATGCCATTTTTTAGCATTTTGTATTCATTGAAAACCTTCTTGAACTTTTCTTCGTATATTTTATATCATATCAAATAAAATGTGGCTTTTTTGTAACGCTACATTATTTCTGTAGTACCCTAAGTGAACTTCAAGTGTTAAAGTTGGTACTTCAAAACCGGAACAAGCAACAATTCATTTGTCAGTATGTCTTTTGTAAAAGATAAAAGATAAAAGTATTGAATGTATTTCAATTGATACTTTTGTTTTCATACATGCTTAATGCTGACACCATTTTATCACATATTAAAATCACTAAATTATGAAGACATTTCAACGGTACATGTTATTATCACTCGCCTTGTTTTTATTTTTCGGAATTACTCTCAATGCTCAAACTGAAAATTCTAACAGCAACACATTTTTAATTATTCAAAAAAATAATGGAGAAGAAAAAGTTGTCAAAAGTTTTGATGACCTCGACAACATCTTGATTGAATTTGATGTGCAGCATGATGATAAAGAAAAAATTGAAGAATTTATGTATGCTCGAAAGAAGCATTCAAAACCATTCTTAGGAGTTTACTCAAGTGAAAATTCAAATGGGAATGGAATCGTTTTGGACGGAACTGTTCAAAATAGTGCAGCGAAGAAAGCTGGTTTGCAAAGAGGTGATATCATCACTTCGGTCAATGGGAATGCAATTAATTCTGTTTCAGAATTACGAATGGAATTAAAAAATCACCAGGTAGGTGATGCAATAAACATTGCTTATACTCGAAATGATTCTCCTGCTCAAATGGAAGTTGTTTTAGGTCGTAAGCAAAGAAATAATCACCACGTTTATTCATACAATACTCAGCAAGATAGAGTAGAGCGTGATCCTTGTAAAGTTTTTCTTGGAGTTTACAGCGGAACATCTTTTAGTTCAAAAGGAGTAAAGGTGACGGGTATTATTGATGAAACTCCAGCAAGTGAAACTAACATGGAGCGAGGAGATTATATTACCGCTTTGGATGGAATTGCAGTTCATTCGCACAAAGAATTATTGCAAGAACGAAATAAACATAATCCAGGTGATCGATTTTTAATTACTTATACTCGGAATGGACAAGAGTTTGATGAAGTAGCTTACTTCAAAGATTGTCCAAAACCAACGGTAAAGGAAACACTAATAGTAGAAGAAACTATTGAAGAAACTCCACCAGATGTGGAAGTGCCTCAAATCGCTCAACCATCGGATAATACTTTAAAAGTAGAAGGTATGAGCGCCTATCCAAATCCAACTTACGGAGATTTGAAATTGAATTTCCAAGCGGAAGCTTTACCTACGAATGTTAGAATTGTAGATATTCAAGGAAGAGTATTGTTCCAAGAAACATTAAACAATTTTGATGGAAATTATAATCGAGACTTGAATGTGGGTGATGGAACGCCTGGAGTTTTAGCGATTACAATTACACAAGGAGGAAAAGTATTTACGAAAAATATTGTTCTTTTAGCGAGAGCTTAAAATATTACGTTTATAAAAAGTATCCGTGTCACGACTCAAAGTCGTGGCACGGATTTTTTTATTTTACAAGTTTTACTTTTTCCAAAAATCTCGTTAGGAATATAAAAACATGAAAATAAATCTCGTTTCAATAAAATGTATTTCTATTGTTATAATTTTACTAATACTCAGTTGTACTTCTGATTCAGTTTCGCAAAAAGAAAAACAAACTCCAAATCAAGAAGCTATTTTTACCAAAGAAAAAATCAAAGAAATAGTTTATCCAAAAGACCGAACTGAAATTACCAAAAGATTAGAACAAAAAATAGCAGACAAAAACCCACTAGTCATTCATGCTTTCGTTCCACTTTGCGATAATGATAATCAAGGCATCGTTCCTGTCAGTAAATCCCTCGGCGATGGCTTAAATTTGCGAACCAATTTATACTGGGGAGCGCTCTACGGAGTGAAGACTCATTTCAAAAAACAAAAAGATTGGACTTTACTTTATTCAAAAAAAGATTTGAATAAAAACATTTTAGAGCGAGTAGTCTTTTTCAAAAAGTATAAAAATGGAGCGCAAGTATATTTCGTAGCAGATGCTTATCGAGGGGATCGAATGGCGGCATGTTTAACGGATTATTTTGCAGCCTTGTCAAATGAAAATCAGGGTGACTTTGATTTTTTGGATAAGAAAATAGGAATTGAAGGCAAGGCAGATTTGATAGTTTTTAATGGACATAACGGATTGATGGACTCAAGTATTGAATTTCCTAACAATACACACACGTCGGCCAAAGATGCGATTGCTATTGCTTGTGTTTCGTTTGATTATTTCAAAGAATACTATCAGCAAGTCAATGCTTATCCATTGTTGAATACTAAAAACCTGTTGGCACCTGAGGCTTATGTTTTGGAAAATGTCTTTGATGCATGGGCAATGTTAGAAGATGGCGAGGCTATTCATCATGCAGCAGGAAGTGCTTATAATCAATATCAAAAATGTGGAGTAAAAGGGGCGAAAAGATTATTTCAATCTGGCTGGTAAAATAAAAAAAAATACCCGTGACACGACTTTAACTGTGGCACGGGTTTCTAATTCACACGATCAATTCTTTACCTTATATCCTTTTTTCTTCGCTTGCTTTTCCACAGAGTTTTCAATTGATTTTTTCAAATTACTACCTTCTGCACTTTCCTTCGAATTATTTTCAATGTGAATCAATCGCTGAGAATTCAAGGATTGAATTTTATTTTGAATACTCGCTCGGTTTCCACGAATTAATTTAATTTTCACTTCCAATTCTTCCACAGATAAAGTTTGTAAAGAATCACTCAAAGTTTCAACTTGTATATTTTTAATTACCTCTTTATCTTTTTCATAAGCATCAACTAAATCCCAACTCTCTGCTTTATATTTTTTAGAACTTTTAAAATACGCTCGCTCGGCAGCATTCGCTGAACTATAGCCAAAAGCATTTGAATCTTGTTTTGTTTGATTCTCTTTTTTCATTTTTCCAGTATTACCGTAAGGAATATAAGTCTCATTTAATTTTTGATTTAACTCATTAATTTTTTTGTCGTAAGGCGTCTCGATATAAACGGTCGTTTGATTGTGATCGATATTCATGTATTCACCGTCAGTCAATTGCGCACCTTGTTTCCACATCGTTTGCACGCCTTCTTGGTAAGTTCCACAAAAAATAGTGTTGACGGTGATGTCTTGTTTCTTCGCTAATTGACATGCTTGAGCATAGTTGATCGGGCCTTGTGTGAATGGCTCATTCCCTGCGATGTAAATCATTTTAAAATTACTATCATCTTTTCCCCATTCTAATTCGCTGATAGAAGTCGTAATCACCTCTCCACAATATTCTTCTCCTCCAGCAGTTCCTAACGCAAATAATTTTTTTGAAATTAAATCCATATCAGTTGTGAATCCACTTAACTGTTTAATTTGTCTTGCTCGTTTACCATAAGTTGGACTGCCATATTGATAAAGCGCAATTTCTAATTTTGTTTCTTCATTTTCTTTTTCCGTATTTGCTAGCGTGTTTAAAATTTGCCAAAGTTGAGATTTTGCTTGCTCAATCAAACCACTCATCGATCCACTCGTATCTAAAAGTAAGGCAACTTGAATCGTGTTTTTCTTGATCATTGGTTTTGCCGAAGCTGAAAAATAAGTGGAATTCATAAAAGCAGAAACCCGTGGTTGCCATTTTTCATTTATTAAATAACTAAAACTAAGTGCTAATAATGCTGCCGTAAAAAAGGCGTAGTTGTTTCGATTTTTCATATTTTTTTTATTTGTAGATTATTAAATCATTTTACAATAGTCCAAATCTCCATCAAAAAAACAGTAAATAAAATCTACAATTGGTAGGTCAAACACTTCACTTGGCGAGTAAGTCGTTTGACTTGGTAAACGAGGTGTTTTTGCGTTTTTTCTAAAAAATCATAAAAAAAAAGAATTGTATATTTAGGCATATGAAATTAAGGATTCACATTTTATTGGTGGTTTTGATTGCGTTTTCAGCGAGTGTTTTTGGGCAAAAGGAAAAATACTCTCGGTCAAAACGTGCACAATCTGACACAGAACTTTTGGAAGAGGCGAGAGCTATTCAAAAAGAAAAACCTGCGGAAGCAATTGATTTGGTCGAGCAGGTATTAAAGAACTTTAATAAAAAGAAAAAGAAAAGAAGGCGCGCTGAATTTCCAACCGAAGCTAAAGCCTACACTTTATTAGGTGAGATTTATGCAAATATTAATCAAAATAAATTAGCATTAGAAAGGTATGAACAAGCAGTTGTGATTTGGAAAAAATCAAAAGGGAACGATAAACCTGAAAGCGAATTATATTATCGAATGGGGCAATTGTATTTGAAAGAAAAAGATCCTCAAAATGCAGAAGATAATTTTTTACGCTGCGCAAAAATGACTGATGCTCAATCGCTTAAACAACTCTGTGAAGAGGGACTTGCGGATGTAGAATTACTGCGAGGAAATGTGGCGCAAAGTTTTAAGAAACTTGATTCCATTGAATCCAAATATGAGTTAGATAGTTTGTCTCAATCTCGAGTTTTAGCAAAACGTTCACAAGGCTATGCTCAAAATAATGACTATTCCAATGCCTATGATAATTTGGAACAGTCAGTTAATTCACTACCTAAAAACCAAAAATTAGAAAATAAAGATATTGAATCAGTTCAAATGGCAAAGGATGAGATTCAAGGAAATACAAATATAAGTAACCAACAAAAAATTGAAGCATCGTCGAATTTGAATTATAACTATTCGGCTATAAAAGAAAAAAAAGAAGCATCCGGTAAGTCAAAAGAATATCTAAAAGAAGAGGAATCCAAAGAAAAAATTTCAGTCCCTAGCGATTTACAGATTCGGGAAAATCTTCAACTTGCTTCCCTTTATGAAGGAGAAAAAAATCTAATTGAGGCTGAAAAATTTATCAAAATTTCCAAAGATGTAATTGATGAAAATACCGCCGCCGCTTCCGTCGCAGATGTCTATAAAAAATCAGCGGAATTAAATCGTAAAAATGGAAAGTTAGATGAAGCATTTTTGGATTTAGAAAAATATACAACGGCAAAAGAAGAGGCTATTACAGATTTAGAAAATGAATTAAAAACACAAATTGATGTCGTCAAAGGTCAGCAACAAATTGATTTAGTGCGAAAGGATTTTGACATCGAGGAAAAAGAAAGTGAATTATTAGGCTCACAGTTAAGGACACAAAAAGTCATTTCTGGATTTCTTGGATTGTTGCTTTTAGCTTCTTTGGTCTTCTTTTATTTTTTAAATAAAAGCGTAAAAGAAAAACGAAAAGCAAATCAAATGCTCCTCGTCAAATCTTTACGAACGCAAATGAATCCACATTTTATTTTTAATGCACTTAATTCCGTCAATAATTTTATTGCCAAAAATGATGAGAAAGCGGCGAACAAATTCCTTTCTGAATTTTCTCGGTTGATGCGAAAAGTGTTGGATTATTCGCAGCGAGATTTTATTTCATTCGAAGAAGAAATAGAGTTAAATGAATTGTATTTAAAATTAGAGCATTTCCGTTTTCGAGATAAATTTGAATATACTTTTGAAAAAAATACGGAGGTGAACACTTACGATTTGGAAGTACCACCGATGTTGATTCAGCCATTTATCGAAAATGCCGTGTGGCATGGCTTACGCTACAAAGAGGGTAGAGGGAAATTAAAAGTTTCGATTAGTGATCTTGGAAATGTATTGTTAGTGAAAATTCAAGACGACGGAATCGGAAGAAAAAAATCAGCAGAACTCAAGACTACCAATCAGAAAAAATATAAAAGTACGGGACTTCAAAATGTGTCAAAACGTATCGCTTTGATTAATGAAATTTATGGGAAAAATTATGAAATTGAAGTGAGTGATTTTGATGAGACAAAAGAAGATGCAGGAACATTGGTTCAAATAAAAATTCCGAAATAAAACGAAAACCTTTTGTGGTTTAAAATAAACTATGGAAAAAATAACATCAATCATTGTCGACGACGAGCAAGACAGCCGAGAAACTTTGCTCAATTATTTAGGAAAATACTGCCCGCAAGTTTCCTCTCTTGCCGAGTGCGCCAATATCCAAGAAGCAAAAGCTGCGATCTTAAAACATCAACCTCAACTCGTTTTTCTCGACATTGAAATGCCTCGTGGTAATGCATTTGATTTGCTCGAACAATTCGGCGAAGTAGATTTTGAAATAATCTTCATCACCGCTTTCAGTCAATATGCCGTGCAAGCATTTAATCTTAGTGCAGCACATTATTTACTAAAACCTGTGGACATCGAAGAACTCGAAAAAGCAGTTGAAAGTGTCGCAGAACGTCTCGCCCAAAAAGATCAACTGAGTCACGCAAAAATTTTATTAGAAAACATGGCAGCACTCAATGCGCAAAATCGAAAATTGGTTTTGCCCTTGATGGAAGGATTTGAAGTAGTTCGAATGTCCGATGTTTTATTTTGCGAAGCGCAAGATAATTTCACTTGCTTTTATTTTACCAATGGGAAAAAAGCATTGATTTGTAGAAATTTAAAGTTTTATGAAAAGGCTTTGAATAACTTTGGTTTCTGTCGAGTACATCGTTCGCACATCATTAATTTGGAATATGTGAAACGATATGTCAAAGGGAAAGGAGGAACCGTCGTTTTGGAAAATGGGAAAGAGATTATGGTTTCTAATAATAAAAAAGTGGAATTGGTGAGGAGGATCAAGGAAGGTTAAATAAAAAAGCTAGCTATGATAATTTTTGAATTTATTGTGGAATTGTTTGTTCAAATAATCTTAGAAGGAATTATTGGAAATTTCTTTAAAGTCTTTTTTAACCTCTTTCGAAAAATTGGAGTTTTTATATTGAAATTAATTACGCTGAATAGAATGTCTTTTGAAGAATTAGATAAAGAGTATTATAAGGATTCCGTCATGCCATATTTAACAACATTTTTTATAATTCTTGGAATTGTATATTTAACTCAACTATGAAAATAGCATCAATAGATTAAAATTTCTCAAAAAAAGCATGAAAAAACTATTTATACTTTTCTCAATTCTTTTCTTTTTATTCGGTTGTGAAGATATTCCCGAAAAAACTTTGATGGAACAAATCGGAAAAAGTGAAGAGTCCTTTTTCATTGACAGCAATCAAGATACCATCCTTGAAGGAAAAGAAGGCACTCTAATTTATTTAGAAAAAGGATCATTTTTAGATTCAGATTTCAACCTTGTAACTGATAGCATTCAAATAAGTTTGGTCGAATTATACGAAACGAAAGATATACTCTCGAATAGTATTTCGATGCTTGCAGGTGGAAAAATACTTGAAACGGGAGGAATGATAAATCTCGAAGCGAAGTCCAATGGGAAGGATTTATTTCTGACAAAAGATATGGTCGTTCATTTTCCAAAAAATAAAAATAAAGCAGATGACATGAATTTGTTTTATGGAAAAAAAGATTCGACTGGAGTTACAGAATGGGAAATTGAGGAAGAGAGTACTTATCGACTTCGGAATCATATTGAACCGTGGTATACAAAATACGAGGGCATTGATCATGGAATGATGAATCTGTGGAATGGAGGATATTATTATGATACAACTCATCAACATTTTAATTTTTCAGAAAAAGAAATCGAAGAATTATTAAATAAAACTGTTGATGCAAAATATATTCTTTTTGCAGATAGTGAAATGTATTTCACGAAAATAGAAGGAAGTAGAATTAGTCGGAAACTCAGGAGCAAAATCACAAAACGAGTAAAAGATTTTCCCAAATGTAAACCCTATACAATAAAAGGGGAACCAATTGATATGGAAGGCTTTTTTAAAATATATACAACAGTCATCCCTCCAAAATATCAATCAAAAGAAAATTATTTAAAATCAATTGAACAAAAATTAAACAACTCCAATGGGAAAAAGGAAACGTTAGAGTTGGCAGAACTACAATATTATATTTTTGATTCTCGAAATTTAGGATGGATGAATTGTGATAGATTTATAAATTCCAATACTGAAAAAACAGATTTAATTGTTCAAGTTCCGAAGTCAAAAAATGTTTTTGTAAAAATTATCTTTCGAAATTATAAAACAGTAATGACTGGAGTCGAAAAAAGAAAACGATTTATTTTTAAAGATTTACCAATAGGAGAGCCGATTAAGATAGTGGTACTAGATGAGAAGAAAGGCAAACCACAACTTAAAATTGTAGATTCAATAGTTAGCAAGGAGCCAATCAATGTGGATAATTTAAAAGAATACTCCTTGGAAGAATTGCAAGCAAAATTGAAGGAACTCAACTAAAAGAAGAAAAGGGATAAGCATTGCTGCCCATCCCTTTTACTTACAAGATGACTTAAAATTTTATTCAGCCACCCCTGTTACTAACAATGAAATTTCATTTCTCAACACTTCCACAAATCCTTGATTGATTCCGAAAGTCACTTTTTGACCATCGGCTTTTTCAATACTCACTTCTCCTTCTCCAAGTGCTGAAACGAGGGGGGCGTGACCTCGAAGTATTTGAAATTGACCACCAACACCTGGAACTTTCACAGATTTGATTTCGCCGTTAAATACTTCTTTATCTGGTGTAAGAACTACAATATTCATTCTTAATATTTTTAGAAATGAAGAGCCAATCATTTGATTCACTCTTCATTATTAATTTTTCTAATTAAGCAGTTGCTTCTGCCATCATTTTCTTACCAGCTTCGATTACATCATCAATCGAACCTTTCAAGTTAAATGCTGCTTCTGGATATTGATCCATTTCTCCATCCAAAATCATATTAAATCCTCGAATTGTTTCATCGATAGGAACCAATACTCCTGGAAGTCCAGTAAATTGTTCTGCAACGTGGAATGGTTGAGATAAGAAACGTTGGATACGACGAGCTCGTGTTACTGCCAATTTATCTTCGTCAGATAACTCTTCCATACCAAGGATCGCAATAATATCTTGTAACTCATTATATCGTTGCAAAATTTGCTTAACAGCCTCTGCAGTATTATAATGCTCATCTCCAATAATTGCTGGATCTAAGATTCTTGAAGTAGAATCCAAAGGATCTACCGCTGGGTAAATACCTAAAGAAGCAATCTTACGTGATAATACGGTAGTTGCATCCAAGTGAGCAAATGTTGTCGCTGGTGCAGGATCCGTTAAATCATCTGCAGGTACATATACTGCTTGTACAGAAGTAATCGAACCTCTTTTCGTAGAAGTAATTCGCTCTTGCATCACACCCATCTCAGTTGCCAATGTTGGTTGGTAACCTACTGCTGAAGGCATACGTCCAAGCAATGCTGATACCTCAGAACCCGCTTGAGTAAATCGGAAGATATTATCAATAAAGAACAAGATATCTTTTCCACCTTGAGGATCACTCAAGTCACCATCTCGGTAGTACTCAGCAATTGTCAATCCTGACAATGCAACTCGAGCACGTGCCCCAGGAGGTTCATTCATCTGACCGAATACGAATGTTGCTTTTGACTTCTCTAGTTGCTTAGCATCTACAGAACTCAAATCCCATCCACCATTTTCCATTGAATGCATGAATTTCTCACCGTAGTTGATAATTCCTGCTTCCAACATCTCTCTCATCAAATCGTTTCCTTCCCGAGTTCGCTCACCAACACCTGCAAATACAGAGATACCATCGTATCCTTTTGCAATATTATTAATCAACTCCTGAATCAATACTGTTTTACCTACACCGGCTCCACCAAACAATCCAATTTTTCCACCTTTCATATAAGGCTCAATCAAATCGATTACTTTAATACCTGTGTACAATACTTCTTTAGAAGTAGAAAGATCTTCGTAACGAGGAGGTTTCGCGTGAATCGGACGACCACCTACTTTTGATACTGCAGGAAGACCATCAATCGGCTCACCTACAACATTGAACAATCGACCTTTAATTGCATCACCGATAGGCATTGCAATCGGTTGACCAGTATCAACTACTTTAGTTCCTCTAGTCAATCCATCAGTCGCTTCCATAGAAACGGTTCTAACAGAACTTTCTCCAAGGTGCTTTTGTACTTCTAGTACAATGATGTCACCATTTGGACGAGTGATTTCTAATGCACTCAAAATTTCAGGTAATGTAGATCCTTCTGCTGCAAAACTTACGTCTACAACTGGTCCAATTACTTGTTTAACTTCACCTATATTTGCCATAATATTATATTGAAAAATTGGTTGAATTATAGTGGGTTCTCAAAATCGGTGCAAAGATACTTTTTTTGTCATTTAAACCAAAGAAAATTTGGTGTTGAAAAC
Organism: uncultured Saprospiraceae bacterium; assembly: GCA_937981555.1. GTDB lineage: Bacteria > Bacteroidota > Bacteroidia > Chitinophagales > Saprospiraceae > CAJQQY01. The sequence goes on from CALJOK010000088.1 coordinate 23,293, forward strand.
TTCTTTTTTGAAATAAAATTTACTCTTAAAAAGATTTTAGAATCAGACTTATATTTGGATTTTTTCAATAAAATTAAATTTTTATTTTTTAAAACACTTTTTCGTGAAAAGTAAATTAACTTCTATCCTTTTGCCCGTCCGAAATGCTGATTTTTTTTTATCAGCCTGCCTCGAAAGTATCCAAAATCAAACTGAAACTGATTGGGAATTGATCGCAATTGATGATCACTCAACCGATAGTAGTTTTGAAATTCTAACTTCTTTTGCGAAAAAAATGCCCGAGCAAATTCATGTTTTTAAAAATGAAGGAAAAGGAATTATCCCTGCTCTAAAATTCGCCTACTCCAAATCCCAAGGTGAATTTATCACTCGAATGGACGCTGATGATTTGATGGAAAAGAATAAACTCGCTTCGCTAAAATCTCTTTTAGAAAAAAATGGACGTGGTCATGTCGCAACAGGTTTGGTAAAATATTTTTCAGAAACTCAACTCGGCGATGGCTACAAAAAATACGAAGAATGGCTGAACTCACTTTCTTTGGAAAATAAAAACTACGAAGACATTTATAAAGAATGTGTTATTCCATCTCCCGCTTGGATGTGTCATCGAGATGATTTGGAAAAATGTGGCGCCTTCGAAATTCAACAATATCCTGAAGATTACGATCTGTGTTTTCGTTTTTATAAAAATAAATTAAAAGTAGTCGCTGCGCAAAATGTCATTCATCATTGGCGAGACTATTCCAATCGAACTTCTCGCACCGACCCAAATTATGCGAATCAACATTACTTCGACTTAAAACTCCCCTATTTTTTAGAATTGGATTTTGACAAAAATCGTCCACTTGTGATTTGGGGTGCAGGCAAAAAAGGAAAACATCTCACTAAAAAATTAGTCGAACAAAAAATCGATTTTCATTGGGTCTCCAACAACGAAAAGAAAAATGGAAAAATGATTTATGATAAATTAGTCGAGCATTTCTCAAAAATAAATGAATTAGAAAATCCACAAGTAATTGTCTCCGTCGCATCTCCCGAAGGACAAGTTGAGATTCTAAGTTTTTTCCAAAAAAAGGAAATGAAAAAAAGCAAGGACTACTTTTTCTTCACGTAAAACGACTTTCCAAGTCGTTCCCACAAACAGAACAAAAACACAAATAAACGATTTGGAAAATCGTTCTACGCAAGTTTCTCAAAAAAACATCATCCAAAGAGTATATAAAAAATAACTTGGAAGAAACTCAAATCATAACGAAACTAAAAGAAGGGAATGAAATGGCCTTCAAAAACTTGGTCGATACTTTTCAAGAAAAAGTATTGAACACTTGTTTAGGTTTTGTGCCCAATCGGCATGATGCGGAGGATATTGTACAGGAGGTATTCATGGAAGTTTTTCGAAGTATTAATAAATTCCGAGGCGACTCCAAATTGTCAACTTGGATTTATCGAATTACTACCACCAAATGCCTAGAACATATTCGTGCAAAAAAACGAGAGAAGCGAAAATCATTTTTTCAATCACTCATTGGAATGCATGAAAATGCAGATCGAATTAAAGCATTCGACTTTAATCATCCAGGAATTTTATTGGAAAATAAAGAACGCTCAAAAACACTTTTTGCAGCTATCGAAAAATTACCAGAAAACCAAAGAGTTGCATTTACGTTGCATAAAATAGAAGGCCTGAGTTATCAAGAAATCACCGCAATTATGGAAACGAGTTTGTCCTCGGTAGAATCATTAATGTTTCGAGCAAAAAAGAATTTGCAAAAAACACTCGGAGGTTTTTATAAAAAAAACAAAGGATAAAAAAATCTTATTCCGCAAGTTTTTCCAAACAAAGACATCTAAAAGAAGAATCGTAAAAATGAAAAATAGAAAAATAAATATCGACCTAGAAGTCCAAAAGACAATGGAAAGTATCGACCAAATCCAACGAGTCGAAGGCAATCCATTTCTTTATACACGACTCCAAGAGAAACTTCGTCAAGAGGCAGAAGGTGATGTTGTAACAATACACACACGTTTTCCAGTTTTGCAAGTGGCGATGGTAGTAATTCTTCTTTTTGTCAATGGATTTGCCTTGATGGAGTCAGGTTATTTTGATGAATCTACTGAGACTGCTACGGCTAATATTGATCAATTCGCAGATGAATATGCATTGATAGCTAGCGAAGAGGAGGACTTAGAATATTTAAGTTTGAACGATTAAAATATAATTCTTATGAGTATTACAAATAATAAATATACTAAATGGATTATCGGAGCACTTGTCTTGCTAAACTTGATTTTACTATCTGTTTTATTTTTTTTAAAACCTCGACATGGAGGAGGTGATAGACCAAATCCTAATGATTTTTTAAAAAAGGAATTAAACCTTTCGGATGATCAAATAGTCAAATTCAAGGAACTTCGAAAAGCTCATTTTAAAAAATCAAAAGAAGAGTTAAAAGCGATTCGGACTTTGAAAAATGAAATGTTAGATGCGGTTTCTGCAGAATCGCCTGACACTATAATGGCTAATGTGATTGCTGATCAAATTGGAATCAAAGAAGCGAATAGAGAAAAATTATTAGTTCAACATTATTTGAAATTACAAGCGGAGTGTACTCCTGAACAACGTCAAAAGCTCGAGCGCGTTTTTAAGAAGGCTATGTCGCGAAATAAATTTCGAAAAGGGAGAAGAGGTAAAAAGAAAAAAGAAGCAGAATGATTTCTCCTAAATCTATTTTTTTTAAAAATTAAAAACCGTTCTTAAAACACATTGTGATTAAGAACTCAAAAATGTAAAAAGATGAAAAAGAATATTGTAGTATTAATTTTAGGTTTGATGATTACAAGCTTGGCGTTTAGTCAACGTGGAAAAAAGAAACATCACCAACCAAATCCTGAACTCAAAAAGGAAATGCAAAGCTATGTTGAAAAAAATGTAGTACCAGTGTTACAAACAGCTCAAGATAAATTTGATGCAGAATTAAGCGCTGATGATTTAGCATTTGTTCAAGCGAAACGAGCAGAAGTTGCTAAAAAAAGAGCAGAGAAAAAAGCGAATCACGAAGCTCATCGAGCAGAAAGAAAAGCGATGAAAGAAAAAGTCAAAAATATGACTGACGAAGAACGGGAAGCTTTTCGAAAAGAAAAAAAGGAAGAACGAAAAGCAAAAAAAGGTGGAGATCACAGAGCAGAACACAAAGCGATGAAAGCAGAAATGAAAGAATTCATGGAGCGAAACAAGGCTTTGATTGAAAGTACGATGACGTCGCTAAAACCAAATTATGAGACATGGACGAGTGAGCAAAAAGCAATTTTTGAAAAACACAGACCAGCTGATGCACCTAAAATGAAAGAAGGAAAACGCAAAGGTAGAGTTGGTTTGTTTGGATTAGAAATGCGTGGAGGTAAGCATCATAAAAAAGGTAGACATGGAAAACAACGAGGTGATAAAATGAAAGGACAGAAGGGCGAAAAAGCAGCGAAACATAAAGGTAAAAAAGGTGGAAGATTAGCTGCCCAATTTATTTTATGGGATGGAACTGCTCCGACACCTCCTGCAGAAAGAAGAGAAGACGTTGGTCAAAAACAAATGGCAACGCCAGATGTGAAAATTACATTAGGGCAAAATTATCCAAATCCTGCAACTGGAATTACTCGTATCGAAGTGGAAATTCCAGCGGGTGTAAATCAGTTAAATTTGACCGTTACAGATATGAATGGGAAAGTGGTGAAACGATTGAATTTGACTAATTTGAATTCAGCTAAAGAGTCCATTGAACTTGATGTGAATGACTTGCCGAATGGACAATATTTTTATACTGTCGAAGCAGATGGATTTAAGTCGAGTAAGAAAATGACGGTGAATCATTAATTTGAGAAAAATATTTTTGATCGAGTTTTAAATAAAAAAGTGAATAAGGATTTATCTCCTTATTCACTTTCTTTTTCTAAAATAACTATCCATTTATTTGTGCAATAATCGTAGGATCTTGAATTTTAAAATCCTCTGCCAGTAATTTCATTTTAGAAATGATCTCCGCAGACTTCGGATCATCATCAATAAATGGTAAAAACATTCGTCCTCGATGTTGACTATGAACTGGAATGATGGATAATTGAAGTCCACCTTTTTTGACAATCCCACTTCCTAAATGAATACTATAATCCGCCAATTTTCCTTTGACAATAATATGTCGTTCTTTAACTTTTACATTTTCCAACTTAAATAATCTCGCAGATTCTTTTGCTAAGACCGCTCGCATTTCCATGGTAGAATGACTTGCCTCTGGATCCACGCCACCTACATGCGCAACGCTCACGACCAAGTCCACATCTCTCATTACTTCGCTAAAAACGATAGGGTCTATGTCGGCGAGGTAAATTGGTTTGTTTTCTTTTCGATCATAAAATTGCACTTGTTCCAAAGTTGGTGCTTCCACATCAGCTGGCGAAAACCAATCTGCCATAGCGTACATCGTAGCGATAATATTTTTTTTATGATGCACTTTTTGAAGGCCTTCTTCATATTGAACTGTCCACCCTCTGGTGCGTAATAAAGCAGCAGCTTTCATTGGTTGAATTTGATGGCCAGCATATCGATTGGACTCGGTGCCTTTCTCTTTTTCATTTTTGGTCACTAAATATAACTCTCTAAAAATCTGTTTAAATGGTTGAACGATCTTATTTTCGAAAGCATATTTTTGGCAAATATCCCAAGTCGTACTTTGATATAAATGCGAAGGATGCGCAATCACGAATCGGTCAGTTGAAGTGGATTTTTTGGTTTTTCCATCCAAGTGTATGAGTTGATTTTCTTTCCAAAAGCCAACGGTGTTTTTTGTTTTATTAAATAAAACTAATTTGGAAAGCATTGCTTTGACCACAGGATGTTCCATGATATTATTTATCTCATCAGCTGTAAATTCATCTTCTCGCAACATGGCATTTTCAAGAGAAACTCTAGTCCTTTTATATTGAGAACGGAGATAAGTTTTACTTTTTTGTAAATCTAAAACGGCTTTATTCTTTTTAAATTTAGTAGGAATTGACTTTTGATATTTGCCATCTTTTTCGATAGTGATGTGCGCGCTTCCTTGGTCGTCCACAATTAATTGTAACACTAAATTATCAATTTCGACTCTTGATTTTTCCATGACTTTTTGAGTCGCTTTTCCTTCCATCACCCAATTAAATCGAATGCTGTCATCGTAACCCGCATTCCTAGCAAGGTTATCCATTCCAATTTTAACTGCACCTTTTTCGCTTTGTTGCCGCTGTGCACCAAACTGTTTACTTTCTTTTAAAAATGCTTGTAGCAAATTATATCGACTCAAAAGATCTTTTGCAGGATTCGTTTTACTCAAAGGAATGAGTCCTAGTCCACGCACATAATCTTTATCTCTTTTGTCTTTTATTTTGACGAGTGTTTCTCGTATTTTAATTTCTCCAAGCATGATGCTAGAGTAGAGTTTAACTAGTCGATGACCGTTGGCATAAGAAATATATTTGGCAGCATCGTGCAATAATTTCCAATTCTGTTTGCCTGTACTTTGATACACGTCATTGAACCATTCTATGTCAATTGCACCATCTTGAAATTCCATTTTTTCGATGTTGGAATATCGTGAAATAAAAGTTTCTTTTTCGGCAGTCATATAATCTGAACCATGTGCATGAAACCACCAAACTGCATCTTCTAATTTTTTTACTTTGATAAAATCTCCAATCCAACTCGCCCATTGAGGCGCATAAAGTGCAACCTCAATCCATCTCTTTTTTGTGATTTTTGTGCCTTTGGCCTGTGCTGAAAAATCGGAATAAGTTTCCTCTTCCAACGGAAAACATTTTTTTATCAAACTACTAAAACTCATTCTCTTAGATTCATTGACTGACCAATAATATCCACGAGTCAAATTTTCCTTGCCCAACCTTTCTAATAAATTAACCAAATAATGAATGCCTTTGATGGATTTTAAATTACCCAAATATTTACTTGCATCGGTAGGGATATCCCCTCTTTCCATTTCGAGAGAAAGTAAGTTTGTTTTGAGCAGTTGAAATAATTTGGGGAGCTCAGGAGCAATTTTAACTTTTTTAGTATGAAAAGTATACACGCCCTCAATCGTTTGCATGATGTGAGGATTTAATAAATATTGATATTGCAAATCATTTTTAGAAAGGACTTTTTCCTCAAATAAATTTAAAGTCCAAGAAGCATCTGGTGCATAGGCACTTGGTGCTTTTAGATTTTTTATAGCGACTTCTTCCAAACTAACTTGAGCAGGTAAGATAGGATGTAAAGTTCGACATGTGAATAAATACATTTTAATATCCCAATGTCTCAAGAGTAAATTCGTGTCGAGGTCTTGGCGGTTGTTCATGTTGCTCAAGACACTCGAATGAAGTGCCATATTTTCAATCAGGTTAAACCAGAGGATGGGTTGATTATCCCAAGTCTCCCTCTTTTCGTTAGGTATGATTTCTTTAGGGATTTTCACTATCATATCTTCCATCACGTCCAATCGGAATTTCAATATTTGCTCGTAATCGGCATAAGCATTGAAAAAGAAATTTAGAATAGTTTCTACTTTGCTGTTAATAGAATTCCATCCTCCCCAATCGTCCAATTTAAGATTGTTTAAAACAGGAACATATTGTTCATGAAAACTTCTAATTGACTTGGTGTTCGTGATGACTCGTGAATAGTTATTGCTATTATGAATAGCCGCCAACATTTCATAGTCATTCAATTTGGCGGATTGATACCAATCTTTCCAAAGCTTTGCCAATGGTAAAAACTCCAATTGTTCCAAAGGTGTTTTTTGATGAGCCTCATAATGAGTAAGGTTAATTGCATTGCCAAGTAAGATTGAATTTTTACTGTCATTATGTCCTAAAACCTCATATTCAAAATCTTTATTTTCCTGAATCAAATCAATTAATTGATTGACCGTTTTTGTTATTTTTTTTAAGTTAAAAAGTTTTGGAAATAAAAAATTGCTCGGCAGTTCATCAGTTGATTTACCTTTGACTAATGTTTTAATTTTAGCTGCGATTGATTTTTTAGATTTGAATTTTTCAGTAGGGATCATCAATGGCCTGAGTTCTTGATAATTGATAATTCCAAATCCATTTTCAAAAGAAAACTTCGTACTTCCTATTTCAAATTTTTCGAGAAAAATATTTTCATTTTTAGAAAATTTCTTTCGCTCTTTGTAAGTCACTACCTCGCTATCTACGAAAGAAGCTAAACGATTTTCATCTTTTAGAATAGTCAAGATTTCTAATCCAGCCAATCGTTGATCGACCTTTTTTGAAACCAATAAACTAGCAACCGTAGCGGAGATATTTTTATCTTCTTGTTTTAAAATTAGTTTGATTAAACTTTCTCGAAGGTCTTTATTTTTTCGAGCCAACATAGTTTCAATAAATTCAAAATCCTCCTTTATCAAATCCACATACTCCAATAAAATCAAACCATTTTGGACAATCCCAATACTTCGATCTTGAATGACCAGATAAAGTGTTGGCCTTTTCCACGGCTCTTTTTTAAAATCAATATTAGGTAAATTAGGTTTAGTTTGTCGAGAATATTGATGTTGAAAATAATTGGGGAAAATTTTGTTGATTAAATTCCAACGTTGGTCAGCAGGCACATCGCTGAGTTTTTCTGCCAAGGTTTCGATTTGTTTTCTATCAGCATGATCGATCATGATTTGATAGAAAAAATCAGGTTGGATGTGGTACGATGTCCACGCAAATATTTTTCCTCCAAATCGTTTTCCATCTCTAGGAAGAGAGTCGCCATATCTTTTTAAACCATCAAAAATGAACTCGTTGATTTTCATGTTTTTGGGTCTAACTTGAAGTGCCCAAAAATCACATTCAATGTCTTTTCCTAATCCTGATTCCAACCATTTGGTTATTCGATTATTGCTCCGTTCCGTTTGCCCCATAAACATCAAGGCAAGAATTTTCTTTTCCTTTACGCCAGTTTCAACAATTGAAGTTGCATGAGCATTTGCATCATCTACATCCTTTAATCCCAAAAACCAAAGCGCAACATACACTTCGAGATTGTCTTTACTTTTTAGCGCATTATCGATCAATGATTCATTTTCAAAAAAGGAAATCACAAAGTTTAAAACACGTTTGAGCGTACTCGTTTTTGGAGCATCCCAACCAAATCCAAACCATGTATCAATTGCTCTAACGACGCTACTAAATCGAATTAAATTTTCACGAAGAATTACTTTGATAAAATGTTCAATTGCTCCAACCGAAGTTTCATCTAGTGCTTCCAGAATCGTTTGTCGAAGTCCTTCTTGTCGTTGTGCAGCAAGCAATAATTTTTCTACTATTGCCCAATTTTTAGGATCCTCGGAGATGAGTAAACCTTTGATTAAATTTCTAGTGACACCACCTATCTCATCTTCGCCGTAGAGGATATCTTTTATTTTTTCATGGATGACATTACCTGTTTTTTTGTCAGTAAGTGCCGCTGCAAATAAATAACCATTCCCTTGCGAATAATTATAAACGTCATATTCCGCTAATTCTAACATCGTCAAACCTGACCGTCCTTCTTTGTAAATTAATTGTAAGTAGTGAATTTTATTTTCAATATAAGTATCATTTGGTTTTGCTCGAAATGATCTTCGAACCCAATTCTTTTGATAAGGTAATCGGTTTAGAATTTCCCAAACTGCACTAATGAATGCGCTTTGATATTTTCCAAAAAGTAAAACACTTAATTTTTTTCCTTCGGTGGTTGTCCAAGGATTAAATAAAGGATCTTCGCCAAATTGTTTTTTAAAATCAGGAACAACTTCGGCTGTAGTATAATAATTAGTTATATATTTTTTGTCTAGAGCGGCAATCATTAGTCCTAGCATTGCATACTTTTCACTAAACTTAGCTAATTGTTTTTTTGTGATTAACGGCGTTTTTTTACTGGCCAAAAAATTCTTGGCTTGTTCTGATGGAATCATATTTTTTGTTTATTTTTTTTACCAAAAAGTCCCTGTTAGAAAACTTAATCTGAGAAAAGTAATTGGAGCTGCTGCGGATAAATTAATTTTTTGGTCTAAGTTTTTAATTTCCTCGTCCTCTATAAATACCACAAATAAACCATCTGCAAAACCTTGCAGAACAGTTTCTATGCTTTTTTCTAAATCTGCTTTGTTAGTGTTCTCCGAATCGCCAAAACCTATTTTTCCAGTTTCGGATTGGTCTTGCATCATAGCAGGAGTGAGGAAAGAAATTAAATTTAGAGTAGTTTTTTGTTTGTTATATTTTTTGACTTCACTTGTTACGCAAGCTTGCAGTAAATCTCGTAGTGTGTCAATCTGGTTGGTAACTTCAATCTCGATAATATTGATTTTTCGCTTGCCGAGTTTTTGAAGTTTTAAAGAAATGGTTCCCATCTTTTTTGGCTTTAAAATTTTAAGGCTCTAAGTTAGGGAAAAAAAATAATGGATTATTAATTTTTAGAATGATTTATTCACAAGGTGACTCGAAGCCACCTTGTGAATATTTTTTAGTAAAACCTATCCCTTCTTTTTTTTATTTTGGTAATAATCAAAGACTTTTGTCACCACCGCTTTTCCTAATTTTTTTGGATCTTTTCGGATTTTAGATTCTTCTTTTCCCATCCCTAAAAACAATGCATCAACTGCTCGCTCTGCCATAAAATCAGAAAGTGAACCATCCACTTTTTTCTTAGCAAAAAGATTATATGCATTTGCTGCCAAAGGCCAAAATTGAGTCACCTCCGTTTTCCCTAATTCAGTTTCGAGTCTTGTACTATATCGTTTTTTGACGGAGCCATACATTGCTTGGCGAAGTGATTCAGTTGCCGCATTTTCTCCACCGACGACAATTTTTACCGCATCTTTGAATTTTAATTCTTTTACGGCATCTTCGATTATTCCTGCACTTTCGTCTGCCATGATTTTAGAAACGATCCCAATTTTTCTATTGGCTTTGTCCATTTCTTTTTCTAATCCTAAAGTTTTTAAAGTGGCTAGGACAGGTTTTAATTCAGGAGGAACAAATCCATCAACGCCATTTTTATTTAATTTTCGAAGAGTATTAATGGCTCGAAATGCGCTGCTGTTTAAAACTTCTTTGACTGCAGAAATAGTTTCGAGACTCGTAGGTTCGGTAATGATTTTTTGCAATGAGCTACAGGATGATAAAATTATAGCCAGCGTAAGAATTGACAGTTGAATTTTTTTCATGATTAGAATTTAGATTAGAGAATGATTTATAGGTAAGACGTGAGTTCTGAAAAGTGGGTACGTTATTTTTTTTCTAACAATTCAATTACATTTTTTTCGAAAGTGTGTTTTTTGAAGAATGATTTTTCAAAACCAGAGAATGATTCTACTTTTTCCAAAGCATTTTTTAAATCAAAATCCTTTTGCGTGGCGGTGAAAAATATTTTTTGTTCAAAGAAATGACGAGCTAAGTATTCTTGTTCCGTTTGTCCAGGCGTAGGAATTAGGATCGCTTTTTTCTCTAAAGAAACTAAATCCATCAAAGTAGTATAGCCTGATCGACTGATCACAATTTCACTTTCTGCAATAGCTTGATTTAATTTTTGGGAAGTTAAAAAAGAAATGACTTCAATGTTTTTGCTAAAATGAAGATGCTCTACTTTTTCTGTTTGACCTTTGACTACAAGAAATTGAAAAGATAATTCTAAAGCTTGTTCTAATATTTTTTTTTCTAAAAAAGTACGTTGCGGTTCAGGTCCTGAAAGGATGATAATTGCTTTTCGTTTGATATCACTTTCTATTTTTTCTATTCGAGAAAGGGAGCCGATATATTTTGTAAGTGTATTAGCGGTAGCGTTATTTAATTTAAATTTTCCATGAGAAAGGTTGCCAGACAAATTTGGTTTTTCCTCAAAGTCAGGAATCCAACATTCATCAAATCGTTGAATCATTTTTCGATTTAACCAATTTCCGATTTGCCGAAACAATGGAATAGGAATAGGTAAATTGATTTGATGGGTCATAAAAACATTATAAGTTTTTTGAGAAAAAACGCCGAATCGATTGTCGGAAATGATAATGTCGATATTTTCTTTTTCTACAATTTTCGATATTTCTTTTTTCTCATTGGTAATCGCTCGCATCATTTTAGGAAATTGCCAAGCCATGTTCCACATCATATTGGAAGTGCGATAAGTGATGTCGTAGGCAGGAAGTTGAAAGATGGGAAGTTCTGGAAATTCTTTTTCCAATAAATGAAAAGCACGACCATCCGAAGCCAGAAAAACGGACGCATTTTGTTTTTGCAAAAATCGAATAATTGGAATACATCGAGTCGCATGACCTAATCCCCAATTTAGAGGAGCAACTAAAACCTTTTTTGGTTCGTTCAAATTTTAAACTAAATTTGTTTTGAAAAAATCTTCAAAATTAGAAATATGAAAAATCGAAAAAATTTAATCTTGTTGTGTTTTTTAGCAATTACTATTTTGACTATTGCTAGTTGCAAAGCAGGAGATTGTAATTGTCCACAACTTTAATTATCTACGATCTGCACATCTAACACATTTCGTGCTTTCAGGCATGTACATCAAACGAGCAGGTCGTATCGGGTTTTTGCACATCGAACAAAATCCAAAATTTGCATCGTCTACTTTGGTCAAAGCGAGTTGTAATTTCGATAATTTTGCTTTGGCAGATCGGAGAGCAGCTTCCGCTACACCTTTATTATTAATAGCATCCATTCGACTTACTCGTCCGAGTGAATTTTCAGGACTGATTGGTTTGGTCGAATCAAGTAAAGGAACAATCGCCGCTTCGATTTTTACAATCTCTTCATTTATCTTTTTCCTTAAGGCTTTTCTGTCTTCGATTGTCATTTGTTAATTTTTAATTTCTTCAAGGTTAGCTAAAACAGTCCACTACATAGTAAGATGATTTTGATAAAAATAAGTCATTATAACTGTAATTCTTATTTTTTCTCAGAAAAAGTAATCCTGTAGAATGTTACTTTTATCAATATTACCATTTAGATTATATGTTAAAGTTTGGTTAGGAAATAACTATTGATAATCAAACGTGATATTTTTAAAAATGATCTTGTTGGATTGATTATCAATGTTTTAAATATTTATTTAGAAATTATGTCAAAATAGAAGAATTACAAAATGCTATTTTTTGACAAGTGAATGACTGATCTAAACTATCATTTTTAAGCGAAAAGACTTAACTTATAACTAGAACAAAAATTAAACATTCACTAAAAGACATTTTAAAACATTATTCTTTGAAAATAAACTTTACATTTTTACTCCTTTAAAGATAACATTTTAAGATGTCCACAAACACCACTAACCGTGAGTCAATTCAATTGGACATATCTTGCACCCTCCGGCAAAAAGCACCATGTAGGCCTTTTTCATGGAGACAGTACAGGCCATGTTATGATTTATTGTAACTCCAAAGTCGTTCTCGTCGACTTCAAGGTACGTGAGACAAAATCCTACTCCATTTTTATCGAAGAAGAACTTTGCGAAATCGGAATCGAACGACAAAAGGATCGTTTCGTTTATGGTTTTGATATTAATAAAGAGGTCGATACGCCACTTAATCGAGTTCGAAAAGCTACTGACAAAAAGCACTTAAAACAAGGTATTGGGTTTTTAGCAGTTTTGGGAGCACTCGTTTTTATTGCAGTTATGGTTTTAGGAAGATTTGGCAACGATTCGGGTAAACCTAATCTTGCTGCACTTTTGGCAGCAAGTGGAAAGGAAACGAATGCTAAAGTTTTTCTTTCTGACCCAGATAAAGCAACGTATAATTTTGTGGCTAATGGAAAAGTTTATTCGAAGAAAACTGCTTACGAATTAGGCATTGATATTATTTTGGAAAATGGAATGCCACTCGAAGATGGAGATGAATTTTTGGTGAAATACTCGATGCAAAAACCAGAGTATCATAAAATTCAATTCAATCGACCAACTGTCAATCAAATCGAAATTTACAAAAATAGAGCTACCGAAAAGTATCAAGAGTTACATCCAAATGAAAGCATAGAATATTGTAATTGCTTAACGGATGTTGCTTATGAGTTGGATGGAATTAATGGTTATGCAAAGTTTTATTTACAAGCTAAGAGTTATGCTGAAAATCGGCGATATAATGAAAATAGTTTCCATCGTTTAGTTCGAAGTGTCCCTTTTCAAAAGGAGGTAGAAGAAAGATGTTGGGAAATGAAATAGCGAATTAGATCATCAGGTTATCAATGATTATTTTTTTAGGAAAAAGCCCACAATCTTTTAATTGGATTGTGGGCTTTTTACATTTGAAAATTGGACATCCTCTTAGTTTTTTTCGCTAATTTTGCTGAAATTAAACGTTCTTAGTCAAATGCGATAGTCCATCTAAAATCTGACTAAGAGCCAAATTAAAAAAGAGAAATAGTGGAGTTTTTAAATCAACACATCGAAAGTTTAATCTTTACCGCCAAGCAACCAATTACTATTGCAGAAATAGGAGATGCTTTGGAACATACTTTTGAAATGCAATTTCGAAAAGTAGAAATTAGTGAGGCGATTGGTGAAATCGAAAAAAAATATCGAGACGAGCAGTTTCCATTTGAAGTAGTAGGCATTGCAAATGGTTATCAGTTTTTGACGAAAGGAGCTTATTTCAATACAGTAGCAATGTACTTGAAGCAGACGACGAAAAAGAAATTATCTCGTGCTGCCTTGGAAACACTTTCTATCATTGCTTACAAGCAACCGGTGTCAAGACCTGAGATGGAAAAAATCCGTGGAGTGAGTTGTGATTATGCTTTGCAAAAACTTTTAGAGAAAGATTTGGTTACTATAGTAGGGCGCTCGGAATCAGTTGGGAAACCATTGCTTTATGGTACGAGTACAAAATTTATGGATTATTTTGGCTTGAAGAGTTTGGAGGATTTACCTAAACCAAAAGACTTCAGAATGCCAGATACAAGTATCGGAGAAGCTGCCCCAATTGAAGAAGAAGTTTCTGTCTTTGGACAAAGTCATGCTGTTCCTGCACATCCAAGTGGTATTACAAGTGTAGTTACTGATGTGATGAGTGCGGTTCTATCATTAGATGTTGGAGCACCTGCACTTAATATTTCGGCTCTTGCAAAAGAGGAAGAAGAATAAAAAAAATTATGGAAGATAAACCATTAGTAAATAGAGTTGCGAATAGTGGATTGATTACAATCAATTTGGAAGATTTTTTCCCAAAAGAAAAAGTGGTGATCTTTGATTTGAAGGATTACCTCTACATGGAATTAATTCTGAAGGAAAAGGATTTTCGAGCTGCACTAAAAGAACATGATTGGACTCAATATGAAGGAGTCAATTTGCTAGTGATTTGTTCAACGGATGCGATTATTCCAGTTTGGGCATACATGTTGGTAGCGAGTTATGCAGAGCCATTTGCGCATGAGATTTTCCAAGGTGATGAGGAGACTTTTTATAAAGTGGCTTTCGAAAAAGCTTTGATGAATTTCGATGGAGCACAACATGAAGGTGGTAGAGTAATTATCAAAGGTTGTAGCAATAAACCTGTTCCGCCAGCAGCTTATGTGATGTTGACTAAAAAATTACGACCATTTGCACAAGCGATTATGTACGGCGAACCATGTTCAACAGTTCCTATTTTCAAAAGACCTAGAGTCTTGAAAAAGAAATAAAATTCTTACCATTCGCACGTTTCTAAAAAATCAAATTATGACTTTATCAGAAACGAATCACTCTTTTAATTTTTGGGTAAAATATCTAAAACTTATCAGCCTCTTCTTTGCTGCATTAGGAGTGATGTGGGCAGTGATTGGTTCGTTCGATCCATTTGGAATTTATGATTATTATCTTGCTCAATGTCTTTTTGATTTAAATGAATTACCTGCTGATGTGCAAAAATCAACGTCATTTATTTTAGGGCCATTAGGTGCGACGAATACTGCATATTTTATTTTACAATATTTTATTGCTAAAAATGCTTTTGCGAAAAGAGAACTTTGGGCGTATCATGCCATCGTTTTTGGATTTTCGTTTTGGTTTATTTTAGATACGGTGATGTGTATTTATCATCAAGCTTATTTCAATGTTTTGATGGCAAATATCCCTTGTTTGATTGCGATGCTACCTATTTTTTTTACAAAAAAATATTTTCCGTAATACGACTCTCCGAGTTGTTAATACGATATGGTTAACTCCTATTACGGAAAATATTCAAAAAAAAATATTCGACTTTTTCCAAATCAGCTGCAACATTAGTATATTGAGTTTACGTTTTAAAGAGTAGAATAAACATACACTCAACCAATTCAAGCTAATCTTTTCAAAACCTACATTTTTTAATTCGAAAACCATCTTGTGTTAGCGCTGATTTTTTTGAAAAATCAAAGCTGATTCAACATGTTTTGCAAACCCCTTATTCACTAATTTTTATAAATCTGATACTCAATGCAAAAGTCATTAGCTACCTACACTTTAATCCTAGCAGCATTTTTAACTGTCGCAATTTTTGCTTCGTCCACTTACAAAGATGATACTTCTTCGTCTGCTCAAAAAGTGAGTGAAAATAATTCAGAGGTATCTCATCATGATCTTCCACAGGTGATTAAGTCAGTTAATTTAAATAAAGATTTTTCCTTCGCAGGAGAGTCATTTCCAATGGATAATTTTGATGTAAGAGAAAGATTAGATCGAGAACTTTCAAGAAATACTTACTGGCATTCGAATACACTTTTGAATATCAAAAAAGGAAATAAGTATTTTCCGATGATGAAAAGAATATTGAAAGAGCATGATGTACCAGAAGATTTTATTTATTTATCTGTGGCAGAAAGTGATTTGAGTAATGCTGTTTCACCTGCTGGAGCAAAAGGGTTTTGGCAATTTATGAAGCCAACTGGAAAACAATATGGTTTAGAAATTGGAAGTGAAGTGGATGAACGATATCATTTGGAGAAAGCGACAGTTGCTTTTTGTAAATATATCAAAGGAAATAAAAAGCGTTTTGGAAATTGGTTGTTGGCTGCAGCTGCTTACAATATGGGAGGCACTCGATTGTCAAAAGAAATTAAAGCGCAAAAAGGGGAGAGTTATTTCGATTTGAATTTGAATCAAGAAACTTCTCGTTATGTTTTTCGATTGGTGGCGTTGAAAGAAATTATGACTAATCCTCAAGACTTTGGTTTTTATATTGAAGAAGCAGATTTGTATCAACCGATTGATAATTTTTATGAAGTGGAAGTAAAAGAACCCGTTTCGAATTGGGGAACTTTTGCACAAAAATATAATATCAGTTACCGAATGTTGAAAGTGTATAATCCGTGGTTAGTTAAGACAAGTTTGACGAATAAAAATCGGAAGAGTTATATTGTGAAAATTCCAAAAAAGGATTAATCATTTGACGTTTTGGTTTTTGCAAAAAAAAAATAGCGCATCAGAGTTCAATCTCCGATGCGCTATTTTTTTTTAGAAAAGATGAAAAACGAATTATTTTGATTTCATTCCGAGTGTTCCATTTTTTACTCCATCGTACGTCGTTAAACCACAATTCAAATAGTCATTGTATTGTTCCCAATCACTCCATCCATCCATATATCCAACTGGTCGAGCCAATATTTCTTCTTCAGGAGTCATCAATACATAAAGTGGTTGAGCATTATTTCTAAAGTTAGCAATTTGAAAATCAGCCCATTTGTTTCCAACGTTTCGTAATTTTTTATCTTGGGCTTTAGAGTGTAATGTTTTTTCTAGCTTATCTGGAGAATCGACATAAAGAGAAACCAAGACAAAATTTTTCTCAATATTATTTCGAACAGCATCTTGGACCCAAACATTATCTTCTGTTTTTCGACAATTCACACATCCATAACCGGTGAAATCAACTAACAATGGTTGATTGGTTTCTTGAGCATAAGCCAAACCTTCGTAGTAATCCTTGAAACAATCTAAGTTGTTCGCACACTTTGTAAATGAAGGAAATCTTTTCTTCATTGCAGGGTCAACCTCAGGTGTTGGCAAAAAGAAATTGTAAATAGAAGGAGGTGCCAAACCACTCAAAATACTTGGAGAATTGTAAGACTTAGTTACATCGTTATATTGAAATCCCATTGCTAAGAAAATCGAAATTCCTAAAAATACTGCGGCAAGTGTACCTCGAAGCGGTGTTACTTTTTTCAATGGAGCATCATGAGGGAACATGATATATCCCAACATATAAAGCGCCATACATATTCCGATGATTACCCAGATCGCTAAGAATAATTCATATTTTAAAATTCCCCAATGGAAAGTATAATCTGCTACCGAAAGGAATTTGAAAGCTAAAGCAACTTCCAAGAATCCTAAAATTACTTTTACGTTAGTCATCCATCCTCCTGACTGTGGCAAAGAATTTAACCAAGCAGGGAATGCTGCAAATAAACCAAATGGCAATGCCAAAGCAGTTGAGAATCCAAGCATAACCGTAAATGGCCCGATGGGATCAGAAGCAGATTCCACGAGTGCAGAACCGATGATTGGTCCAGTACAGCTAAATGAAACTAATGATAAAGTTGCTGCCATAAAAAATGTTCCTAACAAACCTCCTTGGTCTGCCATCGAATCTGTTTTTGTGGTCCATGAACTTGGCAAGGTAATTTCGAAATATCCAAAAAATGAAATGGCAAAGATGATAAAGATGATAAAGAAAAGTAAATTGGGCAGCCAATGTGTTGAAAGCCGATTCAATGCCTCTGGGCCAAATGCAAAAGTGATTAACAATCCTAGCGCAACATAAATTACAATTATCGAAGCACCATATATTAATCCATTTTTAATTCCTTCTGCACGAGTCTTACTTCCTTTGGTAAAAAAACTAACAGTCAATGGAATCATTGGAAATACACAAGGTGTCAACAATGCGATTAGTCCACCACCAAATCCTAAAATAAAAGTCCAAAACCATCCACTTCCTGATTCAGTTTCTCCTCCACAATCTCCAGCAGGGTTTTCAAAAGTAGAAATAATACTTGCTCTTGATTGGTCGATTGTATCGCCTGACATGTGAGATTGACCACCATTACCTGAAGTTTCAGATGCACTAAAAGCACTCATCATTTTAGTTGCTTCAGCTCCGACATAAGCTTTTCCATTTTTTACATCTATAAAAATATCATCAGTATTCATGATGCATTGTTTGTCATCACAAGTTTGATATTCGAAGTAGGCGGTAACTGGTTTGGAAGGATCAGTAATTTTTATTTTTTGCGTAAATGTAGCTTCATCCGAAAATTTATTAACATCCATTTCAAAGACTGCATCACGAACTCTTTTCATATTATCAGACTCAGTAGTCTTTCCAACCAACTCATAATTATCACTTGGGTCATAACTAAAGGCTGTTGGATATGGTCCATCATAATCATCTGAATCTTGGTTGTCTTGAATTTGAGAATACAAATACCAATGATCTTGAATTTTTGCTTTTAGAATTAAATGATATTCTGAATCATTTATTTTTTCTAAACTTGCTACCCAAGTAGTTGTTTTTTTTAAACCATTATCAGCCTGAGCATCATCAATCGGGGCAATCTCAATTGTTTCATTTTGAGCAATTGGTTCTGAAATCGTAGCAGGAATTTTAGCTTCAACTTTTTGATCTTGATTATTTCCACCAGCACCATCATTTGAGCCAGATGAAAAAGACAAATCACTTTTCCCTTGCGGTGTTTTTTCAGGAGCAGGTTCTTCTTTTTTAGGTTCAGGAGTTTCTTCTTTCTCCTCCTCTTCACCGCCTGAAGACTTCATGGTGTTTTTCAATGCAAAATCGAAATCAATGTCTGTAGGAGGGAGACATTTTGTAGCATCACAAGTCATAAAAGTAAAATAGCCTGTAATTGGTTTTGAAAAGTCATTGATTTTAACTCGTTGTGTAAGTACAGCAGAGTTAAAAAATTTGACTAAATCCATTTCAAAAACCTTATCATATTTTTTTACTCGATTGTCGGATTCCTTATTCTTACCAACTAACTCAAAGTGTGCTCCTTCGTCATAAGTAAAAGAAGTCGCCACCGGTCCATCATCGCTTTCCAAGTATTGTGAGTAAACCGTCCAACCCTCATCAATAGTTGCCTTAAATATTAAGTCAAATTCATTGGCACTCACTTGCTTCGATTCCATTTTCCATTTTACAGGGTTATGGATTTGAGCGAACGAAGCAGTCATAAAACTGAGGCTAAAAAGTAGTGCTAACAGTAATCGCATATCTAAAAATTTAATTGATTTTGAAGTAGTTCTATTTTTTTATCAAAATTGATTTTTGCATATTCTACAAAAATACAAATCATTACATTACATATTTGCAAATATACCTTTCTAAAATGTCTTTTACCGACTGTATATGTACAAAAAAAAGTGATTGGCAGCAAGCCCGAAGCTTACTGCCAATCACTAACAATGGTTTTTCAAAAGTGTATTTTGAATTCATTTCTTAAAATTCAAGATACTGGACCATTTTTTTCTAACAATGTTTTATCTAATGTTTGTTTAAACGGGAAAAAATGTTTTTCGTTTTGCTTAGATTAAATTTTAACATATTTGGAAATATGTTATTTACCTGAGTGCAATTTCAAAATTTACATCCTCAGGAGGAAGACAACTTTCATCATCACAAGTCATGTAAGTCAAATGACCAGAGACCGTATTGGAGTCATCAACTTTTACTCGTTGCGTAAATCGCGCTTTTCTACTAAATTTGATCAAGTTCATTCCAAATAATTCATCGAAAACTTCTTTTCTATTTCCTTCCTCGCGTGCTTTACCTACGGCTTGAAGGTCATTATTATAAAACTCAAATGTCGTAGGAACTGGTCCTTCGTCCGATTCAAGATAAGGAGAATATACCGACCAACCTTTATCAATATTTGCAGTAAAGATAATATCGTATTCGGTATCGCTTACCTTTTCAACATCGAAAGACCATTTGACTGGCTCCAATTGAGCGGAAGCGGAGAAGAAAGAAAACAAGCAAATTAATAGTAAAGCAATTCTCATGTCTAGTAAATAAATTTAGGATTCGAAACAGTTTAATTATTCTATAATTTAGTCAGTCAAAAAAAATGGTAACTATTATAAATAGTAGTTGATTTTCGTTTTGTTTTGACGCGTCTAAAGGCGCAAAATAGATACCAAGTTTAATTAACTGACTGCTCTTAAGTCAATTGATATGATAGGGTAAAGTTTTAAAACTGAAGGTCAATGGGAAATACTAGATATGTTAAATATGAGATATGGGAAGGGTATGTTTGTTGTCTGTTTTATATGTTTCTATAACATATGTTCTTATGATGATGCTAAATTATAAAATTAAATTTATTTGTCGCTATATTTTTCGAAATAAAAAAAATAAAAAATGGGATAAAATCAACTAACTGATTTTATCCCATTTTTTTATGCTATTTCTAACGCTGTTTTAAGCATCAACCATCAAGCCGATCAATGACTCAAACATAATTCGTCCGTCGTCATTTCCTAACACTTTTTCGGAAGCTCGCTCAGGGTGAGGCATCATTCCAAATACATTTCTATTGGCATTGCAAATACCTGCGATATTATTAGTCGAACCATTTGGATTAGCTTCGTCAGTTACATTTCCATTTTCGTCGCAATACTTAAAAAGGATTTGGTCATTCTCTTCCAATGATTTTAGCGTAGCTTCATCAGCTAAGTATCGACCTTCTGCATGTGCTATTGGAATCGAAAGTGGGTTGTTCAAATCAATATTTGAAGTAATCGCAGATTTATTGGTCAATGTTTTCAAATGAACATTTTTACAAATAAATTTTTGATTACTATTTCTCAATAAAACTCCTGGCAATAATCCTGCTTCGCATGCCACTTGGAACCCATTGCAAATTCCCAAAATGTAGCCACCATTATTAGCAAACTCAATGACTGATTTCATAATTGGAGAAAATCGAGCAATTGCTCCTGCTCGTAAATAATCACCATAAGAAAATCCTCCTGGCAAAACGATGCAATCACCTTTTTCGAAACCTTTAAGTTCGGTGTCTTTGTGCCACAATTTTACAACTTCTTGTTGCATAACTGTGCCGAGCACGTGAATCATGTCATCATCACAATTAGATCCTGGAAAAACAACTACTCCAAATTTCATATTAAAACCCCCGACGCCTAAAGGAGAGTTTACAATCTGCTTCTATTTGGTACAGGTTGTAAATTCCGCTTTGGTGTTTCTGTAGGGAAATTTTTTAGGTTAAAAAATAAAATGCAAAGGTATTGAATAATTAAGAATTGACCATTATAAAAAATCAAAATTTCAATTTAGAAAAATTATCATTTTTTCGTTCCCCAATAGGAGGGAGGAGTTTTACATAAACAGCAATCGATATTGCAAAAACAAAATTCCAATCAACCATGTCAAATGAATTCCGCTTCCTATTTCTCTTTTCCTAAATTCTAAAAAATTTAACGGCAACATTAATGACAATGGAATGGCCAATAACAAAAATTGCTCTACCCGAATTCCTTTTTGAATAAAAGCCGTCAAAAGAGAAATGAAGATGAAGTAATATAAAATTTGAATATTCTTTTGAGAACGAATACTTTGTTTTTGGAAATAAATATTCGCGCTACCTAAGACCGTTAAAATCAAAATTCCGAATAGCACTACTGGCACATAATTGCTCCAATGTTCCACCCAGTCGAAATTCCAAAAACCGAATTCAGTTAGGAAAGTAGTTTGGTAAAAGTTACTCCAATCATCTGATAAATAAAAAATGGATCCAGCCAAGAATA
Organism: uncultured Saprospiraceae bacterium; assembly: GCA_937981555.1. GTDB lineage: Bacteria > Bacteroidota > Bacteroidia > Chitinophagales > Saprospiraceae > CAJQQY01. The sequence continues at coordinate 45,101 of CALJOK010000088.1, forward strand.
AGGGAACGATCATACCAATGATAACCATGAATATTTCACTTATTCGAATATTTCGTAATGCTGCCAATCCTAAAATCGCCAACAATAAAAATATAAAATTGGAAAAATAAAAGAGGCTCGCCATGCTAATCCAAAAACCTACATTAAAGATAGAATCAGCGACCGACGATTTTTTATAAGAATTAAACAAGCTCGACACCGCTAAAATTAAAAATGTATTGCCCATTACCACCGGAGACAAATGCAAAAAACTAGGTAACGTACTCATCAGTAAAATGTAAAACAAACCTGGAAACATCGTCACCTCCCTCGACACCCTAAAGCGTGCCGACAAGACATTCAATAATAATGCTTGCAATAAAACTAAAATAAGAGAGACCAAATCAGGCAACCACCCGTGAGTTCCTACGTAACTATATACGGCGTGACTGAGTACACCAGCAGAGCTAGGTTCCCAAACTTCAGTTGCGAAAAGACCTGAAGCACGTAATACCAATACATATATTATTAAAAATAAATTGGCAGCTAATTGATTGGTTCTAAAAAATCCGAGCACGTTTTTATTTTAGAAGTTAAGTGGAAACATAAAACCCCAAAATTAAAGATAAAAATTAGGATAGCTAATTTTTTTGGAAAAAACAATTTGAAAAAATCTATAGTGGAAATTAGATAAATATTATACGTAAGTATTTGATTATCAATAAAATAAACTAGAATATTAATATTGAAAATTAGAATTGCTTGCTTTTTTTGATTTGAAAGAATCCCAAGGAAGCATCAATTTAAACATAATTTTAAAACCAGATTATTTAACAAAACACATGTAATTAAAAATGGCAAATTCAATTTCCTTATCTACCGACATGACGAAACTCTATCTATTATTTCCTGATAGTGTAATCGCTCAAGAATTTTCTTTAATTGGTAATGGTGTCTATATCACTTCGATTTTAGGTGATGTTCACGTTGTTGCTGCTCCTAGTCCTTTGAATGCAGGAACTGATGAGTTTTCTACTGCTGCGGTTGCGCAATGGGAAGCGGTATTTCATGAGAATACTAATCAACTTATGATGATTGGTAATGATGATATTGAAACAGAAATCAATGGTAATCTTAATAAATACCCTCTTGCTGGAGGAGGTACATACAATCTGAGATTGAATTCAGCAGGAACGAAATTGCTGATTAGAATACCAAGTAAATAATTTAATATAGATGAGGAAAAGCCTTGAAATTATTTTTAGGGTTTTTCTTTCATTTTATTTCTCTCTTGCAAAAGTTGAATAATTGTTGTTCTTCTTATTTTACTATTTACCCACAAATCAATTTCATCAAAACCGAATCTTCGTTTCGTCTTTAAAGGAAGTGCATCTAATGTCACTCGTAATTCTGTAATGATTTTAGTTTGTTCTTTTGGAGTTATTTTTCCCATCCTCTTAATAGTTCGTAATATTATATTATCTAAAGCATGTCGAGATAACCCTACTTGATGATCAAAATATCTTTCAGTCAATTTAATATGTTTTTCCAATTCATCTAAATCTTCTAATTCATAGAATGCAATTAGTTTTAATATTTGAGCAAACTGAATTTGAATTTTTGCTATTTCCATCTTTTTAAAAGGATCATATAATTTGACCCATTTGATACATTCTTTATATTTTTTACTAACAAAAAAAGCTACGATTACATTAAATATTAAAACGATCTGAACCCCTTCATTTAATTTATGATTTTTTATTCCTTTTTCAATGGCATAGGATAAATTACACACTTCATCAATTAATCCTTTATTTAGGAAATAAACTTGTCGGTTAATCATCAGACGATGGAATCTCATGGCTTCTTCATATTGATTATTGGGTTTAATTTTTTCTATTTTTTTTAAAATATATAAATACTCATCGTACAAATTTAAACGACCATAACCAGTTAAAAGATTTGAAAGTGCAACGATATAAAAGTGAGGGGATTGGTTTCTCCATATTTCATTGTCTTCCCACCAATCTAAGATGGCTAATCGTTTTTGAAGATAAGATTCATTTTCACCCAGTAAATAATGGTATTCAGAAAGGGCATTGTCTAAATATCTTTTTGAAAGATTTGATAAAGGTTGAATTTTTTCTAGTTTAGTTAAATGAGAAAAATTAAGTCTAAATTCTTTTATCTCTTTTTCATTTGTTAACCTGTTAATTTTCAATCTTTTAGAAACTATAAGTTCATAGTCTTTTCTAATTTCATCTTCTTCTTTTAAGTTTTTAAACAAGAATATGCTTTCTTCATGGATAGCCGACAATTTTTTTTCCATATTTTTTGATCGAGTAGTCAAAATATACTTCCTCTCAAATCGATTAATTTCAATCAAGCTCAAAGTGTCCCCACATTTCTCCGCTAACTTTCTTGCTTCTTTTAAATGTCTCTCGGTATCCTTAAAGAGTCCCCGCTTAAATAAAAAATTAGCATCTCGAATTAATACCTTAATATAATCCGCAGACTTTTTCGTTTGCTTAAAAGTATAATTCCTTAACGACTTCATCAATACATCATACAACTCAACCTTCTTAACCGTAAAATTTGAAAACCCTTCTTTCCCCAGTTTTTGCAAAAGCTTTTGTTCTGCTTTAACCTTATCATATATTTTCATCTTATCTAAAATCTCAAATAAGATATAGTAATCTGGAGTTTTCCCTCTATTGTTTTTAATGGATTGGGTATTGATATTGAAGTATCTTTTCTCCATACGAGACATACTATGAACTAGATCGTAGACAGGGTCTGAAGTCTTTGTAGGAATTGATTGTTTGGAAGCCATTAAAAAGCGTATTAGTCTAGTTATCAAAAATCGAACAATATTACGATTAAATTTTTAGACTTTAGAGACCATATTTTAGGTTTTTAGAATGGCTAAAATTAACGTTGGAAATTAGAGGTTTTTAAAATGTTTAATTTGTCCTAATAATCTGATTATTAGTATTTTATGTATTATATTTTGTTTAGTAGTGATAAATAAGAGTTTTTGGAAAATTAATTTAAATGAAGTTTTTTAGGACGCTTGAAGACATAATATTTTGCTGGAATACGAGTAATGTAAGTAAATAAACTATTTACTTTGGGTATCATTATATAAAACAACACTAGAAAGAATAAACAACACCCTTAATTTTATTTATTCCAAAAAGAATGAATACCTCATGACCCTTAGATAGATAAAAACCAAATGAAAGATCCCAAAGATTTGCATAGGATTATTAAGAGTCTTTCCAAAGCAGAGAAAAGGCATTTTAAAATGTGTGTCAATAGTGTTCATAAAAATGAAAATAATTACACTATTCTTTTCGACGCGATTGATGCACAAGAAGAATACAACGAAAATAAGTTATTACGAAAACTAAAAAAACACCCTTTCTCCAAGCAGATCTCAAGAACCAAATATTTGCTTTATGAGCAAATATTAAAAGTACTTCGGCAATTGTATAGCTCTCGCTCCGAGCATGCCAAACTTGGTGCATTGCTGAATTCAGCTGAAGTACTTTTTTGTAAAACGTTTTATCAACAATCGTTGGAAGTTTTAAAGCGAGCAAAAAAAATTGCAATAGCTAATGAATTATACGGCTTGCAACAAGAAATAATGGAAAGGGAAAAGCTACTCTTTCCGTATCTTGAAAATCACAAAACTATTAGACCAGCTATAAGCAAATTTTTAAATTCCTATGAACGAATTGCTCAGTTATTAAAAACAGAAAACGAATACAAAGCACTTCATACCAAAGTGCGTTTGTACTACGACACCCTTTTGAATTTTTATGAAACCTCACAGGTGGATGCCGTTTTTAGTGAAGTGATGCAGCATCGATTGATGTTGGAGAAGTCAAATGCAACTACCTTTTTATCTCAAGTGTTGTTTCATGAAATTCATTATTTGAATGCCAATGCGCGTTCAAATTTTGATCAAGCGAATTATAATGGCGACGAGATGTTTTCCTTGTGGGAAGAAAAACCTGTCATGAAAAATGTTTTTCGAGATACATTTATTCGACAGCTAAGAGACTATACTTTTTGTAAAATATCATCCGATTATTCTCAAAAAAATATTCCTCAAATATTAAATGAGTGGAAATTAATCAAATCTTTTTCAAAAGAGGAAGAGAGTATTTTGGCATTGGAAATTGATACGATTCATTTTTTGCTTCAGTTGGTGAATCGAAATTATTATGGAATTGAAGACATTTGTTATTTGATCAAAGAGCATCATTTGGTTAGTCTTAAAAAATTACCTGCTTCTCAGCAAGTAGTTATTTTTTATCACATTGCAGTATATCATTTTATGAAAAAAGATTACGGCAAAGTGATTCGGCAAATCAAGCAAATTGAAGAAATTGCAGGAGGTAAATTGCGCCCACATATTTTGAAATATGTAAAGTTGATGGAATTAATTGTTCGCTACGAATTGGAGGATGAAGAAATAGATGACAAAGATATTTTACGAATTACTCGACACTTGAAATCATTTGGTAAGATGGGGCGGATAGAAGAAATGTTACTTTCCTCCATCAAAAAGTTAATCAATTTGCCTTCATTCGATGAACCACCAATGATATTGAGAGAGTTAAAAGAATTGTTAGAAACCAAAAATCAAAGAATTAATTATAATCTAGAAACTATCAATAATCAAATCATCAATGTATGGGTTAAAGAGAAACTCTCGAAAGAGTATTAGTATCAATAACCTTTATTTTATAAGTTCTATCTAATTTTTTTTAAACTTATAACCCCTTATTAAATACTCTCTCTTCATTTCCAACACTTTTATTAAAGGGTGTTGGATTTTTTTTTTGTCAAAATCACTTCATTGAAAATAACGCTATTTTTACGCAACTAATCTTTTTTTACGATGTTTTACAAAAACAAGGAATAGCTTGTATCTTGCAGGCTTAATAGATCTGTCGCTCTGACAGCGAAACGATCTAAGAAAAATAACTTTCAAAAAAAAATCTACTAAACTCATGGTCCAACCCAGCCGTCAGGCTCGATCAATCAAAACGATCAAGCGACCGATTGAAAAAGAGTTAAAAATTTTCGAGCAACGGTTTCGAGAAGATATGAAAAGTCATGTTCCGTTGTTGGACAAAATCACTTATTATATTGTTCAAAGAAAAGGCAAACAGGTGCGACCAATGTTTGTTTTTTTGTGTGCCAAAATCTGTGGCGAAATTGATGCTGCATCTTATCATGCAGCTTCGCTCGTGGAACTTTTGCACACCGCAACATTGGTACATGATGATGTCGTGGATGATTCTAATGAGAGTCAAGGATTCTTTTCGTTGAATGCGATTTGGAAAAATAAAATAGCAGTTTTGGTCGGGGACTATTTATTGCAAAAAGGATTTTTAATTGCGTTGAAGAATAAGCGATTTGAATTATTAGAAATCGTTGCAGAAGCGGTCAAGGAAATGAGTGAAGGAGAATTGCTCGCCATTTCCAAAGCTCGAAAATTTGATTTTGATGAAAAAAGTTATTTCGAAATCGTTCGTAAAAAAACCGCGTCATTAATTTCAGCAGCCTGTTCGGCAGGTGCAACTTCTACTACCGAAGATGAAGAAGTGATTCAGAAGATGAAATTATTTGGAGAAAAAATTGGCATCGCATTTCAATTGCGAGATGAGTTATTTGACTTCGGAAGTAATGGAACAAGCAAGCCACTTGGAATAGATTTAAAAGAAAAAGGAATTAGTCTTCCATTAGTTTATGCACTTAATAATGCTTCCGATTCAGAGCAAAGAAAGATAATTAATTACATCAACAATGATGAAAAAATAAAAGAAGTCATTGCCTTTGTCAAAGCAAGTGGAGGAATAGAATATGCGCAAAAAACGATGCAAAAATATCGAGAAGAAGCAACTGGAATCTTACAATCACTTCCAGCATCAGAAGCAAGAACATCTTTGGAGGATTTAGTGGATTATGTAATTGAACGTAAAAGATAAGTAGTCTTGGATCGCAATAGGACTAATGTTACGCGTCATCATTAATTCATATTAAAGTATTGTTTAAAAACAAAGCTCAATTCATCCACTTACTTCAACATGTAAAACAAAACTAAAAAGTAAAATAAAGATTGTTCAATTCTTTGTGCGTAAGTATGACTACTTAATTCAAAATTGATTATGATAAAATCGTTAGAAACGATCAAGCAACCAATAGAAGAAGAGTTAAAGATTTTTGAAAAAATGTTTCAGGAAGCTATGCAAAGCCCTGTTCCACTTTTGGAAAAAATCAATAACTATATTTTCGAACGCAAAGGAAAACAGATGCGTCCGATGTTTATTTTGTTGTGTGCACAGCTATGCGGGAAAATCAATAATGGTACCTATCACGCTGCTACTTTTGTCGAGTTGTTGCACACGGCAACATTGATCCATGATGATGTGGTGGACGATGCTAACGAGCGTCGAGGTTCCGCTTCGGTGAATGCACTTTGGAAAAATAAAGTAGCGGTGACAGTAGGTGATTATTGGTTTACACAAGCGTTGATCATTTCTCTAAAACACAAACAATATCGATTGTTGGAAATAGTTTCGCATGCAGTCAAAGCATTAATTGAAGGAGAATTATTGCAAAGTGAAAAAGCTCGGAAGTTGGATATCGAAGAAGATATTTATTTTGAAATCATTAGGCAAAAAACGGCATCGCTTATTGCGGCAGGTTGTGCCGCAGGTGCAGCTTCGGCTACAGAAGATACTGAGTTGATTGAAAAAATAAGATTGTTTGGAGAAAAAATTGGTATTGCTTTTCAAATCAAAGATGACCTTTTTGACTATGGAACGGATGATGTTGGAAAACCTTTGGGTATCGACATTAAAGAAAAAAAAATGACCCTCCCTCTTATTTATGCACTTAACAATGCTACTCGCTCCGACAAAAAACGCATCATTAATATTGTCAAAAAGCATAATGAAAATCCTGAAAAAGTAAATGAGGTGATTGAGTTTGTTCGAGGAAGTGGAGGATTAGAATATGCTGAAAAAGCGATGTTGAAATATCGAGCAGATGCCTTCGAAATTTTACATTCTTTTTCTACTTCTGCAGCCCGCGAATCTTTGGAAGATCTAGTTAACTTTTCTACGGATCGAAAAAAATAAATTTTAGAGTTGATGAACTATAAGTGAAGAGTCTCGTTCGTCAAAATTAATCACTTATCATTTATAGTTCATCACTAATTTAAACCATTCCGTAGAAATGCATTTCAATTAGAAAATGAGAATGGTATATTTGTCAACAATAAATAAAGAAATTAAAAATGAGATTTTTCTATAAAAATTTAATAGTTGTTTTTTTGAGTTTAGGTATGGTAGGATGTGGAGAAACAACTACTTCTGATGCAGGAAAAAATGCAAAAGCAGCAACGGAAAAAATGACTAACACTAATACTCCTACAAAAAAAGAAAAGAAGAAAAAACAAATTCTATTTTTTGGCGATAGCTTGACAGCAGGATATGGATTGGATGATCCTTCGGAAAGTTATGTAGGAGTGATTCAAGAAAGAATTGATTCATTGGGATTAGATTATCAAACTGTCAACGCAGGTGTAAGTGGTGAAACTTCTTCAGGTGGAAATGATCGGATTGATTGGATTTTGGAACAAAATAAAATAGATGTTTTTATTTTGGAACTTGGCGCGAATGATGGATTGCGAGGAATCAAAACGGAAGAGACCTCTAAAAATTTACAATCTATTTTTGATAAGGTAAAAGCAAAATTCCCAGAAGCGAAATTAGTGGTAGCAGGAATGTTAGCTCCACCAAATATGGGAAATGATTTTACACAAAAGTTTGCAGGTATTTTTTCCAATTTATCAAAAAATAATAATGCTGGATTTGTTCCTTTTTTATTGGATGGAGTAGGAGGGATCCCGGAATTAAATCAGCGAGATGGAATTCATCCGACGACTAAAGGACATAAGATTTTAGCAGACAATGTATGGAAGGAACTAAAAGGAATTTTATAAAAAAAAATTGTTAACTACTAATTAGACGTATGAATAATTGGAGTCGCTACTTAGCTATTGCCATTTCATTGTTTTTAATTGGAGCTGTATTTTATTATTTCAGCGACATCGTTGCCTATGTTTTAATCGCATGGGTTTTGTCGATGGTAGGTCAACCAATTAATGAGTTTTATAAAAAATATTTAAAATTAGGAAGTGGTGGAAGTGCGGGATTAACTTTAGTAACATTCATATTTTTAATGACAGGATTGGCTTGGGTTTTCGTTCCACCAATGATTAAGCAAGCTCAGAATTTAGCTGGAATTGATTACGAAAGTTTGGTGGAATCGCTGGAAGAACCGATTAATAGTTTGAATAATATTTTGGTGGAGAAGGGATTGATGGAAGGAGAAATAATTCTACCAGATGATGAAGTCACAAATGATACAACTTCTAATGTCATCGAACCGATAACCAAAAGTATTGAAAAGGATACTGTTCAAATAGGTGCTGTTGAAGAAAAAAATAATGAAGTAACTAGTACTTTTGTTTCGATTGATTCCATTCTTTTAGAAAATGGAGATACTGTTACCAAAACAAATATCACCCTTCAAGTTAACATCAACGATCCAACTGTCGAAGCAAAAACGCCAACGGTAATTGACCCAACCGCAGAAATAAAACATACAGATACACCTATCGAAAAAATTCAAAAAAGAATATTTACCGCTTTTAATCCAGGTCAAATTCCTCAGCTGTTTAGCACGCTAATTGGCTTCATGGGAAACCTTTTGATTGCAATTATGTCCATCTTCTTTATTGCGTTTTTCTTTTTGAAAGAGCAAGGATTATTTTTAAATGCCTTACAAGCAATCGTCCCAAGTAAATATGAAAAAGAAGTTATTCATGCGCTCGATGATTCGAGTAGATTACTGCGGAGATATTTTGTTGGAGTTTCAATTCAAGTAACGACAATTACTGTTTTTGTCTCAATTGTGTTAACTGTTTTTGGAGTAAAAAATGCTTTGCTAATTGCCTTCTTTGCAGCATTGATTAATGTCATTCCATATCTTGGTCCAGTAATCGGAGCTACGTTTGGAGTGCTTATTACGACTTCTTCCAATCTGGATTTACCATTTTATGAAGAGATGTTACCGTTAGTTTTTATTGTTATCGGAACTTTTGCCGCGATGCAATTTCTAGATAATTTTATACTTCAACCATTTATTTTTTCAAATAGTGTTTCAGCACATCCGTTGGAAATTTTTATAGTAATATTGGTAGGAGCGAAACTGAGTGGGATAGTAGGGATGGTGTTGGCGATTCCAGTTTACACCGTCATCCGAGTAATAGCAAAATCATTTCTTAGCGAATTTAGGCTAGTCCAAAAACTAACCAAGAAACTTTAAATAATGGTTAACTGTTAATGAAGAATGGTTAACCTTCCACATCTTGGGAAGATTAACCATTCTCCATTAACAATTAATCGTTAAATTTAGTCTTGCTGCGCAAAAACTTTTTTCAATAAATCAGAACTTCTCGCAGACACATTATTTCGAATATTCAATTCCTCTTTTGCCACCATCGCAAATAATCCGTCTAATGCTTTATTAGCGATGTAGTCATCTAACTTTGGATTTTGTTTTTCAACAAAAGGAATTTTATTGTACTTAGAAACTACTTTCGTCCATTGATCCAACGCTTTCTTTTTATTCAAAGAATTTTTAATCACAGGTTGAAATTTACTATACAGTTGATTGTAAGTAGTACGATTCAAATAATCAGTAGCTGCTTTTTTGTCACCTTTCAAAATTCCCATGGCATCTTGAAAAGACATTTGTCTAATCGCAGCAACGAAAATAGGTTTTGCTCCTTTAGCGGCATCTTCCGCAGCTCGATTAATTTTTTCAATAGCATTGTCTACTAAACTTCCTGCTCCAATATCTCGAAGCGTTTTTTCAACTTTTTGAGCTTCTGCTGGTAATAAAATTTTGTATGGAGATTTGTAATATCCATCAAGAGCAGACAATCGATCAGAACCTTTTCCAATTCCAATTTGGAGTGCTTCTTTTAGTCCATTTCCAATTTGCTCAGAAGTCAAACCTGTAGCAGCCGTGGCTGTATTTAAAACTTGTTGCAATTCAGTACAAGCTACGAATTGAAAACAAATGAGTAAGAGTGCAAATTTTTTATACATCATATTATTTTTTTGTGAAAAAATGCTTTGTTGATTTTAATCAAATCAACATCGGTTTATAGTTATTTAAACGAATGACTTTTTGATAAGGGTGTTATAGAAAAATTAAAATTTTCCGGAGAAAATAATGAAATGCTGCGTCTTTCTATTTCCCCGTTCAACCTCAACCTGCGTAATATCTAGTACAACTTTTACAAAGACAACCAGGATATTTCTGATCCAACATGGCTTGAGTTTGAGGATGAATTTTTGCTTTTTGACACCAACAAGTTTCATCTTTATAGCAAATTAAAGGATTACCACACCTAGGGCATTGACTAATGAATTTCTGATTAAGTTGCACCGAGGAGCTATCTAATTTTACTCCAGGCATTGGATTCTCCTTTGTTATTTTAATCGTTACTTCGTGGATATTGTCAAATTGAAATTTCAAGGCATAAACTATCCGAGCACCAATTGTCTCGATTAATTTAGTTTTGATTTTCATTTCTTTTTGACAAATCAAGTAGACAGTTTCGTAATTAATTGTTTTATATAAGTCATCTGTTTCAGCAGCTTCGCTAAAGTTTGTTTTTATAAAAACGTCAATGACATAATTATTTCCAATAATCTGCTCCTCTTCATAAAATCCGTGATATGCATAAAAACGCATACCTTCCAATGCTATTTGACTCATTTTTTCATTTTTTTCGTTCTTAGATAAATCTTGTTGTCAAGTTTTAAGTTGGAATCAAAACCAATCAATGGAAGTAATTGTTTCAATTTTAACTTAACCTAAAGATTATCATTTGACTAAGAATCATTTTTTATACCCAATTTTCAAACACATCAAATGTAGAATTTTTTTTTCCATAAAAAAACATCAAAACTAGAGATTCTACGTACAAAAAATGATTCTTAATTATGACAAGAATGTGAATCATACTTTCTATAAGAATATGTATTTTTGCAAAAATAAATTATAACCAATAAAACTTTAAGAATATGTCGAATGCAAATGGCAAAGCAACTCATCCAACAACATCATCTAAAACTGATCGATTTCAGGGACATGATTATTATAATATAGATGAGTTATTAAATGAAGATCATCTGCTCGCTAGGGATGCAGTTCGTGAGTGGGTAAAACAAGAAGTAAGCCCAATTATTGAAGGCTATTCAGATCGAGCAGAATGTCCACAACATTTGTTCAAAGGATTAGCAGAAATCGGTGCTTTTGGGCCAAGTCTTCCTGCTAAATATGGTTGTGGAGGAATGGATGAAATTGCCTACGGAATCATCATGCAAGAATTAGAAAGAGGTGATTCAGGTATTCGTTCGATGGCTTCTGTGCAAGGATCATTGGTAATGTATCCAATTTACCGATTTGGTTCTGAGGAGCAAAAAATGAAATATTTACCAAAATTAGCTAGTGGAGAAATGATTGGATGTTTTGGTTTGACTGAACCAGATCATGGATCGAATCCAAGTGGCATGATTACTAACATTAGAGATGATGGAGATCATGTAATTTTGAATGGAGCAAAAATGTGGATTACCAATTCACCAGTTGCAGATATTGCCGTTGTTTGGGCAAAAAATGAAGCAGGTCGAATCAAAGGAATCATCGTAGAAAAAGGAATGAAAGGATTTTCTGCACCTGAAATTCATGGAAAATTAAGTCTACGTGCATCCATTACAGGAGAACTTGTCTTTGAAGATGTACGAGTGCCAAAATCAAATATTTTACCTGAGGTAGAAGGATTGAAAGGCCCGTTGAGTTGTTTGTCAAAAGCTAGATATGGAATTGCTTGGGGAGCGATTGGAGCAGCAATGGATTGTTACGATTCAGCGTTGAGATACTCACAGGAGCGAATTCAATTTGGAAAACCAATCGGTCAATTCCAATTGACTCAAAAGAAATTAGCGGAAATGATTACCGAAATTACTAAAGCTCAATTATTAGCTTGGAGACTCGGAACATTGGCTAATGTAGGTAAAGCAACCTCTGCTCAAATTTCTATGGCTAAAAGAAATAACGTTCACATGGCGTTAGAAATCGCAAGAGAAGCTCGACAAATTCATGGCGGAATGGGGATTACTAATGAGTATCCAATCATGCGACATATGATGAATTTGGAAACAGTTCTAACTTACGAAGGTACGCATGACATTCACTTGTTAATTACAGGAATGGACGTGACGGGATTCAACGCATTTAAATAATGGATAACTGTTATTGGTGAATGGTTAATACTACTCTGTGTCAAAAAAGTGGTTTTAACCGTTCACCATTAACCATTCACCATTAGCTTTTTCTGTTAATAAAAACTTAAACTTCCTAGAACTAAGGAATTTTATGTATTTTTCTACCTCTTTTATCCAACAAAACCAGGCAATCTATACGTTTAAATTAAAGAGTATTTTTAAACTTTCCCAATTGAGTGAGAGTTTTAGATCTTTCATTTCTAGACAAATAATAAGAATTGAAAAATACTCCATGAAAAAACTTAAAGAAAAAAATATGTCTAAACGATTTCTTATTGCTTGCCTTTCAATCTTGCTTTTTTCCTTTGGAGAAACTTCCGCTCAAGGAGATCAACCCATCGAGTTAAGTAATCCTTCTTTTGAAGATTTTGCCCGACCAAGTAATACACCCAGAGGATGGTATGATTGCGGTGATATTAATTATCCATTAGAAACGGCTCCCGATGTTCATCCTTCTGGTGGGGTAGAACCATCTTTTGGAGTAACTTCAAAAGCTCACGATGGAGATACTTATTTAGGAATGGTGGTGCGTTCAAATGATTCACATGAGTCAGTTTCACAAAGATTAAAAAAGCCCTTGATGCCAGGGAAGTGTTATTCTTTTAGCATTTACGTTGCTACGTCAAAAGTATATAAAAGTCAAATTCGGGGATCGAAAGAATTCGTCGACTTTGTAACACCAATCAAATTAAGTATAAAAGGAGGAGCTGGGTTTTGTGATCCAGCAGTAACGTTGGCTGAAACAAAATTGATCGATCATGCTGAGTGGAAAGAATATACTTTCAAATTTGAACCTAAAAGAAAGATTTCTTACATCGTTTTAGAAGCGAGATATCAGACGCCAACTTTTAATCCTCCTAATGGAAATATTTTATTGGACAACGCTTCTGCGATCCAGCCAATTCCATGTGATGAAAGTTTAGTGCAAAAACCAATCGTAAAAATTACGACTCCATCTGCTTCATCAAAAGATGTGAAGACTAAAAATTATAAATTAATTGCGAATGTGAAGAATGTAAAAGAAAAGCGAAAAATTTTATTGAAAGTAAATGGTAAGAATAGTCGCTCTTTTACCTACAATTCTGCCACGGGTAAATTAACATCTAATTTGAGGCTGAAGGAAGGTATTAATAAAATTGTTGTGAAAGCGGCGAATACAGGTGGAAATGCTTCTGATGAAACAACTATTAATTATGAAATTCCTGTAGTAGAACCTGTTGCGGTTGTAGAACCTAAGTCCGAAATTGAAGAAGGATTAGGTGATCTAAAAAAAGGGGAAACCATTTCAGTAGATCAACTTAATTTTGAAATAAATTCATTTAAAATTACAAATGATTCAAGACCAGCTCTAAATGATATTTTTAAATTTTTAAATGAAAATGCAAATGTATCTGTCGAAATTGGAGGACATACTAATCGGTTTTGCGATACTGATTATTGCCAAACTTTGTCCACTAATCGAGCAAAAGCAGTCGTTGATTTCTTAGTTCAAAAAGGAATCCCTTCTAATCGATTGACTTACCGAGGTTATGGAAAAACGCAACAAATTACTTTTTCTAAAAATGCTGAAATGCAAAAGCAAAATCAAAGAGTAGAAATTAAAATATTAAGCCTCGGAAGTTAAGAAGTCCGATGTGTTAAATAAATATAAAAAAACAAAAAAGCGCTGTTGGAAAAGTATCCTTCAGCGCTTTTTTCGTCTCAACTATTGAACGTACTTTTGTGTTCATGTTTTAAATAAAATCCGTTTTACCTTTTTATGATAGAAATTATCTTCGATAAAAATACAGCTACATTCACCGTTGATGATATGCTTCTTTTTAAGAAAAAAGCATTCGCATGGGCAACACACTTTGAGGTAGTGAGTTATCTCGATAGCAATCAACATGCTTCGAAATATTCCAAATACGAAGCACTTCTTGCTGTTGGGGCCGAAGATGAAATCTTTCCGAACGAGAAGGAACAATCAAGTTTTGAAACATTAAAATCTTTTTATAAAACAAAAAAAGACTGGCTCTTCGGCTTCCTCACCTACGATCTAAAAAACGAAATCGAAGATCTACATTCCAATAATATCGATAATATTGAACTTCCTAATCTTCATTTTTTTCAACCAAAAATAGTTATTGAATTTTCGGAAAAAGAAATTCGAATTCATTCAAAATATGAAAAAGCCATTTCGGTTTTTGAAAAAATAAATCAAACTTCCTCTCTCGATCAAACTACTTTTTCTAATAAAAAAATAGAAAGAAAGGATATCCAACAACGGATTTCAAAAGAAGAATATTTAGAAACTATAGGTCAAATAAAATCTCACATTGGCAAAGGAAATATTTATGAAATGAATTTCTGCCAAGAGTTTTTTGTTGAAGAGGCAGAAGTGAATCCATATGTTTTATTTGAACAATTTAATGAGATAGGGAAAGCACCCTTTGCTGCTTTTTACAAATTCAAAAATAAATATTTGCTTTGCGAAAGTCCCGAAAGATTTGTGACGAAGCAAGACCAAAAGATAATTTCCCAACCAATCAAAGGAACGATCAAGAGAGGAGCAACTGTCGAAGAAGATGAGCAACTCAAAAAGCAATTGTACCATTCGCCAAAAGATCGATCTGAAAATGTGATGATTGTAGATTTGGTTCGAAATGATTTTGGGAAAAGTTGCAAAGCAGGTTCTGTTGAAGTGGAAGAGTTATTCGGAATTTATTCCTTTGAGCAAGTGCATCAAATGATTTCCACCATCGTTGGTGAATTGGAAGAAGAGATCCATTTTGTAGATGCTATCAAAAATGCTTACCCAATGGGATCAATGACAGGTGCACCCAAAATTCGAGCGATGGAACTTATCGAACAATTTGAAAAAACGAAAAGAGGATTATATTCAGGAGCAGTTGGGTACATTACACCTGCTGGAGATTTTGATTTTAATGTTGTGATTCGTAGCATGATTTACAATTCGGATAAGAAATATTTGTCATACCAAACAGGTGGAGCTATTGTTTTTGATTCAAGTCCTGAAGGAGAATATGAAGAATGTTTACTCAAAGCCAAAGGGTTTTACGAAGTGATAGAAAATAGTATTGATCGAAAAGACCAAGGGAAAACTGATCACTCATAATTCATCATTAAATTTTTTCCTAAATTTGTGTCATGGTAAAAAAAGATAAATCGAGACGAACTGAAATTTTGGAAAAAGCAGCAATCCTTTTTCACAAGAAAGGTTACTCTGCAACTTCTGTTCGAAATATCGCACAGGAAATGAAAATGGAATCTGCCAGTTTGTACAACCATATTAAATCGAAACAAGAAATCCTCCAAGCCATTTTACTTCCTCTAGCGCATCGTTACACAAAAGGTATTCAAGAGATTTCAAACTCGCCACTCACTTCCATCCAACAACTCGAACGCATCATTGCTGACCAAATTAGGATCACTATAGAAGATACAGATGGCGTTTCGTTGATTCCAAACGAGTGGGTTCATTTGGAAAAAACGAAAGAACGCGATGCGCTAAAAGAATTTTTAGATCTAAGAAATCTTTATGAAAAGGAGTTTAAAAAAGTATTTAAGAATTGTATCAAAGATGGCTATTTGAGAAAAGTAAATGTTGACATTGCAGTTTTTTCCATTTTATCGACTTTGCGTTGGTTATATTCATGGTATTCAAAAAATCAAAATATCAATCCGTTAGTTTTAGAAACGGAACTACTTAATAATTTAATCGGAGGGCTAAAAAAGACGTGAATTTTACCTTTTACTAAAAGCATTTCCGAGATTTTAATTAAAAAATCACTTATCTTACACACTTTAAGAGAAACAATTTAAAACCTTTAAAATTTCTTTCCTCCAAAAAACTACTAAGACCCTCCTTCCAATCCGATATTTTTAAACATACTTTTTAGCAAACATTCACATTCACTAACATGAGAAACATCTTTTATGGCATCCTTGCTGTAGGTTTATTGTTATTTTCATCATATAACATTTACGCCAACACTACAACTGATTGCAAACCTTTCGTTCATATTCAACCTGTCAAAGGAAATTACATTCCTCTACTCAATGGCGATATCGAAAACCTCGAAAAGTTTCTGCTCGAACTAGCAGAACAGAATACTAATTATTGCAAAGCTTCTTTAAGAATTGATTTTAAGAAAGGACTTGAAACCAAGCAAACGATCACACGTGGCGAATCAAGATATAATGAAAAACTATTCTTGGAGGTTCAATATTTTTCACCGTCATACGAAGCAGTCATTGAAAATGAAAAAGGTGATATTTTGCATAAAATAGAATTAGGAAAAGAATTAAAATATATTGAATATTCTAATGATAAGTTGAATAATCATGAAGCACTTTATTCGGAATGGAGACTTGTTAGTAAAGGTAATTTGTCAAAAGTAGAAACGGATGCGAATAATTTTCAAGCTTTGATTGATTTCTTGAAAATAGAAAACGGGATTAGTGTTCCTGTAAGAAAATCATTGATTGTAAGTGAAAAGAAGGACGTTCTAACATCCAAGGGGGAGATTGCAAAAGTGGAAAAGAAAGAAAAATCAACGCGAAAAAGTAGAAGACAAGCAAAGAAAAAATCTAAATCAAAAGATGAAAAATCAAAAGCAGAGTCATCGACAAAAGTAGTACGGGAAGAATCAAAGGAAGAGGCAAAAGGTAAAGCTCAATCTGCCAAAAAAGAGAGCACCTTAAAAGTAGAGAGATCGAAGTCATCGACAAAAGTAGCTCAGGAAGAATCGAAGGAAGAGGCAAAAGATAAAGTTCAATCTGCCAAAAAAGAGAGCATCTCAAAAGTAGAGAAAGCAAAGTCATCAACAAAAATAGCTCAGAAAGAAACAAAGGAAGAGGCAAAAGATAAGGTTCAATCTGCCAAAAAAGAAAGCATCTCAAAAGTAGAGAAAGCGAAGTCATCAACAAAAGTAGTTCAGGAAGAATCGAAGGAAGAGATAAAAGGTAAAGTTCAATCTGCCAAAAAAGAGAGCACTTCAAAAGTAGAGAAAGCAAAGTCATCGACAAAAGTAGCTCAGAAAGAATCGAAAGAAAAGGTAGCACCTAAAAAAGAATCATCTTCTGAAATGGATAAGTATTCACCACCAACGACTTCAACAGAAGTTGCAGAAGTAAATAAAAATCAACCTCAAGAATCAACTGAGCCAAGAGAAGTTATTTCTGACGATGAAATGTTTGCAAGTGTTGGAGTGGAAGAGCCTTTGGCAGAAATGGTTAGATTCCAGTTTCCTTATGGAAAAAATTATACGATAATTAACGAAAGTGATTTTTCCATAAAAATAAATACGGGGAGAGAAAGTGGGAAAGTTTTTGCAGATAATTCGATCAAGCCCAAAGAAGAAAAGAATGTGAAAAATAAATTTAAAAACGGAGATTGGTATTCGATAGTTTATCCCGAAAAATTGCAGAAGAAAGATGTAGAAAATTATAAAAAATCTATTGAATCTATTTTATCTGATTTGGATCTTTCAGATCATGAGGAGGATTTTTTCAAAATGTCAGAACAATTAATTCCTAACCTTGATATTATTTCGAGTGAAAATCCATTGGCAGATACTTCACAAGAAGGAAAAGTGGAAGTTAGGTTTCAAAAATTTATGGATGAGAAAGGCATTGAAATTTCTGCAGGAAATAAACAGAAGGGAGGAGCAACTGAACTCAAAAAATTACTCACGTTAATAGTGCAATCACATCGGTTACATCATTATTATAAATATACAGTTGGTGCCTCAGCGGCAAAACGACCTGTAAATAAATTACCAAGATTTCGGAAGAACTAAATTGTAAAAGATTTAGAAAAAAATGACACCTCAAAAAAGGTGTCATTTTTTTTGCATATTAAACTATCAATCGTTAGTTTTATACAACATTTTGGTCGTATAAAAGTTATAACAATAATGAGCGATAAATTTCACAAAATAAAAGTATCCGCAATTGAAAAGTCTACTCCAGATTGTTCAATCATTTCCTTCGATATTCCCCATGAATTACGAGAGCAATTTGCCTTTAAGCAAGGACAATATTTGACCTTGCAAACGGAAATTGATGGAGAGGAAGTTCGTCGATCTTATTCTCTATGTTCAAGTCCATTGGATGAAGAATGGAAAGTTGGGATCAAACAAATTGAAGAAGGAAAATTTTCAACTTTCGCGAATGAGGGTTTAAAAGTAGGCGACGAACTAGAAGTGATGCCACCCAACGGAAAATTCTACGTAGAAGTTGATAAGACCAAACAAAAAAATTATGTAGCCTTCGCCGCAGGAAGTGGAATCACGCCAATTTTTTCCATAATCAAAACTCATCTGCTGGCAGAACCAAAAGCAACTTTTAAATTATTCTACATCAATCCAAGAGTGGTGTCTATTATTTTAAAAGAAGAATTGGAAGCATTGAAAAACCAATTCATGAGCCGCCTCGAAATCTTTTACTTTTTAACCAAAGAACACCGAAGTGTGCCTTTGTTAAAAGGTAGATTGAGTGAAGAAAAAATGGAAACGATTTTTAAAACCATTTGCGATGTCAATCAAATTGATGAATATTTCTCCTGTGGACCAGAGGCCATGATTTTAATGATTCGAGATTTTTTATTGGAAAAAAATGTAGCCAAAGAAAAAAACCATTTTGAATTATTTACCACCGCAGGAAGCAATGTCGAAGCAAAGAAAAAAGTCGCTCAAACCTTCAAAGGAAAAGTGGCAGACATCACGATTCTGGAAGGGGGAAAAAGTATGAATTTTAAAATCGAACAAGGCTCAGATAATATATTAGATGCTGCGCTAAAGAATGCAGCTGATCTTCCTTTTGCTTGTAAAGGTGGCGTATGCTGCACTTGTCGAGCAAAATTAATTGAAGGAAATGTAGAAGTTTTAGTAAATTATGGACTCGAAGAAGAAGAGATTGAACAAGGTTATATTTTGACCTGTCAATCAATTCCAATTTCTGAAAAAGTTGTAGTTGATTTCGATAGTTAACCCCCGAGCCCTAAAGGGGAGTTTTGGGTTTCCCTTCGAAAAATTGATGTTTCTAATTTGAAATATCAATTCTTAAATTAGCTTTAGGGAAAACTTTTCCCGCAAGATTAGGAGCGGGTTGGGTATAGCGAAAAATGTGGTTGAGGGAGCGGCACGGAGTCGAGCATTTTTTTCCTGCGCTGCTTGAAACCAGAGTTTCAAAGAGCGATTGCAAAAGGAATTTTGCTTACTTTTTTTCGAATGAAAAAATAAGTCGCCGAAGGCAAACGCTAAGATGAAGTACAATCTCAAAAAGTAAAAAATAAATTTTCCATAAAATCCAAGTATTATGAAAATTGAAGATTTAGAAAAAAAGTTCCAAGACAGAATCGACGCAGGCGAAAAAATCGAACCAAAAGATTGGATGCCAGAGAAATATCGAAAAACCCATATTCGACAAATTTCTCAACATGCCCATTCTGAAATCGTAGGAATGTTACCCGAAGGAAATTGGGTAACTCGAACTCCAACACTCCGACGAAAAGTTGGCCTCTTAGCGAAAGTTCAAGATGAAGCAGGACATGGATTGTACCTTTATTCAGCTGCTGAAACTTTAGGCATCAGCCGTGATGAAATGTTTCGCCAACTCCACACAGGCAAAGCTAAATATTCTAGTATTTTTAATTATCCAACGATGACTTGGGCTGATATTGGAACGATTGGTTGGCTAGTCGATGGTGCTGCAATTATTAATCAGGTGATGTTGACTCGAACATCTTTTGGGCCTTATGCTCGGGCGATGGTTCGGATTTGCAAAGAAGAAAGTTTTCATCAACGACAAGGTTTCGAAATGATTTTGACGCTTTGTAATGGAACCGCAATTCAAAAAGAAATGGCGCAAGATGCCCTCAACAGATGGTGGTGGCCAAGCTTGATGATGTTCGGTCCAAGAGATGAAGAATCTCCAAACACAGAGCAATCTGTTAAATGGAAAATCAAAAGAAAAACAAATGATGAATTGCGTCAGCAGTTTATAGACATTACAGTTGAGCAAGCAAAAGTTGCTGGATTGACGATTCCTGACCCAGATTTGAAATGGAACGAAGAACGAGGACATCATGATTTTGGAGCAATAGATTGGAGTGAATTCTGGAGAGTCGTAAAAGGAAATGGACCTTTGAATAAAGAAAGATTGAAAGCAAGAAATGATGCTTGGGATAATGGAGAATGGGTTCGTGATGCAGCTATGGCACATTCTGAAAAGCAAGCTCAAAAAGAAGAATTAAAAAAAGCAGTTTAATGTTTGGTGATTTGTAAGTCGATTTTTTTACAAAAAACTAAGAATTTTAAAATAGAAATTATGTCAAATCAAGAGTTCCCGATCTGGGAAGTTTTTATCAGAAGTAAAAATGGATTAGAGCATCGTCACGTCGGTAGTCTTCATGCAACTGATGCAACTATGGCAATGGAAAATGCACGAGATGTTTATACTCGGAGAGAAGAAGGCGTTAGCATTTGGGTTGTCGAATCAAAAAATATCACCGCTTCAAATCCTGAAAATCAAGGAGAACTTTTTGAACCTGCAAAAGATAAAGCATACCGGCATCCGACATTTTATGAATTGCCAATCGAATTAAAACACATGTAGTTAATGGTTAACGATTAATGGTGAATGCTTAATACCATTTTAGTAAGACCTTAATTTTTGTTCATTTTTTTCTTTTAAAAAAATTAGACGTGAAAGATAAATTATACGAATACCTTTTGATGTTGGGAGATAATTCGATGATCCTTGGACATCGGTTGTCAGAGTTGTGTGGGCATGGACCAAGTTTGGAAACGGATATTGCGCTGACTAATATTTCATTGGATTTGTTTGGTCAGGTAAGAAGTTATTTTCAATATGCGGCTGAACTTAAAGGGGAAGCGACGGAAGATTCCATTGCATTTTTAAGGTTTGATCGAGATTATCGGAATGTAATTTTGGTGGAGCAACCGAATACTGACTTTGCACATGTGATTGGACGACAGTTTTTATTTGATGCATTTCACTTGCCTTTGCTCGAACAATTAATGAAAAGCAATGACGAAATGATTGCGGCAATTGCTGCAAAATCAATCAAAGAAAGTCGTTACCATTTACGTTTTTCCTCTTCATGGGTAAAACGATTGGGAGATGGAACAGAAGAAAGTCATAATAGAATGCAAGAAGCGATCAATCATCTTTATCCACTCGTAAGCGAATTGTTTCGAGAAACGGAAACAGAAAAAGGGATGAAAGAACTTGGCATCGGCGCAGACTTAGAATTGATAAAAGAAAGTTTTGACGAAAAAGTAAAAACAATTTTGTCAGAAGCCACCTTAGAAATTCCAGCAGTACCATCTCGACAAACGAATGGAAAAACGGGCATCCACACCGAACAAATGGGATTCATCTTAGCAGAGTTACAATACATGCAGCGAGCCTACCCAAACATGCAATGGTAACTACATTGCATTCAACAACTAACACGTGGAGGTCTGCTTTAGCTGACCTGAAAAAAGAGCGCAGCGAATTTTTCCAAAAACCAAAAACCAAAAATCATTTCCCAAAAAAAAAGTAAAAAATGACCTCTGTCCAAAATAAAAATATCGACAACCTCCTCCGAGAACTCACCGATCCCGAAATCCCAGTTCTCAGTATCATGGACATGGGCATCGTCCGAGAGGTCGAAACGAACGGAAAAGATTTATTCATAAAAATAACACCTACCTACTCCGGTTGTCCAGCAATGGATACCATCGCAACCGACATCAAATTAAAAATGGATGCCGCAGGTTATAACACCACAGTAAAATTAATTTTGTCACCAGCGTGGACAACTGATTGGATCACCGAAAACGGCAGAAGAGAATTAGAAAAATACGGTATCGCATCACCGCTCGACGAAATTTCTGACAAGTACGCATTGATAGATGGAAAGAGAATAGTGAAGTGTACCAACTGCGGTTCAACGAATACTAAAGTAGTTAGCCAATTTGGTTCGACAGCTTGTAAAGCATTATTTAAATGTGAAGATTGCCTCGAACCATTTGATTATTTTAAATGCTTAACATAAAATCCTAATTTGTTTTTTTCATAAATAAAAAATTAGAAAGCTACTCGAAGTAACTGCCTAATACAAAACGAAATGTCAAAACCCAACCAACTCGCCGAAGCAGTTTTTCAAAAAATGATGTCCACAGATTATTGTAGTCAATGGATGGGCATCGAACCAATCCTCATCGAAGAAGGACATTGTAAAATCAAAATGACGGTCAAAAAAGAAATGCTCAATGGCTATGGCATTTTGCATGGAGGAATGGCATTTACCTTTGCGGATAGCGCATTTGCTTTTGCTTCAAATTCATATGGACGTCTCGCCCTTTCGATAAATGGAAATATGAGTTATGCCAAATCGGCGAAAGAAGGAGACATTTTAATTGCCGAAGCAAAGCCATTAAATGTCACTCACAAGACGGCTGACTTCGATGTCAATGTGATGAATGAAGCAGGTGAAATTTTTTATTATTTTAGAGGGACAGTTTATCGAAGTAGTAAAAATGTAATCGAAGAAGAGTGATTTTTATTTTTCTTAAGAACCAATAAATATATCATGATTTACCTCACCCAATTAATTTTTGTCAAAAAAGGAAAGGAAGACATCTTCCACGAATTTGAAAATTTCGCAATTCCGCTGATGGGAAAATATAATGGAAAAATCATCCATCGATTAAGACCTCCAAAAGAAGCATTCATTTCAAGTTCAGAAGAACAACCTTATGAAATACACTTTATTTCTTTTGACTCTGAAAATGATTTGGCAGAATTTCTCAAAGATGATGCGAGGCAAAAATTTATGCATTTAAAAAACGAATCGGTTCAATCAAGTTTACTTATCAAAGGAGAAAAAATGTAGTTTCGTTTTTCCAGAAAATAACATTCACAATTCACGTATTTAAAATTCAAAATTAAATTGAAAGAAGCATACATCATCGACGGCATCCGAACTCCAATCGGAAAATTCACAGGAACACTC
>CALJOK010000089.1 GCA_937981555.1 uncultured Saprospiraceae bacterium
TCGATTGCCAAAGCTTATGCAGAGATGAAAGAAAAACCAAAACGTACCGTTATTTTCCTTTCCGTAACTGCAGAGGAACAAGGACTTTTAGGTTCTCTTTGGTATGCTCAAAATCCAATTTATCCCATTAAGAATACGATCGCCAATATCAATATGGATGGTGCTGCAATTATCGGTCGCATGAAAGATTTGACGATCACCGGTTATGGACATTCCGAGATGGATGATATTGCTGCGGAGGAAGCGAAGAAACAAGACCGCTATATTTTGCCTGACCAAGAACCTGAGAAAGGATATTTTTTCCGTTCAGATCATTTTTGTTTTGCGAAGGTTGGAGTACCTGCACTTTATGCAAAAGGTAGTTACGATCATCGAGAGAAAGGAAAAGAATATGCCATGGAAAAAAAGAAAGAATTTACCACCACAAATTATCATCAACCTTCTGATCAATATTCTAAAGGTGATTGGGATTTGCAAGGTGCGGTGGAAGATGCACAATTGTTTTTTAATGTAGGTCTTCGCTTAGCAAATGAAAAATTATATCCACAATGGAAGGAAGGATCTGAATTTAAGAGTGCGAGAGAATTAAAGAATTAACCTCAATTTTCCATAAAAAAAAGGATAGACTATTAAAATAGTCTATCCTTTTTTTCTATGAGGAAGAATCTTACGCGCCAGGCTGTACCTGCATTTCCCCTTGCCCCAACATCTTTAAAATTTTCATATGTGAAATTACCGCCTCATGCACTTTTCCAAATTCATGATAAGGTAAATTAAATTCCTTCGCTGCACCTTTTACAATCTCAGAAATTTTTTCATAATGAATATGAGAAATCGTAGGAAATAAATGATGTTCAATTTGAAAATTCAAACCACCTACTAGAAAGGTAACGAGCTTATTTTTTGTAGCAAAATTGGCAGTTGATCTTAATTGATGAATTGCCCAAGTATTGTTCATCTTTCCATCATGTGGAATATCAGTATGTTCTGGTCCTTCTACCAAATGCGCCAATTGAAAAACAAACGTAATCAACAATCCAGAAACTACATGTAATAATACAAATCCTAAAATCACTACCCACAATTTCACTCCTAACATGATCGGAAGAACCAACATGTAGAAATAATAAAACACTTTAGACACAATCATAATAATCGTTTCACGAGTAGGATTAAAACCACATCGCTCTGTCATGCCCGATTTATTATAATTAATTAACTGTTTAAAATCTTTTTTAATTACCCAACTTAATGTGGCGAATGAATACAACAAAGGTGCGTACCAATGCTGAAATTTATGATACCATTTCAACTTCCCTTCTGGTGACAATCTCAAAAATGGTTTATCATCAATATCTTCATCCAACTCATACATGTTAGTGTAAGAATGGTGCAAAACATTGTGCTGGATTTTCCAAGTGAAAGAACTCGCACCAATCATGTTGGTGGTATATTCCATCATCGTATTTACCCATTTCACTTTAGAATAAGATCCATGATTAGCATCGTGCATCACACAGAGTCCAATTCCTGAGTTACCTAATCCCATCACTAAATAACAAAGCAATGCTCCCCAAACTGGCAGCACTTGAGCTAAAATTAATGCAAAAGGAATAAAGTATAATGAAAAAACAATGAACGTTTTTAAATACAATAAACCGTTTCCAGTTTTCTGGATTTTATTTTTTTCAAAATATTCGTTGACTCGTTTTCTTATGGTTGGGAAAAAATTTTGGGGATCTTTTCTAGCGAATTTAACTGTAGGAATCATTAGTTGATTATTGTAAAAATTTGTAAAATATGGTTGGGTTCCTATGGGTTATCTAACTGTCAAGTCTGCAATTAACGACTTTATTTGGGTTAAATTTCATTCATCACAAGTGATAATAATCATAAAAATATCTTTTTACGAAGACTTAACTTTATTTATGACGTGATGTGATAGCAAATACCCCTATTCAAATCCTTGATTTAACTTAATCAAGTTTTAACAAAGAAAGGGAAAAACCACCAGTAATTATTGGTTTCCGAGTAAAACATAAGTCATATTCAATCAAAATTAAAATTCTCGAACGTAATACGATTCTCCGAATCGTTTGCCGTCCGACGACTTTCCCAAGTCGTATCAAAAAGATATACACGACTTAGAAAGTCGTTGGACGAGCAACGATTCGGAGAATCGTATTACGTTAAGGAACTTTTCATCTAGTTCTTTTGTATTTCCCTTTGTAAAATTTAACATCAAAAATTAACAAATTTGGCTAAGCTAAAAATTAAAGGTAAGGATATTAGAAAAATTGGTTTTCCTGAAAACAAGATTATCGGGATGGCTATCGACGCTATTCATCGGCACTTTAAACATGAGAAGAAAGAAAATGTTTTGGCTCTTTTTGAAAAATTAAAAAATAGGCCACAAGATTTTTTAGAAGATGAAGCAATTGGAAATATTGCTCATTTGCTCATGCCAGTCGAAGAAGAAAAAACGTTTGAAATTGCTATTGCTGACGAACCATTAGATTTTAATATTTTTGGAAGAGAACATATTAACGACTCTGCTATCCTGCAAATGGAAAATGCAATGCGACTTCCGGTGACGGAAGCAGGAGCCCTGATGCCTGATGCTCACCATGGTTATGGTTTGCCAATCGGAGGTGTCTTGGCTACTCGTGATGCCATTATTCCATATGCAGTTGGAGTTGATATTGGCTGTCGGATGAAATTATCGATTTACGATATTCCTGAGTCTTATTTGAATCAACATAGTTATAAATTAAAAACTGTTTTGACAGAGTGGACTTGTTTTGGGATGGGAAAAGAATTGTCAGTAGCACAAGATCATGAGGTACTTGATCGAAAAGAGTTTGATGAAATTCCTTTTTTGAAAAACTTACAACGGAAAGCACAAAAGCAATTAGGTTCTTCAGGTTCAGGAAATCATTTTGTAGAATTTGGAATTGCAGAGTTAGAAAATGACAACAAATTAAATATTCCTGCTGGAAGATATTTAGCAATTTTATCTCACTCTGGGTCAAGAGGTATTGGAGCAACGATTGCCAATCATTACACCAAGTTAGCACAAGCACATTGTCCTCTTCCTCGAGTCGTGAAACATTTGGCTTGGTTAGATTTGAACAAAGAAGAAGGTCAAGAATATTGGTTAGCAATGAATCTTGCTGGCGATTATGCTTCGGCTTGTCATGATCGAATTCATATTAATTTAGCAAAAGCATTAGGCATCAAACCCATTGCCAAAGTAGAAAACCATCACAACTTTGCGTGGAAAGAAATTCACAATGGCGAAGAATTAATGGTACATAGAAAAGGTGCAACTCCTGCTGGAAAAGATGTGTTGGGAATCATTCCTGGTTCGATGACTGCACCTGGATTTATCGTAAGTGGAAAAGGAGAACCTGCTTCTTTGAATTCTGCTTCGCATGGAGCAGGGCGATTGTTGTCAAGAACCAAAGCCAAACAAAGTATCACTAATTCCGCTTTGAAAAAAATGCTCAAGTCAGAAGGTATCGAACTAATTGGAGGAGGTCTCGACGAAGCTCCAATAGCCTACAAGGATATTCATCAAGTCATGAAAAGTCAAAAACAGTTGGTCAATATCGAGGGGACTTTTTTCCCAAAAATAGTTCGGATGGATCGAGCGAAGTAATTTAAATTTATAAAAAAAGAATTCCATCTTCCAAGTTTAACTTTACCACATAGAAAAATAAGTTCACTTTCAGCTACCTTTCTAATTAATTGATAGAAAGGTAGAATTATCCATTTT
This sequence comes from uncultured Saprospiraceae bacterium, assembly GCA_937981555.1. GTDB lineage: Bacteria > Bacteroidota > Bacteroidia > Chitinophagales > Saprospiraceae > CAJQQY01. Next base: position 3,779 of record CALJOK010000089.1, read on the forward strand.
CTCCTTCTAAATTTACCATCCTCTTTTCTTTTTCGTATTTTTCAAAAAATAGATTGAGACCATCATGAGAAAAATTATCATTGTATGCTTAAGCATCATCACTCCTCTTATTCTTTTTTCCCAAAATAAAAATAATCAAACAATTGCTTCTGCAATAAAAATTTTAAAGATCCATGAATCAAGCTTGGAACAACTATCCCCGTTTGATGAAGGAGGCATGGAAAAGATTGATCGATTGAATAGAAAAGTTAGTGAAAAGCTATTGGAGATTTTGCAACTACCTGAAATTATTGATTTCCCCAAAGACAGTATTCCTTTCTTCAAAGGACAATCTGCTGATCAAAATTTTGCTGTTTTTTCATGGATAGAAAATTTAGGTGGATCATTTAAAATGGCTATTAATATTTTTTATTGGAAAAATCTCCAAGGTCAACCAATGGCAAAAGAGATGGACATGGAAGAAGAGGTTGCGAGCTATTCCAAAATAATTGAATTGAAAAATAATACTCAAGAAACTTTATATTTTTTGATTGGAGGAGGTGTTTCTTGTAATACTTGTCGTTTTGAAAAAGCCTTATTATTAAAAACTGGAGAGACAGGTTTGCAAGAAGTTTTTTCTTTTCAAATTGATTATAGATTTAATACTGATATTTTAGGATTGAGTTTTGATGAGGAAAATCAAATTTTAACCTATGAATATATTGAGGAGGAATGTGAAGATGAGGAAGGAGTAAATTGTTGGATTCGTGGGAAGTTTAAATTTAATGAAATTACATTTGAAGAGATTGAATGATTTTTTTGTTAAAGGATTTACGTTTTCTCTCATAGATAGATACACTTCCGTAATATGGAATAAAAAAATAAAAGGGTAACATCTTTTTCAAAATGCTACCCTTCTTTCTAGTTCCAATTATTCAATGCTTACTTTCTTTAATCTTGTTTTACTTGACTATCGTTACATCTCCTTTTTTGAAAAGGTCTCGTGTTCTACCACAACTATTCACTTTTATTCTGATGTGATAAACATAAACTCCAGGATTAAAAATCTTACTGTTCAATGTTCCATCCCAACCTTCTGAGGTATCATTAGTATCATACAAATGATTTCCCCATCGATCAAAAACATAGAGCGCAAATGATTCAATATTAACATTCGGTGCAGGATAAACTCTAAATTTATCATTGCTTCCATCTCCATTTGGAGAAAATGCATTGGGGATATACAGGTATGAACTAATATTATCATTTTCATAAGAAATTCGAACTTCTTGAACGACCGTTTCACATTCATTGCTGACACCAACTACATAGATACCTTCTTCAGTTACAGTCAATTGTGGGTCTGTACTTCCATCACTCCATAGGTAAGTTAGGTTAGAAGCATCGCCTGCTAAAATTTGTGGTTCTAAAACTAAACCATTTCCATCGCATGGTAAAAGAGGTGCAGGCAAGTTGATTTGCAACTGTGGATCACCTTGCAAAGTGATCGGTTGTTCTTGTATACAACCATTTCCATCTTGCACATAAACCATGTAACTCATCGCAAATAGATTTTCAAAAAGTGGCGTCGTTTGAAAATTATTCCCATCCAATGAATAAGTAAATGGAGCAGTTCCTGTCGGGTTTTCAATGGTAATAATTCCTTCGCTTCCATTCCAACATGGTTCCTCTGATTGCAAATCAAATTGAAGTCCAGGGTAACCAGCTACAATTAAAGTCACAATGGAATCACAGCCACTTTGGCCAACATAAGTGAAATCAAGTTGAGTACCTGGTCCGTATTCTACATTTTCATATTCAACTACTTCATTTGGACAAATATCAAAATTCAGTATCGTAGAATTTGTTGGAAATGGAATTACTTCAACCGAATCAATGTAAGTACAACCTTCTGGAGTTGTCATTGGAGTTTCTGTCAATCCAATTGGATACGGTATTCCATTGTAGACTACATCGTTACCGTCACAAGAAGATAGTTCAACATAGGAACTACTATTCGGTAATTCTGTTATTGTTACTGTAATGATGGAATCACAACCTAGTACATCTAGATATTCAAAATCAGTAGGCACTCCTGCTGCAACTACCTCTCCATCAAAAATATAATCCTCTCCAAAACAAACCTCATCTGCAAAATCTGTAATAGTTGATAAACAGTTAATTTGCAATAACCAATCAACTACTTCCATATCATCACAACCAAACAAAGTCGAATCTAAATCATTCCAAACTGCAATTACATTGACTGGCAAACCATTCACATCTAGATCCAAATTGTAACTAACTGATGAAGGTATATTGTTAAAAGTATATGTCCCATTTATTCCAGACGTAACTGTATCTATTGCAATTCCATTATTATTTAAAATAATATCTATTCCACTCACTAATGTATCTGGTCCGTCGATAATTCCATTGCCATTGACATCCATATAAACATTTCCTTCGAAGGTTCCGAAGCCATCATATAGATCCAAACTCAAAATATCAGAAGTCGTCACACAACCATTTACATCAGTCATCACTACATGATACGCTCCACTTTCTAGAGCAACATAATTTCCAATTGTTCCAGTTGGTCCAGCAATAATATTTCCATCCAAATACCATTGGTAATTGACTACTCCATTAATCGTTGGCAAACAAATCGTATCTGGCTTACAACGAGTATGACATCCGTCAGGTATTTTTTTCAAATCAGGTCCTTGATTAATATCTATTTTATTACTCTCCCCTGAGCAACCAAACATGGTAATACCTCGAACAAAATATTCTCCTGCAGCACTTGCTTGAATAGTTGTTCCTATTTCTCCTGTATTCCAAACATAAGTCAAATCAGTCGATGGATTATCTACCGTAAATGTGGTTAACGTATTTTCACAAACTGGTGACATTGGACTAGAAGAAATTTGAATATCCGTTGGTGTAGGATGAACAACAATGTCAAATGGTCCAACAGTATTCGAACAACCTGTCGTCAAATCTACAATATCCAACGTAATTGTATAAGTTCCTGCAGTCAAGAGATTGCCTCTATCTTCTGAATATTCTAATTCAGAACCAACTGTTCCATCCGACCAAGTAAAAGCATAATCAGTCGATTCATTTGCTACCTGTAAGTAGATGTCTTCGCCTTCGCAAGTAGAATAATTATCGTAAAACACATTGACTGGTTGCCCAAATTCATCATACTCTACCGCTTGAATCGCAGCAGTCGGTAATGGAATTATATCCAAGACTGCCGTTGGTGGAATATATTGACAACCTATACTATTCGTGATCGTTACGGTGTAAGCACCTGCTTCACCAGTCGTGATACTTTCGCCAAATGTTCCATCTGACCATTCCCAAGAGACACCTCCTGGAGGAGCAGTCATGGTAGTTATATCACCTTCACAAATTGGAGAAGGTGTACTAAAGTTAATTTGTCCAACTAAAGTATTTGGCGCAACGGTGACTACATTAGTTACACTTCCAGTACATCCCCAAACATCCGTTACCGTGCAAGTCACATTATAGTTTCCAGCATTTTCATAAGCATGAAATGGGTTCGCAATTTCAGAAGTATTAGCGGCTCCACTTGCTGCGTCTCCAAAATCCCAATCATAAAATAAAACATCTGCTGATGGAATCGAAGTAAAACTCAAAGCAGTTCCTTCACAATTTAAAATTGGATCATCAAAATCAATTGTTGGGGGAGCTTCGATATTAATGGTTTTCACCCTTGTTGCGATACAACCAGTTCCATGCCCGACCACCAACGTCACATCATAAGTTCCTGGTGCTGAATAAGAATGTGAAGGATTTTGATCAGAAGATGTATTGTTAACACCACTTGCTGGATCTCCAAAATCCCAACTCCAACTTTGCACCACCTCGCCTGGAAGGAATCCTGTTAAATCTTCAAACACCAACGCCTCGTCCACACATGCAGTTCCAAAACTAAAATCAGGAGAGATCGGTACCGTCACTAATTTTGAATCGTAACAAAGGTCTCCTGTAGGAGTTAATGCAGTCAACGTAACAATATAGTAACCAACATTTGAAAACTGATGTGAAGGATTTGGAAGAGTAGAAAAATTATCATTCCCACTTCCTTTATCATCAAAATCCCATTCTTCTGTTCCTGCTATAAAGTTAGGAGAGGTATTTTGGAAATTAAAAACATCACACTCACTAGTACCTGAAAAAGTCATTTGTACATCTACTCCTTGATCACATTGAGCAGCTAATCCAGGATTATTACAAACGCCTCCAGGTCCATCACAAAATTCAAAAATGATAATAAAGTTGGAAAAAATTTCACATCCATTTTGATCTATTACTGCTACTTCAAATTTTCCAAACTCTGAAGAAGTAATGACCGATGTATTCATCCCAGGTTGAAGAACGTCGTTAATGTACCATTGGTAAGTGTAACCTGCTGGAACCTCCGTTGCATGAATTTCTGCTGGTGGGTCAGGCGTAACTCCTGTGTAACATCTTAATCTACTTCCTGGAACTGAAACGGTTACGGCTGGCTCGGGATAGCCCTCTATTTCAAATGCAATATTATTTTCACAACCAAAACTATTAGTCACGATAAGTTCAAATGCTCCTGCGGGTAAAGTGGCAGTTGGTGCATTCGAGATAACACTACCTGTTGCTGTTTTCCATAAATAAGAACTATAAGCATTTGCCACTCCTACCGTAGTTGCATCTCCGGGACAAACAAATAAGTTACCAGTTACTAACGGTTCTGGTTTTGCAATAATAGCTACAGGTGTAGATTCGGTTGAGCCACACATCGTAACTTGCACATTAGCATTTCCATCTTGATGCCAAAATACTTCAATCGTATTTGTATTTTCTCCTGAAAGAATTGTTCCCGCATCAGCTGGGACGATCGTCCATTCATATTTTACACCAGGGAAAAAGTCAGCGATATATGTTCCTTCTGATTCTTCACAAACATTCCCATCTCCATTGACGGTAAATGCAGGCAAAGGAAAAACTTCTAAATCAACAGGAGCAGATTCGCAAGCTAAACCATCTGTACTCGTTTGAGTTACTGATAAAATATATGGAGGGGTCGTTCCGAAAGTAAGATTAACAGAACTTCCTTCTTGCTCGGAAATAACTCCACCATCATTAATCGTCCATTTAAAAATAAAATTAGGATTAGGTGTTTGCACATCATAAGTATAAACTTCTCCTGGGCAAATCTGAGTAATTCCACCTATCGAAGTTGGCGCATCAGGAGGTTCTACGATGCTGATATAGTTCGTAACAAAAGGCGTACAAACTTCTAATGGATTTGAAGGAATCGCTTGAATCGCATATCTGCCAGAACCAGCAGTCGCGATAATATTCCAATCCAAATTAACTTCATCTACTGCTGCTGCCGAAGTCCAAACAACTGTTCCGTCTCCCGCAGTTACCGTCCAATCACACATTACATCATTTACTCCAACTATATCTTTTTTCGCTTCGTGAACACTCATCCCATTGGCACAAGCTTCAATATCTCCGATCAAATATAGGTCTGCCAAAATAAAAACATCCTTCGTATCACTTCCTCCACAACCCAAATAACAATTATCATAATCAACAGAAACGACCTGCTGAATATTTGGAGAAACTTGTCCATCCCATCTTACTTTAATACTATTCGTACTTTGTCCTTCTAAGATAGTTCCACCAGCAGTCACCGACCAGTTAAAATCAGTCGCTGAATAATCATCTATATAATAGGTGGACTCATCCATTCGACATACTTTTTCTGGCCCTTTGATTTCTGCATTATCCGAAATAATTGGAACAACTTCAACCGTCGGTTCGAGACAATAATTCCCCCCCGAGCAACCTGAAACAGCCAACTCAATAATTCCCTGCGGTCCACTCAACCATTCAATTGTAATAAAATTATCAGCAGCTCCACCTCCATCTATAATATTATAATCCCCCGTTATCGTCCAACTAAATCCACTACAACTTGCATCAGTAGAATAAGTAACTGTTTCACTTTCGCAAATCGTACCCACACAATCCAGCGTTGGACTAATCGCATCTGTCACTTCAATCGTAACAAATGAAGTATCACTACAGTAACAATCATTTCTCGAAATCAAAAATGCTTCATAAGTGCCTGCTGTCAAATAAGTTTCCTCCGTATTAGTCGCTGTAGAAAAATTCCCATTTCCGAAATCCCATTCAAACAAAGTAGCTCCTTCACTTTCATTATTAAACACAACTGTTCCACCTTCACATATACTTACTACTCCATTTACCGCAGCTGGTATAGTTGTAAATCCAGCATCAGGATTTTCCAAAATATCAATACAAATTGATGTAGTCGCGGGGCAAGTAGAAGTAGTCGTAGGACATTCAATTAAAAATTCAAGAGAATCTGTACATCCAAAATCATCCGTCACAGTAACGACATACGTTCCCGAACATAGATTACTAATTAATTGACCTGTTTGTCCATTTGCCCATAAAAAACTAAACCCGTTAGAAAAAGGAGATGAAGTAGAAATACTTGCTTCTCCATCACAAAAATCACATCCTGATTCATTCGTCTTATTTACTGAAAAAGAAAATAAACACCCATTACCTGTACTTGAATCACCAACTACGTGAGTCTCACAGGTACCTGAATTTCCATCTGCATCAGTAACAACGACTGAATATGTTCCAGACTCTACAAAATTTCCAGATGAACTTGGATTAACGATTACTGTTCCACTCGGACTAGTCCAAGTGTAGGTATATGGAAATGAACCTCCACTTGCAAATGCTTGTAAGGTTATTTCAAAACCAGCTGGGCCTTCTTGAATAGTAGAACTACAATTGACTAACAAGCCACTACTTGCATTAGCACCATCCATAACCGCTGTAACCAATCCACTTCCTGGTGCTCCCCACTCAACGGTAACTTGATTCCCATTCTCAACATAGCTATCTGCACCGAGGACATCCCAAGTTACATTCTGTCCATTAGGAACCGTATATATTGCTGTTGAATTCGCGCATATTTTATCACAAGAAGAAGGATTCAAACTATCCGCTACACAAAAAGTATTGGAGAGCGAAACGATATCGATTGGTGTACTAGAACTAACTATGACTGTTTGTTCAGCAAAGTTCCCTAGATCATCTTGTGCAGTAATCGTATAAACTCCTGCCTCACTCCAGCAATATTCCATCGGATTTGTATCCCAACTAAAAATAGTAACTCCATTTTGGTCATTTATCCCCCAAAAAACAAATTGATTACTACTTGTAAAATAAGTCTCGCAAACTCCTACGCATGGTTCAAAGTTTCCTGTAATATCTATGAAACATGGCATAATCGAAACAAATACCAAAGCGGAATCTCCCTGTGCATCAGTTACTCCTATTTGAAAAGAGCCAGCGAATCCATAAAAATGAAAAAAGGAATTTTGATTAACATTTCCTGTTTCTGTTAATCCGTCTCCCCAATCAATTGTATATGGTTCCGATCCCCCGGTAACAAAAAGTTCAACTCCCTCTCCTACACAACCAACTGTACTAACTGAAGCAACAAGTTGAGCTTGAATATTTATGGAAAAAAGAAATAAGCTAAAAATAAAAATGGAACGAAGTAAGATAGATTTTTTCATATGGCAAATAGTTTTAATCTCTGTTTTTGTAATCACGTACTGCTTCAACCAAACGTTGGGTCTTGCTTTATTAAGTTAAAAAATAAAATCGGAAAATCGGTTTTATATCGCCAATTTTGAAGTAAGATTGAACTTACCTTTTATTCGCTGCTTATAAAAATGAAGAAGCTTAGTATTGACTAATTTTTGTCATTTTTGGGAAAAATTAAAAACCTGATTATTGGATAAAAAAAGAATGCCTTTTAGCATGGTAAGGAATCGAAAATTAGGAATAAAGATTAAAATTGTCTAGGAACCTAGCAATAATTCATAACGGAGATTATCTCAGAATTAGAGCATGTTTAAATTGGTTCTTTTCTATATTTTTAAAATGCTACTTTGTACTGCAAAAAAAACATGAAAAACCCAATCCTCCTGTTTACTACTTCATTGATCCTTTTTCTTTTCTCTTGTAAAGAACCTACCCCAAAAACTATTATTCCAAACTGGGAACCTTATGACGAAACGGAAGAGCTCGCTCAGAATGTAGATCACGAAAGTCCTCGCATGCAATATAAATTAATCCAATCTAAATTTTTAAATAAAAATGACCTTTGGAAAAATGTGCAAAAACAAATCGCTTATTTTTCAGAAGAGGATTATCAAACCTTGAAGCCCCTTATTTTAGAACAAAATATTCCCACCATTCAAACTCATATTGAATCTGGAAAATTGACTTATGAAAAACTAACCCAATGGTATCTTTATCGAATTGTAAAATTTGAAAATGATCCAGAGAAATCTCTCCACTCCATCATTGCCCTCAATCCAAATGCGGTGGCTCAAGCTCGACTATGTGATAAAAATAAATCAACAGACCATCATCCTATTTTTGGAATGCCCATTTTATTAAAAGACAATATCAATACTGCCGAAATGAAAACCACCGCTGGAGCGCATGCTTTGATGAACAACCAAACGGGAGATGCATTCATCGTGGAACGAATAAAAGAGAAAGGTGGAATCATTTTAGGCAAAGCCAACTTGAGCGAATGGGCTTATTATTTTTGCAATGGATGCCCGTTAGGTTATAGTGCGATCGGCGGCCAAACTTTAAATCCTTATGGAAGAAAAAAATTCGAAACAGGAGGTTCGAGTGCAGGAAGTGGAACGACCATGGCAGCTAATTATGCAGTAGCCGCTGTGGGAACAGAAACTTCTGGATCGATCATTTCTCCTTCAAGTCAAAATTCTGTGGTTGGACTAAAACCAACTATTGGCTTGTTGAGTCGGTCAGGAATTGTTCCGATTTCGAGTACCTTGGATACACCTGGACCGATGACTCGTAACGTGATTGACAATGCCATTTTTCTTTCTGCCATGACTGGCGAAGATACTTCGGATAGTGCGACAAAAGACAATCCTAAAAATGTAAAATATTGGGAAGACTTCTCAAACGCATCTTTAAAAGGATTACGATTAGGCGTAAATAAAAGTTTGCTGACCGATTCTATTTATAATTTGACGATTGAAAAAATAAAAAATGCAGGTGCTACGATGATTGAATTTGAACCTGAAGAAATGAACTTTGAAGGGTTCCGAACTTTTCTCAATGCAGATATGAAAATTGATTTGCCAAAATATTTAGCCAAAGAAGCAGGCGCAACAATTCAAATCAAATCGGTTAAAGATGTGGTAGAACATAATCTAAAGGACACCCTTCAACGAGCACCTTATGGTCAAGGAATTTTTGGTGGCATTGTGGAAGAAAATATCAGCGCAGAAGATTTTGAAAAATTAAAAACAAGGTTCGAAAAGGAGGCGCGCAATTTCTTTAACACACCTATTGATAGTTTAAACCTAGATGCTATTTTATCAATCAATAATTATAATTCTGGTCATGCTGCGATGGCAAAATATCCTTGCTTGACTGTTCCGATGGGTTATAAAGAATCGGGTGAGCCGATCAGTTTGACTATTATTGCGAAACGATTTGAGGAAGATAAATTGTTGCAGATTGGATATGCTTTTGAGCAGGAGACGAAGGTGAGGAAGGTGCCTTCAAACTATTAAAACCGAAGTTAAAAGCTGCATCATTTCAATGAAAAAGGATGTAGCTTTTAATTTACATTTTAGAAAAACACCTTCCCACTTTCTTAAAAAACCATCAACTTTAAAACTTCCCCCAATCCATCTTCGTCTTTTATTTTTACAAAAAACAAACCTTGCTTCTTTAATCTTGGCAACTCATAATTACTCCTCCCCGCTCCCACTTCTATTTTTTCAGAAAAAAGAAGTTGTCCGATTTCGTTAAATATTTCTACTTCAAAATAAGCATCTTCCGCTAGGTCAAAAATCAACTGAGTCGTTCCTCCTTGCTCCAGCAAATTAGGAATCAACTGAATCGAATATTTTTTATCCAACTCATTTACCGCAGTCATAAAACCAACTTCCATTTCTAAAATCTCTATACAGCCGTTCGCATCGGTTACCGTTACCGTATAAACTCCAGGCAAAAGATTTTCCGCCAACGCAGTCGTATCGCCATTGCTCCATAGGTATTGATAATTGGGTACGCCTCCAGTTGGCATCACTTCTATCATTCCATCGGCATTCATTGCGCCAGTTGCCGCAGTTATAGTATCCATGATTTCGAGTGGCAAAGGTTGGTTGACGGTCATGCTAAACGTATCGGTGCAACTATCGGCATCCATCACCGCTATCGAATATGTTCCTGCACTTAGTCCTGTAAATGCTGTCCCCGCCACCACTCCATTATCCCACTCAAAAATAAATGGTGGAGTTCCATGTTGCACCCAAGTAATCGCTCCATCTGCTCCGCCGTTGCATTTGACAT
>CALJOK010000090.1 GCA_937981555.1 uncultured Saprospiraceae bacterium
CTACTTGATCCCATTAGAAAATGTAAGACTTTACTATTCAAAAAATAATACCCCCTACCCTATTATCATTGACAGGCAAGTTCAAATTCTAGCTATTTTTTATTGTTAATTTAGGTTGGACATACATATATATATGATGGATAAATGTAATAAGATTTCACGTAAAATAAAATACCCTAATTCGGGTATTTTATTTTATTTGAAATTACTTCCCTTCTTAGAAGACTTTCTTTTATTGATCCAAATAATAAAATTACATGCGTAAATATGAAAAAGTAAAATAATTCTATTTATATTTTTGACAACTGAAAGGACAACTACAAAAAACAAAACCCTTGTAAGTCATTGACTCACAAGGGTTTATGTTTTTATTAAGTAGCGGAGGCAGGACTTGAACCTACGACCTTCGGGTTATGAGCCCGACGAGCTACCAACTGCTCCACTCCGCGATATTACCATTCAATAACGACTAACAAGCTTTTCCTATTCATTAATAGTTGACCGCTCTGCGATATTGGATTGCAAAAGTAAAGTCTTTTTTGAATTAAACAAACAATTTGTCCGTTATTTCTAAAGTTAATTTTAAATAAATTAATTTTGCCGCTGATTTTAATTATCATACTTCAACAATGAGTATTTTTTATATGAAGAAAATTCCTTTTTCACCTCCTAAAATGGACCAAGCAATTATCGACGAAGTCGTAGCTACCTTGAACTCAGGATGGATTACAACTGGCCCTCGTACCAAAGCCCTTGAAAAGGAGGTAGAGAAGTTAGCGCAAGTACCTCGAGTATTGTGTGTCAATTCCTGCACAGGAGGTTTAGAATTAATGATGAGATGGCTGGGCATTCAGGAAGGAGATGAAGTGATTGTTCCTGCCTTTACTTATTGCGCAACTGCCAATGTAGTTTTGCATTGTGGAGCAACACCAATTATGGTCGATGTAAAACCAGACGATTTCACCATCGATATCGAAGCTGTCAAAAACGCCATCACTTCAAAAACTAAAGCAATCGTTCCAGTCGATTTGGGAGGAATGCCGGTGGATTATACTGAACTCTTAAGCTTAGTCAAATCTGACGAAATCAAAAATCAATTTCACCCTCGCACAGATATTCAAAAACAATTAAATCGAATTGCCATCATCACCGATGCAGCGCATTCTGTTGGAGCAAAGTATCTTGGTCAACCCGCAGCAAAACAAGCTGATGTTACGGTCTTTTCTTTTCATGCCGTTAAAAATTTAACTACAGCAGAAGGCGGTGCAATTTGTTTGAACTTGCCTGACACTTTTGATGCTGATGAAATTTACACTAAGCTAAATACCAAAACGGTTCATGGTCAATCAAAAGATGCTTTAGCAAAATTTGGAAAAAACTCTTGGGAATATGATGTTGTCGAAGTAGGTTACAAATTCAATATGCCTGATATTTTAGCAGCCATCGGCTTGGTTGAAATCAAACGATACGAAGCAGATACCTTGACAAAACGTAAAGCTATCTTTGACCTTTACACACAATTATTATCGAAGTATAAATGGGCTGAATTACCCGTTTATGAAACGGAGGAAAAAATTTCTTCCTATCATTTATATTTATTACGGATTAAAAACATTTCCATTGAGCAGCGCAATGCTATCATTCAACGTATCTTCGATGCAGGCGTTTCTGTCAATGTTCACTACAAACCTCTTCCTGAATTAACACTCTATAAGTCAATGGGCTACAAGTCTGAAAACTATCCTGTCTCTCTTGATACTTTTCATCGAGTAATTACATTACCTGTTTTTTATGATTTGGAAAAAGAACAAGTGGAGCGAGTCGTGGAAGTAATAGTGGAAGCAGTTGAACATTTTTTATAAATACTTAAACCTGTCTAGTGAAGCGACTTTTTGATATTTTATTTTCTGTAAGTGTATTGTTATTACTTTTCCCAATTTTGTTCATCATTGGTATTTCAATAATTTTGGAATCACGTGGAGGAATGTTTTTTTCTCAAAAAAGAGTTGGAAAAAACGAGCAAGCCTTTCAAATTTTAAAATTTAGAACCATGTTTTTGGACTCTGAAAAAAAAGGCCAAATCACGGTGGGAGATCGAGATCCAAGAATTACACGAGTTGGTTTTTTTTTGAGAAAATATAAATTAGATGAATTGCCTCAATTTTGGAATGTATTAATTGGAGAAATGAGTATTGTCGGACCAAGACCAGAAGTACCTTATTATGTTAACTTTTATGATAAAAATCAAAAGCGAGTTTTCAAAGTAAAACCTGGAATTACCGATTACGCTTCCTTAAAATATTTTGATGAAAATGTATTGTTAGGAAAAAGTGAAAATCCAGAACAAACTTATATCAAAGAAATCATGCCTCAAAAGTTAGCACTCAATTTGGAGTACGTGAACCAACATGGTTTTTTTACAGATTTAAAAATAATTGGAAAAACAGTTCTAAGAATTTTAAAAAAATGAAAACATAATAGTGTTTTTATAAAAAAAATAAAATGCAGCAAATCTCTCGTTGGGGAATATTAATTATTGACATTGGAATCATCGTTTTCTCGTTGATACTCGCACACCTTTTGCGATTCAATTTCAATATACCTACGACTTTAGATTATGATAATTTATTTTATGGAACTCCTGTGATGATTGCAGTCAGAGCACTTAGTTTCTTTATTTTTAAAACCTATGCAGGAATAATTTTACACACCAGTATCGAAGATGCACAACGAATTTTTTGGGCAGTATTGAGTGGAAGTATTTTTATGGCAACGTTGGGCAACATAGGTTTCTATTATACGACTGGACATTTTGCACTTCCCTACTCTATTTTAATTATTGATTTTTTGGTTTCTATTTTTATGCTCACCGCATATCGTGCGTTGGTGAAAATTTTATATATCGAATTTCGAAATGGAAAAAAGGATAAAAAATTCGTCGCAGTTTACGGTGCAGGCGAAACTGGAATCACCACCAAAACGGCACTAGAAAGAGACATGGGAAATAAATTTTCCGTCAATGCATTTTTTGATAACAATAGTAATTATCGAAAAAAGCGATTACTTGGTGTTCCAATTTATTCTGGAAAATTTCTAGAAAGATACCTCTTGGCTAATCATCCACAACTTTTAGTCATCGCTGATAACAATATATCTACGGACAAAAAACAAGAGATCATCGAACTCTGCTTAAAGTATAATGTCAAAGTCAGAAATGTTCCTCCAGTAGAAAAGTGGGTCAACGGAGAACTTAGTTTACAACAAATCAAAGAAATCAAAATCGACGATTTACTTGAGCGTGATCCTATCCAATTAGATTGGGAAAACATCGAAAACCAACTCAAAGACAAAACGATTTTAATCACCGGCGCAGCAGGTTCAATCGGAAGTGAAATCGCTCGCCAAGTCCTCCGTTTCCATCCAAAACTTTTAGTGCTTTTGGATCAAGCTGAAACGCCGCTATACGAACTCAACATAGAACTTAACAATACATTCCCGCATCTAAAACATGAAGTCGTCATTGGAGATATTCGCAACCAAGAACGCATGCATAAGGTGTTTAAATCTTTCCGTCCTGATATCGTGTATCATGCTGCTGCGTACAAACATGTACCAATGATGGAAAACAACCCTTCGGAAGCCATCCTCACAAACATAGGCGGAACAAGAATTTTAGCCGACTTAGCTAAGGAATTTCAAGTCAAAAATTTTGTTTTAGTCAGCACAGATAAAGCGGTAAACCCAACCAACATCATGGGAGCAAGCAAACGGATGGCAGAAATTTATGTACAATCTTTGAACAAATATCAAATCAATAATGCTAACGCTAACACATATACAAAATTCATCACCACTCGTTTTGGAAACGTTTTAGGTAGCAATGGCTCCGTCATTCCTTTGTTCAAAAAACAAATTGCATCTGGTGGTCCAGTCACCGTGACTCATCCTGAAATGACTCGATATTTTATGACGATTCCAGAAGCTTGTCAATTAGTTTTGGAAGCAGGATGTATGGGTAAAGGAGGAGAAATTTATGTTTTCGATATGGGTAAATCTATCAAGATTTTAGACCTTGCCAAACGCATGATTCGATTGTCAGGATTGGAATTAGAAAAAGATATTCAAATCACTTTTAGTGGTTTGCGACCAGGAGAAAAATTGTATGAAGAGTTACTCAATCCTGCGGAAACAAGTTTGACCACTCATCATCAAAAGATCATGATTGCTACTGTTCGCGAATATGACTTTGATAAAGTAAAAATTGTAGTCACCGAACTCACTCACCTTTTTGACAAACAAAACAATAATGACCTCGTCAAGATTTTAAAAAAATATATTCCTGAGTATAAAAGTAATAACTCAATTTTTGAGGAGCTAGATAAATAAAGTTCCTCATTTGAAATACCTCACCCCGTACCATAGAGAAGCTTTTCATTTCTTTGTCGCCCATTTCTCTAAGCCCTATTCTCCCTCATTTTATTTTCTCCAATAAAATACCTTTGATTTTATTTTCAATCAAAAAACAACTCATGAAAAAAATTCAACTTTTCATTTTTCTAATTATTTGCGCTTTCCAATTACAAAGTCAATCGCTTAACGACATCGAATCCGTAGAATATGACGCTTCGCAAAACCGATTTTTTGTTTCCAATGGAAGTAATATTATCGCTCGCGCAAGCAATGGTGATTTAAGTGTTTTTGGATCAGAGGGAGCAAGTCATGGCATGGAAGTTTTAGGCGATCATCTTTTCGTAATTGATGGTTCGACTATTCGAGGTTTCGAATTAGATTCTGAAAATGAAGTGATGACACTCCAAGTCAATACCGCAGCATTTTTAAATGGACTGACCAATGATGGTGTTTCAACTTTGTATGCCACCGATTTTAGTAATAGGACTATATATAAAATTGACGTTTCCGACTTGGCCAATCCTACGCATGAAATCATTGTAAACAATACTGTTTCTAGACCCAACGGAATTATTTTTGATGGAGCCAACAATCGTTTGATTTTTGTCAACTGGGATAGTAATGCGCCTATCAAAGCAGTCGATCTTTCTGATAATTCAGTTAGCACTATTCTCACGACTAGCGTTGGAAATATCGACGGCATCGACGATGACAACGATGGCAATTATTATATCTCTTACTGGTCTCCCGCCAAAATTGCTAAATATGATAATGCCTTTGCCAACCCTCCAGAAGTTATTTCCACTCCGTTTTTAAATAGTCCAGCTGATATTTGTTACGCTAAAGAAATTGATACTTTAGGAATTCCTCATTCTGGAAATGTATTGACTTTGGTTGGTTTTGCACCTGATACGATTACATCTATTTATGATATATTTTCTGATGATTTCGAGTTGGAAATTTTCCCAAATCCAGTTACCGCAAATTCTGTGATTCGATTTTCTTTGGATAAAAAAACAACATTGCAATTAGCTATTTTTAACCAAGAAGGAAAATTGGTTAAAACACTTTTGCAAGGAGAACAGATAAAAGGGGAGCATACGGTTTCATTTGCGGGGATGTCAATTCCTTCAGGGATTTATTGGCTTTCTCTCGAAGGAATCAATATTAAAAAAACAATTCCGATTCAAGTAAACTAAGCTTTCATTCTGTCGTTTAAAAAGAGTATAAACATTGCCCAAAAACTATTACTTTTGCGGCATCAAACCATTTTAACCATTTATAATTAATAAAAAAAACATGAAAGAAGTTTATATCGTATCAGCAGTACGAACTCCGATGGGAAGTTTTGGAGGCGCACTATCTAGTTTCTCTGCAGTTCAATTAGGATCATTTGCAATCGAAGGTGCATTGAAAAGAGCAAAGGTGAGTCCATCAAAAGTGCAAGAAGTTTTAATGGGAAATGTGGTGTCAGCCGGACTTGGTCAAGCACCTGCTCGACAAGCAGCTTTGGGAGCTGGCATTGGCAATAATGTTCCTTGTACGACTATCAATAAAGTTTGCTCATCAGGAATGAAATCAATTATGATGGGTGCTGCCAATATTATGATCGGCCAAGCTGATATCATCGTTGCAGGTGGAATGGAAAGCATGAGTAATATTCCTTTTTATGCGCCAAAAATGCGTTGGGGAAATAAATTTGGAAATGCACATTTCATTGACGGATTAGTTCAAGATGGTTTGCAAGATGCTTATGGAAAAATGCCAATGGGTGTTTGCGCAGATGCAACTGCCGAAAAATATAATTTCACACGAGAGCAACAAGATGCTTTTGCAATTCAATCTTATGAGCGAGCAGCAGCAGCAACGGACGATGGATCTTTCGCAGATGAAATCATCCCAGTAAGTGTTCCTCAACGAAGAGGCGATGCAATCATCGTAGCTCAAGATGAAGAATACAAAAAAGTAAAATTCGAAAAAATCCCTGCTCTTCGAGCGGCGTTCACCAAAGAAGGAACAGTAACAGCTGCCAATGCTTCAACAATTAATGATGGAGCATCAGCAGTAGTTTTGGCAAGTGCAGAAGCGGTGAAAAAATATAAATTGAAACCTGTCGCAAAAATTCTTTCTTTTGCAGATGCTGCTCATGAGCCAGAATGGTTCACCACAGCTCCTCCAAAAGCTGCTAAAAAAGCAATGAAATTCGCAGGTATCAAAAAATCAGATATTGATTATTACGAAGTGAATGAAGCCTTCGCAGCAGTAACGATGGCATTCAACAAAGAGATGAAGTTGAAAGAAAATAAAGTGAATGTTTTTGGTGGTGCCGTTTCTTTAGGTCACCCACTTGGAGCTTCTGGAGCACGTATTTTGACTACCTTAAATAATGTGTTACATCAGAAAGATGCCAACATTGGTTTGGCAGCAATTTGTAATGGAGGCGGTGGTGCTTCGTCAATGATTATTCAGCGAATAAAGTAATTTATTTTTGAACTAATAAAGGTTAGCAACCCGGATTTTCTGATGAAGAAAATTCGGGTTTTCTTTTGCCTTTATAAATTTTATTTGGGTAAAATAATAATTGAAAATATTCTATTCCAACAGAAATGTACTTTTAAAAACATTCAAATATAACCATCTAAAAATCAACAACTTAAACTTTATTTTAAACTTAAAAACAATGTTCATTTCAAGTTTTTAATCGCAAAAAATCGTATCTTAGTCATCCACCAAAACAAGTGAATTATGACTAAAATAAATCACCTCAGCAAGGGACATTTAGCCTTGATTTTTGGCGTCCCACTTTTACTACTTTTAGGAATTACGTACCTCGCTTTCCTCCCAGTTTTCGCTTCGCAAAATCTTTCTTACGCCATCACTTTAGATTTGATTTTCACCGTTCCAATCGTTTATTTTTTACTCATTTGGAAAACTAAAATTCCAAAAACTACTACTGTTCCTTTTTTGATTCTAGGTGTTGTTATTGCATCTTTTATTATTCCAAAAGAACATCAAACGATTCTTGCATTTGCCAAACAATTTTTGATTCCGATCATTGAGTTTTCTATTTTCACCTTCGCTCTTTTCAAGATTCGAAAAGTGTATTTAGCAATTCAATCTGCAAAAAGTGAAACACCTGATTTCCTAGAAATTGCTCGAAAAGTGGTTGGAGAAATTCTACCTGAAAAAGCAGCTGTATTTTTTTTAATGGAACTCTCTTTGTTTTATTATTGCTTTTTTACCTGGAGTAAACCATCGCTTCCTAACAATGCTTTTACATATCATAAAAGAAGTGACCTAGTTTTAATCTTTGGAGTTTTCATCGGACTAGTTGTAGTCGAGACTTTTACTTTCCATCTTTTAGTGGAAAGGTGGAGTCCAATTATTGCATGGATTGGAACTGGATTGAGCTTGTATTCTATGGTCCAAATTATTGGCATCATTAAGTCTACTTCTCGAAGACCAATTATTTTAAAAAATGAAAGTGTGTTGTTACGATTTGGGATGATGTCTGAAACCGAAGTTGCTTACGAAGATATTGAACGAGTAGAATTAAGCCAACGAACGATTAGCAATAATCCTTTAGCAAAAAAACTAGGCACAGAACTCACGTCTCATAATGTTGTTATTTATTTGAAAAAAGAAAATACCTTACATGGACTTTTTGGAATTAAAAACAACTTCAATATTCTTTCTCTTTTTGTAGACGACCACAAAAAGTTTAAAGAAGAAATCGATCAACGAACTTCACCTGAAATAAAAGAATAAAAAATGTCTAAAATTTCATTTCCAAAAGGAATAACAAGTTTAATATTCATCACTTGTTATTCCTTTTTTTTAAGTACCATCTGCACTTCTTGCTCTGCTCAAACAGCTACGCAAAAAGTAGTTGAAATCGATGCACAAGAAATTACTTATCGCAATCAAAAATTCGATGTCGTAAAAATTGATTTGCGGAAAACACCTGTCCAATTTTTTTGGAAAAATAAAAAGAGGCAACTCATTCGTAGTTTGGAAAATTTGAAAAAAGAAATGGAAAGTGAAAACAAAGAATTACTTTTTGCTATGAATGCAGGCATGTACTCACTTGATCGAAATCCTCAAGGACTTTTTATCGAAAATGGAAAAACAATAAAATCATTGGACACTTTGCAAGATGGTTATGGCAATTTTTATCTTCAACCGAATGGTGTATTTTTTATTCAAAATGATTCCGCAGGAGTTTTACCAAGCAATCTTTTTTCTCAAAAAAACATTACTCCAACCTGGGCAACCCAATCTGGCCCGATGCTTTTAATTAATGAAAAGGTGCATCCAATTTTCAAGGAAGGTTCTACGAATTTGAATATTAGAAATGGCGTGGGAGTGATTTCTAAGCATGAGATCGTATTTGTCATTTCTCATAAAGAAGTTAACCTCTTTGATTTCGCGATG
Source organism: uncultured Saprospiraceae bacterium (assembly GCA_937981555.1). Taxonomy (GTDB): domain Bacteria; phylum Bacteroidota; class Bacteroidia; order Chitinophagales; family Saprospiraceae; genus CAJQQY01. The sequence continues at coordinate 8,845 of CALJOK010000090.1, forward strand.
TTTTTTAAAGAAGAATTGAATTGCAAAAATGCGTTGTATCTCGATGGTTTTGTTTCGAGAGCATATATTCCAAAATTAGAGCGGAAAGATTTGGATGGAAATTTTGGGGTGATGATTGGGGTTTTTAAAATGGTTTCAAAATAATTTTAAACATTTTATCCCAGAATTTGCACCACCTAATTTATTACTCAAGTTACGCACTTTTGAAAAAAAGTAATGAAAGCCTAGCTTTGTGAGATGCAAGATAAATTAGATTTATACACAGATTATTTACTATCAAGTTTTGGACAAACATCAGCAACAGGATTATCACGACTAGTAGAT